>CAZWZF010000050.1:0-36790 GCA_964638715.1 uncultured bacterium | reverse complement strand
GGCGGGAAGAAATGGATATTATTTGTGTATATCACTTAATGTTGCGGGGTTAGGGATTAATCTCAGGTGACTGGGGTTTCATACTCGTCTGCTTGAACTTCCACCCCGTTACTCCAAGTTTTTTAGTTGGGAGTAAAGACACTGATGGTATATTTGCTAATGTCGAGAATCTATCATGAATCCTCCGTAAGTACATGATGCGCATTACTGCTTCCGCGCTTTGATCTGCTTTCCTGGCTGTGTCAGGGTAAGACTTATGATCTGACCATTGTTATCTTTCTCAAAAACAACGCTTGCATTCAAGATAGGAATGGTAAATTCGAGTTCTGATGTCGGCACAATGCGAATAGGAGGCTGCTTTGCGAGTTGCAGCATGAGATGTGTATCGTTGAGGGTCACTACCATCGATAACCCGGTTGGCGTCAGATATGTGCCGAGATAACCGTCAAGCTGTGTTAAAGCGTAAGGGGTTTTCGACTCAGGAAAGACGTCGGGCCATTGATATTCTTTAGCAATGGAGCGGATGATTTCATCGTGCAGTGGATACCCTTCATTTGAATTAATCATGATAACAGCACCTTTGCCAAGGTTGGGGTAAAAACGCAACTGTGTTATATAACCTTCAGTCCAGCCACTATGCGAGAAGTAGAACCCTTCATCTTTGCCGTCACATTCAAACCCCAAGCCAAAATAATGCTGCCCCTCTTGCTGGTCCGGCAATTGCGGGGTAAGCATCGCTTTGACTGTATGCCTGGAGAGCAGGCGCGGTGCTTTTTTCTCCTGCAATACCCCCATCAACTCCACGCCGACTTTGGCAAGGTCTGATGCGGTTGTCCAGAGACCAGCCGCTGCCATTTCCGGATAACAATACCATTTCCCCGGTAACGGAACCCCTTTCCATAGATGTGCCGTCGCCGCATGTTGGGCTCGATGTGCCGGAAGAGGTTGTTCATAGGTACTGTCGTGCATACCAAGCGGTGTCAGTACCAACTCCCGCATTATTTCAGTGAAGGGTTTACCTAGCAAATCAACAAGTACCTGTTGGGCAACTACCATTCCACCGCCGGAATAGCAAAATTGAATGCCCGGGAATATATTCGCTTCCACTTTCGGTGTGTTGGCGGGGGGGGCACCATTGAGAATCTGCACGATGCTGGGCAGTGGTTCTGTATAAAAGTAGCCGGGGAACATCTGCACGGTTAAGCCAGATGTGTGACTTAGTAAGTGACGCAATGTGATGCGCGGCTGCCAGCCCTCGTTTTCCGGAATTCGCCAGGAAATCAGATAGGAATTGACATCAGCATCAAGGTCGACTATTCCTTCCTGAACAAGATGCATCACCGCCAATGTAAAGATAGGTTTACTAATGGACCCGACCTGAAATAGCGTATTTGGCGTCACCAGTCTGGTGGAATTGGCATCCGCTACACCAAACCCGGCGGTCCAGGAAATTTCATAGTCATCGATGATGGCTATGCTAACACCCGGCGTGTGATAATACGCCATACGTTCTTCAATTGTGGCGGAAGGAGCAAATTTCCCGTCAAAGGCTGTCGTAGGGAGTAGATTTTGCACGACACGATCTCTATATTGATCCGTAAACGTCGATTTCATATTACCTTCCTATAAGCCAATGTTAGAGATACGTTCGCTTTGTCGTAGTCATATCCTCTTCCGTTCCGGGTGGCTTACTTTTCGGGTACAGGCACGAATATTGTGTTTGCTGGTGATTGGAAGCATACTGATAGTTGTAGTATTCAAGCCAGTCCCCTTATCCTGCCATCCTTCCTATTCATCACCTTCACTGATTTACACCCATCTGTCAGAAATCGTTTGAAATCGTCTGCACGACTGAAATCGACCTCCCCTAACCCTCCAAAGGAGGGGAATTTTCTCTCTTCTCTCCTCACCCTTCTCTCTTCCTAAATTATTCCCGCTTTCAGTAAATCTTTTAACATTAACATCCCTACAACTACACCGATTTCGTTCACTACCGGCATTTCGCCTATTTGCGGTGGTCCCTGCATTATATTCAGGGATTCGGCAGCTAACAGATCGGTGGTCAGGGTGCGCGGGTGCTGGGTCATGAATTGGCAGCATGGTTTATGCAGTGCTTTTTCGTCGCTCAGTAAGGCGCGGCGGATGTCGCCGTCAGTGATTAATCCGGCCAAGCTGCCTATTTTATCCACCACAACTGCTGCACCGGCATGGGCGCGGGTGATGGCAAACAGTGCTTCTTTCAATTCGTGTTCCGGCTCAATCATTGCCAATGCGTCGCCAGTTCGCATGATGTCGCCAACGGTCAGCAGCAATCGCCGTCCCAACGCGCCGCGCGGGTGCAAACGGGCGTAATCTTCGGTGGTAAAACTGCGTTTCAGCATCACAGAAACGCTCAAAGCGTCTCCCATGGCTATTTGCGCGGTTGTTGAGGTGGTGGGAGCCAGGTTAAACGGGCATACTTCGCGCTCAACGCCAGTATCCAATACTACTGTAGCGGCTTTTGCCAGCGAAGAATCGGTGCGGCCGGTTAAGGCGATAATTTGTACATCAATGCGGGCGATTGCAGGCAGTATAGCATTTAATTCCTCGGTATCGCCGCTGTTGGAAAGTGCTATCAGCACGTCGCCGGTGGTTATCATCCCCAGGTCGCCATGTACGCCTTCCGCCGGGTGCAAAAATAACGAAGGGGTTCCTGTGCTTGCCAGAGTACCGGCTATTTTACGCGCAACTGCGCCGCTTTTACCCATTCCGGTGGTAACAACGCGTCCATTGCAGGCTAATATTATATTTACTGCCCGGGCAAACTCTTCACCCAGTCTTTCAGCCATTGCGGTAATCGCCTGGCTTTCCTGTATTAATATTTCACGGCCTTTTTCTATAACGCTGTCATCAGTAATTAATTTAGCAGTCACACCATTTACCCCGTCATTTTGATTTTCTAATTTTAATAATAATTTTCTGCAAAACCATCTCAAACTCCTGCACTCGCAACAGTTTTAACATCACCGCGTAACTGAACATACCGGATAAAATTGCCGCTAAAACCTGGATTAAAATTTGTCGATGTGGGATGTGGGTATTTACCACATGTGCTAATTCACGACTTGTCGGAATAGCGGGTGCAATCCACCCGAACTTGGTAATAACTACGCCAAATAGAGGAGTCACAGGTGCAAATTTATAAGCTACCAGATACATGACTGCCGACATAACGACAGTTGATAAAATAATTTTTAATGTGGTTATAAATACATCACGGCCATTAATGCCGTTTACTTTACGTCGCAAGATATCAGTTAACACTATGGTGCTGATTACTGTTGTTAATGATGTAGCCATTGCCACACTGGCATACTTCAATTCAGTAGTACCTGACATCCATTTTGCCAGAAAATAACTTGCAAGCACCATACAGCCGCTGACACTTGCCGGCACAAGACTATTATGCATGGCATAAAACGCACGGTTGATGATATTTGCTACACCCAGTCCTACCAGGCTCCATGCAAAAAAGACGAGTACAAATGCTGACGCTTGCACACCTTGTTCGCCAAATTTACCACCACCCCATAATAAATAAGTAATGGGGGTAGCCAATACAAAAAGCACCGCAGCCGAAGGAATTGAGAGCAGTAAAATTACTTTTAATGATTGTGAAATCGTTTTGCGAAATTCTGTTAATTGATTTAAAGCAACCTGTTGCGCCAAAGTGGGGAAAGCGGCTGTAGAGATGGCAATACCGAAAAGACCAAGTGGAAGCAGTACCAGGCGATTTGCCGCGCGAATATCAGTAACTGCAGGCAGGCCAAATTTTGCTCCCATAATCAAAGGCAGCAGCATTAAATTGATTTGCCCCATTGCCAGGCTGACAACTACCGGCAGGAATAACATTATTACCTGCATTACCCCGTCATGTTTAAGATTGATTCCAAATTTGAATTTAAAGCCAGTTTTTATTACCGCCGGTATTTGAATTAGCACCATAATTATCGCTGCCAGCACCACACTGAATGATACGCCTTCTATAGCCGGGTGCAGCTTTGAACCGCCAAATAATTGCATTTGGCTAAATAGTTCGATACCAAGTAATATGACGAAATTATATCCCAGCCATACAATGACCGGAATG
Organism: uncultured bacterium; assembly: GCA_964638715.1. GTDB lineage: Bacteria > Armatimonadota > Hebobacteria > CAIYQO01 > CAIYQO01 > JBAXQQ01. Next base: position 32,661 of record CAZWZF010000050.1, on the reverse strand, counting down.
ACGAATTTTTTATTTGATTGCAAGATACCAGTAAGATGCCCGGATAATGCGGTGAACAGCAGCATGAAGCACATAATGCGCATTAATTTAACTGTTAGATCGAAATATTCCGGTTTAATCGCGTTCTCCGCCCCCATCATTTTGACGCCAGTCACTAATTGAGGGGCGAATATATAGCAGACTGTTATAGCTACAATCATTGATATCACTAATATCTGCGCAATACTGCTGCCGATGATATCAGAAGATTTTTTATCACCGCGATTTAAATAACTGGAGAATACCGGGATAAATGCCGCCGCTAATGCGCCACCGGCAAGCAGGTTGTAAAACAGGTCGGGAACGACGAATGCGAGGTTATAGGCTCCGCTGATATCGGTATCGCCGAATATACGCAACAGTTCTTTTTCGCGCACATATCCGATAACCCGACTTAGCGCCATACCACCTGAAACAATGGCTGCATTGATAGCTAATGCGCGGCCAGCGCTTTTATTATCAGCAGCCTGGGTATCTATTATCATTTCTTCTGTCATTACTTTTCCATTAGACTTGTCAGGAAATAAATAATGGCATCTTTTGGACTCTTTTTCCGCCATACAGCGTTGTTCATTTTACGTTTGTCAATCCAGACAAAATGTAAAATAAACGCCTTGTCTGTCGAAAAAAAGCCTCAAAATCTACACATTCATTATTTCCTGACAAGTCTATAAAAAATGCCGCGGTTTTTATACCGCGGCAAATTAGTTATTTGATTTATAGTGTTTCGCGGCGAAGCTCTTTCATTATGAAGCATTCTATAACGTCGCCTTCTTCCCAATCGGAATATCCGTCTATTCCGATACCGCATTCAAAACCGGAAGCCATTTCGCGTACTTCTTCTTTAAGGTGTTTCAGCGAATCGAGGTTGCTGGTGTGAATGGTTTCGCCATTTCTCTTGATATGTACCTTGGCGTTTCTGCGAATTAAGCCGTTTTTGACATAACAACCGGCAATTACGCCGACGCGGGATACTTTGAATACCATGCGGACTTCCGCGTTTCCAAGAATTGATTCTTCGAATATCGGGGTCAGCATGCCTATCATCGCTTTTTGTACATCGTCTGCCAGGTCATAAATAACCTGGTAGATGCGAACGTCGATACTTGCTTCTTCTGCCATTAATCGGGCTTGTGATTCTGCTTTCACATGGAAACCGAGGATAATCGCGTTGGATGCTGATGCCAACAGGACATCGGATTCGGTGACATCGCCGACGCCGGCATGGATGATATTTACGCGGATTTCTGTATGTTCAATCTGACTGAGAACCTGGCTGATGGCTTCAATAGAACCAGCAACGTCTGCCTTGATAATAAGGTTCAGGTCTTTCACCAGGCCGCTGGCGACCAAACTGCTGAGGTTTTGCAGTGATACGTGAGCCTGCAGTCTTTCGTCGCGCGCTTTCAGGTTTCTGTCTTCCGCAATTGTTCTTGCTACTTTTTCGTCAGCAACGGTGATAAACAGGTCGCCTGCCACCGGTACTTCGGATAAACCGGTGATTTCCACCGGGGTAGACGGACCGGCTTCTTTCATCGGCTTGCCGTGTTCATCTGCCATTGCCCTGATTTTACCGGAAATCATACCTGCTACGATGGCATCGCCAACTCGCAGGGTTCCTTCCTGTACCAGGACGGTTGCCACTGGGCCGCGCTGTTTATCAAGTTTTGACTCGACAACAGCACCGCGCGCCGGCTTGGTTGCATCGGATTTTAGGTCGGCAACATCAGCTACCAGCAGGATCATCTCCAATAACTGGTCGATGTTGATATTTTTCTTAGCGGATACTTCAACGATGATGGTATCGCCACCCCATTCCTCAGAAACTAATTCGTGAATGGTTAACTGCTGCTTGACTGACTCAACCTGTGCGCCTGGGGAATCAATTTTATTAATGGCAACAATGATGGGAACCTTCGCCGCCTTGGCGTGGTCGATAGCTTCAACGGTTTGCGGTTGAATGCCGTCGTCTGCCGCGACTACCAGGACAGCAATGTCTGTCATGTTGGCACCGCGGGCACGCATGGCGGTAAATGCCGCATGTCCCGGGGTATCCAGGAAGGTTATCTTGCGGTCGTTGATGGTAACCTGGTAAGCACCGATATGCTGGGTAATTCCGCCAAACTCCGACTCGGTCACGCTTGTTTTGCGAATAGAGTCAAGCAGGGTAGTTTTACCATGGTCAACGTGGCCAAGAATGGTTACTACTGGCGGGCGCGTTTCGCCGGCGGTTTCATCGTTGCTGCTGGAAGTCGCGGATAAGCGCCAATCGGCGTGTTCAACAAGATCGCTCTCGTATAATGCTTCAATTTCCAGTTTTTCTAAAACTTCAACGGCCAATGCCGGTTCAATCTGCTGGTTAACAGTTGCCAGTGTGCCCATGCTAATTAACTGGGTAATAATTTGAGCCGGTGAAATAAGGGCGCGCTCTGCCAACTCGCCAACTGTTATGTGGCCGGTTATGATTATCGGAATATCACGGGTCAACTGGTCAGGATTGCTCTTGGTAGCATCTTTACTTCGTTTCTTGCGTGACTTAATCGTTGTACTGGTAAATGTTGTTGCTGGCTTTTTGGCTGCAAACGGCTTATTATCTTTATCGCCAAATACAGTACGTTTTTGTTTTTTCTTTGCCGGTCCAGCTACCTTGGCGGCACCTGGTTTGGCTGCTGCCGGGTCTGGAGGAGGACCTGCCGGTATAACTGGCGGACGATTAGGACCGCGATTCTGGAAATTACCCTGACCGCCGGGTCCCTGGTTAGGACCGCCACCGGGCCTGTTTCTATTGTCGCCACCGGGACGGAAACCGCCACCCTGGCCGCCTTGACCACCTTGACCTTGGCCACCCTGGCCCTGACCGGGTCCGCCGCCGGGTCTGTTTCTGTTATCACCACCGCCTTGACGATTGCCGCCTTGTCCTTGTCCCGGACCAGGGCCGCCGCGCTGTGGCGGAGGAGTGATATTAACCATAACAGCAGCTTTTACAATCCCGAAATCTGCATCCGGGCTTAAGCCGCCGTCATCGGTACTGATCATAAAGTTATGTTTTTTCTTTTTCTTCTCGGGGGGTTTAGTTCCGTCTGGTCGATTCTGCATTACCTTAACTACCCGCTGTTCTTTGGGTAATTCGGCTGCTTTTTCGGTCTTTTCAGTTGTTTCAACCTTTTCGACCTTTTCGGCTGCGCCAGCGCTTTCAACAGTATTTACTTGCTCAACTGGCTTCGTTTCCTGCACCGGTGCTTTTTGAACTGCTTCGGTGGTTACTGGTGCTGCAACTACTGGCTCTGCATCTTTCTGTTCGGCAACTTGTTCTGCCACAAATTTGCGGATGCGCTGAGCCACATCATCCTCTACTTGCGATGATGTTGAATGAATGTCAAAATTTGCCGACTTTAACTGCTTTAACAGTTTATTTGCGTCGACTTTTAGTTGCTGCGCCAGCCTAAAAAAATGTACCTTAGGCAAAAGCCTACCTCCCCAATGGGAATCAGCAAATTTAATAAACCTGCTGAATTTTTATTTTCCAGAGATCATATCTCTGATAATACTCTCAGTATTAACCGGCAAATCCCGTCCTAAAGCGCGCGAGAAAACACGTCTTTTTTTGCCGGCATCCAGGCATGTGATATCGGGACACAGGTAACACCCGCGACCCTCATTGCGCACACCGCCAGTATCAACACGAAATTCTCCGTCTTGACTACGCGCTATGCGTATCATTTCGTTCTGTCGGCGTTTCCGCCTGCATCCAACGCAGGTACGCTCCGGGCTATTCGCCTTTTCCGCATTGCAGTCTACCACAGAAATATCAATTCTTTCAATGCAACAAGCTATTTATGCATTAAGTTTACATTAAAAAATCGCGAAAATATCTATTATTCTTCTATTTTTTCGATAATTTCACTATTTTCGATAGTTTCGTTTACTTCAGTAACTTCAGTGCTTTCGATAGTTTCACTAACTTCATCACTATCGTTGCCTTCACCGATAAATTCAGGATGTTCTACCGCGTCGCTCTCCGCTATTTGCGATTCGCTGCGGATATCAATCCGTTTCTTGGTCAATCGAGCGGCAAGGCGGACATTTTGCCCTTCTTTGCCGATTGCGAGGGATTGCTGATTATCCGGCACGATGATGGTTGCACCCTGGTCGTCTTCATCTATGCGAACTTCCGAAATCTTCGCCGGCGACAATGCGCTGGCGATATAGCGGCTTAAATCTTCGGAATAGCGCACGATATCAATCTTTTCGCCTTTTAATTCGTCAACAACTGCCTGTACGCGGCTTCCGCGCTGGCCGACGCATGCGCCAACCGGGTCAACATTGTCATGACGGGTAGATACCGCAACTTTTGAACGATAACCGGCTTCGCGGGCAACTGATTCAATATGAACCACGCCTTCGGCGATTTCCGGTACTTCCAGTTCAAATAACTTGGTCAACAGTCCCGGGTGTGAACGGGATAATAATACGTGCGGCTGTTTAGGTGAAGGTTTAACTTCAACTATGAAAAATTTCAATCTTTCGTTTGGGCGATACTGGTCGGTTGCCATCTGTTCAGTTACCGGCAAAATGCCTTCGGTGCTGCCCAAATTTACGTAAATAGTACGGCCTTCGCGGCGGGAAATTGTACCGGTGATGATAGAACCAACCCGGTCGTGATATTCGTTAAATACCTGGTTTCTTTCTGCCTCACGGATGCGCTGAACCATAACCTGCTTCGCTGTTTGTGCAGCAATGCGGCCGAATGTTTCAAATTTTACTTCAATATCTAATGCGTCGCCTAACTGCAGGCTGTCATCCAAAACAGTCGCTTCTTCCAGACTCATTTGACGGTTCGTATCTTCAACTACTTCAACTACTTCTTTACGAACGTATAACGCCCATGAATTTTCTTCCCAATCTACTTCAACTTGTATTTCTCCGGTTGCTCCGTGGTGTTTGCGGTACGCGGAAATAAGAGCATCTTTAATAATCTGCTCTAAAACCGCGGGCGGTATTTTCTTCTCTTTTCCTATATCACGTAATGCTTGCATGAAATCTACAATCATTTTTTTATCCTTCCGCATCCATAATACAAACGAGCGGGTGTTTAAGTACCCACTCGTCGCAATAAGACACTATCTTTAATTCACCTGCAAAATTATAGCATAAGCAGATATAAGGGGCAAGGGTAGCAAGAATTTTTTAAAAAAATTAGGTCAATTCATAAAAATTGACCAGGTTGAATTGCCATTTTAAGCGACAGCGCCGTTATCCTGTCTGAATAACGACGCTGATTAAAAAAAATTATGCGGATACAAATAGTTTATCAAAGCGCATCAGCAGAGTCATATCTCCGCTTACTTTATATTTGCCTGTTATCAGTCCGGCTGCACCATTCATCTCGTGGCGGGCTATCGCCATCCATACTGTACCAGGTGTGGTAATTGTTATTGCGGGTTTCGGCGATTTGCCCAGGTATGCCTTGCATTCGCCACCGCTGATAGACAGGTAATAATGATCCGGTTGTTCATCTGTCAGCACAAATTGAATATCTGCGGTCAGGCTGCCAGCTTCCTTTGCGTTAAATGCCAATGGCATGGCTGCCAGCAAATCACGTACGGTATCTATCTCTTGTCCCGGAACAAGGGGTACAGCATCCGTAATATCAGACGCATTCAGAGATGCATTCATTTCCGGCTTTTCTGTTTCAAGTTTCTCCAACTCAGCATCCCAGTGCATATTTGCCATCTGCATAAATAGCTCTCTGTCTTCCATCAACGGTTTATCCAGCAATTTCTGTGTCTCTTCAGATATTTTGCCGTCAGTAACTGCTTCACGACCGGCGTTATGCGTAGCGTCAATATACCACTGTACAGCTTCGCGCAGTTCTGGCTGTCGCAGCATTTCACCACCGCCGCAGCAAATCATCCCTGCCAGAGTGTCATCGCGATACATGCATCGGAAAGTCGCTTTTAACCCGTCAAAATGCGCTTGATCAATAAATCCAGCATTGGAAATCACTACCGCCTTGCCAAGTTTTCTTCCATCGCGCCGCGGATGCGAGCATACACCATTGCGCTCAACTATATAAGGCTGTACTATTGGGATAATGCGGTCCATAAATATTTTCATCATACCGGTGACATTGTAGACATACAGTGGTGTAGCGTATACCACCATATCCGCACTTTTCATCTTTTCCAACAGTTCCGGCATATCATCTTTATGAACGCATGTGCCAGGGGTCTTTATCCAGCAAATGAAATTGCCGCAGCAGTGGTTGATTTTTTTACCAGCAAGGTATACTACCTCGCTTTCAGCACCGGCTTCATGTGCGCCTGCTAAAAAAGCCTGTGTCAACACATCAGTATTGCTGGCTTTGCCGCGCGGACTGCCGTTAATAACTAAAATTTTCATAGTTTACCTCCCTTTTCGTGTTCGCTGTTTTCTATTCGTGCGATTGTTTCTTTCAGCCAGGTTGCGCTGGCGTTGCTGATGTAGATGCCGTAATGCAAAGTCAGCATCTTGAAAAATAAACTGCGTGAAGTATTTTCTATCGGGCAATCGCCAGACAGTGCCGGATGACTTGAAAGCACATTATATTCAGCTTCCGCCATCGCAGCCATCCGGCGCAGCATGTCAAGAATCTCCCCATCATTCAACTGACCGGCAAAAAACACCTGTACCAACTCGGCGTGATGCTGACCTTTGCCAGGCAATGGGGTAGTAAGCCAACGGTGCAGTTCTGCGCGACCAGCATCGGTGATGTGGTATACCTTGCGATCTGGACGGGTATCCTGTTCTACAACTTCCACTTCGGTCCACCCCTCATCAGCCAGGCTGGATAATGCGCGATAGATACGACTCTGGTCAGCCGGCCAGAAATGCCGCACCGTCATATCAAATACAGACTTCAATTCATAACCGGTCAAAGGCTTATCTTTTAAAAACCCTAATATTGCGTGATTCAATGACAATTTGTTTGCCTCCTCTTATATATGTCTTTGCATTGTATGCTGTAGCATATATATGCGTAGACATATATTACTGCTGTTATTTACCATTGTCAAGAGGGGGAACAGTTAAATTTAAAAAATTAAAAATTTTATTAGCATTGGTATATCAATGCAATATGTTCGTTATCAATAATAAAATCTATACTATAAATTACAGGATTTCTTCCGCCAGTTGCGGAAATTTAATACAGATAACAATAGCTGTAAAACGGGAGATAATAAAATGTCTGAGTTGCCAGTATGGGATTTAACTGATTTATATAAAAGCGCTGATGATGAAAAAATGAGCGCGGATATTGAAAATGTAATAGCAAGCGCAAAAAACTTTGCCGATGAATATCGTGGGAAAATCGACGGATTATCCGCCGGCGAGTTGGCGGAGTCGATAAAGAAATATAATGATATCTGTGCCAATGCCGGTTTGGTGTCGTCATATTCGCACCTTCTTCACGCGGCGGATTCGCGTCCGCCAGCACATGGCGCACTGATGCAGCGAGTCAGCGAAAAGATGGCGGAACTCAACCAGTATTTGATATTTTTCACCCTGGAAATTGTTGAAATAGCCGATGAAAAGTTTGACCAGATGATGCTGGACAGCGAAGTGCAGAAGTGGCGGATGTTTTTAATACAGACCCGCGCCGAAAAACCGCACCGGCTGACAGAACCGGAAGAAAAGATTTTATCAGAGAAATCCGTAACCGGCAGGCGCGCTTTTGTACGGCTGTTTGACGAAACCATCCAGTCTGCCACCTATCCGCTGACCGAGGGTGATGAAGTAAAAGATGTCCAGATGGAAATGCTGCTGGCGCGTCTTTATAGCCCGGACCGGGAATTGCGGTCGGGAGCGGCAGAGGCGATGACCGCCGGGTTAAAGAAAAACGAAAAGTTGTATACCTACATCACCAACACCCTGGTTCATGACAAAGCGGTTAATGACCGGCTGGTGAAATTTGAGCGTCCCGAGTCCGCCCGACATCTGGACGATTGCGTTGCTACCGAAACCGTTGACGTAATGATAAACGCGGTGGCTGACCGCTTTGATATTGTCGCGAGATATTATAATTTGAAACGCGAGATATTAGGTTTGGATATTCTGTATCACTATGACCGCTACGCGCCGATTGCCCAGGATACGAAATTAGTGGAGTGGAATGACGCGGTAGAGATAGTGAAATCCGCGTATAATGAGTTTTCACCTGATTTCGGCACTATGGCGAATAAGTTTTTCGATAATAGTTGGATAGATGTTGGACCACGACCGGGAAAACGTGGCGGAGCATTTTGCGCCGGCATCACCCCGGAACATCACCCGTACCTGCTGTTGAACTTTCAGGGGAAAAAGCGCGATGTAATGACGCTGGCGCACGAAATGGGCCATGGCATCCACGACTTGCTGGCGGCGCAAAACCCATATCTGCAATATCACCCGTCGCTGGCAGCGGCAGAAACCGCGTCGGTATTCGGCGAAATGATGACTTTTCGCAAACTGCTGCAGGCAGATGGCGACGCCCACAGCAAATTGGCGCTGCTCACCGGCAAGATAGAGGACATCTTTGCCACCGTATTCCGTCAGTCGTCGATGTATAAATTCGAACAGGATCTCCACACTGCCCGCCGTCGTGATGGCGAGTTGACCTCTGATACAATATCCGGCATCTGGCAGCGCAATGTGCAGGCGATGTTCGGCAATTCCGTCACCCTCGGCGAAGGCCATTCCTGCTGGTGGATGTATATCCCGCACTTCGTCCACACCCCGTTTTACGTTTACGCCTATGCGTTTGGCCAGTTAATGGTGATGGCGCTATACGCCGAATACAACAAAGCCGGCAGCAACTTCATCCCCGGCTACCGCGCCATGCTCCAGGCCGGCGGCACCCTGCGTCCCGACGAATTAATGCAAATCGCCGGCATAAACATAAACCGTCCCGAGTTCTGGGCAGAAGGCCTGGCAGCGATAGAGCAGTTGGTGATTGAGGCGGAGAAGGCGTGGGGTGAGATTAAGTGAATTGACGATTGACAATGGACAATTGATAATTCAATAGCCGGGCCGGCTATTGTACGGTTTGTAGCACAGGTGGCCCGCCTGATGCAAAATAATTTTTATATAATTTAGATAATACTTGACAAAAATAATCAAAACACCTAAAATTATATGGTATTATGATTATTTTAATCAAGTAGAGGTATGATATGACATATCAGCAGTTTTTTGCAACCAGAGCATTATTTACCATAGATGATTTTCGTAATGCTGGTCAACATAAAAGAAGAACTGAAGATGCGGTACTGGCATATTACACGAAGGGTGGCCGCATAAAAAGAGTGCGGCGCGGATTATATTTAACAATTCCTTTCGGACAGAAATCAGATAATATGCAGGTTGATCCGTTTTTATTAACAGGGAAAATGGCGGATGATGCTGTTCTTTCGTATCAAACAGCATTGGCGTTTTACGGCGTGGCTTATTCTCTTTACAGAAGATATTATTATTGCTCGCACCAGGCAATACGGCCATTAACATTTAATGGCGCGGAGTTTATAAAAGTAGCGTTCCCGGAAACGAATTCAAATGATTTTTTTGGAATAGAAACAGTAAAATTGAATGGATTAGATATTCGGGTTACCTGTTTAGAAAGAACATTTGTTGATGTATTTGACCGGCCTAAGTTATGCGGCAGTTGGGAGGAAATATGGCGTTCACTGGAAATGATAGAATACCTTAATCTCGATACTGTGCTTGAATATTGCTTATTATTAGGAAATGCTACCACTATAGCCAAGGTAGGCTGGTTTCTTGAAATGCATCAAGATGATTTCATGGTAACTGAAGAATATCTCAAACAATTGACAAAACAACGTCCGACAAAACCATATTACATAAGCCGCGATAATCAGGAAAAAAGCCGCATGATATCTCGCTGGAATCTGATAGTACCTGAATCATTATATTATCGTTCCTGGGAGGAACCGGTATGAGAATTTCTCGGGAACATTTATTTGCTGATGCTGCATCATCTGGTTTTCGACCTGAAATTCTCGAAAAAGTAATTCATTTAATTGGATTATTGGAAGGTTTTAAGAAGCATCCATTTTTAAATGGCAAATTAGCCTTAAAAGGAGGCACAGCACTCAACCTTTTCATTTTTGATTTGCCGCGTTTATCCATTGATATTGATTTGAATTATATTGGTTCAGAAAATCGAGAAGTAATGCTTGATGAACGTACAAAAATTGATGATGCAATAAGGTCTGTTTGTCATCGTGAAGGATATATAATACAGAAATCGCCAGATGAGCATGCTGGGGGGAAATGGCAACTAAGATATGATAGTGCAATGGGTCAAGGCGGCAATCTGGCACTTGATATCAATTATTTATTAAGAGTACCACTTTGGAATCCAAATCTTGTTGATTCACACGTTATTTCATCATATCAAGCTAAACAGATATTAATTCTTGATAAACATGAGTTAGCCGCAGGCAAATTGGCTGCCTTGCTTGCAAGGCATACTGCACGTGATTTATTTGATACCCATCAATTATTTACAAATTTATCATTAAATAATACGCAACTACGATTAGCTTTTGTGGTATATGGTGGTTTTAACCGTATAGACTGGCGAACTGTATCAATAAATGATATCAGTTTTAAATCTCGTGAAATAGAAAATCAATTATTTCCAGTGCTTATTGGCAATGATATTACAAGTATCAAAAATATTGATGTTTGGGCACAACAGTTGATTAATGAGTGTAAAGAGGGTCTTAGATCTGTTTTACCATTACAGACTAATGAAATCGAGTTTCTTAATCGATTACTTGATTCAGGAGATATTAAACCGGAGTTATTAACTGAAGATATATCTCTTATCCACCGTATTTCTTCACATCCCGGTTTGCTTTGGAAGGCGCAGAACGTCAAAGAACACAAAAATCTGTAAATACAGAATTATCTTATTGAAAATTCTTGACTAAAACTAACTTAATTGATAAGTTTATGGCGAGAAAAGTAGGTGTTTATGACTAATAATTCATCATTTAAAGCGTTAAAAATTACTGACCGGGTATATTGGGTGGGGGCTATTGATTGGGACGTTCGCGATTTCCATGGCTACACCACTAACCACGGCACAACTTATAATGCCTTTTTAATTACCGGCGAGAAGAATATTCTCATTGATACGGTGAAAAAGCAATTTTGCAGCGAGATGGTGGGACGTATTTCGTCGGTGATTCCTATTGAGTCTATCGACGTAATCATCAGTAACCACGCCGAGATGGATCACAGCGGGTGCCTGCCGGAAATTATCAAGGCGGTCAACCCGGAAACCGTTTACGCGTCAGCATTTGGCGTAAAAACATTAAATGACCATTTTCATCTGGATACCCCGATTACCGCAGTGAAAGATGGCGAAACCATGACCATTGGCGACGCGACTATCACCTTTGCCGAAACCCGCATGCTGCATTGGCCGGATAGCATGATGTCATACCTGCATGGCGATGAAGTTCTCTTTTCCAATGACGCGTTTGGCATGCACCTGGCATCATCAGAACGGTTTGCCGACGAAATTGAGCCGTCGATTTTAGCTTATGAAGCGAAGTCATATTACGCGAATATCCTGCTGCCGTTCAGCCATCTGATTAAAAAGGCAATCGATAAAGTAAACGGCTTGAACGTGTCGATTAAATATATCTGCTGCGATCATGGCCCGATGTGGCGAAATGCTGATGTGGCTACTCCGATCAAAAATTATATTAACTGGTCAGAACAAAAACGCAATAAAAATGTCGTGGTATTATATGACACCATGTGGAACAGCACCGCGATGATGGCAGAGGCGATAGTGGATGGATTAATTAGCGGCGGCGTCAGCGCAAAAGTAATGCCGTTACGCTCTTTCCACCGCAGCGACGTTGCAACAGAAATCCTGGACGCAGGCGCGCTGCTGGTAGGTTCGCCTACCTTAAACAACGGTTTATATCCCACACTGGCAGATACATTGACATATTTAAAGGGACTAAAACCAAAAGGCCTGAAAGGCGCAGTCTTTGGCAGTTTTGGCTGGAGCGGCGAAGCAACCACCATATTGACGGGGATATTGACCGAAATGGGTGTTGATTTAATTGCGGAGCCGTTGAAAGTAAAATATGTCCCCGATGCCGCCGCGCTTACTTTGTGCCGCGAATTTGGCATTAAAGTGGCGGAAGCTGTCAGCGGTAACGAATAATTTTTCACATCGATGTTTAGGATTTATCAGGATTATTTTAATATCCTTTTTTATCCTTTTCATCGATGTTTAATTTTCTCCTTTGCACCCATCCTGTTCAAAATGGCGTATATTGGGATATAATATGTATATGCACACTGTGTTGAAATATTTAATGCGATTATCGGTGATACTGGCAGCGTTTGTTATGCTGGCGGGGTTATCGTATGCGCAGGACGATTACCAGGCTTATGTTATCAAAGCTGGCGAAGATTTGGCGGCAATCGCAGAGAAGTTTCACACCTCAGTTCAAAAATTAGCAGCTTTTAATAAAAACTTGAAAACCGACGAATTGCACCCGGGTGACATGATGCGGGTACCGGTGATTCCGCAGACCCAGGTGGTAGTGCCAAAGTCTGACGATGTATTACTGGGCGGTGCCGCCGGTGTTGTTCAAATGAATAATTATTTGAATCCGCAGTCGAAGCCTCAACCGCAGCCAGTTCCGCAACCACTGCCGCAAATACAGCCTCCTCCTCCCGAGGAAACCGGCATAATCGGTGTGATTGGCAAGGTTAGCGTAGATGTCGCGGAAATCCGCAGCGAACCGGGTGCCGGACGGGTATTATTCAGTCGCACCATTCGCGGTACCGAGTTGCTGGTAACCGATACCATCGATAATTATTATGGCGTTGCCATGGCAGATGGCAGCACCGGATGGATTCAACAGGTATCAGTCGAGTTGACTAACGAGCGTAAGGTTATCCCGCGCAGCGCAATTATTCAATCACAGGATACCTTGTCTGATAATACAACTGAATTGCCGGGGCAGGCTGACATAGTCAGCGAATCAATGAAATATTTAGGAATTCCATACCGGTTGGGTGGAAAATTACCTGACAATGTTGATTGTTCATTGTTTGTGCAGACGGTATTCGCGAAATATGGCATTAAACTGCCGCGTACCGCGGCGGAACAGTCCAGAGTTGGTGATCCTGTCGAGTTTGCAGATTTGCAGCCCGGCGACCGTTTGTATTTTTATAGAAGCGCTACATCAAATGTAATCGGCCACACCGGCATATATATTGGCAATGGGCAATTCATTCACGCATCGTCTAACCGCGGTAAAGTGGCGATTGACCAGATAAATGCAAACACGTCATATTGGAGTAAATTAGCGTGGGCGCGCAGATAAACCTTCGAAAAAGAAAGTGAGATAGTATAATGAGCACAGATAATATTAGAGTTTCAATTTTAGGCGCCACCGGTTATGGTGGCGTTGAGTTATTAAGATGGCTATTGCCGCACCCGAATGTTACCATCACCGCGGTATCATCAGAAAGTTCTGCCGGTATGCCGCTGGAAGCCGTTCACCCGCAATTAACCGGAATGGGTCTGACCCTGTCCCACGCTTGCGACGCGCAGGCTATCGGCGACCCGCAGGTGGTATTTTTTGCGCTGCCAAATGGCGAAACTATGAAAATTGCCCCGCAATTGGTAGAGCGCGGTGTGAAGGTAATCGACCTGGGTGCAGATTTTCGGTTGAAAAACCAGTCGGTTTACGAGAAATTTTATAAAATGCAGCATACTTGCCCAAAACTGCTGAGCGAAGCGGTTTACGGCTTGCCGGAATTATACCGGGATGAAATTATAAATGCGCAGATAATCGGCAACCCCGGCTGTTACCCGACATCTATTCTGCTGGCGACGGTGCCATTGCTGAAAGCAAAGGTTATCAAGCCGACCGGCATCATCGCGGACAGCAAATCCGGTGTCAGCGGCGCAGGTCGAACTGCATTGAAAACGCCATATTTATACGCGGAAGCAAATGAAGATTTTTGCGCGTATGGAATCGGCACTCATCGCCACACCCCGGAGATTGAACAGCAAATGACCGGTGTGGGCGTGGGCGAGGCGGTGATAACTTTCACCCCGCATCTCGTCCCCATGACCCGCGGCATTCATTCGACCATTTACGCGGAACTGGCAAAAGACCTTACCGCGGCGGATTTAATTGAAATACTGACTGAAACATATAAAGACTCGCCATTTGTGAAAGTGCTGGATGAAAATCATCTGCCGCATACAAAATGGTGCAGCGGCAGCAACAACGCCTTCATCACCGCCCGGGTAGATGAACGCACCGGCCGCGCAGTACTATGTTCTGCTATTGATAACCTTGGCAAAGGCATGGCAAGCCAGGCAATACAAAATATGAACCTGATGTTCGGACTCGACGAAACTGCCGGCCTGAACAGAGTAAGCGTGTTCCCGTAATAATTAAAAATTGATAATTAAAAATTATGAGTTACTATTATTTTATTTCCCAATCTGAAGGGAAATAATTTTTAATTCTCAATTTCTAATTTTAAATTATTTCTATGGGGTTTTTATGTATAACATTCACATAGGTGCTGAAAATGCTTTGACTTTTCCTGCTGGTTTTCGAGCGGCGGGAGTGGCTTGCGGTATTAAAGATGACAGCCGCGATATTATGCTGCTGCTGGCAGATCGCGTTTGCGCGTCAGCCGGGGCATTTACCAAAAATAACGTCAAGGCCGCGCCGGTGATATATTCGCAAAATATTGTAAAAAGCGGGCAGGCGCAGGCAATAATTATTAACAGCGGTGTGGCAAATGCCTGTACCGGCGACGAAGGTATGCATAAATGCGTCGAAATGGCGCAAACTACAGCGGAAAATACCGGTATTTCACCGGATTTGGTGCTGGTTTGTTCCACCGGTGTCATTGGCCGGCAATTGCCAATGGATAAAATTAAAAACGGCATCGGGATAGCAAACCGCGCGTTATCGGTAAATGGCGGGCATGACGCCGCGCTGGCGATAATGACCACCGATACCCATCCGAAGGAAGTAGCCATTACATTAAACACCAGTGCCGGGATAGTGAAAATCGGCGGGGTGGCGAAAGGCAGCGGAATGATAGCGCCGAACATGGCGACGATGCTGTCGGTTATCACTACCGATGCACAAATTGACCCGGAAATATTGCAGAATATTCTCAGCCGGGTGGTAGACCGCACTTACAATTGTGTTACCGTGGATGGCGACACCTCGACAAATGACACCGTGTTGATGCTGGCAAGCGGCGTCACCAATATTCGGTTGGAACAAGGCACCCGGGACCTGGCAATTTTTGAAGATGGTTTATTGAAATTGGCGACGGAACTGGCAAAAATGATAGCACGCGATGGTGAAGGAGCGACGAAATTAGTGGAAATCACCGTGGCTGGTGCGGCAGACAGCAAGGGAGCAGCGACAATTGCCCGCACCATCGCAAATTCTCCATTGGTGAAAACCGCTATTTTTGGAAATGACCCTAATTGGGGACGCGTCTTGGCTGCCGCCGGCCGCGCCGGAGTTTATTTTGACCAGTATCACGTAGACCTTGATTTTGCCGGCACCCCGGTAGTCAGAAATGGTCAGCCGATAGAGTTCAACAAAACTGCCGCGATACAGGCAATGAAAACAAAAGAAGTAAAAATCCTGTTAACCCTCGGCGAAGGCGCCTTTGAGTCCACCGTATGGACCTGCGACTTTTCGTATGATTATGTAAGAATTAACGCGGATTATACGACGTAATGGAAGAGAGAAGAGATAAAATTGGAAATGGCAAATTATTTAACCACAAGAACACAAAGAGCACAAAAGAAAATCATTTTCAATCATACTAAATCATAGAAATCTGTGGTTCAGGCAGGTGTAATTGCAAATGGCAAAACACCAATATTAAAACTTCCCGTTGTCTGACAATTTAAATATTACTTGAACTACCACAGAATCTTTGGCGGGTTTGCCGCCTTTTATGGCGGGGACATATTGTATAAAATCGGTGTTTTGTACATATTCAATGGCGGATTGGTCGAGTTGAAATACGCCGGATGATATTACCACTACTGGTTTTCCTATCGGTTTGCCGTCTTCATTTATATCTACCCGCACATAAACATCGCCTTCCTGTCCTCGACGGCGGGCTACTGACGGGTATTCGGGAGCGGTGAGTTTTATGGCGCGGGCTTTGCGGCTATAGCCAGGTGTTCCACTTTCTGGATTTAATTTAGTGCCCGGGTTACCGCCGTTGCCGGTTTTTGATTTATCACTGCCGGGCTGGTCGCCGGTTCCTGCCAGGGTAAGGTTGCGTGGTTCGCCGGTACCGTCGCCTCCCCAGCCATCTTTTCCGGGACCATTACCGTCGCCGCCGCGATATTTACCGGGACCTATTCCATTGCCGGTGCCATTACCGCCGGGACCATCGCCGTTGCCGGGTCCGGTACCATTACCTGGTCTTCCATCGCCATCACCAGGGTTTCCAAATCCTGGGGTCAAAGGTGACCCGAATGTCGGTTCGCCGTTGCCCGGAGTATCTTCACCATTTCCAGCGCCTGGCCTGCCGGGTAAATCTCCCGGGCCGATACGTCCCGGTCTTCCCATGCCGCCGATATTTCCGGCTTTATTTCCCGGGTTGTCATTTGCCAGGCTATTGTTGCGGGTTCCACCACCACCGGAATTATTTTCTGGCAGCGGATTGCTGCTTCCCGGAGATGTATTGTTTTTTGCGACTGCCGCAGGATTTGCTTTTGAATTATCAGGTTTAGCAGAATTTTCCTGGTTTGATTTCATCGGATTAGGGGCAACAGTTTTCACCGGCACAATTTTATTCGCTGGGATTACAACTTTATTGTCCGGTTTTATGGTTCTGGTGATTTTCTTCTGTACCGGTTTAATTGCCTTTGTTGTTTTGCTCTGTTTTTTAATCACAGACTGCTTTATTTTTTTTACAGTTTGCGGTGGTTTTATTGGTTTCTTGTTGTCAATTTTTACAGATGGCGAATAATTCACCGGGTATTCAACCATTTCTTTATTTGGCGAGGTAATAATAACCGACAGCGCGATGATAATGGCGGCATTTATTGCAACCGATATCAGCACTGACGGGGCGATTCTGTACCACCTGTTATTACCGGGTTGGTTTGTCATTTTCCACCCTTGCGCCTACCCATATTTTCAGCCGCGCGGCATTAACCATATCCATCACCTTCACTACTCTGCCGTGCGGTGCATTGGTGTCGCCGAGAATAGATACTTTGCCGCCGGGATTGGCGACAGCGTATCTTTTTAATTCAAGATTCAGTGCGTCCGGCGATATAGGCTGGTTTTTCAGCACATAGCTGCCTTTTGCAGTAACAGAAACAGTTAAATCCTGTATCTTGGTTTCTATCTGTTTTGACATTGAAGACTTGGGCAGTTTCACGTTGAAACCGGTGTTTTTATCAAATGTTGCGGTCAGCAGCACGATAACCAACAGCACCAGCGACACATCAACCAGCGGCACTACGTTAATCTCCACTTTTGGCGGGTTAGTGTGATATCTATGCAGTTTCGATAGACTCATCAGTCTCACCTCCGCTGTTTCCTTCCGCTACCCACTTTGCCAGTACCGCTTCCCATACGCTGACGCGCTTGGTGATGGCAGAACTCAGCAGGTGATGGCCGATTACCGCGGGTATGGCAACCGCCAGACCGGCAGCAGTTGCAATAAGCGCAATCGAAATGCCGCCGCCCACCGTGGCAGGACTCATGTTATTTGTCATTTGAATATTGTGAAACGATCTGATAATGCCGATTACTGTGCCCAGCAAACCTACATAAGGTGAAGTGCTGCCGATAGCACCCAGCACCGCGATGGCTTTCTCTAATCGAATGCGCTCCATATCCACCGCGGCGTCCAACCCGAGCAGCAGATCTTCACGGGATAATTTAACCACCAGCCGGTCAAACTCATCTTTTAAGCGAGACAACGGAGAACCCCAGGCGCGTTTGCCACGATAAGTATCCCGGTCGCTTTTGGCAGAATGAAGCAGCACAATTGCGCGGTCAACAATAATCCACCACGATGTGAACGATGCCAAAATCAGGATTATGATAACCGGATCGGTTAAAAAATCTACAGCAGTTTGCATTATGTGTGTTCTCCAAGTTTTGATGATTCAGAAATCTATTCTTTGACATGATTAACAAGATTAACAAAATTTTTGGCTTCGCTATTAAATAAAATTAAATCATGTAGATATCAATTTCTATTCGATTTTATATTTAGACATAAAAAATCAGATATAGTAACTAAATTAATTCCCATATCTCATTTTTTATTTTAATTACGAATTACGGAGGCTCTTGCAAAACCATACTAAATATATAATCAACCAAGCCACCCCCTGCCCCCTCCTTGTCAAGGAGGGGAGTTATGATAGTTACTTGATAAAATAATGGCTGCTTTAATAATCAAAACCTTTGTTTTAAACTCCCCTCCTTGACAAGGAGGGGTGGCCGAAGGTCGGGGTGGTTTTCGCCTACTACAAACCTGCAACCTAAACATTTAAAAAATAGGTTTTGCAAGAGCCTGATTAATTCGTAATTGTATCAAGCGCAAATCATGGGTACCAGCCATGATTTGCGCTTTTTATGCCGGATGATTTACTTGTAGTTCGGTGGTTCGGATACCAAATTACGCATTTTCGCCCGGAATATAACCTTATTCATTTACCATTTATATCTTACGCCCGCTTCAAAGTTGCGGTCTTCGGCTTTGTAACCGGCGATGGACTGGTAGTTGGTGCCGGTCAGGTTTCTCACGATGAAATACGGGGTGAGATTTTTCAAGCCGGTTCTGGTAAGCGACAGATTGAATATCGCGTGAGCGGGTAGAACAACTGCTGTTGTTGCATAGGTTGAAGGGTTAAAGAACTTGTCATCAGCCTTGCTTACCCAGATGCCATCTATGCCGGCGTCCCAATTTTTAAATGAGCGGGAAGCCTGGGCGGTTATTTTTGTTGATGGCAGACGCAGTGAATGTACCAACGTTTTATCATTGTAGGCGTCTGTTAATGAGAATGTCGCGCCGATATTGGTTACTTTATCCACACGGGCATTCCAGGTCATTTCAATGCCTTTGCGGGTGGCGCTATTGGTGTTTTTGTACGGGGTCACGCCATCTGATTCAATTAAATCAGTGATTTTGGTGCGGAAATATGCAAAGTCAAAAGTATGAATGCCCATTTCATAATTCATCCCGATTTCCACCTGGCGTGATGTTTCCGGTTTCAGGTTCGGGTTGCCATCGTAACCGGCACCCCAGGGGTTATCGTAAAACAGTTGTACAAAGTTAGGGGCGGTAAAGCCTTCACTGAATGAAACGCGCATACGGGCATTATCAGCAATTTTTGTGTTTAATCCAGCGCGCGGGGTCAGTTTTCCGCCAGCGGTGCTGTGGTTGTCATAACGCAATGCGCCGACTACATCAGTATCTTCATCGATAGTCCAGCGATCCTGTACATAAACAGCCTGGTTATCAAGGCTTTCTTTCTGTGTTGGGCTGGAACTGGAAATTGATTTGTATTTTTCACTGCGGATTTCGATGCCGCCTACTACTTCATGCGCTTTCATATTGCGGCTATAGGTGCTTTCGATTACATCGGTGCTGCCGGTAATTAGGCTTGATGCCATGGCAGCCGCGAAAGAATCGTAATAGGCATTCGTTAAATCCTGCATATTATGGTAAAGGCGTACGTTGACGATACCTTTCCATGCTTTTGTTTCTCCACCTAAATCGATGGAGTCGCGGGTCCACCACTGGCTGTCGGTGGTATTGGCAAAATTATCTGGTCCAGGCAAACCGAGTTTATCAGCATAGTGGTTGAGTCCCGCGTTCAGTTTCCAATTGCCAACTTTTGGCATGGTGTAACCGATGTTATAATCAACAGCGCGGAATTTTGAGTTGGGGCGTGAACCATTATAACTTGGGAATGAGCCGGATGCGCTCCACTGGTTGCCGTAAAGGTCGCCATAGGCGGAAACTGAACGTTCCATGTGGGCATTATTTCCCATTGATAAATTCAGTGCGCCACCGCTGCCGGTATTCTTTTTGGTGATGATGTTTATTACGCCGCCGATAGAATCGGAACCATATAGCGCTGATACCGGTCCGCGAATAATTTCTACACGGTCAATTTGATCAACCGGAAACTTCGCCAGGTCGGCACCGCTATAAGATGCCGGTGTCGATATGCGTTTGCCATCAATTAAGATAAGCACATGACTGCCGGATGAACCGCGTATTATCGGGGAGGACAAGCTGCCCATGGTGCCGTTGGGGTTAATTTGTACGCCGGGCATTAACTGCATCAGTTCCGAGACATTTGACGCGCCGGTCTTTGCGATATCAGCAGCGGTAATGATGCTGACGGAAGCGATTGACTCGCTGACTGGCACAGGCTGGCGTTCGCCGGTGACCGCCATTACTACGTCGGGGGTAGAATCTGCTGCAAATACAGACAGAGAGATTGCACATGCAAATAGTGCGAAAAGAGTACGTTTCATGCTAATTATTTAGCCTCCAAAATTATATTTGGTATAAATAGCACCTTTTCGCGTGGAGTTGGTTAATAAAAAACACCCCTCCCAACATAACGTGAGAGGGGTGGTGAGCTGCATTTTATCTTCATAGCCCACACCAAATTCCCGCGAAGTGGTGTCGATCTCCACGGCAGGTTCGGTCTCCTGACTTCCGCTTCATCCTCCCCGTACGCCTTCCCATCCAATTTCTCGGACAGTGGCTGCGTGTTGTACGGTTCGTCAGCGGTTACAGTTGCGGGGCAGTGTCGGACTTTCACCGACTTCCCAAATAACCCACCGGGCATATACCAGATTGTCTGAAATGATTCTATGGACTTTTGAAATAGGTGTCAAGGGGAAAAATGGATAATTTGAAAATATTTTTATACATTCATTAATCTTATTTTAAAAGATTAATATGAACTGACACCTGAACTGTTTCCCTGCAGGTGCCAGTTCAAATAGTTTTAATATCTCAAGCTACTTTCGTATTCGTTCATCGCTGAGATATGGTGAAAACAAGCGATTACCGTTGCGGTTGGCGCACAATTCTCCGCACATAGTACAGGTATCTTCTTTTGCCGGCATGCGGGATTCACGGATACTTTTGGCTGCTTCGGGAAATAGCGCAAGGTTGAACTGGGCGGGCCAATCCATGTCGCGACGTGCCATTGCCATTTCGCGATCGCGGCGACGGGCGCGGTCGCCAAGTTTTACGATGTCGCCAATGTGGCAGGCGAGTCGCGCTGCGCGAATGCCTTCGCGGACATCCTGTTCATTTGGCAATGCCAGGTGTTCGGATGGGGTGATGTAGCAAACCAGGTCAGCACCAGCCTTTGAACTGACGGCGGCTCCGATGGCCTGGGTAATGTGGTCGTATCCGGCGCCAATGTCGGTGGGCAATGGTCCAAGCATGTAATATGGCGCATTGCCGGACATCCGCTTTTCGATGAGGATATTTGCCTCGATTTCATCCAATGGCACATGACCCGGGCCTTCAACCATCATCTGGCAGCCCAATTTACGGCCTTCTTCCGCTAATTCGCAATTGATAATCAGTTCTGCCATTTGCGCACGGTCATGGCTGTCATCAATTGCCCCGGCACGGATGCCATTGCCCAGTGACAGTACCACGTCATATTTAGAGAGAATTTTTGCTACACGGTCAAATTGTTCATATAACGGATTTTCTTTGCCATTTGTCATCATCCATGACACCATATAAGTGCCGCCTTTTGATACCAGTCCACCATAACGGTATCCCTGTTTTTTAAGGCGTTCGATAGTATACAGGTTGATTCCGCAATGGATTGCCATAAAACTCATTCCGTCGGCACACTGCTGTTCAATTAAATCAAACAGGTATTCCGGGTCCATTTTATTGGGGTCGCCACATTTCCTGCTGGTTTCGCAGAATGCCTGGTAAAGCGGCACATTACCCACCGGCAGATTTGTCGAATCAAGCACAGCACGACGAATAGCATTAAGGTCGCCGCCAGCGGAAAGCTCCATCAGGGTATCCGCCTGTTCTTCTTCTGCGGCGCGCGCTTTTGCACATTCGGCAGCGATGTCGCAAAGGTCGCTGGAAGTGCCAATAGAGGCATTTACCTTGGTACGCAGACCAGAACCTATACCTACAGCTTTTTGAGCAGGTCGATTCGGATTGTTAGGAATCACGATATGACCGGCGGCAACACCAGCACGGATGAATTCGCAGTCTAATTCTTCTGCAATAGCCACCGCTTTCATTTGCGAGGTAACCTGACCGGTGCGGGCCAGTTCCAATTGGGTTGACATTGGTTTGCTCCTTTTTTATTTTGGGTCTGATGACACCCGACCGGCGGGGTACCAACGAAAAAAATCCCACCAATGGCTATAACCATTGGTGGGATTGTTCATGGCTTCACAATCCGCAACATGCATCCCAGCTCGGGGTCACATGTGCTATCGGGCTTCCGGCAGGTCTTCTGACTCGCGGATCATCTTACTTTCCGTACCTTCCCACCTGATTACTCAGGCAGTGGCAACTCACGGATTTCATCCCCGCACACAGCGCCGGCCAAACGTTGCGGATTCACACCGCATTCCCATTTTCACCTTAATTTACATAAGGCACCGGAATTCCGGACGCCATTTCTGGCGCCGTGGTTATTATACATAACGACATCAGTGATGGCAAGGGGGAGAAGATACAGTAATAGTTCACTGTTACATCAAATATTGACGCTATATTTATTTTTAAGGTATTCTTACATCATATTCTTGACGTTGGGAAGCCGGTGAAAATCCGGCGCTGTCCCGCAACTGTAACCGCTGACGAACACCACAGATGACCACTGTCCCTCGAAGTGTATGGGATGGGAAGGCGTGGCAAGCAGGATGACGCGGAAGCCAGGAGACCGGTCAGGAATATTTTCAGCAATATAGTCTCGAGGGTGGGCTGTGGTGCGTCGATTTTATTTCAGTTGGTTCATATCGACCCCGGCTTTTCTTTGAGCCGGGGTCGTTTGTATTTGTTATGCAAATCACCAGTACTAATGCCGTGTCATGAAAGAATCCTACCATGTTTATTGAACTAAATTTAAATAATCCGGCACATTTTGCGGGAGCAGCAGTGCTCCTGGCAGGGATTTTTGACGTAGTATTATGCGAGCCGCCCACACCAGTACATCCGGTGGTGTGGATTGGAAAATTGATAAGTGTGTTTGAACACAAACGTCCGCGGCAATCCCCTCGCGCTGAACTGGCATGGGGTATTCTAACAGTAATCATCGTATGCGGTGTAACAGGCGGGGTGGCCTGGGGGGCAACACGCGGTCTGCACTATTGCCCTATGTGGGTGCAGTTGCCAGTACTTGCATATCTGTTGAAAACCACCTTTTCTTTACGAGGTCTCATTCAGGCCGGACTTATCATACAGCGGAAACTGCATACGGATACGGATGCTGCACGCGAAGATTTGAAAGCGCTGGTTAGCCGCAACCGTAACTTGGAACCGCCACAAATTGTATCGGCAACAGTGGAATCAATGGCTGAAAATCTGACCGATAGTGTGCTTGCTCCCCTGCTGGCCTTTGCTTTTTTCGGACTTCCCGGTGCGGCAATCTACCGCGCTATCAATACGATGGATGCCATGATCGGTTATCGGGGTGAATATGAATATGTCGGCAAATGTGCTGCCAGGGTCGATGATGTAGTAAACTGGATTCCTGCCCGGATGGCAGGTGTCATCATTTGTCTGGTTGCAGTGCTTCATGGCCAGGGTAAAGCAGCAATTGCCACCCTTGTGCGTGACCGGCGAGGATTGGAAAGTCCAAATGCTGCGTGGACAATGGCACCGATGGCTGGAGCGCTGCGCGTGTAATTGGAAAAGGTTGGTCATTATCGATTGGGGTCTCCGCAGCGACCACTAACGGACGAGGTGATCGGTGAGGCCGCACACCTTACCGGATTTGCTGGAGCAGTATACCTGATAATCAGCAGCGTTTTGGGAGTGATTATAGCGAGATGACAATATTTACTGATGACCGATTTTTTCGTAAAATACCCGCATCAATACACGGTGGTATAGATATGCAGGAACTATCTCTAATAGGAATCGACCCGTCGAAGGTTATTGATTTCAGCGCGAATCAGTCTCCATTGGGACCATCGCCATCGGTTGTGAAAGCGATGGCAAATGCCATTATCTCCTGTTATCCTGACCGTGATGCGCTGCCATTGGCTGCGGCAATCGCTGAATATCATAATCTCCTCCCCGATCAAGTTGTAGTCGGGAACGGCAGTACAGAAATTATTCGTCTCGTTGCGCAATTGGCATTGCGTCCCGGTGATTGCGCCATTGCCCCGACAAATACATTTGGTGAATATCGGATTGCTACGCTTTTAGCCGGCGCAGACTACCATACAGTGGGCGGTAATACATTCGATGATGCATTACCGGCATTTATACCGGCGATTGCACATCTGCAGCCGCGAGTATGTTGGTTGTGCCTGCCGAATAATCCGACAGGAATGGGGGCACAACCTTCAGAAATCGCCACCTTAATTCATGTATATCCTGAAGTAATTTTCGTACTGGATGAAGCATACTGCGATTTATTGTCAGAACCGCAGTGGCAGCCTGATTTATTAAGTCGTGGAAATTTGATAGTGCTTCGTTCAATGACTAAATCTATGGGTTTGGCAGGATTACGATTAGGTTATGCGCTGGGTGGTACATCATTGATGAATACACTACGCATGGCAAAGCCACCCTGGAATGTCAATGATTGCGCCCAAAAGGCTGGTATTGCTGCATTAGCTGACAGCGAACATTACGCGAAAACAATTGCGATGTTACGTCAGGAGAAACAGAAGCTCATTGATGGGATTACCGGGCACGGTTGGCAGGTTGTCCCTTCTGCCGCCGCATTCTTTCTGGTTTATGTCGGTAATGCAGCTGTGCTAACAAGACAATTTCTTGAATACGGCTGCCTGGTACGAGACTGTACATCCTTCGGCTTGCCGCAATATATCCGTGTCAGCCCGCGCTATCCAGATCAAAACCTACAGCTGCTTACAGCTTTCGGGCAATTGAAGCCATGGCCAGCTAAGGAAGAATAGTGATTACAAGACAAAAGGGGATGTTAATACCTACCTGGTTCGTACCTATAACTGACCAGCATCGTTAACGGTTATTATTGAAGTCCAGCCATCTACTATTTGAATATGTGTAATACCTGCGTGCGAGAACGACAACGTCCAGTATTTCTCAGGCGGAATTTGCAGGCAATGGGCAACTACCGCGTGAATTGGGCCGCCGTGAGTTACCACTGCGATACTTTCGTCTGTGCTGCCGCATAATTCAAGAAATGCCTCATTAACCCTGTTCGCCATCGTCGCAGCCGACTCGCCTTGCGGCCATGGCGTATTCACCGGGTCATTATCCATCAATGCCGACAATTCCGCGTTATTCGTTAAATCATCCCATGAACGGTCATCCAACGCGCCAAAGTTCGTTTCACGCCAGCGGCTATCCGTAGAAATTTCACCACCCCATTTACCGGCTATTGCCATCGCCGTCTGCCGCGCGCGCAGCAAATCGCTGCTGATAACCGGCATCGGCCCCAATTTGGCAAGGCGGTCAGCAACGACTTCCGTCTGCAACTCCCCGGCAGGCGACAAAGGGTAATCGCTCCATCCCATGAAGCGATGCTGATTATTCCCAGTTGATTCACCGTGTCTTATCAGGTAGATGTCCATTTTTTGCCTTTACAGCATGAGTTTCACTAATACGCATCCGGCTATCAGTGCCAGCAGCTCTGTCAGTTCTATTCCCATGCCGTATACATCGCCGGTTAAGCCACCGAGTTTTTTTGCAATTCCGCTTTGGACGATTAATGTTATGGCTATTATTGCCAGCATGAAGGGGAATGTTGTGTATGGGTGATAAAGAAATCCGGCGATTAGCATGGTTATTATCGACCAAATCAACATTCCGTATGATTTACCTTCTGTAAATGCGCCGCCAGTGCCGGTTGGGCGGGCATAGGCAAATAGCGCGACATTTATCACCGGCACTATCCGGGCTGCCATCCAGCCGAATACGAAGGGAATGAAGGCTTGCTGCGGGGTCATTGCCGCCAGTGCGGCGACTTTCAGCAGTATTAATGCCACCGCGCCAAATGCCCCCATTGCTCCTACCCGGCTGTCTTTCATTATCTCCAACGCGCGTTCGCGGGGTGCTCCGCTGCCAATACCGTCGCAGGTATCCATAAAACCGTCCAGGTGCAAAGCGCCGGTGAACATTTCCAGCAATACTATCACCATCGCCGCGGAAAGCAGAGGCGGGAAGATGATATTGCCCCATAACCATAAATAATATCCAACTGCCCCCATGCCAAGTCCGATAAGCGGATACCACCCCATGCTGGCGCGCATATCTTCTGGCGTCACCTTTCCCTTTATCGGTATGGGGATACGGGTAAGGAAGGTTAATGCCAAGACAAAACGCATCCAGCAGACGGTAAATCCGTCTTGCGGTAAGTTTTCTTTTTCGGTTTGGGGTATAGCCATATTAATTACGCTTTATCGCTGGAAACGCCGGCGCTTTCAAAAGTCGCCATTTCCGCAAGAATTTTTGCGGCAGCATCAATAATACTCATCGCCAATGCCGCGCCGGTTCCTTCGCCTAACCGCATATCAAGGTCGAACAACGGGGATAATCCCAGTTCGTTGAATACTGCCTTATGACCGATCTCCACAGACATGTGGCTGGGCAGGATATACCCGCGAACATTCGGGCACAGCCGATAAGCGGTGAGAGCGGCAGCGCCGGAGATGAAACCATCCATCACCACCGGGATACGATGCGCTGCTGCCGCCAGCATTACGCCAGCCATTGCGGCGATTTCCAATCCGCCGACTTTCGCCATTACATCAATCGGGTCGCTGGCATCCGGTTTGTTCAGTGCCAGTGCTTTCTCAATAACCTGGCATTTCAGTGCCAAGGCGCTGTCGGTAATGCCGGTACCTTTGCCGGTGACTTGTACCACCGGCAAGCCAGTGAAAGCGGCAATAATCGCAGAACTCGGGGTGGTATTGCCGATGCCCATCTCGCCGGTCGCGATGATATCAAGGCCGTTCTTAATCTCTTCCTCAACCAGTTCTATCCCGACTTCAAATGCCTGTATTGCTTCTTTGCGGGTCATTGCCGGCCCAACCGCCATATTTGCCGTGCCCATACGGACTTTTTTGTTGCGCACGCCAACAGCAACGGATAAATCAGACGCGACCCCAACATCGGTAACTAAAACCCGGGCGCCAACATGACGTCCCAGCACATTAATTGCCGCGCCGCCCGCCAAAAAGTTATATACCATCTGTGGGGTTACTTCCGCCGGAAACGCGCTGACACCTTCGGCTACTACGCCATGGTCGCCCGCCATTACTGCGATAACTTTATTTTCAAAAGACGGTAAAGTCTTGCCGGTAATACCCGCAAGCTGGATAGAGATATGTTCCAACCTGCCCAATGCCAGGGGCGGTTTTGTCAATGTTCCCTGTCGTTCCTCTGCAATGGTCATTGCCATAATATCAAGAGGTTGGATTTTTTTTATGGTGGCTTGTAAATTAGCCATGATGTCTCCTTTTTTTAGTGTTAAGTGTTAAGTTTTCAGTTTTCAGGGTGTAATTAGATACCTTTACTGAAAACTAAAAACCGAAAACTATAAACTATCCCTTAACATTCACCGGCAATCCGGCGATTAGAAATAATACCTTGTCTGCTGCTGCTGCCAATTGTTGATTTGTCCGGCCCAGGCAATCACGGTAAATACGTCCCAGCGGGTATTCGGGAACCAGTCCCAGGCCGACTTCATTGGATACGATTATCAGGTCTTTTCCAGCTTCCCGGTAAGCCGCTATGATGTCGTTCACAGCATTTTTTACGTTGTCATCTGCACTATTTTCATCGCGCAGTATGATATTGCTGACAAACAAAGTCATGCAATCCAGCAGATAACAATCAGTATCTGTGGCGTTGCCGCGAATCGCGTTAGCGGGGTCAAACGGGCACTCTACGGTACGCCAGTTCGCCGGTCGGTCTGCCTGATGTTTGGCGATTCGCGCCGCCATTTCTTCGTCAAACGCCTGCGCAGTGGCGAGATATGTTACCGACTTATAAGAAGCCGCCAACTGTTCTGCGTAAGTACTTTTACCGCTGCGCGCACCGCCCAAAATCAATATCATTTGTGACATTTATCGTCATCCCCTGCAAAAAAAACGACCCCAGCCAATTGTGATATAGCTGGGGTCGTTAATAATAAATTATCAGGACCGGCGCTGTATCCCTCCCGCGAGGCTACTTCGCAAATTCATTGTTTGGTATTCTGACTTTACAGATAAAATCTGTATTCACAGCTGCGGGGCAGTGCCGGATTTTCACCAGCTTCCCAATCTCAATGATTAATGTTGTATAAGTCTACAGAATAGCAACTACTCCGTCAAGAAGATGAAGTGAAATTGTACTTGTCAATTGTCAATCGTCAATTGTCAATTTTAAACATCTTCGCCGCCGTCTCTGCCATCTTTTGATAGCCTTTGTCGTTGGGGTGCAGTTTGTCGGACTGATATTCTGCTTTCATTTTTGATGCGTCATCCGGGTCAGCGAGGGCGGTGTCAAAGTCGATTACGCCATCGGCGCCATTTGTCTGGCGTATCCAGGTGTTTGTTTATATCTTTGCGCAAGGTATCTTTTTCCGGGTCTTTGTCAAAAGCGGTGAATCCGCCGGCCGGGGGGATAGTACCGATGTATATCTTTTTCTTGCTGGCGTGACAACCGTCAATGATAGATTTTACGGTATCGTTGTATGTCTTTACCGAGTTTATCGCGCCTTTGCCGATGATATCATTGATACCCATCATGTATATCACCGTATCAACGCCGGGCAAGGAGTTCGCGGTGCCGGGAACCCCGCGGTGCTTTCCGGGTACAGGCACAAATCCGGACTTCCACTGTATTATATTACAAGGATTAAACTTACCGGATTTAAGCCAGTCCCCTTGTACAACCGAACATTTTATTTGTTACCTTAACTTAATTCCAACCATTTTTAAATTCAGCATCTGGTCTAATAAATAAACATTGGCAGTGTTAGGGGACTGGCTTGAATACTGCGATTACAAACCCGCTGCCAATTACTGGAAATCACAGTATTCGTGCCTGTACCCGATTTATTCATGTAAAAAACACCCCCCTCCTATTCAATAATCCTTAAAATAATGTTAATATATTCCGCAGATGATGAAGCGATTTTTTATGAGGATAGCTGATCTGTTTGCCGGGTCGTTTGCGGTATTCAACTTCGATAACCGCAGCGTAATTCGCGGCGTCTACATTCCCCGTATGTTGGTGATTACCAATGTCATTTTGGCGATTATGGTTATTATTATGTCTTTTAATACTCATGGTAATCAATTACAATCAATCAATAACTACTATTCAAACAATACCAATGTAATTCGCCAATACTTTTTCTCAGGTCTTGTTTTTGTGCAATTAGTCATTCTCATTCTGCTGCCGGCGCGCACCGCCAACGTGATAATAGAAGAGAAAGAAAAAGAGAATATTGATCATTTTTTCCTCACTAAATTATCATCTTTTCAACTTGTCATCGGCAAATTATTATCATCGGTCGGTATATACCTGATCTTTTTTATCTCTACTATACCAGTGCTGGCAATACTAATTTCATATACCGGCGGTGTGTCGTTTGAAGAGTTTTTAATTGCGGTATTGATAATCATTGTAAATATCGTAAAACTTTCCGCCATTTGCATATATTTATCAGTCCGAATTAAAAAGACCGGCCCGGCTATTGTCTGGTCGTATATCACTATTTTAATGCTATTTTTTATCTTGCCGTCATTCTTCACCAGAGGTACTGTTTATAATGATATTTTTTATGGTAGTTATCCTAATATTTACGATGATTTTATCGGTGTCGGCATATCGTTGATACCATTATTGATTTTTGTAGGATTTATGATTGCAGAATTTTATTTCATAGTGCGGCGCAAGGTGGAAAGTTGGAAATCTTACATTATTGTATCTGTTGCGGGTGTAATGGCATTTTTATTCTTCATATTACAACAAATTATTGATACACCCGATGATAAAGCAGTTCCCTGGTTAAATCCGATTGAATTTTTCATAAAAGCCTCTTGTCCTGATTTATTATATACTCAGGCATACTCCGTAAAGTCTACATTATATACCGATGTTGCAATTTATATCGCTGCCGCTCTAATAATTTCATTCGCTATATTATACCTTGCGGCACGCCGGTTGGATGTGTTACGATGGGGTAAAGTTTAGGAGATTTACAGAGATGAAAGCTATTGGTATGCCGACCCTGATAAAAGAGATTCGCACCCGCATGCGCGGCAAGGTGGCGCCGGTGATGATAGGGGTGTTTGTCGCCATCGCGGCGTTAGTGGTAATCGCGATTGTAGCAGATGCTAATTGGGATTTCAGCAGTGATTTGGGCAGTAAGACATTTATCAGCATATCATTAACCGAAATGATTCTGATTGCGCTGATTGGACCAACACTAAGCTGTAACGTAATATCTCTTGAACGCGAACGGCAAACGCTGGACTTTCTGCTGGTCACCCACCTTTCTCCATGGAATATACTAATGGGCAAATATCTTGGTTCCGCCGGCTACCTGATATTGCTGTGGATGTCGATTATCCCCATTACCGCTGTAGCATTTATCCTGGGCGGGGTATCCTGGCTTGACTTCATTCTGATGCAGGTTTTCCTCATTCTACTGGTTTTGCTGTGCAGCGCCATCGGCGTTTACGCGTCTTCCCGCGCGCCAAAGAGCAATGTGGCGGCGTCATGGTCGATAACCATTGTGATATTCACATTTTTCGTGCAGATAGCCTTATCAGGAGCCATGATGGCGCTGCCGGGATTATACATGGATATGCTGAGAGCGAAAGAAAATCCCATGAATAACGCGTCATCAATACCGGATTACCTGTTTCTGGTGCTGTGTTTCATCGCGGCGATGGTGATATCGTATATCCCCAGCAGCGTGGTGCTGGCAATAGTCACATTTTTCCGCAAAAAACCGGGCACGCTTTTCATACAATTAGCAATCTTCATGACTATAACTTTAACTGTTTTCTCAGGCATGCTGTATGTAAAACACCAGGTAGATATTGCCCAAACTTCGGGAAGATCTTATAGATATTCTTCGCTCCCCGCCAATACTTTTATGTCAGGCATGGACGAAGAAAAGTTTATGAGATTAACATTAATGGGCAATCCCACGCTTATCGCAATAGGATTTATTATACCCGAGTCAACAAGCAAAAGCCTGTTATCAAATAAATATTACGACCTGGCACTATCACTATTCCTCATGTTGGTATTCACCTTCACCGCATTGTCACTGGCGTATGGCAACCTGCTGCGGCTGTATCCGCAATTTGCCGAGAAGGAAAAACGCCGAAAGATAAAGCCGGAAAAAATAAAGAAGGAAAAGAAGAAGAAAATCCCCGAAGAGATGATAGAGGAAGTGCCGGAAGTTTCGTGAGTTGCAAATCTAATAAAATAGGTTATTAAAATTCAGTCACCGTTTGGAAAGGGACGCGAGTCCGGCTCGATTACATCATTATTATCTCTATGGGAACGCCAATCTCCTGATTGGTGAGTGATAAAAATGATAGATTCCTGGAATATCCGCCGGACTTGCGTCCCTTTCCAAACGGTGACTATATTTTTTAACAATCATATATAAACCAACATTAAAAAAATATCTAAATCGTAGAGGCTTTTTCAAAACCCGATGGTACAGACACTCTCGCGGCTTCGCCACTCGGTGTCAGTCCCTGAAAGTCGTTCTTCCCCTCTCCTGTCGGGGAGGGGCTTTTAGGCGTATATCTAATTCAGAAAATAAGTATTACAATTGACTCGGTGCTTCAAATATTTATCACCATCTTCCCTTGCGGGTTTATCAACAGGGATGACACTGCCCATACCATGGCATCTAATCTGTCTGGCGAGGTGGAACCAGGCACCCATTCGCACATCTGGTCTTCCAGCGCGGGAAAAGTGCCGGCTAATTTCACCCGGCCTTTTTCAAATAATGCCGCTACTGGCTGTGCGCGGGTGTATTTATCACGGGATGCGCGTACCGGACGCACCGGCAATGCCGGGTTTACCGTGTGCAGCGTCGATATTATCAGGTCGCCGCCGTTATTCACCTCGGCGGTTATGAAGTCGGCCTCGTAGCGGTTATAGGCATCCTCGACTACCTGTGCCCATTGCAGCGGCGACCCGCTGCAGGTCATATCGTCGATGATATATACATTGCCGTCTTCGCCTGACCCGGCGATTATTATTCCGGTTTCCGCGCTGCCGGTACCATTGGTTACAGCCGGGTCAACGCCGATTACTATTTTGCATAAATCGGGTGACACCGCACGGCACTCTTCTATCATTTCC
>CAZWZF010000049.1:0-37061 GCA_964638715.1 uncultured bacterium | reverse complement strand
TGGGTAGTTTTTAAAAATTAGATTAAAAATTTAAGGGGTTTTGCAAAAGCCTCTTTAATTCGTATTTTTAAATTATTTATTTATGACAATTATCATTGTTATCGCTTGATTACCGGGTAGAATATAAATAATCGAGGTGATTGTGATGGCAAAGAGAAATTGCCCGGGACAGGATACCCAGTTCTGGACACCGGAAAATATATTTGAAGAACCTTGCGCGCATTGCGGCGAACCCATAGAATTTTTCAAGGACGACTTGCGCCGTATATGCAAAAAATGCGAGAAATACACCGTTAATCCCAGAAACGACATGGCCTGTGCCGCCTGGTGCGCCAGCGCAAAAGAATGTCTGGAACAGATGGGAAGAGGGAAAGAAGAGTGAAGAGTGAGGAGAGAAGAGTGAAAAATTGACAATGGACAATTGACGATTGACAATTTTTTGAGTTAAATACCGATTGAAATCGATTGCAAACGACTTCATTCGACTTCAACCGAAAAGTAAGAAATGAAAATACCTTATCTTTAATACCTAATTCGTAATTCGTAATTCCTAATTCCTAACTCATTCCCTAACTTTTCCTGAAATACAGGCGGAACGTCGTGCCTTTTCCTTCTTCGCTGTCTACCTCGGTGCGGCCGCCGTGGGCTTGCATTATTTCCCGGACTATCGCCAGGCCCAGTCCGGCACCGCCGGTGGTGTTACCTCTGCCGGAGCGATAAAACCTTTCGAATAGATATGGCAGTTCTTCTTTAGCTATACCTTGCCCCTGGTCGGTTATTTCCACTACAGCATTATCATCAATAACGGCTAATTTCATGGTTATCAAACCACCATCCGGTGAGAACTTGCGGGCGTTGTCCAACAGGTTGCGCAGCACTTGAGAAATGCGGTCTTCGTTTCCATGTACCGGTAATGAGTCGCCGGTATTATTGATTAACTCATAACTGACATTCATTTTATCTTCATTTAATCGAGCAATCTCAACGGCTTCCTCGGCAAGGTTTATCAGGTCTACCGTTGCCAGCGGAACAGCCGTTAAACCCGAGCGCAGACGCGATAAATCAAGTATGTCGCTGACCAGCCTTTGCATCCGTGCGGTTTCATTTTGGATAATCTGCAAAAATCTCCCTGCCGCTTTCGGGTCATCCACCATGGCATCCTGCAGCGAATCGGCACAACCATTAATAGCCGTCAGCGGAGTGCGCAATTCGTGGGATACATCCGCCAGCAGGTCGCGGCGCAACTGTTCCTGTCTTTGCAAAGTATCAGCCATACTGTTAAACGCGCCGCTTAATTTTCCTACCTCATCATTGCCGGTTGCAGGCATTCGCACATCAAGGTTGCCGCGAGCGAACTCCTCGGCAGTATGGGTGGCTTTCAATAGCCGGGCAGAAACATTTTCCGCCAATAAAACCGATACGACAATGGTTATCAGCAAACTGCCCAGCATACCGGCAATCAGCAGGTTTATCAGGCTGCGCAGGTTGCTGTTAAGCTCATCCACGCTTTTATCCAGGTACATGATAAAAGCAACCCGCACTTCACCGGCTAAATCGTGTCGTTGAATAGGCAAAGCAACATAGAACGAATCGTGGCCATTCGGACGATTTTCTTCTTTGCGGGTATATGACATATATATGCCTTGAATCGCCGATTTCACCTCGGGACGGGTAGCAAGAGGTTTTAAAGTTTTACGATAATTTTTCCAATGCATCCAATCCAATGAAGTTGACGAATCGGTAAGCGTTTTTCCGGCAGCATCCAGTACGCGGATGCGGGTATTTATTGTCGGCGACAGGTATAGTCGGCAGCGGCGCTGTGTCCATGCCAGGTCGGATTGCCAGGCATCATCAGAAAATATCCACGGTTCGCGGATGGTGGTTCCCAGGGTAATGGCAGTTGCGACCAGTTTGTCTTCTTCTCGCTGCATGATAAATTGACGCACAGGACCCATGATAAGCAGTGCCAGTATCCCGAATGATATGGTTACCACCAGCAAATAGGTGATAATCATTCGCGCCTTCAGCGATTGCAGCCATTCTGCCAATTTCTTTAATCTCATTCACACACCATCTTGTATCCTACTCCCGCCACAGTAACAATTCGTCGCGGGTTGGTCGGGTCATCCTCAATTTTTTCGCGCAAGCGGCGAATATGAACATCTACCGTGCGGGAATCGCCAAAGTAGTCGTAACCCCACACATGGTCGAGAATGGCGTTGCGGCTAAGTGCTATTCCGGTGCTCTTCATCATATATTCCAGCAGCAAAAACTCTTTGGCAGTTAATCCCAAACCTTTCCCGTTGAGCATAACTTCACGCTTCAGTGGGTCAAGAGATAATGCACCGCAGGTAAGCAGGCTATCCGGCTGCGACACGCCATTACGCGAACGCCGCAGAACTGCCTTGATACGGGCAATTAATTCACGCGGACTGAATGGCTTGGTCACATAATCATCCGCGCCTAACTCTAACCCGACAATTTTATCAATTTCAGTGTCCCGGGCAGTGAGCAGAATAACCGGAATTGCAAACTCAAGCCGCAGACGTCCGCACAGTTCCAGCCCGTCCATCGACGGCATGGTAATGTCAAGAATGGCGATATCCGGACGGATACGCTGTGCTTCCTTCAACCCTTCTAATCCATCGCGCGCCGACACCACCTCAAATCCGGCTTTTTCTATATTGTATATTAAAACTTCAAGTATCGATTCTTCGTCATCAACCACTAAAACTTTCTGCGCCATCAGCAATCTCCTCAATTATTATTCTGTCTAATAGTATATTACCATGGGGCACGAATGCAAGTGCTGGCAAATGGCAAATGGCAAATTGCAAATTGCAAATTGCAAATGGAAAATGGAAAATTGAGAATTGAGAATCTTTTCGTAAAAAGAATGATACTTAATAAATGAAGTCACAGTTTGGAGAAGGAAGAACGAAACTATATAAACTATATAATTAACCCAACCACCCCCTACCCCCTCCTTGGCAAGGAGGGGAGTTATGATAGTTACTTGATAAAATAATGGTTGTTTAAAAATCAAAACCTTCATTTTAAACTCCCCTCCTTCCCAAGGAGGGGTGGCCGAAGGTCGGGGTGGTTTTCGCCTACCACAAACCTGCTACATAAACATTTGATAAATAGGTATCGCAAAAGCCTTAAAAAATGAGAAATGATTGATAATCAATGAAACAGCCTGTTCAATATCAATGTTATTGAACAGGTTGTTAATAATTATTCAGTTTTTGAAATTAATCAAGGAAAACTGCTGCGAATGTACCGCCATCAGCAGTACCATTAGGAACGGTAACTGTGATTTTCGCGTTACCGCAAACACTAACCTGTAAAATTTTATTCAATTGATGAGTTTTAGTTGTATAATCATAGGTTACCGTGCTTTCCTTTGCTGCACCTGAATTAGTGCTGACAGTAATAGAAAAACAACGAACATCAAAGTACTTCTCAGGAGAGACAATAGTTAACATGTGCGGATAATAGTCGCTGACTGTAGTGGTAATAACACCGACTTTGTTAGCATACAGTATCTTTCCGCCTGCGGAAGTTCCTCCAATTACGAATGTCTGGTTGCCATACTGATCATCAGTCCAGCCGGAACCCTTGGTAACGGCAGTAAATGGTGCTTTTACGTTAATATTCGAGTCGCCATAATTCTGCCAGTTAAAAACAGCGTATCCATGAGTTCCCACTGCAAGAACACTTGAAGTACCGGTAAAGCCATTGATGGTCCAGGCTGCTTTGCCAGCCTCGTTATCTGCCGGTTTGGTAGAATCAACGGTAAACGTATAGTTTGCCGATGGTGCGGTAAGTTCACCAAGATTGACTATACCATAATTAAGGTTCTGTGAACTTCCAACATGACCATCCGCATAACTAACAATCAATGAACTGGAATGCCGGTAATCAAGGTCGGCAGGAGTGGAGAGAATATTTGCGGTTGATGCGCCATCGGCAGTCAAAACAGTTGCGGACGGGTCATTGAAGGTACCAATTCCTTTGCTGCTTACAGAATAGCTGTATACATAGCCGTTAGGAGTGCCTTTGCCTTTAGTCGGGCATACCAGTACGCCTGGATCTACTTTCAGGTCTCCCCATACGGTAGAGGTTCCAGGGAAGGTTTCTTCATGGTCCTGCGCATACATGGATGCTGATGCAGCTATTTGACGCTGGTTGCTGGTGCAGGTTGATTGACGCGCTTTTTCACGTGCACGAGCAAATACCGGGAACAGAATTGCGGCTAAAATAGCAATAATGGCTATTACAACCAGAAGTTCAATAAGG
The DNA here is from genome assembly GCA_964638715.1 of uncultured bacterium. Taxonomy (GTDB): domain Bacteria; phylum Armatimonadota; class Hebobacteria; order CAIYQO01; family CAIYQO01; genus JBAXQQ01. The sequence continues at coordinate 32,759 of CAZWZF010000049.1, read as the reverse complement.
GTAAAACCTTGTTTAGTTGAACGATTTAACATATATGTCTCTTTTATTATATTATCTGATAAAAATTCTTACCGGTTTAATATTTTACTATTCATTATGATATTAGTCAATGGATTATAAAATAAAAAATCGGCAACTTCTATATTATTAAGCTGCCGATATGAACAATTATGACTATAAATTTTAATCCTCAAAAGCTAAATATATGCCATAAGCTGCATAACCTGTAGTCCTGGTATAGTTGCCAAAATAAAAATCTATTGGTGTGTTTGGTAATGGCAATAATGGCAGACTCATAGTATATACATTCGCAAGGTTTGATGTATTTGTAAATGTATTACCGGTAATACTCGCATCTCCATCAGCATATTTAATATTTGTAAGTTGAACAGTACCACCACCATTCCAATTAACCACAATAATTGAAACTTTTTTATAAGTCAATTGTTTTACGGTTGGAATGATGCGGCAATAACCAACTAAAGCGGTCTTTGGATCCCAATAAATAGTTGTGGGAGTCATAAATCCGGGATACCGTGCATATCCACTACCATTATTCCAATAAACAGCATAGTTGTGTCCTGCACCATAAGGCGAGTTAGCAGTATATGTGGCTGTTGGTACGCCTGACATCCAAGATGGACGTGTTCCTAACAGGAAGCAGGTACCGGCATCAGGCGGATCCATATCAGAATCAGCGAAAAAGCAATTCATATTATAAGATGGTCCAGCAAGCAGCACTTGCAAAGGACTGCTTGTGCCATTACCCAACCCAATATTTGAATCAGTAGGCTTTACTTCAATGTTGCCAGGAATCATTGATGCAACTACTTTACCAGTGGTAGTCAATTCAACGTGACCATCAGCAAATCCCACGACAACTTTATTGCTATGCCGAGGATCAATTCCGCCACTTTTACTATCAAACGAGAATGAACGTTTTTCTGGATTTTGAATTTCTCCCAACGACTGCCCCGAACAAACAAAGTTATACTGATACCCATTAGGGACATTTGGTCCTAAAGTTGGACAAATTAAAGCACCAGGATCCACTTTGATATCTTGCCAAACAGTAGTTGTTGAAGGTAATACTTCTTCATGGTCTTGTGCATACATTTGAAGTGAAGCTGCTATCTGCCGCTGATTACTGGTGCAGGTAGTTTGCCATGCTTTTTCCCGCGCTTTTGCAAAAACGGGAAACAATATGGCGGCTAACACGGCAATAATAGCAATTACAACCAGTAATTCTATTAATGTGAAACCTTTATATACAGATGAATATTTTTTCATTTAAATCTCCTTCACAATGTCGATATGACATATTAATCTTCAAATGCCAACCAGAAACCAAAGGCTGAACTTCCGGTATAGCTACCTAAGTTCAGTTCTATAGTTAAATTAGGTACTGGGATTAAACTTAAATTCATTAAATAAACATTTACACCGCCAGTACCATTTTTGAATGTATTATTAACTAATGGCACACCGGTTCCGGCAATCTTGACGGAAGTAACCTGGCAAGTAGGCAAAGAATTCGAATTCCAGTTAGCAAATAGAAGTGCAACTTTTTTCGTAACCTGACCGGTAACATTTGCGGTAAAAGTGACCCGTCCAGTTACACAATCTGTACTGCTGTAGGCAGGTGATTCAGGTGTAAGAAATCCTGGATATCGCTTAATAGTTCCTGAATTTAGATACATGGAGTAATTATGTCCAGCACCATAATTGATAAGACCATTAGTAAAGACCACGGTCGGAGTACCTACCAGCCAAGTTGGTTTTGTCCCAACCAGCAATACATCATTAGCAGTTTGCGGATCATTGTCATTACCTGCAAAAATACAATGCATGTTATATTTCGTCGCATCTGCAAGCACAGTTTGTACAGGAGTATTTGTACCATTTCCAAGCCAAATACCACTGTCTGCAAGGTTAAATGTTACAGTAGAAGCAATCAGAGCACCAGGAGTATTAATTTCTACGTGTCCATCAACAAAGCTTGCAATAACTTTCCCGCTGTGACGTGGATCCATTGCACCACTGTTGCCATCAAAGGTCAACATTTTATAACTGGGATTATCGATGCTTCCCAATGCTAATGATGAACAGTCCGAATTATATTGATATCCATTAGGTACAGTTTTTCCTAATGTAGGGCAAATTAAAATCCCAGGATCAATGCTGATATCTGACCATACTGATGTTGATGACGGCAAAACAAAACTATGATCCTGTGAAAACATCTGACATGCTAAGGCTATTTGCCTTTGATTACTCATACAACTGGACTGCCGTGCTTTTTCCCGTGCCCTGGCAAATACCGGGAACAAGATAGCAGCAAGAATGGCAATAATGGCAATTACGACCAGAAGCTCTATCAGTGTGAAGCCTGATAAACTACGATTTATCTTCATAACTTCTCCCCCTTTGAATAAGAAATGGAACGTTCCTAATATTTTTAATAATTTTATCTTTCTTTATTCTTTTTGTCAATGGTATAAAATTAAAATTAAATTAAAAAAATACCCTGATATTTTCAATTAAATCAGGGCATTTAACATTTTTTATTATTTTTATATATGCTGATTACAGCGCGCTTACTACTACGTTATCTAATCCCCATGATTCATCAGCGGCACCTTGCAGTGATGTTGAATAGAAAGTAAGTACTGCAGTGTTGCCAGTATTTAAACCATCTGCAATGATATGATAAACGTTGTCGCTACCGGTTACACCAAGGGAGTTATTCGGTTCTGACGCGCCAGTGCGGGCGGCATTATCACCACCCGGGTAACTTCCTGGATATGCTTGACGTGCTCCAACGGCGAAAGTGGTATTAATTATTGGAGCAGCATCGCCAACAATACCCATACACCATATATCTGGCCCACAAGCAGCAGGCAAACTATTACCATCCCATGACTTCATGATAAATAAATCAAACTCTACATGCAAACGGCAATGTGCGGGTAAACTTTTAAGAGTCAATCGGATATCATTGTTTGAGAACTCACCTAAATATTTTCGTCCACCAGTAGGTGTGGTACTAATGGTGCTGTTATTCCATTCTGAACCTACCCCATTTTCGAAATTATATTTAACGAATACTTCATTAATTTGCGATTCATCACCAACATGACCATCAGCAAATGCACATACAGCATGTCCGCTATGACGAAGCGCTACTTCACTTTGATTGTAAATTGCATTGCCGGATAAAACGGTGGTGCTTTGGGGGAAGTCGGCAGTTAATAGCCTGTTGGAAGGATTGGGCAGTTCGCCTAAAGCCTGACCGGAACGCCATTCCGGGTAACCATAACCAATTGGAGTTCCCTTGCCTTTAGTCGGACAAACCAACACACCGGCATCAACTTTAATATCATTCCATACTGTGGTGCTGGAAGGAAAAGTTTCGTCATGATCCTGTGTATACATCAATATTGATGTAGCAATTTGCCGCTGGTTGCTGATACAAGTAGTTTGCCTGGCTTTTTCACGCGCACGCGCAAATACAGGGAACAAAATGGCAGCGAGGATAGCAATAATGGCAATTACAACCAGTAATTCTATCAGGGTAAAACCTTTTTGTGAAAATTTATTATACATTTCAAATATCCTTCCTACAGTGCGCTGACAACTACGTTATCAATACCCCAAGATTCGTCACCAGCAGTCTGCATTGCATTTGTATTAAAATACACCTGCGCAGTAGTGCCTGTATGCAAACCATCAGCGACTATATGGTAAACATTGTCGCTGCCAGCGACACCAAGGGAGTTGTTTGCTTCAGACGCGCCGCCACGGCTTGGGTTGCTGTCAGCCGGATATGTGCCAGGATATGCCTGAAGAGTATATGAAATTGCAAAAGTGGTATTAATCATCGGTGTAGGGTTGCCGGTAATACCCATCATCCAAATATCAGGACCGTTGCTGACATTATTGCCATCCCATGTTTTCATTATAAACAGGTCGCATTCAACATGAAGCCGGCAATGCCCGGGTAAACTTTTCAAATTTAACAATACATTAGTATTGGCAAATTCACCTAAATATTTTCGTCCGCCGGTCGGTGTGGTACTTATGGTACTGTTATTCCAGTCCGAACTTGCGCCACTTTCAAAATCATACTTTGAAAAAATTTCATTAATTTGCGATTCATCGCCAACGTGACCGTCGGCAAAAGCACAAACTGCATGTCCGCTATGGCGCAGGGCGACTTCATTTTGATTATAAATTGAATTGCCTGATAAAATTGCGGTGCTTTGCGGAAAATCAGCACATAACAATCGGTTGGTTGGATTCGGCAGTTCGCCCAAAGCCTGACCGGAACGCCATTCAGGATATCCATAACCGATTGGAGTTCCCTTGCCTTTAGTCGGACACACCAACACACCGGCATCAACTTTAATATCATTCCATACTGTGGTGCTGGAAGGAAAAGTTTCGTCATGATCCTGTGTATACATCAATATTGATGTAGCAATTTGCCGCTGGTTGCTGATACAAGTAGTTTGCCTGGCTTTTTCACGCGCACGCGCAAAAACCGGAAAGAGAATCGCAGCCAAAATGGCAATAATGGCAATTACCACGAGTAATTCAATAAGTGTAAAACCCTTACGAATTGTTTTTGTTGACATGATTTACCCCCTTTTAATAAATATTAGAATTTCATTATAGTATGAAATATAAATTGAATTTTACTAATCTTCCGATAACTTGTCAATGTATCTGCGCAACATTATTTATAATTGCAATTTAATCGATTATGTTTAAAATTTATTTTACAGGTATATCATTTTTACCGATATTTATTTCATTAGCAACATGACCATCTGCAAAGGCGCAAACAGCATGACCAATCTTTATTTAACCACGAAATACACGAAAATCATAAAAAAACCAATTGCCAGACCCGTACCCGGTAGCGTATCATTAGCTGCGGGAGCACACCATACAAAACCAGGTTGACGATAAATTAATAGATGAACAGTCAGAGTTTGACGCGGCGATTCCTGAACATATTTCCATGTTGAGCCGAATATTGGCGAAACGATGGGAATTGGCGGCACTGCTCAGCATGTGCGGAATCTATCTTATTTCGTATTTTCAGCGTTCAGCTATCCCCGGTACAATTTTTAACCGACTCCAGACAGAACTGCAATTATCAGCATCTGATGTCACCGGTCTCAGTGCGATGTTTATGTATATCTATGCTGGTATGCAGCTTTTTGTTGGCATCGCCGCGGATAGACTGGGTGGTCGGCGGGTGTTGATGTGGGGTGGTTTGTTAATGCTCATAGGTTCTGTCATCTTTCCGCTATCCCACGAATTATGGGCACTTTACCTGGGACGAGTATTAACATCACTTGGCGCAAGCTGTCTTTTCCTCAGTCTATTGCGCGAGGTAAATATCCTTTTTTCGCCGGCTTCATTTGCCATAATTTTAGGTTTCATAGGTTTCAGCGGCAGCATCGGTGGAGTACTTGCCATGTCGCCATTCAACTGGGCATCAACAATATTCGGCTGGCGCGAAACGCTGCTCTGGGTTGCCGGTGCCACATCGCTCTTTCTTATAGCCGGACTGGTTATATTGCGTCGTTTGCCCGTTGAAGATTTCAGCCATCTTAAACCTTTTTCATTCCAACCTGTTATCGATATCGTAAAACGACGCAGCAATTTGCCGTTGCTGGTTGCCGGATTGATAAATTTCTCTATCATGTTTATGATGCAAGTCACCCTCGGTAAAAAGTTCCTTCAGGATTTCGCCAATTTTTCTTCTGCCCAGGCGTCATTATGTATGCTGTTGATGATGGTGGTATGCGCTGTTTGCAATTTAAGCGGCGGCATGATAATTCGCTGGATGGGCAACCGGCGAAAACCGATTCTTATCACAGTGCCATTAATGCTGTCGACGGCAACCCTGATGTTGATTATTGGCGTAATTATTCATGTTCCCACAATTTATTTCTTTATCAGCTTTTTGATATTATCAACACAAACAATAGGAATGCCGGCGATAAACTCAACCATGAAAGAGTTGAACCGACCAGAGCATGTAGCACAATCCGTCGCGGTGATAAATGGCCTGGCATACGTCGGGGTTGCAATAATAACGACTATTGCTGGGTTAATTTTAGACAAATTCCGTTCTTCCGCCACCGTGACGCCAACCGGCATCATCTACCCGTCACAGGCATACCTGACATTATTCATCCTCCTGTTCATACTATCAATGACCTCGCTGATAATATCAACCCGAATACCGGAAACGAGGGGAGTACAGGCGGAATTTGCGCCGGAGTGATGGATGAATTACGAATTACGAATTATGCAGGCTCATGCAAAACCATACTAAATATATAATCACCCCAACCACCCCCTACCCCTTCCTTGTCAAGGAGGGGAGTTATGATAGTTACTTGATAAAATAATGGCTGCTTTAATAATCAAAACCTTCGTTTTAAACTCCCCTCCTTGACAAGGAGGGGTGGCCGAAGGTCGGGGTGGTTTTCGCCTACCACAAACCTGCAACTTAAACATTTGAAAAATCAGGTTTTGCAATAACAAACATAATTCGTAATTCGTAATTTCTCCTTGACACCCGCCGCACGATAAGAATAGTATTTGCTCAACTAATTATATGGGTGGTTTATTATGGCATACAGCATTCAAAACCAGGCATTAATGGGTATGAGACCGAAGGATATTCCGCATTGGGAATATTTGGGATGCCCGGATGCAGAGACCTTCATCACCGGCATTGATTATTACGAGCATCCGCAACAATGCCGGAAGCGATTGGCAGAGATATATCCGAAATTGAATGTTGATATCCCCGCGACTGACACGCCGCGACCGCGTCCCAAGCTGAACCTGGATATTAACACCCACGATGTCGATGCTGACGGAAGGCATGTAGTACGCTGGGGAGACGGCATTACATATCACTGGGATTTCGGGCAAAACTTTACCAGTCCTGAACAGGTTTTCGCTTTCTCACCGCTGGAAAAAGGCGATTTCCGCAATACCGGTATCGTCACCGCCTGGGATTTTCGCAGCGAGGACGCGCTATACGATTATTTTCGTGCCCAATATCCCGCCGAATGGGGAGATAAAGCACCGGAAGGCTCAACCGCTATGGCGGGAACTTACCAGACTATGTTCATGTGGCCGCTGCTTTGTTTTGGCTGGGATATGTTTCTGGAAACCTGCCTGGACGAACGGTTTGAACGGTTGATGGACGAATTCGCCGAATTGAACCGCCGCCTGTTCCGCGCTTTTGCCCGACTGCCGGTAAACTTCATCACCTGCCACGACGACATCGTCAATACCCGCGGCCCGGTATGTTCGCCAAAATGGATGCACAAATATATCTTCCCGCATTACGAAGAGTTCTGGAGTATTGTAAAAGACGCCGGGAAAGAAGTTATCTTCATCTCTGACGGATGCCTGGATGAATATGTCGATGATGTAATGGCGCTTGGTGCCTGCGGCGTGCTATGCGAGCCATATACCGACTTATGCAAAATAGCCCGCAAATACGACAATCCATTCCTCGCTGGCGAAGGCGATACCCGTATCCTTGCACGCAACAACCCGGAAGAAATCACCGCTATGGTATATCGCATGGTAGAAACCGCACAAATGTCCGGCGGATACCACATGCGTATCGGCAACGAATTCACCTGGAACACTCCGGTAGAAGCGGTAAAGCTATACCTGGATTTGTGCAACGAGTTTGGGCATAGGTAAGTTTTCAGTGTATAGTTTTCAGTTTTCAGTTTTCAACGACAATCAGTGACTGACACCAAGTGGCGAAGCCATGAAGGTGTCTGTCACATCATGTATTGTTCTCTTTAATTTTTAATTCAAATATGTTCCGGAGAATATTTATTATGACAAATAGTGAATTACAGAATTTGTTTATGTTTGCGGACGGCACGCCGGTTATAACTGTTGATGACTGGCAGCGTCGGCGTATTGAAATGCGCGATATTATTGTGGGTATTGAATACGGCGGAATGCCGCCGGTACCGGAATGCACAGAATATGAAATATTGCATACGGCATCTGTAGCCGCATTGTCCGAGACGCGTTTCATGTCAATCCGGGTAATAACCGATAAATCATTTTCTTTTATCATGACGCTGCTTATACCGCCGGGTGACGGACCATTTCCAGTTGTACTTAATGGCGATGGATGTTGGAAATATGCTTCCGATGAAGTGAGTGCTGAAATTATTCGTCGCGGGAATATATTTGCGCAATTCAACCGAGTTGAGATAGCACATGACAACTACAATTCCAATCGTGATTCCGGCATCTATTCCGTATATCCGGAAGGAAACTACGGCGCGTTATCTGCCTGGGCATGGGGCTACCACCGCTGTGTCGATGTCCTCGAAAAGATGTCATTTGCAGACTCATCTAAAATAGGCATTGTCGGACATTCCCGAGGCGGCAAGGCGGCATTGCTGGCAGGCGCAACTGATGATAGAATAGCCGTAACATCCCCCAATAATTCTGGCTGCGGCGGTGCCGGCTCATATAAATACCAGGGACCAGAATCAGAAACTATAACAAACATCATGCAAGCAGTACCTTATTGGTTCAACCCAGATTTCAAAGATTATATCGGACGCGAGAATGAGCTACCATTTGACCAGCATTTTCTAAAGGCACTCATCGCCCCGCGACCATTGCTGACCACCGAAGCACTTGATGACTTGTGGGCAAATCCCACCGGCACCTGGCAAACCCACACCGCCGCCAAAGAAGCATATAAGTTTCTTAATGCACCAAAACAAATCGGCATATTTTTCCGCAAAGGCGGCCATAACCATGGTATCGACGATTGGTGCGTTTTCCTCGACTTTATGGATTGGCAATTATACGGTAAAGTTCTAACGATAAATTTCAATAATAATCCTTTTCTGTAAACTAAATAAGATGTATCGTTCTTGTATATATTTTATAAAAGCTAACATTTATATACAAAAATAACCCCAGCGAGGTAAGATGTTTATAGTATTTAAATACAATAGATATAAATTTTAGAAAAAATCCATCTTTAAATACAATCCAAGCCCCAGAGGGGCGACATGTGAAATGGTTATATATTTCATTCCCAGTTCTTAATAGACTTGTCCGGGAATAATAATCATTATCTTTTGGACTCTTTTTGCACCATTCAGCGTTTTTTATTTTACGTTTATCAACTTGATAATGCGTAAAATAAACGCCTTGCCTGATACAAAAATAGCCTCAAAATATCTTAATCCTTATTACCGGACAAGTCTAATATAAAACATTATTAACATATCGCCCCTAACGGAGCTCGATATTACAAGAATCATCTTTTGCTATTAACATATCGCCCCTCTGGGGCTTGGATTGTTGTTAATTTATGAATTTTCTTAAAAATGCAAACTCCAGTTTTCATAACTGTGTATAGGATAATCCAAATGAATGTAACAAGCTATAAAAGAACTGATTAAGTTATTAACCTGGTCAAATTGAATAACGCAAATTTAATAAAAATAATATAATTTTCCTCTTGACATAGCACCTAACGTAAAGTATTCTTAGTATAGGTTAAACAAAAGTTAATTGAACTAATGAATATAAAACCGATAAAAAATCGAATAAAACGTTCGTATAGATTAGATGATGCTCTGGATACTATGCGTATGCGCATTGTACAGGGAGAGTTTTTGCCCGGCAGCAAGATACCGACTCAGGATGACCTGATGAAAGATTTGGGGATTGCAAAAGCAACTATGCAACGGTTATTTGATATTCTCACGTCTGATGGATTCATTGTTCCCAACGGTTCATGTGGTACTTTTGTCGCTGAAAATCCTCCGCATTTATCCCGTTTTGGCATAGTTTTCCCATTCAGGGAATATGACATCATACATTCCCGGTTTTTTATGGGAATTCTTTATGAATGTCGGCAATTTATGGCGCAAACGAACTGTTCGTTTTCAATGTATTATCAACCGTATCCAACAGATAACAAAGAATATGAACGTCTCCTGGACGACATGAAAAATCATCGCCTTGCCGGGGTAATTTTCACATCAGATCTCGGGCCTTTTCTTGGAACAGAAATAATGATTATTAACGACATCCCACGGGTGGCCATGATGTCGAATACTAATACATTTGAACCTGATATTCCACTTGTTTACCCAAATCACTATGATTTTATTAACATAGCTGTAGAAAAAATGGTCACTGATGGCAGAAAACGTATAGCCCATATTTCACTTTATCATTTATATGCAGATTTGTTAGAAGAAAATCTGATTAACCAACTTAATGAACACCAAATGGAATCAAAACCATACTGGCAATTGAAAGTTAATGCTGCAACGCCAGAGACTGTCCGTAATGCGGTGCATTGCATGATGAAACTACCAGTAGAAGATCGTCCTGATGGCATAATTATATCAGACGATAACCTGGTGGAAGATACTATTGCCGGATTGGTCGATGCCGGTGTTAAAGTTCCGAAAGATTTAACTATAGTTGCCCATGCCAATTTTCCGTTGTGTCCCAACAGTCCGCTACCTGTAAGTTATATAGGATTTGACTTGCAGCAGATTCTCAACAAATGTATGGAAATTATCAGTCTGGAAAGACAAGGCATAATTCCGCCATCCGCCAGTTATATACCAGCTATTAATTACGCTGAATACAAAATTATTAATAAATCCAATGGTAAAAAGATACCATTACCTGCCATACCTAAAGCTAAAAAAGGAGCAAAAGTATGAACAAATCTTATCAAAAAGGTTTCACCCTCATCGAATTGCTGGTCGTAATTGCCATTATTGCCATCCTCGCCGCAATTCTGTTCCCGGTATTTGCACGTGCGCGTGAAAAGGCACGGCAGACGACGTGTATGAGTAATCAGCGGCAGATTGCGGCTGGTATCACTATGTATTGTCAGGATCATGAGGAAACTTTGCCCGGCACTGCCAACACCTGGCAGGATATTGGTGTTGATACTCAGGTGCTTATATGCCCAACCGCGGGCAAGAATACGCCGGTCGGTTATGTGTATAACGGCACTACAGATGGTGTAACCGCCTGCGTCGCCGGTTGTTCAATCGGGAGTATCCGCAATGGAAAATGCCTTGTCGGTGATCCCTCGACTATCTGGCTCACGGCAGATGGTACTCCATCCCTTGGTACCGGGGGCGTGACGAGAGCTGACTTACAACCGCGTCATTCAGGCAAAATTATTAAGAGTTACGCCGATGGTCATGTCGCAATAGTTCCTGGATGTGTGGTAAATGTCGATTATACCAATCAAGCCACGGCGTATGCCTTGCCTGCTAATAATATCCTCATCGGAAAAGCCTCGGTCTATAGCGACTCATATGCCGGGAATGCCTCGGACTGGTCTCGCGATGGCTCCAGTGGTATCTCCATATTGACTGACGGGCAAACACCGGATGGTAACCTTAATACCTTTGCCACGGTCGGTGGCAGTTTGGGTGGAAAGACTTTGGTGTATGATCTCGGTGGCATGTATAACCTATCAGAATTTGATCTGTATTTGGGGTGGGCGAATAACGGTAGAAACCAGCCTTGTGAGGTGAGTATTTATACGGCCAGTGGCAATTACGCAAACAATCCTACCTATACCTTATTGAAAACGACAACTTCTTATACTCCTACTGGAAATAATCATTCTCGCATACGGGTCACCCTGAATACCCCTGACGAATATCTTGTCCCGGCAGCGAGTTCAATCAAAATTCAATTTGGCGCAGGTGCACAAAATAATTACATCGGCATTGGTGAAATAGTCGTCATCGGCGATCCGGCTGGAAACTATGCAGCGGTCACATATACCGATCAAGCCTCCTCTTATTCGGTATCTACCACTGATTTGATAAACGGTAAAACTCCCGTTTATAATGCTGTTGCCAGTGGCGGGGCGTGGAATCGGGATTCCTCAGGTGGATTGACGACCCTCACGGATGGGGTGGCGCCAACCACGACATTGACCACTTATGCCACGGCCGGCAATGGAGGCGGAACAGATGTCGTGTATGATCTGGGAGGCGCGTTTAAAATTCAAGAATTCGATTTTTACATCGGTTGGTCCAACAACGGTCGAAATCAACCATGTCCAATCACCATCTATACCGCACCCGGAGATTATGCCAGTAGCCCGACCTATACCCAGGTGACGACCACCAGTACTTATGTACCAACCGGAAGTAACCTTGCTAAAGTAAAGGTGACACTGAGCAGCGGAGGATATATTGCCACCGGTGTCCGTTCAGTAAAATTTCATTTTGGTATTGCTCAGAATTATTATATTGGACTCGGGGAAATTGACGTGTTGGGAACGCCATAACAAGTTCTATTGGTCAGGATGCTATCACTATTCATACATAATGAAGCAATGGTAGCATCCTGGTCTTTATCAAATCAAATTGTGAATAATTTTGAAATAGTTCCGTTATATACCAACTATTAATTACGCTGAATATAAAAGTATTAATAAATCCAATGGTAAAAAAATACTATTACCTGCTAAACCTATAACTAAAAAAGGAGAAAAAGTATGAATAAATCTCATCAAAAAGGTTTCACCCTCATCGAGTTGCTGGTCGTGATAGCCATTATTGCTATCCTCGCCGCAATTCTGTTCCCGGTCTTTGCCCGGGCGCGTGAGAAGGCGCGGCAGACTACCTGTACCAGCAATCAAAGACAGATCGCTGCATCTGTGCAAATGTATGCACAAGACCATGAAGAGACACTGCCAAGTTCATCCACTATCTGGAGCGACATTAAAGTTGACCCGGGTGTGCTGCGATGTCCCACGAAGGGTCGCGATACCCAGGGGTATGTCTACTTCGCCCGCGTGGCTGGCAAAGCACTCGGCGATCTCGGAGACCCGACGACCGCGTTATTGACGGCAGATGGTGTGTTTTCAGCCAGTGCCGCCTATCCCTATGTCGCGGATAGTGCATCCAGCATTGACTATCGCCACACGAACCAATTGATCGCGAGCTATGTCGACGGGCATGTCGCCATCACCCCGTCCAGCGCACTCGGTTTCATGCCGGTGAGTTCGCAGCCGAATTGCTGGCTGAAAGCCGACGATTTGGTGAATGGCTACAATAATAGCGATCCCATCATCCAGTGGAGCGATGCCAGCGGCAGCAGTCATTATGCGTATCAGAACACCGCAAACCTGCGTCCCGTGTTGAAAACGAACTTCCTGAATAACTTGCCGGTAGTCTATTTCAACCTGGGTCAGTATATGCCGGTAAACGGCACCAATTTCCCAGTGAAGGAAGTCTATGTCGTTGCGAAGGCTGCCGGAACCTGGACAAACCTTGGTGTGCAATTTGGCAACACCTCATATGGCGGTGGACGAACGTATGTGGTGAGTCAAACAAATATCTATACAGATCCCTGGCCTTCCGCGGTATGGGTCAATGGAAGCGATTATGGCTATAAAGCCTCAACAACCAACCCAAACTTTCCGAAAAGCCTGGCGACCAATTGGCTTATCTTGACGATAGATTGCAACTCTAACACCACTTATAATATCAATCATGGTGATTGGGGATCAACCGAGCAACCACAGTATATTGCAGAGATTATTACCTACCCATCAGCACAGAACTCTGATAATCGTAACGCGATTGTCAGTTACCTGAAATTCAAATATGGATTGTAATATAGAAGATAATTACATATTCACAATCTACGTCCTGTAGGAGCACAATTCCTATTTATTGAGGAATTATGCTCCTACAGGACGAAAATTTAATCTATCATCAGACCCACAGCGATGTGCTCACGCTTATACATATTTATAGTTATCACTAAAATTAAAATATTGGCTGACGAGGGAGGGGAATTGTCCCCAATTCCCGTGATGAACCGGAATAATGATGTTAGCAAGCGTATTAGCGACAGAACTTTTTGCGTGGTGTTGTGATTTTTCACCTTATTTTGTCGTTACATCCGGTTCGTCTTTAAAAACAAGACACTTTCGCGGGAGTTGGGGACAACTCCCCTACCTTTACTGGACATCTATGAATTATAGAGATGAATATATATACCATCTCTAATTTTTTAGAGTCAATTTATAAGATGTATATTATGGTGATAATGATAATGTGGGCTATGAAATTATAAATTAAAGGAAACATACTCTGTAATAAAGATTAATTTTTTTAAAATCTATATTATTATTGACGTATATAAAGTAATTTTGTTAAATTAACGGGAGCGGTTCCGTTAACTATTAAGGAGACTAAAATGAATATCAATCTCAAATTATGCATTATCATGTTAATCATGATTAGCATCTTTTCACCGGCACATCTGTATGCACAGATAGCTACAACTTCCGCCGTTAAACCAATTGCGGTTTTGCCAATGGATCGTACCGCGTATTTCATTGGCGAGAAGATTCCAATTGGGTTGAAATCCGATGGGGATATAAAACTCGAAGCAGTTAAAGATAATATTCGCACAATAATCTATACCGGAAAATCCGGCGCGATAATGCTTGATACATCAAAAATGGCACCCGGCGACTATTCTCTGGAACTCAACGGCGTAAAAGTAATTGACCGCTTGACATTATCAAGTGTGCTGCGCAAATCTGCCGGTTCGCTGCAGGACGAAGTAATCCCTTCTGACAAGCTGACCAGCGACGATACAGCAAAGATTCTGAAGGAAACGGGATTAACTGCCTGTGTTAATCTCGGCGCGTCTGATATGGGGCGGGCAGGTGTTCTTGACGCGATGGCGCGTACAGGTACGTTGATGCTGGTAAATCCAGAAACTCGACCAACAAGTTTCTTCCCACCATGGAATAACCCGGGTGAACTTGATGGTATGAGCCAACGTATGATATTGACTGCACAGGCAAATGGACGTTACCCCAATTTTGGCGGTTTTTGTTATGGCTGGGATACCACCGGGTATGCAGTTGGTGGTCGCCTTGGTCTGCTGATATATTGGGGATGGGGAAATTTGACGCAGTCGTTGCGCAATTATATTGAATGCGTCGACAAACAAAAAATGGATGAGTTCACTAAACGTACCGGGTACAAACCGGTTACTGAGACAGAGTATCTGTCATATATATTATCTATAGGCCGTCCAGAATTTGGCACCGCAATTGATTTGCCTACCAAATTATGGCTGGAAGAAATCGCACTTTACGCTAAACCAATGCCAGAGGCTGACCGGGCTGTGTTTGAGAAAAGACTCGATGCCTGGTCTGGTTATCTGATGGGTTTATATAAAGAGGCATACGGTACAATATCAAAAAATCTTCGCGATGTTGACCAGGCATTGCGCAACAGCAGCAGTGTACAATCCGACCATGCGCCAGTTCGAATGGGACAAAACTTCCCTTCGGCATACTCACCCCTTGATTTTCAGTATCAAAGCACCTGGAATGACCAGGTGGGCGGACCTGACTACGCGTATCAATGGTTATTACTTGACGCGTTACTGGAAATGGAACGCGGGAACAAACCGACATGGATAAGCAATGCCCTGGGTGCTGCACACTCGCGCGCTAATATCCCCGGCAAATTCACCCGGGTTGCCGCACACGGCCTGGCATTCGGCAGCAGCGGAATCGGTTTTTCTCACGAAGGATTCAGCAATATTCTTGGCGGTATGAATGCTGAAACAAACTGGCAGAATATCAAAGGAAAGAGCGGAGAAGCGGATCTGGTATCCGGACGTGATTTTATGGACAGATTCTCCTCACTGGCAGTAAACGCCCGTAGCGATCATGGAGTTGGGATACTCTGGTCAAAGACGCAATATGGACGCCAGGATGTTAATATGGGGTTTGGCCGCGCTACTTTCAATCAGTTAGTGGCATTAACCCGACTTGGGTATACACCACGTTTTGTAACAGAAGATGAGATTGCCACCGGTAAAATAAATGATATCCAGGCATTAGTTGTAATTTCACAAAACTTTTCAATGCCGGATAAAGTCAATGCCGGATTAAGTGCGTTTATAAAGAATGGCGGTCGAATTTTCATAGATGAGTCGACAACAATTAATATATCCGGAGCGGAAAAGATGCCAATCGCGTTTTCGACCGCTAATGTCGGCAAACCACACAACTGGAAAACCCCGAATATGGTAGGTAATGAAAATGATGTAATATTGTATGAACGATTACATCCGGAAATAGCGAAAATATTTTCCACTGTACTCGGTGATACCGGTCATGCCTGGTTGAAATCTGAAAAAGGTGCCGACGCTAAAATATCTTTGTTGCAAATGAATGGCGGTAATGACGCAAAATATATCATCGCGGTGAATGATTCCTACATTGCCAGCCAGGCGGACTGGCATCAAGTTGTCGAAAAACTTATTCCACTTAAAAATGTTTCGGCAAACTCGGTAATTTATGACTGTACCGAGGAAAAATTGCTTGGCAAAGTTGCGCCATTCGATTGCGATTTATCAATGACTACCGCGCGGGTATTCGCCATATTGCCAGCAGAAATAAAAACCATCAACATGTCCGCAACACAATCTATAAAAGCAGGTGATAATCTGATAATTAAAGTTGAATTCAATAACATAAAGAAAAAAATGATTGCCGCGGTATTGCCATTTAATTTATCGGTAATTCGTCCCGACGGCACTGTTTTTTCAGAACTGTATCGGTCAACAGATATTAACGGCAACTTCTCAATATCTATTCCTATCCCGATAAATGAAACTACCGGCAAATGGTCAGTCGCAATACATTCTCAATTGACCGGAGATACCGCAAAATTACCGATACAGGTATCACCGGCAAAAGGTACAGTATCAGCGACCGCAATAACAGATAATGTTGTAGTACGAAATCGCGCGGAGATAGAAAAAACGCTTGAAAAAGGTACCACCATTGTATTACCGGTATTTAATGAAAAGTTAAAATCAGCCGCGGAAGAAGTGAAGAAATCATTAGCAGGAAAAGGCATAAATGTTGATATCCGGATAAATCCAGTGCCGGCAACTTATACCATCGGCTATGAAATAACCGACGTTCAACAACAGGAAAACGCACGGATAGACAACGGCGAATTAATAGGGAAAATCAAGCGTGAAACTACATATGGGAATGACTGGGCAAGCGGACTAAGTGGCTGGAGATTTGGAAAATCAATTATTTTGCTGGATATTCCAACTGACAAAAATATAAATCCTATGGCAGAATCGTTGAATAAAGCTGGTATGGTATGGCCGCAAATAAATGATATCTTCCCGGGTGATGGCAAAGCGGTTATTCAGGCGGTGCCATGGGCATTCGCGCCGCGCACCACCGCGATTATTATCCAGGCAAAAGATACCGCGGGTCTTATCGCCGGCGCGCAGGCACTGGTAAAATTGCCTGAAGACATGCTGACACCGGGAATAACCTCAGTTAAGTCAGAACTATGGAAGCAATACCACATTGGCGGAACACCGGAAATGCCGTCAAAAGGTAAATTATCAGCGAAATCACTAACTATCAGCAACGAGCCAAAACCTTTTACCATCAATTTCCCGACTGGCAAACCGTTAACGGCAGATGTGGTAAAACATCCGGAACCTGTGCAAAATCCGTCTTACCCGGTACCAGGCGTTTTCGCGCCGAAACAGATGGTCATTTATTACATTATCAACAACAAATTCGTCGAAACGGCCACCGTAGAATTTCTTATGTCAGACCTGCGATTTTCACAGGCATTCAAATTAATTGCCGATGTAAAAGATGGCGGGAAAATGAATATCAAAGTTAACGGTATATTCCGTTATTCCGACCGCAAACCATGTTGGCAGGCGCAGTGGGAAGATGTAATCAATCTGCGGGATAAACTGGTCCCGTCAGTACGGCGTCCTATGGAAATCGAAATACAAATTGGCGGAAAAACAGTTGGCAAACTAACACCATCAAAGATAGAGAACGTTGAGGTAATCACCGAATCAATACGTCCCACCCCAAAGAAAGTGGTTGAAGAATCAGTAACCGAATTGTCCGGTGATATAGAGATACCAACAGGAAAACAGGAAATCATGTTTATCCCAAAGAATATTGTGGATGGAAAGTTGGAGAAAGTAGGTATTGGTCAGTGAAAATTTGTCTTATAGGTGCCGGAAGTTTTGTTTTTGGCCCCAGCGTATTATATGATGCAATTATCGAACATCAGATTGACGGACTACATTTGGCATTAGTTGATCCAAGATTGGAAATGGCAGAGATTATGGTGGGATTGGGGCAGCAAATGGCAATCTCTGCCGGAATTAATGTGACGCTAACTGCGCACAGCGAATGGCGGGATGCATTAAATGGCACTGATTTTGTTATCTGCTGCGCTGCGGTGGAGTTGCAGCGCAGATTTGCCATGGATGTTGATTTGATACATCAACATTATCCTGAACATCTGATAACCGAGTTTGGCGGTATTCAAGGAATAAGTTATTCTCTGCGCCAGATAGCGATGATTCGCAACCTGGCGAAAGATATGCGGGTATTATGCCCGGATGCCTGGCTGCTTACCTCGGCAAATCCATTACCACGGGTATGCCAGGCGGCCCGTGAACTTGGTGTGCGTACTGCGGGTTTTTGCAGCAATTCCATGGGTGGCTATCATTTAATCGGACGTATGCTGCAAAATTGGGAAGAAGATTATCCATGGCCGCGGGCATCAGAACGATATGATGCGATAATGGCGGGAATAAACCACTTTACTTTCGCTTTACAATTGATTGATAAGAGCTGCAATACTGATGTGCTAAAAGATTTCATCAGCATTGCCCAACAACAAAATGCCTTTGAACCACGAACCGCGGAATTAGTAAAATTAACCGGATGCTGGCCATCAAACGGCGACGCGCACATGCGCGATTTTCTCATTCCAAATAGTGACAGCACTCCGCTTGAATTAACTTCACACGGCACAGTTTCAGAACGGGAAGCGCAATTTGCAGCATTAAAAGCCGCAGCAAATGGCAGCGGGCCATGGAAACCACTGCTCACTCACCGCGCTTGGGAAAAACCTGTGGATTTTGCCGTAGCGATGAAAATAGGTAAGAAAGTCAAGTTTAATTCACTTAACCTGGTTAATGACGGACAACTGCCTGATTTGCCAAATGGAATTTTTGTAGAAACTCCGGCAACAGTAGACATTGACGGTCCAAATCCACTCCACTTACAATTGCCAGAATCAGTAGCGCAAATGAGTCTTTTGCAGGCAAAAATTAATGATATCATTGTACATGCGTCACTAACAGACAATTTTAGTTTGCTGGATGAAGCATTGGATTTAGATCTGACAGTGACAGATAAACAGGCAGGCAGACGTGCTTTGCAGGCATGTCTATCTGTTCATGATGATTTGCTTAAATAAAAAGGTTATGAATAATTACATGAATAGCAATATTAGCCGGAAAAATCTTGAATTAAATAATTTTCAACCCTGGCTCGCAGACCGACTGACGCGTTGGCAGAGATTCATAGAAGATCCAACACCGGGAAATATTCTGGTAAATCTGGCGACTTGGGATATGAATTTAAAGGTTGATATCGAAGGCAGTAGTCCGCTTGAATCGTGGGATTCTCCGCGTTACTGTACCGCGTATGCTGACTACCAGACAGCATATCTGAAAGCGGAGATTGAACTTACAAAATATATTGACGATGACCGACTGCCGATGCTTAACCCCGGCATCGGAATCGCCTTAAACAGTCTTTATTTAGCTGACGGTAAAATGGATGTAAGTGCCGGCACCACATGGCGGCATCCGGTGATTAATGAATGGGACGACTTAAATAGCCTGCATTTAGATCCTGACAACCCGTGGTTTCAGGGTATTACAGCAATGAATCAACGCTACATGGCGGCATTCAACGGTGATTACTGTGTCCAGACATTCTCGCATTTTGGTCCTATGGATATGGCAAACGCTTTACGCGGCAATGATCTGTTCATCGACTTTTACGATTATCCGGATGAAGTTCACCAATTAATGCAAAAAAGCGTAGATGCAACTTTATGGTTGGAACAAGAAGAACGTAAAATTGTGCCAATGATAAATGGCGGAACCGCAATTTGGGGCAGTTGGATGCCGGGTAATGCCATATTTATGTCGGAAGATGCAACTGACCTGTGTGCGCCGGATATATATCGCGAGTTTGGCAAACCATACACTGAACAAATATCCAACTCCGGTGGTGGATGCTGGATTCACCACCACGCAAAAGGACTTCACGTTCACCATGACGTCGCAAAAGTAAATGGACTTCGCATGACAGAAATAAGCTGGGACCCGAATTGCCCGCGTCCAATTGAACATCTGGAAGAACTTTTTGCGCAAAATAACAGCATACCTTTGATGACCCGTTGTACCCCGCAAGACATCTATGAAAAAATCGATATCATGAAACAAGGCCGACTGGTGTTAATGCTGACTGCAGAATCGCTAAATGAAGCAGCAGAAGCTATCACATTTCTGCGGAAAAACACCATGTAAAACAGGCGGCCCGTCTGTGCGCGTTATTTTCACATCGATTAACAGGATTTATCCTATCTTCTAAATCCTATTAATTGATGTAAAATAAAATAGCTTATTAAGGGTAAACTGTGACAATTATAAAGTTTCCCATTGATATTTCACCTGCAAAAGGAATATAATTATGTGGTTTACTCGGAAGCGGTTCCGAATGTAATATGCTTAAGGATCATTATATGTTATCTACTTCTCAATCACTACTAAAAACTTTTATTTTCATATTTATTTTAGCAAGTGCCGGTTTCGCATGTTTTGCTGATTCTGCCATCGCTCCATTGCCGGAAGGTGCGGAGATTTCTTATCAATTGAAGAAAGCAATGCGGGTATCAATTAATATCTATGACGAAAAAGGACAGATTGTCCGCCAATTGATGAATGGCGCGCCGCGAAAAGCCGGGACACAAAAAGAGATTTGGGACGGTCGCGGGCAGGATGGCCAGCCGTTGCCAGCAGGACAATACTCATGGAAAATGTTGGGGATGCCGGGGAAACTGCAAACGAAATTCCTGCTTACTGCCGGTACCAATTATCCTGACCCTGCGCTGGATGTAACAAGGGAACAATATCGCGAAATTGCCCCTGGCTGCCACGGTGGACCGGCGGCGGTGTGCGCTGATGACACTGGAGTATACATCGGAGCCAGTTGCACAGAAAATGTTGAAAACTACCTGATAAAACTGTCACCGGATGGCAAAAAGCGTTTCTGGTCGGCACTGCAGCCAGTAGCTTGGACCGGTGCCGCAGCCATGGCAATTTCCGGCGACCGGCTTCTGATATTAGCAAATAATCATGATATCTGGAACTATCAGGCTGCGGATGGCAAATGGCTGGGTCCATGGACATGCTCATTGCCGGCGGCGGCAGATGAGCCAAAAGATAAACCAGACACGACACGTTTTACCGCAGATTTTGCTGCTAATGACAAAGAAGCTGTTGTATGTTTCCCAGCACGCGGAATTATACGCTGGCTGAACCCGACAAGTGGGGCACTGATTGCGGAAGTTACCGGCTTGGACAAACCGACTGCAGTTGCGATTACCGCGGACAGCACTACCTACGCAATATGCGGAAACACTGTCATTAAAGTAGACCGAACCGGAAAAGAGCAGGCAGTAATTGCCCGCGACTTGATTTCACCGGGCAAAATCGCTGTTGCCAAAAATGGCGATTTACTGGTAAGTGAAGGCAGCGAACTGAAACAGATTGTGCGTCTGTCGCCAGACGGGAAATTAATTGCCGCCTACGGAATCAAAGGCGGACGCAAAGATGGAAAATATGACAAAACTGCCCAAGAAAGTTATTTTGACGTAAATGATTTAAGTGCCGCACCAGACGGTGGTTTCCTTGTCGCCGAACTAAATTGCGCCCCGCGAAGAGTTGGGAAATTTGACGCGAAAGGCAAGATTATCCAGGAATGGTATGGCGGACAGGTGTGGTCGCCGTGGATAGCGGTAGACCCGGAAAATCCGTCAACCGTATTTATGCCCAGCCACTGGGGATGGATGATGCGCCTGGAAGTGGATTATAAAAATAAAACCTGGAAAGTGCGCAGCATTCACCATACTGAAGGGCTGGCGGATGGACTGGTGCCGGGGCATGCTAATGCGCTTTTATATCGTGCCATTCGTCACGATGGAACATTATACCTGGTGGGTGACCAGACCCGCGTTGTATTAAAAGTTGATGATAAAACAGACCAGCTTATCCCGGTAATGACGGCTCATCCGCAAATGCGCCACTATTTCAGTACCATGCCGTCGATAATAAAAGAATGGGCAGCCGCTGGCGACCAGTCATATATCTGGACTGATGCCAACGGCGATGGCAAACCGCAACGCGAGGAAGTGACTTTTTATAAGCAAGGCGGTCCCTGGACAGGATTGCCGATGTGGTATGATGGCGGTATTATCGCCAGCGGTATGCGCTGGGCTATTACCGGATGGAATAAAGCCGGGGCACCGCTTCTTGCAGATTATCCGGTAGGAAAACCTTTCCTGAAAACACCGGAACGAGCCAAAAATATTGAAGGACGCTGGGGCAGCTATTATGCCACCGACCCCAAAACCGGCGAATGGTACGCGGCCTATAATGCCAATATGTCTAACTGGGGCACATCAAAAGATTCCTTCCTTGTCGCGTTTGACGCGCAAGGAAACCAACGCTGGATAACCGGCGGTCGTACCATCGGCACTCCGCAATCTTTCCTGTCTCCCGGCGACATCGGTTGTTTCCGCCGCATTGCCGGACTCACCCACAACTGCGTGGTACTCAACGATTTTGAAGAAGGCCCGCGTCCGTTGACATCTTATGTCTGGGATCGCGATGGTCTGTGGGTAGGCGGATTAATGGATGAAATAGATCGAAAGGTATGCCCCACCTGGCGTTACGGTTCCGGTGGCGAATCACTCGGAACCGTCATTCGCACCGACCCGAAAACAGGGGAAGTGCTGCTATACTGGCAGGGAATCAACGACATCCGTATTGGCGTGGTGATAGGATGGGATGGCTGGATTCGCAGCAATGGCACATTCAAACTTACTGCCGCATCCAAACCAGTTGCGCCAATAATGACAGAAATCGCGCCAGGTACCGGCACCGGTCTGTGGCTGGAAGCATTCGCGCCAAATGAAAAAGAGCCGAAATTAAAACGTGTGACCACTGGCGAGGAATCATGGGGAACCGGCACCGGACCAGACGGATTGCGTCTGTATAATGGCAATTGCGTTGTGGTAACCGGCGAAATTGAGGCATTATACACCGGATGGCACACCTTCTCGCTGCCATGTATGCCTTATCAAAAATGGAGCATAGCCGGACATGACTTCAGTCATATCCGCGGCAATAATACCAATGACGAATTATATATGGAAGCTGGAAAACGTTATCCGATTGAAATATATTACAACCCGTCTTGGACCCATCCATCGGTAAACCATGGCATCCACCTGATGTGGGCCACCCCGCGCGGAACTATGCCTGGCATGATGGAGAGTATCCCGATAACCCAGCTTTATCCGACAAAACCGGCAGAAAAAACGAAATAATTCATTCACGCGAAGATACACAAGAAACGCAAAGAGATTTCTAAAACTTTTCTTTTGTGTTCCTGTGTTCCTTCGCGGTGAATTATCTATCGCTCCCGCATTTCCGCAGTTGACCCACGAATTGCCAGAGTAGGTGGCAGCACTAAAACTTCCGGCTCAATCGGCATATCATTAATTTTTGCCAGGATACGCCGGGCGGCTTCCTGTCCCATGGCGCGTAACGGCATCTGGATGGTGGTGAGCATATTGCGTCCCTGGTCATCAAGCATGGCATCTACATCATCGCAGCCGACAATGCTTATATCGTCAGGAACCTGCAATCCTATTTCTTTCAACAGATAGCGAACGCGAATGGCATTGGCGTCATTAATGGCTAATATCCCAGTAATCTCTTTTTTTTCTTTTAGCAGTTTTAAAAGTTGACTCTGCATATATTGATCATGATGAATTAATTCCTGCTGTTTTTCTTCTGTTTCCCCTGTATATATTGGATGATACCAAAGGAGCGGTGTAGACATATATGTTAGGTTCGTTGATGGATTTATACCATGTGATTCAAGAGCATGGACAACGCCGGCAATGCGATTTGACGGGTAATAAACACCGTCACTGCCACCCGGATGGGTGAATTGTATTATATGGCGGTGACCCAGCTTTATCAAATGCTCCGCAGCCAGATAACCGCCTTGAAATTCATCAGGAATTACTCCTAAACAGTCATCAGTTTCATAAACTATAGTCATTATCGGTTTAGCCGCCATTCCTGGTGTTTTTTGCAGATGTTTTATAAACTTGCCGGATTCTTGCCCAAGCGGAATGATTATACCATCTACATCATGGCGCGATAATTCCCGCACCGCGTCATCGTTTGTTACATTATTCGCCGGAAAAGGGATAGGGATAGTCAAAACAGAGTATCTTTCTGCCTGCATAACATCAAGAATCCCCTGGTACATCATGTAAAAATATGTAGCAAGTTGGAATGAAGGCGGGAACATAACTGCAACCAGACGGCTTTTTAATTGCTGACCATAACGCTTGCTTACCAATCGTCGGGCAGCATCATTAGTTGTTGAGATGTAACCCAGTTCAGCGGCAACCTTGCGCACCTTCGCCGCCGTTTTCGGGGTTACCTGCCCTTTATCATTCAATGCCCGCGAGACAGTGGCAATACCCAACCCGCACCGGTCGGCAATATCGCGAATGGTTACACCCTTATTTTCTATCGATTTCGATTCCTGGGTCATTGTATTCTCCATATCATTTAACATGACACCGTTAACATTAAAAACGTTTTATGTATAACATTACCCAAATAAATTGGAAAAGGTAATCGGTGTCGCTGCGCTGCAGCTAAATATCGTTTTCATATTTTATACTATTAACGTATCGCCGCGCTGCGGCTGGAAATAATGTCACATAACAATGCCGTTGTTTCTAACAAACCAGCCGCAGCGCGGCGATATATTAATAGCATTGCATTGTACTTAAGAAATTAAAGCTGCAGAGCTGCGACACTTCAGAAAATATGTCAATAAAATAATGACTTGTTTTGTTCGGATTTAGTTGCTAATTTAGTTGCTAACTGACTAAAATTATACATTTCTAATATACCGGTTTACTTGCTTATTGTCAATTATTATAAATGCAAAACTATAAAATATAGACACATTTTATATCTGTTTTCTTAAATATTTGGTAAAAGTCTATTAAAATCTTGAAAATTTATTGTATAATATAAAACAACATAACGGATGCGTTTCCAAAAGTATTGTTTCCACAGTAAACATTTCTAAACCTATTCAAAAAAAGGAGAAAATCCATGAAAACCAGTCAAAAAGGTTTCACCCTCATCGAATTGCTGGTCGTGATTGCCATTATTGCCATCCTCGCCGCAATACTATTTCCTGTCTTTGCACGGGCGCGTGAGAAGGCGCGGCAGACTACCTGTACAAGCAATCAAAGACAGATTGCTGCATCTGTGCAGATGTATGCGCAGGATCATGATGAAACGTTGCCAAGTTCATCCACTATTTGGAGCGATATTAAGGTCGATCCCGGCGTACTGATTTGCCCGACCGCTGGAAAGCAAGTGACCAATGCGTATGCCTATAATGTCAATTACTCCGGGATGGCGTTGGGAGAAGTTATGCAACCCGAGAGCGCAGTGATATTGGCGGATAGTTTGGTAACCGGAAACTCCATGTTAACCGGTATCGATGTGGAGTACCGTCATTCTAATATGGCTATTGGGGCATTTCTGGATGGTCATGTGAGTATTTCTGCCAACTTAGCGGTAACATTGGCAGCGACAAATAACCTTTTCGCCGGTTTAACATATTCAACAGCCTCCACCCCGACGGTCGCCGCTGACGCGTTGCTTTTCAATGCCATGCCGGATAACACCGCCTCCTGGACGCGTGGCACCGCCACCAATATGGCCCGTACACCGCCAAGCGAATATATCGATCAGGAATGGAATAGCAGTGGTGGGTATACTGCCGCCTTTTTCAGCGGTAAAGTGGGCAATCCGGCGCCGGCACTCATGCTGGCGGTACATCATACAGGCTTTGCTACTCTCACTGTCTCTCGCAGTCTTGCGACGGAATTTTCAACACCGGCAAAGGTGTGGTGCGTGGCGGGACAAATTATATTTCCGATGGCAAAAAGTGACGAACAATCCTCGCCTGCCTTGCAACTATACGATAGCAGCAATCGGCTCATCGCCGAATTAGGACTCTCTGACACTGTCCGCTATGACACGGCAGCGAATTACCTTTATGTGAAAGGCGACACCACTACGCCATTGGCCGCTACCGGCGACCCGAGTAATAATTTGGCGGTGACATGGCAACCTTTCAACCTTACCATTTATAAGGGGAAGATTCTCTGCCAATACGGAAAGAATTCGTGGATTGTCACTGCAGGCAGTACTGCCACGACCACTCAACCTTCACGCCTTACTATCACTACCGGCGGTGTCATTGGGGCGCGTATAGCGGTATCAGCATTAAAGCTGGGTATTCAGCGATAACACAGCATTACTTATTCCAAAAAGGAGCAACACCATGAAAACCAGTCAAAAAGGTTTCACCCTCATCGAATTGCTGGTCGTGATTGCCATTATTGCCATCCTCGCCGCAATACTTTTCCCGGTATTCGCCCGTGCGCGTGAGAAGGCGCGACAGACGACCTGTACCAGCAATCAAAGACAGATTGCTGCGTCAGTGCAGATGTATGCTCAGGATCATGAAGAAACGTTACCGAGTACAACCAGCGTGTGGAGCGACATCAAAGTTGACCCGGGTGTGCTGGTATGCCCCACTAAGGGGAAGACCACGCCGAATGCCTATGTTTATTATGCCAGTGCGTCAAATATAGCGATAGGAACATTTAATGACCCGACCAGTTCCGGTTTGACTGCGGATGGTCAGCATACCGGTGGCACCGCCACGGATATTAATGTTGCGACTTCCTCCGCAGATTTCGAATTTCGTCACAGCGGCAAGCTGGTTGTCAGCTATCTGGATGGACATGTAGATGTGACAAATAATCCTCCCTACCCATTTACACAGATACTATTGCCCATCATGGATAGCAGTTTGCGGGCATGGTGGACAGGTGAGAATATCACCAAAGTTCTGGATAATGGGAAAGTCGCCACCTGGCCTGACGGCAGCACCAACAATAATGCAATGAAACAAACGACGGTCGCTTATCAGCCGCTGCTCATCTTCAATGGATGTAATAACCGACCTGTGGTACGCTTTAGTACGACAAATACTGAATCGTTAACGGCGGCTGGCGTCACTGGTTCGATTCCCGTATTTTCGGTCACCTGGTTGATTAAACCCAAAACGACGACCAGCTATAACCAGGTGTTGGGTAATACCTGGGGCAGTTGGTTATGCCATACCGAAGCGTCCGGCGGCGTTTATTGTGGCACCACCGCTTCCGTACGCTTTGACACCAGTAACCTGGGTGCCGGCACCTATGCCGTAAATAGCTGGCAATACTATACCTTTACCCAGGATGCCGGCAATGTCGCCTGTTTCTATAAGAATGGAACACTGAAGGCCACTAAAACGCTAACGACGCCCGGCACCTGGACCGGATTCGGTCTGGGCAGCATCGATGGCGATATCGCCGAAGTTGCCTTGTGGACAAAAACTCTCTCATCTACCGAGTTAACCAGTTTGAATCAGTATTACAAAACGAAATATAACATTCCATGAGTTAAAGGAGAAAACCTATGAAAACCAGTCAAAAAGGTTTCACCCTTATCGAATTGCTGGTCGTGATTGCCATTATTGCCATCCTCGCCGCAATACTTTTCCCGGTATTCGCCCGGGCGCGTGAGAAGGCGCGGCAGACGACGTGCATGACTAACCAGCGGCAGATCATGGCCAGCGCGCAGATGTATGCGCAGGATCACGAGGAGACGATGCCGTCGTTTACCACCTTCTGGCAGGACATCAACGTCGACAGCAACATCCTCGTGTGTCCCACCGCGGGCAAGAGCCTGACGAATGGATACCTCTATAATTTCAAGAGTTCGGCGAAGGCGCTGGGCGAAGTTGTTGATCCCACGACCTTCTGGGTGACGTGCGACCGCGAGGCGAACAACATCATCTCGACACGCCACAGCGGGAAGACCATCGTCAGTTACCTTGACGGCCATACGAGCATCTTTGCACAGATGACGTTCCCCGGCATCCTCAATTTCGACTTCAACGGCTATGATACGTCCAACGGTGACGTCGGCCCCGGCGGCACCATGACCGGCGCTGCCGTCATCGGCAAAGCCGGCGACTTCTGGAACTCCGTCACGGTCAAGACAAACACCCTGACCGGGCTGCAATTTTCCGGGTTGAAGCTGGCAACCGGCGGCACCTCGCCGGCGACGCTCTCGGTGTCGCCCTCGGGGCTGGGCGGGCAGATCAGCGGCGACCTTATCGACGCCGCGCATTCCACCGGCACCGCCCTGCTGGACGATTACATTTTCACCTCGACCTCCGGCTCCGTGGGGTGTAACACGCTCATGTTTTCCATCGGCGGTCTGGCGGCAGACAAGCCGGCCGATTTGTATGTCTACACCACAGCCGGCAACTGGGCAGGCAACGGCGCCGCGGTCACCGTTGGCAGCTCCACCAAGTCGGCCAACGGCGGTTGGTCCAGTGCGTATGTGGACGGCACGAACTACGTGAAATTCCTCGGGCTCTCCGGCGACACCGTCTCCGGCTCACTCACCAATCGCGCCGGTATCCCGAACGGCTTATTCAACGGGTTTCAGCTCTCCGGCACCTTCAATGTTGATATGATTCAGAAGGATGTCGTCAACCTGGACATCAACGGCTACTGCCAGGTGGCGCCGCAGACCGACCCCGCGCCCGGTGCCACCGAGACATATGCCGGCGCCGCTATCGTGGGCAACAGCGGCGATTATTGGAACACTCTGGTGGCAAAGGCTCAGTCGACCGGTACCCTCGGTTTGAAAGGCTTGAAACTGATCGACGGTAAAACGTCTACTACCGTAGGCTTCAACGTTTCGGTGAACCAGAACGGCGCTACCGGCACCGCCTCCTGCCCCGACCCGTCGAAGTTCATGGCCGACTGGATCCGTCCGTCTGAGTCGTCGAACAACTACGGCAACGCGCTGCTCCAGGATTATCTGGACATCGACTCCACCACCTCCGCCGTCACCTGGAACTTTACCATCGACGGCCTGGTGCCCAACTATGCGTACAACCTTTACATGTTCTGCCAGCCTGGCGGTTACGGCGGACATGTCACAAAGATCACCGCCAACGGTACCGCAAAAACCGGCTCCAGCCCGGGCGGCACCACCCTTGTCGACGGCGGCAATTACGTCACCTTCTCCGGTCTCTCCGCTGACGACGCCGGCAAAATTTCCGGTACCATCAGCACGAATACCGGCAAATACGCCATCCTCAACGGCTTCCAGCTCGTGGGGCCGATGATCACGACGCCGTAGACCGGATTCAGTCTGGGTAGCATCGATGGCGAAATAGCCGAAGTCGCTTTATGGACCAAAGCTCTCTCATCTACCGAGTTAACCAGTCTGAATCAATATTACAAAACAAAATATAATATTCCATAAAATAAAGGAGGAAATCCATGAAAACCAATAAAAAAGGTTTCACGCTCATCGAATTACTGGTCGTGATAGCCATTATTGCCATCCTCGCCGCAATATTGTTCCCGGTATTTGCACGGGCACGGGAGAAGGCGCGACAGACGACATGTACAAGTAACCAGCGGCAGATTGCCGCGGCGATCCTCATGTTCGCCCAGGACCATGATGAGCTGCTGCCGACGTCTTCTGAGGTCTGGAGCGCCACCAAGATCGATGCTGGCGTCCTGGTTTGCCCCACGAAAGGGAAATCCACCCCCAACGCCTACTTTTATAACGCGGGGGGCTCCAACAGCGATCCGTTTCACCTCAGCGGCAAGGCGATTGGACTCATCGCCGATCCCACCGGGGTGATGCTGACCTGCGATGGACTGGCGAATGTCGTGCCCGGCGGATGGGAAGGCACGGAGGGATCGACCCAGTTGAGTGGACATCAGCCGAACGAGTTACTCGATGAGAAACGGCATTCCAATAACTGCATCATCAGTTATGTCGACGGGCACGTGGCGACCTCCAACTCCATTGTCAACACCGAGACTGTCTTCTATAGTGCAGGCATTCTGCTGCCGGTGTATACCCTGTCCAACTGCAACACGCTCCTGTGGGATGATAATGTCCCGCTGGGTACCCAAGGCAGCAGCTCGCAGATCAATCTGACCACCGGTGGAATCATGCCCATCACCGGCAAGTATGCGATGAAGGTGGTGCAGGACGGCAGCCATCTCGAATGGAATGTCAGTCCAACGCTGACGCCGGGGAAAACCATGTCCTGCTGGTACTATGTCCCGGTAGGTTCACACACCAGCACCACGCTTA
Source organism: uncultured bacterium (assembly GCA_964638715.1). Lineage (GTDB taxonomy): Bacteria > Armatimonadota > Hebobacteria > CAIYQO01 > CAIYQO01 > JBAXQQ01. The sequence goes on along the minus strand of CAZWZF010000049.1, from coordinate 2,177 downwards.
CCTGGTATTTGAACCCCAGCGCGCCGAACCCATCCACCGGATGGAAGGCCGTCGGGTATGGACCAGCCGGTGCGAAAGCACGATGGAGCAGCACGACGTTGAATAAGAGCACGGCCACCCTGCCGCAAGGCACCTGGACGCAGATTCAACTCGGTCTGACCACGGACTACCTGGTCACGCAAAGCTGCAACTCGGGGAAATACTGTTTTGCCGTCGACGGCGGCACCAACGGCACCACGACCATCTATATCGATGGCTGGGTGGTAAAATAAGCGTCAACCAGAGGAGGCGACTCATATGCTTGATAACAACCGAACTTATAAGGGGTTTACTTTAATAGAGTTACTCGTCGTCATTTCGATCATCGCGGTGCTGGCGGCCATTCTCTTCCCCGTCTTCGCGCGCGCACGGGAAAAGGCGCGGCAATCCACCTGTTCCAGCAACCAGCGGCAAATCGCCGCGGCGATTCTCATGTTCGCCCAGGATCATGAAGAGACGCTGCCGACGTCTTCTGAGGTCTGGAGCGCCACAAAGATCGATGCCGACGTACTGATGTGCCCGACCCTGGGCAAATCGACACCGAACGCCTATTTTTATAACGGAGGCGGCAGCGAAAGCGTGCCGTACCACCTCAGTAGCAAGGCTATCGGGACGATTAACGATCCCACCGCCGCCATGATGACCTGCGACGGTCTGTATAATGTGGTGCCGGGCAACTGGGGTGGCGCGTTCGGTTCCAATATGATGACCGGGCATCAGCCCAGTGAGGTGCTCGATGAGACACGGCATTCCAAGGGCTGTATCATCAGTTATATCGACGGGCACGTCGCGATGGCTAACAGTGCGGCGGTCGTCGAAAATGCCTTCTACTCCTCCGGACCGACGCCGCCCGCCGCGTATACCGCGACGAATTGCAGCACGCTGCTCTGGGATGATGGCACGGTTATATCGACGGTCGCCGGCACGAATTCTCAACTTGGCCTGCTCTCCGGGGGCGTCTGGCCCGCCACGGGAAACTATGAGTTAAAAGTGGTGCAGAACGACCATCTCGAGTGGACGACTTCGCCAACGCTGACGGCAGGAAAAAATATGTATTGCTGGTATTATATCCCCCCCGGCACGAACAGCAACGCCACGCTGACGTTTTACCTGAATCCCCAGTCGCCCAATCCGTCCACCGGATGGAAAGGCGTCGGACTCGGCCCCCTCGGCGCGCAACTACGCTGGGGGAGCACCCAGGTGACGAAAACGCTGGCGCAATTACCGCAGGGAGTGTGGACACTCGTCACGTTGAACCTGCTCACGGATTTCAATGTCAGCGCAACCTGCACCACCTCCAAATACTGTTTCGCCCTCGACGGTGGCACAAATGGTGTGACAATGGCGTATATTGATGGCTGGATCATTAATTAACTCACGGTACCCGCGGGGGCAGACTGCTTGATGCGCCTAACACAACGGCGAATGACGTAGCTTGTCCCCGACACCGTTATGACCTACTCAGAGTGGCGTTTCTTGTCTCCCTCGCCGCATATTTTTTTCTCCATTGAAAATGTCCAAAACAGCCCAATTTGATAGATAAATTACAATTTTTGATTAGCAGTGTGGCGTAAGAGAATTTTTATTAGAGGAAAATAAATGCCGATTTTGGTCTGTTATTTGGGTACAGCGAAAAGTACAGCCGATCCATGCTATAAGAGTAACATGAGATGACCTTATTGCCAACGCCAAACGGACAATATTGAGCTCGGATGATTTTTTTTGAAGTCGACAGCTGCGCGCGTAGGCTATAGTCAGGGTATGCGCGGTCTGGCGGCCAACCGGGGTGAGCCTCCGCTTGGACCGGCGGTGCCTCTCCATGTGTCGCCACACACCGCCAGCGCCTTCGATACAGTGGCAATACCCAACAACCCGCAACGGTAAGCAATATCGCGAATGGTTACACCCTTATTTGCTATTGATTTAGATTCCCGGGTCATTTTATACTCCACATCATTTAACATGACACCGTTAACATTAAAAACGTTTTACGCATAACCTAACCCAAATAAATTGGAAAAGGTAATCGGTGTAGCTGCGCTGCAGCTAAATATAATTTTCATATTATATGCTATTAACATGTCGCCGCGCTGCGGCTGGAAATAATGTCACATAACAATGCCGTTGTTTCTAACAAA
>CAZWZF010000048.1:0-38195 GCA_964638715.1 uncultured bacterium | reverse complement strand
GACTTACACCGACAAGAATTACCAAGCTTCGCTTGGCGCACACATGTTAATAGTAATTGATGATCCTTATGAATCTCAAACCCCGGTAGGGGTGACATGTTAAACGTGTCTAAATTTCAGTTCCTGTTCATGTTTATAACGCTTAAACATGTCACCCCTAACGGGGTTAACTATTCGTAATAATCAACTCAGACTATTAACATGCCACCCCTAACGGGGTTGGATTGTACTCAAAAAATTGATATTTCTTAAAATATAAATTTGTATTTTAAATATGAAACAGAATGTTGATTAGTAAATTTGACAATCCTCCTTTAAATTGATAATATTTATCAATATGACAGTGAACTTACATCAGCATGAACATCACGTTAATGTCGAAGAGCTTTTTCGGCAGCATGGGGTGCATTATACCAAGCCGCGTCGGATAACCTGGGAGTTTTTCTCCGGGCATCCACAGGGACATTCCATCGGCGATGCTGTATCAGCTTTGAAACCGCAAGGAATTGGCCAAGCTACTGTTTACCGAACTATAGAGTTGTTTCTTCAACTGGGTCTGCTAAGTTGTGTTCATGGCGCAGCCGGAGATAATTTTTATATTGCGGTTTGCCCCGGACATTCCCACGCGCTGATTTGCAGCAAATGCCATTCAGTGGTGGAATTCGATGATTGCGACATTTCGCTGCTGGAAAAACTGCTGACTGCCAAAACTGGATTTACTATTCAGGGGCATCATTTGGAGATTTTTGGCACTTGCCCCGAATGTGAAGTGATAAAATTATGATGAATATAATAATGACTGCATTAAAAGATAGTTTAATGTTAGTGCCATTTCTGTTGGTGATATATTTTGTTATTGCCTGGCTGGAGTTTAAATACAGCAATTCTATTCAAACAAATATCAGAAAAGCGGGGAAAGCCGGTCCATTGCTGGGTGCATTGTTCGGTTGCATACCGCAATGCGGCTTTTCTGTGGTTGGCAGCGCTCTTTACACTCGTCATTTCATAACTACCGGCACGTTAATCGCGGTTTTTATCTCTACTTCTGATGAAGCGGTGCCGGTAATTATGGCAAACCCCGCGCGAATTGGCCTAATAATGCCGCTATTATTAACGAAGGTTGTCATCGCTCTGCTGGCTGGATATTTCATTGACACCTTTCTTTACAAAAAAGTAAAAGTTCATGACACCAAGCATTGCAAATGCCATATTAGTCCGACAGGAAAACATATTCATATTCACGCTGTAGAAGAACAAAAAGTGCCAGAGGTAGTTGCTGCTGAAACCGATGAACCGGTAGAGATTGACGCTTGCTGCGGGCATCATTTACCAGCGGTGAATAAAATGCGCACCCTGATAATGCACCCATTGCGGCATACCGCCCAGGTATTTGTAGTGCTGTTTTTAATCTCAATCGGCATAAATTATGTGGTAGGCGTAGAAGGTGCAAATCTCGGCAATGTACTCTTGAAAGATTCTATCTGGCAGCCGATAGTTGCAGCATTTGTAGGATTAATTCCCAATTGCGGCGCATCAGTGGCTATTACAGGCATCTATCTGAAAGGCGGCATCTCTTTCGGGGCAGTAATCGCCGGGTTATCATCCAGTGCCGGTCTGGGACTGATGGTGCTGCTGAAAGAAAATCACAACAGAAAAGACACCATCCGCATACTTGGCCTGCTGCTCGGATTCAGCATAATAGCAGGAATTATCATTCAATATATAGAGCCATACATTCACGTGTCATGGATTCGGTAGGGGTGGTAACAGGTAAATTATTCGAGGCTTTTGCAAAACCTTACTAAATATATAATCAACCCAACCACCCCCTACCCCCTCCTTGTCAAGGAGGGGAGCTATGATAGTTACTTGATAAAATAATGGCTGCTTTAATAATCAAAACCTTTGTTTTAAACTCCCCTCCTTGACAAGGAGGGGTGGCCGAAGGTCGGGGTGGTTTTCGTCTACCACAAAACTGCTGCTTAAACATTTGAAAAAATAGGTTTTACAAAAGCCTCCTCAACTATCCACTGTCAACTGTCAATTCCATGCGTGTGTTCATGCTCAGTAATATGATAATGCGGGTGTCGGTGAATGGTGTCGCCATGGCGATGGGCATGAGCATGGATGAGATTTACTGACAGCAGCAGGTCAGTGTTGTGGAGTATTTCATGGGTATTGCCATCAGCTTTCAGGCAGTGATCTTCTCCAAGTACAAGTGCGCGGTCAGCAAGATGCGGCAGCAGTGTTAAATCGTGAGTGGCAGTGATTAGCGTGATTCCTGCCTGCTCATTAAGCTGTTCCAATATCTCCAACAGCATTGACTGACTGCGCGGGTCAAGACCGGCAGTTGGCTCATCAAGCAACAGAACGGATGGATTAACGACCAATAGCGATGCCAAGGCAACGCGTTTTTTTTCGCCGCCGCTCAGGTTTTGCGGAGTGCGGTCGCGCAGGTGTGCTATCTCCAGTAGATTTAATACATCATCTATTCGCTGCACTATTTCAGCTTTTTTCCATTGTAATTGCAGCGGGGCAAAAGCTATTTCTTCCTCTACTGTAGAACAAAATAACTGCGCGTCAGAGTTTTGAAACAGAAAGCCAACGCTGCTGCGAAATTGTGGTCCGAATGGCGGGTGTTCCAATGTATCTTCGGTTAATTTATTATCAAACGCGGTAATATCACCGGATTGGGGGAAATATAATCCGTCCAGTAAATGCAGCAAAGTAGACTTACCGCTGCCATTTGCGCCCAGCAAAGCTAATCTTTCACCTTGTTTTACAGCAAAAGATATCTCTTTCACACTCGGTTGTTCACCCGGATAAGAAAAAGTTATGTTGTTTATATCGAAAATTTTATTCATCATCCCATTACCAGCAATATTGCGGCAAAGCCTGTTATAATCATTATAAATCCCCAATCTGATGTTTGCCATTTCGGTTCGTCAAGCAGGTAAATCTCGCCGGTATACCCGCGCGAAACCATGGCAAGGTGCACCGCGCTGCTCATTGATTGTGTGCGGCGAAACAGCGATCCCATGCCAGCGGCTACCCATGCTTGTTCCTGCCGCAACGGACCATTTGTAACAGAACGGCTGATTTTTGCCAGGTGTATCTCCTCTGCCGCACGAATGAAAACAGTAAGGTAACGCTGCATCATACCAAGCAGCATAACAAATAATTTCGGAACGCCAAAGGCGCGCAAACCATGGAAAAGCCGATTTGATTTCGTTGTCGCCGTCAGCAATAACGCCAGAGTTATACAGACAGTAATACGTAAAATGAACCTTATTGCGACATAGATACCTGCGTCAGTGATTGTTAATGATGTCACACCAAAATGTGCGGACGCGAAATGATACAATGTGTAAACTGTATTGCCGGGGGTGACGATATTCAACATTGCCGGCAGCACAATCGCTGTTGAAAATAATGGTACGGCAAGCCAGGTGCGCCACAACCGTTGAGCCGGAATGCGCGACAAACCAGCCATTAACAGTGCTATAGCAAAAGCGACAATAAGTGTCGTTATATTATGAATTAGGGTGATAATTATTATTAACGCGAACAAGCCGATAACCTTTGCCCGCGGGTCGACCATCTGCAAAAATCCATTCTGGTTGGCAATGGCTTCGTTATTCAGCATTTCTTCCAGCACGTGCGCCAGGCTGGATATCGCCTGGCGCAGTGGATTGCGTTTTTTCGTGCTTTTGGGAGGATTATTTATCGTATTTGTGGAGCGATCAAGCATCCACGGAGGTAGTGTCATCGTCATCCTTTTTCGCGAATAGCTGCTTGCCAAACATCACAATGAACCCGGATATAATTACGCCGATTGCACCCATCAGGATATAAATTGACATTAATTTACTCAATGGTGCATTCTCTTGCCCAGGTAGATTATAGTCTGGAAATGGTGCTTTCCACCCATGTTCTTCTGCTTGAGCTATTCCTTGAGGAACATAACCTTCACCTCCGGTTTCTTTGGCAATTTCAGTCTTTATTTCATTACTGCTCCATTCTCCCCATGCACTTCCTGCATTAAATTTTGCCGGTAGATATATACCCAAAGGTGCTAATAATATAAGGATTCCCATAAATATGGCAATTCGCTGAATGAGCGGCATTTTTTTCTTATCGGATATTACCTTTACCGATGGCACTATCATTTCAGGTGCAGTTTTCTGGAAATATGCCACCACTAATCCTGTGACAACAGCTTCCACAAAACCAAATACCAACAGATGTTCCAGTGCCATTGCCGGTACAGCAATTTGTAAACCGAAGGGTGCAAATAATGCGTGTCCCAATGCGTCATGGGCAAGCATCGGTTGCAGACCAACCTCGAATCCGGTGATAGCGGCCGCGACACATAAACCGGAATATCCAGCAATCGCACCGCCAATCCAACGGCGGGTGGATTGCACCGGTGATGACCCGGTGATGAGCCGATACACCCACCAGCCGACAAACGGCATTACCACCGCCATATTAAAACAATTTGCCCCGATTGCACTTATTCCGCCATCGCCAAATATCAATGCCTGTACGATAAGCGCAAGCGACACCGCCACCATTGCCGCCCAGGGACCGAGTAATATTGCCACCAGCACCGCGCCAACAGCATGACCAGTGGTACCGCCAGGGATTGGCACGTTAAACATCATGATGACAAAACTGAAGGCAGCACCCATTGCCAATAACGGCACCTGGCGCATTCGTAAACTATTTTTGAGTTTTCTTATCCCTACCGTCCAAAATCCTGCCATTACAGCATATAACGGCACATAAGTTTGCGGTCCAAGGTATCCATCTGGAATATGCATAAGGCTATCTCACCAATTCGCCAGAGAAACAAAAATGAAGAGTATACAGCGTTTCACCGCCACCATTAGGCAATTGCACACCGGCAAGAACGCCAAATTTATCAGTTATCTGATAATTTGCCCCGATAGATGAATAATTGTCATCGCCACTGGTATAGTCAGCCATTAAATTAAGTTTGTCATTTATGTCGCGATCAATGCCGATAAAAAATCGTGTTTTCTCATTTATCTCCATTAATCCGACATGACCACGCAGAATATTAAAATCTTGCGTACCTGCCAGATATGGATTTGATTTATTTTTACTGGTAAGGTTACAGATACCGATTGCGGCGGCTTGTTTACCGTCCGCGCTTTTTATGAATCTATACTTGGCATTAAGCAGTACCCGCGAACTGACTCCTTTGCTCAAATCATAATCAACGCCAACTTCAACATTATCAGTGATTCCCACCTGGCTATTAATGTAAAAAGTGTCAGCCTTCGGTTTGCTTATCGAACCATCCATTTGTAATTCAACGCTGTATTGTTTTGCGCCTACTGTATCGGCAGATGGTATAAGTACCAATCCGCTGTAACATGCTAAAGCTGGTATAGCAGCAGTTATAATAATTGCGGCTAAAGATAAAAATATGATTGTTTTCATGTTTTTCTCCTTTAAAAAATTATGCATGATGACCAATTGTAGTGCTAACCAATTTACCATGTTTCACACCACGAGTACTGATAAGGGTATTAGCTATCTCGGTTACCCGCGCGCTGTTGCCGCGTACAATAATTACTTCCAGGCAGTTATGGGCGTCCATGTGGATATGCGTGCTGCAAATTATGCAATCGTGGCTGCTATGCTGCAATTCTGCAAGCACATGGGACAATTCATGGGTGTGGTGTTCAAAAACAATTGTGACTGCGCCAATTACTTCTGCATTTGGATCCGCCCACTCTTCTTTTATCAATTCCTGGCGCACCAAGTCGCGGATAGCTTCTGACCGCGAAGTATACCCACGCGCAGATATCAACTCATCAAATTTTTCGAGAAGTTCAGGTTCCATGGAAACCCCGAACCGTTCAACATTAGCCATATATCACCCCGCCAGTGTTACTATTTTAAAAATAGTAACACTTGGTAAGAGTTATGTCAATATGGGGAGAGATCAAAGGATTTAAATAAAAACGTAGAGACGCAAAATCTTGCGTCTCTACATAAAAATATCATTCTGTAGGTAATTCTATTTTGTATCTGTTCCCTCAAAGACATACAAAAATATAGATCCTGCCGGCATACCTGTTTCGGAACCACCGGTCTTTTTATCAATTGTTAAGGTGCTGTCATCAATAGCTGTTACCGGTATCGATTGGGTTTGAATTGATATGTTCTGCTTTTCACGATTTGTCAGGCGCGGATTGCCAGTCAGTGTATAAAGCGTCACCTTGTTTGCTTTGGTAAATGGCAGGTCTAATTTCACCTGTGTAGTTCCGTCGCCATAATCAAAATTATCATGGTTTCCTTCCAACTTTCGCGATACTACAAATACCGACCATTTGCTGCCATTACGCATAGCGTATGCTCCGGTTAATGACAATGGTGTCGTCTTGCGCATTAACACCGGTGCAGATTTTTCATCAACTGACATCAAATCGCCGGATGCATAACGATTGCGCATGGTTAACGCCAGCCACGAAGGGGAAGGTATAAAACCATTTGCGAAGGTACTGTGGCTATTCCAATAACTACCCTGGCCATAACCGAGGAAACATTGATCTGTCCATCCCTGCGTATAACTGACAATCCAGCCATCTATACAACCTACCGCCATAGCCAGCGATTTACCGTACTTTTCATTGGTTTCTACCTGTTCAGGTTTTGCGCTACCGGGCAAAGCATAACCGCCGGGACCGCCTTCATAAGCGGCAATATCGTAAATGATGCCTTTTTTACCAAGTTCCTGCTGCGCTTTGAACATTTTATCCTGATTGGCTTTTTGCCCGGAAACAAAACTAAGCAAAGTTTCCTGTATGCCATGATCATCATAGGTGCGGGCAGAATAATCGCCGGTTTCCCATTTTGGCCCCATATAATTCGCATGGCCTATTTGATTTGCCTCTCCACAGGTTTGCATGGCTTCTTCGCCATATCCGTTTACACTGCCATCCGCGTTAACCCGAGCGTCATAATTCGCTCCCAGGTCAAATCTTATTTTCATATCAAGATTTTGTGATTTCCAATATGGGCTTTTCTTCATATTATCTATCAAATATTTCGCAAAGTAGCCATATTCTTTGCCGCCTTGATGAATCGCATTGCGCGACGCAAAACCTATCCAATCAGCAAAAAAGCCATTGTGCCAGGTTTCATTTCCAAACTCGATAGTAATGCTGGAAAACTCATCAGTCCATGGCCTGCTGTTGCCGCGCTGCTGGTATCGTTTGTATGCCCATGGTTTTGTTTGCGGAGTATCTTTTTTATCATCATAAGGAGCAGCCAAATATTCAACCAATGCCAGCCAATCTGACTCGCTGTTCAGAATATGCTGCATCACCAGCCAGGGACGCATGCGCGATTTCGCATCTGCACCGGTTTTCTCATCAAACATCAATCCCATCGGCAATGTCATGCGCATCGTTGACCCGATATTAGTGAACCAGTCGACATTTACATTGCTGTTAGAATGCATTGATAATATTGACGACATGGTGGCATCTTTTTGCAGATACCACGTCCTGTGTGCGCCTTTATTTCCTTTTTCCGGTTGTGATGCTATCAATTCGTTCAATACTGTCGCATTGGGTACATATTGTTTATCCACATCTGCCGGGTCGTCTGTGCGGAATATCCGGCAGTTATCCATCCATATTGTTCCCGGTCCGGTGAAGGTGAACTGGTGTCCAAAGTGCCAGGTATTGGTTGGACGATCTGGCCCAACGAAATCATAAGTAAACTTTTGCCATTTATCTGTCACTGTAAAAATCTGTTTAATATCAGAATACATGCCGCGGCTATAGTTGAATAAAACCTTACCATCATCAGCCAGACCTTGTTGGCACAGCCATACTTCCAGCCGGTATTTCTTGCCCGGTTCCAACTGTCCGTACCACAGCGATTCGCCGCCTTTATTATTATCGATAAAGACAAGCTGGCTGATACTTTGCTGGCCATCTTTTACCTTTATCTGCATACAGCTTTCACCCGGGTCAAACATATCTGCCGGTATCGGTTTCGGATGTTTTGTTAATGAAAATGAGACTTTTTTACTATCAGACGCACCCCAATACCAACCTGGTAAATCATCCGCATTACCCATACCGCGTATCCGACTGTTAACATATTTCATGTCAAAATTGCCAAATTTGCGCTCAAATACAATATAATCCCACGGCTGCAATTCCGGTGCGTCCGCTTCCAGATACACTTTTGTTTCCTGTTTATCTGCCGGTGCGGTTGAACGTTTTATTCTGTATGCAGCCACATTTGCCGAAGGACTGGCAGTCCATGACAGTGATACGCACCCATTTTCCGCAATAGCGGTTAAGTTAGTTGGCGGTAATGGTTTAGCCTTTGCGGCAGCATCGCCAACCGGTGCTGATGGATTCATAATGTAGCAGCATTTTGTTGATTTGCCATTAGCATCAGTCACCTGCAGCCAAATTTTACGGTCAGCAGTTTCCGGCGCTGGCAATGATCTGTCTGCCTCTGTAACCACTTTTGGAGTACCATAAACCCGACCGGTTGCCGGGTCAATTTGCATACCTACAGAGAAGGTAAATGCCCCGCCATTTTCATTCAAAGCTGACCAGGTATATGGCACCTTGCCCCCCATTACTGTCGGGGTGAAATTAAACGCGGTTCTCGCCTTTATGGTCCATGATGCGTCATTCGATTTTGGTGGAATTACAATATGCGGTGTAATGGCAATATCATCTTTCGGGGTTGCATTTACTTCGTTGGAAATTACAGATTCCTGTCCATCTCCGCTGACTGCAACAACTGTGTACCAGTAACTTCGTCCATTTTCGACAGCAAAATAATCTGTGCAAGCGGTATTCTTGTTAGCCACATTATCGCACAAATAAACATTGGCATATTTATTAGCTATCCAACCACCATCGATAAAATCTTTTGTTCCTTCTGGAAGAACCTTGGAAGTACCGACATTAATAACATGATCTGCCTTTGATATATCAAGATTACTGCCGCCTACAGGCAAAGGTTTTCCATCCTTATCAACCAGACGATAGATACGAACATTGGCACCACTGAGCAGTCCACTAGTCCACAAATCATACCATGACGTTCCGGGTCCATCTATCTCAAACCAATTTTTACCTACAGTTTTCGCACGGTGCATATTGCGCCACACTATTGGTTCATTACCGGAATTATTCACAAAATTATTGGCTGCCCATTCAATCGCACCACACTTTCCCCAGTCATTTGCACCCAGCGGCAATACTTTCTCTGCTGGTCGCAGCACTGTTGTAGTGATATTAAACTCTGCCGCCGTATTTCCGTCAGCAGCAAAACTACAACTGGCAATAAGTAAAGATACAATTACCAAAGATAACCTTATAAATGTGGAAATTGATTTACATTGCATGATATGCCCCTTTACATAATGATATAACGATTAATGATAGCAAAACATTTGCCAATAATCAATCATTTTTTCATGATTAAATTTGCGTTTTATTTGATTTTCACCTTACAATTTTAAAAACCTTGCTTTCAGATAACAGAAGATAGATAATATCAGCGTGAAGATTAACAAAATAACCTGCAAATCAGCATTAACCGGCAGTAAGGGACATTTTACTCTGAATCCTTACACCGGATGCTCACATGGGTGTGTTTATTGTTATGCCACTTATATGTTGAAATATCGGGATAACCAGGAACCGTGGGGAACATGGATAGATGTGAAGACTAACCTGGTTGAAGTATTGTATAAACAGTTGAAAACAACTAAACCAATGGAGATTTTCATCTCAACTGCCTGCGATTCTTTTCAGCCTATTGAGGCGAAATACGGGTTAACAGGCGCGGCATTACATCTGTTGGCTGAAGCATCCAGAAAAAATCCTGATTTATCGGTATATATCCTTACAAAATCCGACTACATCACCAGGTACCTTGAAATTTTGAAATCATTTCGTCCCGGCGCGTTTAATATGTCATTTTCTTTCAGCACTCTCAATGATGATGTCGCAGCAATTTTAGAGCCATTTGCACCCAGACCATCAGCACGTTTAGGCGCTGCTGTGCAACTTGCTGGTAATGGCATTTCTACCGGCATTATGTTAAGCCCATTAATGCCGTATTTCACCGAAATAGAACTTGATAATATTATACAGAAAACCCGGGAATTAGGATTAATCATTAATGGCATTTCTCATTTGAATTATATATCAAGCCACGTCGGGGTAAATGTAAGACCGATTTATGCCCAGGCAGGAAAAGACGCCATTGACCGATTGAACTATGCCACCAATAATCCTGTTGAATACCGGAAAGAAGTTGATGAGCGAGTGAAAACCATAATGAGGTAAATTTAAGCTATAATTCACAAAATTTTACATCGATTAACAGGATTGAAAGGATAAAATAATCTTATAAATCCTATTAATCGATGTAAAAAATAAATGCTGAATATGCTGTTAACTGTCAACTAACTGGTACTATAGACCCATGCTGTCGCAACAGGTTTCGTATATCAGTAATTGCCAATTCATCAATTTTCTTATTCTGTTTCACAGCGAGTGAAGCGACAACGCCGGCTGCTTGACCCATTGCCATACAGGACGACTCTACCCGAAAGGCGGAGTTTGCACGCTGATCGCCAGCAACTGACCGACCGGCGACAATAATACCATCGCTGTCTATCGGGAGCATTGCTCCTAATGGAATGGTGGGATAGATGCCGTCGCCGATATTCGCGCCATCAATAGAATGATTGCGGTGAATATCGATGGGATAAAATGAATAACATACCGCATCGTCAAAAACACGTCCACTTGTGTAATCATCACAGGTAACTGTGGTTTTCCCTTTAATGATTACTGTTTCGCGGATTCCGCATTCTGTAGCGCAGTAATTGATATTGAAGTTTTCTAATCCTGGCTGCTGGCGACAGAAACGAAATATCCGCATCATCGCCTTGCGGCCTTCGATTTCCGCAATAGTCTTACCTTCGCTTGTACTGGCATCGACATCGGGGACATGAATGCGGTTGCCTCCGTAGGAATTAAGGAAAAACTTGATATTCCCATGATTCCAACCCGGATCGCTTATCTTCATTCTTCCTGCTGCGATCTCCACATCAAATGCCTTTTGGATAGTATCATAATCAAGCGTTTTTGCATCATAACCAGTCGCATGCACCACCAGAGTTCCTGGCTGCAAATCTTCACTGCGGGTAACTGCGTACCCAGCCATCTGTACTATATTCGCATCGCCGGTGCAGTCAATCAGGATTTTTCCACGGACATCCTGCAAACCTGTTTTGGTACAAATTGTCAGTTTCCATGTATCATCATTTTTGCTAACAATAGCCGGCATGGCGTGGAATAATATCTCTGCACCTGCATCCAATACCATTTCATCTGCCAAAGCGGCATATAGCGCGGGATTAACCGTAAATCCACTTATGCTGCTGGTGAAACCACGATGATCGGCATTCACATCTTGTCCTTCAATTGCCATTGCCGCGGCACATAATTCCCAACCGATACCCGCAATTATCATCTTCTGATAAGCGTGAAAGCTGGATGGATAATTAATGCCGCCAACAGTAACAGTACCCCCAAGCATGCCATTTTTTTCAATCAGTAAGATCGACGCTCCTGCCCGTCCTGCCTGTATCGCAGCAATTACTCCTGCGGTTCCACCGCCAATTACTATTACATCATAAGAAAGTTTCATATCTATCACCTTCACATTTTTCTATTAAGTGAATTATACATATTTCAAGGAGAAAAATATAGCAAAAAAAACGGGTCAGCATTTCTGCTTACCCGTTTCTTTTAATTGTTATTTTGTTGCTTATTTTACTATAGCTCCACCTAACATTGTATAGGTAGCACCACCTGCAGTTCCATTTACCTGTAATGTTACTGTCAATACACACCCAGCCATTCCACTGAATTTAATAGTAGCATCATTAAAGAAATGTGATTGCGAACTGTTATCTCTATTATCAAGTTGAGAAAGGGTAGAAACGTCATTGCCATTAGCATCTTTTAATGTTGCTGATAATTTCATGGTACCGCCATCTGCCCAATTTACATTATGACCACAATATAAGGACATGGTTTTGGCACTGGTTTCAGTTAAATTATAGTTGAATGACATATCGCCGAAGAAAAGACTATGATCATTCCACTCGGTGACCACCATACAGCCTATACCGTTTCTTCAAATTATGACTTTCGCTTCCAGCCGGATGTGCACTCAGCCGGCACATCCCGGCGGTGAACCGCCGGGTTATCATGAGTTGCCCGGTCATCCGGGTTGAAGACGGCGTGGCGTCTGCATGTAGCACGGCGGTAAAGAGTGTATTGAAAATATCTACCCTAAGCCGGGGTTAGTTAGAGGCTATACTGGTCCTTCAGATACTGCACAACGGTGTCGCGGTCAGCGTCAGTTAAACTTTTGCTGTAAAGGAGGATTTCGGCGAAATAGCCTTTGAATTGCATGTAATTATTATTACCGCAGTATGTGCCAATCCAGATGCCGTTATTCACGAAGGGCGTGCTCATGCCGCCGGTCGCCGACGTTTCTGTGCCATCGACATAACACCAATGAGTTGGGGGGGTCTTTGCCGGATTGCGGCGCAGGACGACGATATGCGGCTTTCCCACAATCCCCGTCACCGGCGGAGTCAATACCGCAGTACCATTCTTGTTGATGCCGAACTGAAACGTGCCGGCCGGTCCTTCGTTGAATCCCATACCCTCATTATCGTTATTGCTGAAAATGCGGCAAGAGCTATCGCTGGCATCATCCTGGAAGACCGCGCAGAGGGTGAACTCGCCCAGCGGCAGGTATGGAAAATTGAGGGTCGGGCAACCGCCGCCGCCCGAAAAATAGAGCGCTGGTTGCCCATTGATGCCACTCGTCTGCAATACCGGTGTTGCCACGGTGGAAGAAGTGGCGCTGATGGTTTTCAAATTGCCGGTCCAGGTGGCAATATTCGCGCCGGCTTGATAGGTTTTGAGCAAGGCACTCGCCTGCAGCCAGGACATCAAATAGGAGGTAATGGGCAGAAAGCTTGGTTGATCCGCGGTGAGCGCCGCGTGCCCATCAACATACGAGGCGATCCACTTGCTGGAGTGCCGCGGTTCGAGCTGCGTGGTGTTGAAGCACACGTTCTGCGGCTTCGTGGTATCGGAAAGGCTCAGACCGTCCATGGTCATCAGCGTGCCGGAGAAATCCGCAATGTCGCCCACCGACTTGCCGGAGAGGGCGTTGTTATACAGATAGCCATTGGTCGGGATTTTTCCCTTGGTCGGGCACACCAGGATGTTCGGATCCACGTTAATGTCCTTCCACACCGTGGTGTTCAGCGGCAGGGATTCTTCATGATCCTGGGTGAACATCTGTATGGCCACCCCGATCTGGCGCTGGTTGCTCAGACAGGTATTCTGCCGCGCCTTCTCCCGCGCGCGGGCGAAGACGGGGAAGAGAATGGCGGCTAACACCGCGATAATCGATATGACGACAAGCAATTCGATCAAGGTAAAGCCTTTGGATTTCATGATATACCTCCAGGATAATTACAGATTAAACTGATCTTTCAGATACTGCACCATGGTATCGCGCTCGGTATCGGTGAACAGGCGGTTGTAGACGAGGATTTCGCCAATGTCCCCGGTGAGTTGCCCGCCATCGAAGCCACCAAAATCTGCTTCGACCCCGAATTGCAATGGGTACCAGGAATTTTGATTAAACGCGCCAGTGAAATCATTGGTCACGCTGGCTTCCTGGCCATCAACGTAGAGCCAATGCGTGCCAGAGCCGGTGCCGTTGTTGGCTTTTCGGCGGAAGATGACGACATGGGGCAGCCCTTCCGTCATGCTGACGGATACGGGATTATACCCACCACCCTTTGTCTGTACCGTGGCCGTCATTTGTCCGGCGGTACCTCCCTTGGCGATGCCGAAGTTGACATTTGGGCACTGGTCCATGAAGCAACCGTTATATCCCTGCCCGATGACATCCTGCACCACCATGCAGATCGTGGTATCCGATGTCCCGATCTGCTGCGCGAATTGGAGGTGTTGCGTAGGGCCGCTGGCCTGCTTTTCAAAATGGACAGAAGGACACCCGTTGATGCCGGCAGGGGCAACAGTAGGCACCGGGTGCGTGGCATTTTGCACGGGTGCCCAACTGGCATTAGTTGTCACCAGGTTGGACCAGCGTGAGACGGACGAGCCGTAGGCATAGCCGGTGAAAGAGATGCGTGCATTGAACCAGCCGATCAAGCTGTTGTCTTTGATCGGCAGAAAAGTGGGGTAGACATTGGTCATGGTCACGTGCCCGTCTACATAAGATTGGACCCATCTCTGCGTATGTCGCGGATCGAATTGCCCCATGCTGAAAGCCACGTTACGCGGCCGAGTGAAATTGATGGAGCTGAGGCCGTCGGCGGTGAGCATCACTTCATTCGGACTGTCGATCTTGCCCAGAGCCAAGCCGTCATTACTCGCCAGATACACATAGCCATTGCGGTAGGCCTTCCCCTTGGTGGGGCACACAAGGATGGCGGGATCGACGGCGATATCACGCCATACGGTCGCCGAACTGGGTAGTAGTTCTTCATGATCCTGCGTCCACATCATCACAGACGCCGCAATCTGCCGCTGGTTGCTGGTGCAGGTAGTCTGCCTTGCTTTTTCACGCGCGCGAGCAAATACCGGGAATAGAATCGCGGCGAGGATGGCAATAATGGCAATTACGACCAGCAATTCAATAAGTGTGAAACCTTTTTTCATGATTGGGCTCCTTTATTAGCTTGGATTTCTTTACATATTATCGATATATGAAAAGCAATTAAACTATAATAATCCAAAAAAGATTATTTAAAAAGGATAATAGCTATCAAAATTAAGGTTTTTTATTAGCAAATATCACTATTTTAATTTATCAATGTTTTGTTTCGCAAACAAATAAATATTTTCTTGAACATCAATTGGTATTTCACTCGGCCATATTTTATCCATCAATTCATGATTTGTTAGTTTTGATGCTTCATTAGGAGTAAGCGACAGATATTTTTTACATATTCGACAAAGATTTATAGTATCGTTTAGACCACATATTTTAGCAATTTTCTGCATTGATTGTTTCGTTATTTTTAAAGTATACAAAGTAAAAAACAATCTCATTCTCGAAAGAAATTGAATAGGTGTAAAACCGAACTCTTTATGAAAAAGTATTGAAAAATGATTTGGCGAAATCATTACCGTATCCGATATATCAGATAATGTTATTTTTTTTGAAAAATTTAATAACATGAAATATATTCCGCCATAAACAGGAGATTCATTACTTATTTGTTCATGATGTTTCGCTTCACGATGCAGTTCCATTAAAAATCCAGTCAAATAAATAACAAAAAGCTCTTTCTCGGGTTTATCATTTTTATCTACTATATCCAAACAGTAACATGCTAATTTAATCAGATTTTGCAATGCAGGATGAGTTCTATCAAGTTTAATTATATAGTCGCACATGTGTGATATTTTTTCAGCAAATCCTGTTAAATTGCTGCTCATAATAAGGAATGATATTATTTCCAATGGTTGATTACTTGATTTAGTATATGATAATGGCTTTTCTGAAGTCGCTATGAAAGCATATCCTGTGGATACTTTTTTTATGGTGTTATTTATGTTTAGTTTTATTTCACCAGAAATTATATATACAAATAAAAAAGAATTTGAAACCATACTTGATTCAACAACATGACTGTATTTGTGAGTTTCACAACCCCACCATACCATAAATGGAAATGGCGGCTGGTGAGGATTAAAAACTCCAGAATAGTTCTTACCCATTAACTCTTCAGGCCAGGAACTGGTATTTATTGTCATGACAATAAAAGTATATCATAAATTTAATAAACAGCTTTTTCAAACTTAACATATCGGAATAGTAAGGATATTTTTTACAATCTTCTGGACTACCAGCTGAAAATTATGTAAAATAGGTGCAGAGAACAATCCCAAGGTGAGGTTTTTATATGACTAACAAATCAACATGGCGTAATAAGGTCGGGTTGGCTGAAATGTTGCGCGGCGGTGTAATTATGGATGTTACCAATGCTGAACAGGCAAAGATTGCCGAAGAAGCTGGTGCGGTAGCGGTAATGGCGCTGGAACGCGTCCCTGCTGACATCCGCTCCCAAGGTGGCGTTGCTCGCATGTCTGACCCGAAAATGATAAAAGAAATCATTGCGGCAGTATCTATTCCTGTTATGGCAAAAGCTCGTATTGGCCATTTTGTAGAAGCACAAATTCTGGAAGCACTTGGTGTCGATTTCATCGATGAATCAGAAGTGCTGACACCGGCAGATGACAAGTTCCATATTGATAAGCATAAATTTAATGTGCCTTTCGTTTGCGGCTGCCGTAACCTGGGTGAAGCCTTGCGCCGCATCGGCGAAGGTGCGGCAATGATTCGCACCAAGGGTGAACCGGGAACCGGCAATATTGTTGAAGCAGTAACCCACATGCGCACCATCATATCAGAGATGCGCACTATTCAGAATTCCAGCACTGATGAATTAATGACCAAGGCAAAAGAACTTGGCGCACCTTATGATTTAGTTTTATACATTAAAGAAAACGGCAAACTGCCAGTGCCAAACTTCAGCGCGGGCGGAATTGCTACCCCGGCAGACGCCGCATTAATGATGCACCTGGGTGCAGAAGCGGTATTTGTCGGCAGCGGCATATTTAAGGCATCTAATCCGGCTTTACGTGCCAAGGCTATCGTTGATGCAGTTACATTCTACGATAAGCCAGAAATGCTGGCACAAATATCTGAAGGGTTAGGCGAGGCAATGACTGGTATAGAAATGTCAGCTATCCCGGAAGACCAGCGCATGGCGCAAAGAGGTTGGTAACTTCATGCATAAGATTATCTCTAATACTCAATTAGCACCAATGGTACATCGTCTGGTAGTGGAGGCTCCGCGCATAGCGGAGATTCGTAAACCTGGTCAGTTTATTATACTGAGACGTGCAGATAAAGCGGAGAGAATCCCGCTGACTATTGCTGATGCTGATACGGATGCAGGCACGATTACCCTGGTAATTCAGGCAATCGGCAAAAGCACGAAAGAGCTAACCGCCATGCAGCCCGGTGAAGAGATTAGAGATATCGCCGGACCGCTGGGACATTCTACGGAATTACTCGCCAGCGGACGCGCAATTTGTGTAGGTGGTGGTGTTGGCACTGCCGTTGTACATCCCATAGCGCAAGGATTATTTCGCAATGGAGCACAGGTAACCAGCATCATCGGCGGCCGCACCCGTGAATTAGTAATTTTCGAAGAAGAACTTTCCCGCCTTGGTGAAGTTATTGTTTGCACCGATGATGGCAGTTACGGCAGAAAAGGTTTCGTGACAGACGCGCTGCGCGACCAACTGGAAGCTGGTGGTATCGATATTATCTATGCCGTTGGCCCGGTGCCAATGATGCGTGCTATTTCCGAATTGACCCGTCCGTATGGCGTACATACCGTTGTGTCATTAAACCCGGTAATGATTGACGGTACCGGCATGTGCGGCGGATGCCGGGTAAATGTCGGCGGTGAAACAAAATTTGCCTGTGTTGACGGCCCGGAATTTGATGGTCATCTGGTGAATTTCGATGAATTGCGCGATCGATTGACCACATATAAAACATTTGAGAAAGACGCCATGGAAAGACACGAAGAAAAATGTCGTGTAGGTTTACATGACTAATGATAGCGGGTAAATATCATATAGAAGGCTGGAATAATGTCAATTTTAAATATAGTTAAATATCCCGACCCGGTACTGGCACATGTTGCCGAACCGGTTGGAAAGGTTACTAATGAAGTCCGGTTGCTCATAAATGATATGATAGATACCATGTATTCAGCCGACGGGGTAGGTCTTGCCGCACCCCAGGTTGGGTTGTCTTTACGCATATTCGTTGTTGACGCTGGCGATGGTCCGCAGGAATTCATCAACCCGCATATTATCCTGCAGGAAGGTGAACAAACCGGCGTTGAAGGCTGCCTCAGCCTACCGGGACTTCATGGCGACGTCACCTGCTCAAGCAGAGTGGTAGTAAGGGCAACAAATCGGCGCGGCCGGATTATGACTTATGCCGGCGAAGGATTATGGGCAAGGGCTATCCAGCATGAAAATAACCATCTAAACGGCAAATTATTTGTTGACAATGTAATACCTGGAACCGCCAGATGGTTCACCGGCGCGGAAGACGCAGAAGGGAATTATATAGAAACACCCACTACCGTTGAAGAAGCGTTGCGTTTATTCCGGGACGCAGGCGACCAGGTGGCAACATCATGCCTGGTTCGGGGGAGAAGTTAAATTGAGAATTGAGAATTACGAATTATTAATAATTACGAAGGCTCTTGCAAAACCTAATTTTTCATTGTTTCGCATTGAAATTTTGAGTTTAAATCAGGGACTGACACCGAATGGCGAAGCCAGGAAGGTGTCTGTCCCATCATGTTATCATAAGGTTTTACAGAGCCTCTGAAAACTTAAAACCGAAAACTAAACTCTTGAATTTAGGAATTATTGAATGCGGATTGTATATTTCGGCACCAGCAGTTTTGCTATACCACCATTACAGGCTTTACACAAAGCCGGTTATGATATCACTGTTGTTACCCAACCCGACCGTCCGGCAGGTCGCGGCAGTAAATTAACCGCGCCGCCTGTAAAAATTGCCGCTGACGAATTATCACTTCCTACCATGCAGCCGGAAAATTGCCGTGATACGGATTTTATATCACAGATAGAAAACCTGCAGCCGGATTTTTTAGTGGTTGCGGCTTACGGGCAATTTTTGAATCAAAAGTTGCTGGACAGCGCGAAATATGGCCCGGTAAACCTGCACGGCTCAATATTACCGGCAATGCGCGGTGCCGCCCCCATCCAGCGCGCTATCTGGCAGGGATTCACTGAAACCGGCGTATCGCTGATCTGGATGGTGAAGGCAATGGATGCCGGCGATGTAATAGCGGTAAGCAAAATAGAAATTATAACAGATGACGACAGCGGAACATTGACGGAAAAATTATCGCGGATTGCCGCTGATTTAATAACAGAATGGCTGCCCAAAATAGCTGCCGGCAATGCCCCGCGCACACCGCAGGAAGAACGAATGGTGACATTTTCGCCATCAATTAAAAAAGAGGAAAGAGTTATCGACTGGACTCAAAGCGCAGCGGAAATAGCACTACAGGTGCGTGCTTTGATGCCTGCGCCGGTTGCAGTGACTAATTTTCGCGACTTCCCCGTTAAAATTTTGCGTACCCGGCAAATTAGTGGTAATATATCTTCCAATGCAGTACAACCGGGTCAATTTATCATAAATAATGAAAAAGATGGAATGATAATTTTGACAGGCAATGGGAAATTGCAGATAATTGAATTACAGCCGGCGGGTAAAAAACCGATGTCCGGCGCTGATTTCGTTCGGGGATATCGTCCGACAAATGACGATAAGTTTACTTCGTAACAGGAGAAGTAATGACGCTCAATGTCAATTCCGAGACATTAAAGCTATATGAGCAGGGAATCGAACTGCGCGTAAGTGGCGATTATGATCCGGCTACCGAGTGTCTGAAACAGGCCATAGATGCCGATCCTAATTTCGCCCGCGCGCACATGGAGCTCGGGCTTGTTTACTGTTTCACCGGTTATTTCGATGAATCAATCGCCGAGTTGGAATTAGCCCGTGGACTTGACCCCTGCGACCCAGAAATTATCCTTAATCTCGCAAAGACTTACACAATGCTGGGCATGTTTGAAGAAGGAGAAGCAACTTTCCGTTGTGTTCTCGAATTATCATGTGAAGGCGACAAAATTCACGATGAAGCCCAAAAACAACTTGGTTATTACTCCTCATTTTCTGCATAAACACCAAAAGCACGAAATTACCATACGAAAATCACTAAAATTCCTTATATACCCCCTTGCAAATCACTGATTATACTGGTATTCTACCCGCAGTTCGGATATCAAATTTAGCATTTTAATGCTCGGAGGTTTACAAGCTATGGCAGTTGACCTGAAATTACTGGCGGATGCAATCATCCGCGGTAAGAAAAATGATGCGGTAGCAATGACTCAGCAAGCGCTGAGCGAAGGCGTTCACCCGCAGGCACTCATCACCGACGGTTTAATCGCCGGTATGGCAGTTGTAGGCACAAAGTTCAAAAGCAACGAGTTCTATGTACCAGAAGTTCTCATTGCTGCACGTGCTATGAAATCCTGTCTCGAAATTTTAAAACCGCTTCTCGCCGACAGTGGCGTTAAGCCGGTTGGAACCGTTGTTATCGGTACCGTTAAGGGCGACCAGCATGACATCGGCAAAAATCTTGTTGCTATGATGCTCCAGGGTAATGGTTTTGATATCATTGACGCTGGCGTTGACGTATCACCAGAAAAATTCATCGCTTTAGCCAAAGAAGGCGGCGCACAGATTATTTGTCTGTCAGCCCTGTTAACCACCACCATGCCATCAATGCGCGGCACCATCGAAGCCCTCGCAGCAGAAGGCCTGAAAGGTAAAATCAAGGTTATGATCGGTGGAGCACCAGTAACCCAGCAGTTCGCAGACGAAATCGGCGCAGACGGCTATTCCCCAGACGCAGCATCCGCTGTAGACCTGGCAAAAACCCTTATCTAAAATAAAACAGAGAAGGCCGGGCAGTGATGCCCGGCCTTTTTTTTGAATTAGTTTTCAGTGTTTAGTGTTTAGTGTTCAGTTAATACGAGAATGTAAAGAGAAAAACAGAATGGTTACAAAAAACAAATTGTATATTTTAAAGGTTGCATTGTATGGTCGTCGTGGCACTTGGCGGCGTATCGCAATTAAGGTCAGATGTTTCTTTACCTGTTTGATTTCGGTGATGAGTGGTGGCACGAAATAATAGTTGAAGAAGTTACAACAAAAATACCTTTAGATATTAAATATCCAGCATTAATTGCAAAACGCGGGAAATCTCCAGAACAATATGAAGATATAGAAGATGAAGAAGACTGGTAATTGAGTGCTTAGTTTTCTGGTAGTTTCTTTTACTAAATCAGTCGGATCAGTCATATTAGACGGATACGACTGATAATATTTCTCTTAAAAAATCATTCTTCCCATTACTCCCATAACGCACATCCCTCACATTTCCCACACCAGCAAAAAAAAATAAAAATATTTTCATTTTTTTTCAATTTCCCCTTGCGCATACCTAATTTGTGGTATATACTGGGTTCAAGTTGATAGCAAGTGGTACAAAGTGGATTAAACAAGGGGTAAAATGCAGATATTCGGCGAGTCCGAGCACCAATTAGATGATAAAGGCCGGGTCAGCGTTCCCCGCCGCTTTCTTTCGTTTTTCAACGAAGGCGGTTTTCTTACCCGTAGTTTTGACGGCGAATGTCTGGTCTACTACAGTAAGGAAGCCTGGGAAGCGTTTTTAATCCGCATTAAATCTATCCCGTCAACTGATGAGTCTGCCGATGTTCTTTACCGCTGGCTCAGCAGTGGGACCGAGGTTATGCCGGACGCCCAGGGTAGATTAACCATTCCGCCGGTGCTGAGACGTTATGCCAACCTGACATCCGGGATTTCATTAGTTGCCCGCGGCGACAAAATGGAAGTATGGGATACCGAGTCATGGCAACAGTACCTGGCAGAAAAACTTACCACAGACAAAGTGCGCAGCGCACTTAAACTTATGGATTCACGGGAACATGGGATAACCAACTGATGTGCGGTGATGAAGAATCAGGATACAGCGCAGAGTTGACCCATGAACCGGTAATGTTAAACGAGGTATTGGAATACCTTGACCCGCAGCCAGGAAAAGTAATTGTAGATTGCACACTTGGCGGCGGAGGGCACGCAATAGAGATTTGCCGGCGCATCGGTGATACCGGCAGATTAATAGGAATAGAGCAGGACGTAGACGGGCTGAACAGAGCAAAAGAAAGATTAGCCGGCTACCCTGTAACATTCATACACGATAATTTCAGGAACCTTGACAATATATTTAACAGTTTGCAGTTGGAAAAGGTAGACGGATTTCTGTTCGACCTGGGCGTTTCGTCTTTCCAATTTGACAAAGGTGAGCGTGGATTCTCTTTCAGATTCGACGCGCCTTTAGACATGAGGATGGACCAGAGGTCATCCATAACTGCAGCTGACTTGGTCAACCGGATGAGTGAAGAAGAGCTAACTGCCATCTTCACTGAGTCCGGATATGTTGGACGGTGGGCACGTCATTTAGCCAGGGCAATCCACGCATCACGTCAAAAGTCGCAGCTTAACACTACAGCACAATTCGCAGAACTCGTCAAAGCAAATGTCCCAGCTAAACATCACAGCAAACTCCACCCGGCTACTCTTGCCTTTCAGGCATTGCGTATTTCGGTAAATCAGGAGATCGAAGCATTATCTGAAGCACTAATCGCAGCAATTCGTCACAGCAACATTCACGCCAGAATCGTCGTAATAAGTTATCACAGCCTTGAAGATGGTGAAACTAAAAGATGTTTCCGTCTTCATTCTGGCATGACGCGGCCGCCGTCCGACCCATTCAACATTGACCCGCCAGTAGTGAAACTGGTGAATATATTGACTAAAAAACCACTGGTACCTTCTCGCGAAGAGACCGGGAAGAATCCCCGCAGCAGAAGCGCAAAATTTCGAGCAGTGGAACGAACAGATGTACCATTATAACATCATCTTATCAAATATATTGTTTCTATTCAAATATGTGATACCTACAAAATTCGGTATTCACAACTAAGTTAATATAACTGTCCACTGTCAACTATCCTCTATCAACTTATAAAGTTATCCACATTATTTAGTGGATAACTTTTTTTGTTTTCCCTTCGCATTCATCTTCATATTCTGCTAAAATATACGAACCACAAAATCAAACTGCATTGGATAACAACGTGACTAATTTAATTGAACGAATTCCCCCGCAGAGTATTGAAGCCGAGCAGGCATCCCTGGGTGCAATGTTGCTGGAACGCGAAGCAATTGCGGTAGCGGTAGGTATATTGCGGCGCGACGATTTTTATCGCGAGGCTCATCGGGTTATATATGACGGCATAATATTCCTTTTTGATAAAAACGAACCAGTAGACCTGGTAACTATCAGCGAATGGCTGCGGACACGCAATAAACTGGATGAAGTCGGCGGCGCAATGTACCTGGCAGAAATTATGGCGAAAGCGCCAACAGCTGCGGCAATTGAATATTACGCCAAAATTGTCCGCGACCGCTCATTGCAGCGCATGCTCATCCGCGCTGCCGATGAAATTATGACTTCGGCATACCAGACCGACCGCGACATTGACGAGTTAGTCGATGCCAGCGAACAAAAGATTTTCAGCATTGCGGAACGCGGCGTCAGCAGCGGATTTGAACGATTGTATGAATTAGTAAAGCAGGAATACAACACCATTGATGAGTCGCAATTATCAGGATCGGCCACATCAGGTATTTCTTCCGGTTTCATTGACCTTGACGCTTATACTGCCGGCTTCCGCAACGGCGAGTTAATTATCCTGGCGGCACGCCCAAGTATGGGTAAGACCGCATTCGCGCTTAACCTTGCGCGCAATATCTGCGCCGGAGAAAAGAAAACCGTAGCGGTATTCTCCATCGAAATGTCCAAAGAACAGTTGGCAAAACGTTTGTTATGTTCAGAGGCGCGGGTACAGCAGGATGTTATTATGCACGGTATGGCGTCCAACGAAGACATGCAAAAATTAGGCGCGGCGGTGGAAACACTGTTTGACTACCCGATGTATATTGACGATACACCGGCGATGAGCGTACTTGAAATGCGCGGCAAGGCGCGGCGATTGAAGGCAGAACATGGACTGGGACTGATAGTAGTCGACTACCTGCAATTGATGCATTCAGCGTCGGCTGAACGCAAAGCGGAAAACCGTGTACAGGAAGTATCGCAAATCAGCCGTGGTTTGAAAGCATTAGGCCGCGAATTGCAGGTTCCTGTTATCGCGTTATCGCAGTTGTCGCGTTCCGTTGAAGCGCGCGTTCCCAGACGACCGCAACTCAGCGACTTGCGCGAATCCGGTGCTATTGAGCAAGATGCTGACGTGGTAATGTTTCTGTATCGACCGGCATATTACGGCGAAGAAGAGATTCGCAAGGCAGGATATGACCCGGAAAAAGACGCCCATATAACTGAATTATCAATCGCAAAACAGAGAAACGGACCAACCGGTTCAGTGAAATTAGTGTGGAAGGCTGACATGGGTCTATTCGGCAACCTGACGGATAAATATTAATGCACCGCGCATGGCTGGGATTGGGCACAAATATGGGTGATAAAAATACTGCACTCGCACAGGCGATGCAGCACATCGCCAATCTGTCCGCCACCAGTATCATTAAACAAAGCGACATCATCGAAACCGCCGCATGGGGAATAACCGACCAGCCTGCTTTTTTGAATATGGCAATTGAGATACAAACTACATTGCCGCCCGGCGACTTGCTGAATGAATTGCTAAAAATTGAAGAAACCATGGGACGCGTTCGCACCCAAAAATGGGGTCCGCGTATTATCGACATAGATATCCTGATTTATGAGAATATAATCATGGATACCCCGGAATTAACACTCCCCCACCCCTTTATAACCCAACGTTCATTCGTCTTGATTCCATTGGCGCAAATAGCACCGGAGTTGCTGCTGGATGGAAAAACTGTGGGTGAATGGACGAAGGTAGTTAACAGTTGACAGTGGAGAGTGAACAGTGGATTGCTAAATAGAAGCTGTACCATTTGGCAAAACCGAGTAAATGCTTGCAACATAACTTCTTTATATAATTTCTTCATAATATTTTTATATATCACATAAATTATGACAATAATCATAGTTCATGTTAAATTTCGGGTTATACTAAATATAGATACAAAATACAATCTGCTCTTGTTGCCTTAATATACAACAAGATGCCGAAGGAGATAATTATGAAAGCACAAGTTGACCAGGATACCTGCATAGGCTGCGGCCTGTGTGCTGATATCTGTCCAGAAGTTTTTAAGATGGAAAATGGTTTGGCCGTTGTCCATACTGACCCGGTACCAGAAGCGGCAAAAACAAAATGCCAGAGCGCCGCTGATGAATGCCCTGTTACAGCAATTACTGTAGAGTAAAAGACCGGTAAACAAATAAGGAGAGTTATTATGTTTGCAACACAAGAATTAAGAAATGAGCACGAAGGCATTCTGATAATGCTGAATGTAATCGAAAAAATTGCCACAGATTTAAAAACTGGTAAGGCAGCAAACCTTGACCATCTGGATAAAATTATAGATTTTCTCACCACCTTTGTCGATAAATGCCATCACGGCAAAGAAGAAGATTTATTATTTCCTGCATTAGTAAAAGCAGGTGTTCCTAATGAAGGTGGACCTGTCGGAGTAATGCTGGCGGAACATACCCAAGGCAGAACATATATAAAAGCCATGAAAGATGCGTTGAATCTTCTTCATACTGGTGACGTGGAAGCACAGATACTGTTTGCTGATGCCGCACTCGGTTATGTATTCCTTCTCCGCGATCATATAGCCAAAGAAAACAATGTGTTATTCGTTATGGCAGAGAATCGATTGTCACCTGAAGAACATACCATATTGGCAGCAGGTTTTAAAAAGATTGAAGATGAAAGAATCGGTGCAGGTGTGCATGAACAGTTCCACGCGTTATTGGACCAGCTAAAAGATCTTTATCTGTAGAAAACACTGGAAAATTGAGTTTATTATAACTCACACATAAATCATCTTCTTCGTCATTCCACCGTCAATAACGAAGTTCTGTCCGGTGATGAATCCGGCTTGCTCACCAGCGAGATATATTACCATCGCGGCAATATCATCCGGGGTGCCTACACGTCCCACCGGATGCTGCATTTGATCTTCATCGGTATGTACAGGTTCATGCCGTCTGCTCTTCTTCTGCCAATTGCCGGTTTCAATCCAACCAGGACTGATACAATTAACGCGCACATCAGGACCGAGGCTGACAGCCAGTGCGTGATTAAGCGCGACTATACCACCTTTTGTGGCGGAATATGCTTCCGTGTTTGCTTCAGACATTAATACGCGGGTAGACGCGATATTCACGATTGACCCATTCCGTTCACGCAAATGCTGCACGGCATATTTCGCTGTCAAGAAAACGCTGGTCAAATTAACACTCATTACCCGGTTCCACTCATCCAACGTCAAATCAGCAACGGGTTTATTAATGCCGATACCAGCGTTATTAACCAGCAAATCAATTCCGCCGAATTCTCCCACCGTTACATCAATGACTTCTTCCACTCCCATTTCAGTGCCAATATCTGCCACCTTGACGAGGAGCGAACCCAATGAAGAATACTCCTCGCTAATATCAACACATGCTTCTTCATCAATATCGACAACCGTAACCAACCAGCCTTCACACAATAACTGACGGGTAATCGCCCGTCCAATACCCTGTGCTCCGCCAGTAACCACGGCAATTCTCCGTTTATCTGTCATTAATTTTTCTCCAAATTCCAAGCAATTACGTATATAATCTAATTATCCCCGATTCATTTCAATAATTAACTGCAGATTCACCGCTGCAGTCCATGAGTAACCTGGCGCGCGAAGACCTTTTCCTGTTAAGGCATCGAAATTCTCGTAATTGCCACCAGCTATATTCTGAATAGCATCACAGAAGCGACGGGCAATATCATCTGCGAGTTCAGCATTACCACCGCGACGCAAACCATCAATAATTAAATAAGTTGTTGGCGCCCAAATAGGCCCGGTCCAATACCCATCTGGTTCATAAAGAGGACCGGCATAAGCCTCGGTGGCAGGACCGTGTTCAGTAAGGTAGCGAGTGCGCAGTTGTTCCAGCAGTTTGCCATAAATATCCCGGTCAAGCAGGTCGCCAAGTACAAGAGGCATCACGCTTAACATTGATGTCGGTTCCTGACTTATGATATCTCCGCCGCTTCGACGTACGGTAAAATATTCACCTGTCCAGAGAATATCTATCATACGTTTAAGCAGGTCATCCGCTTTGGCTTCCCATTGTTTTGCGGCAGGCTCATCATAAAGTTTACGGGCAATTCGCGCCAAAGCGTGCATTTGCAGCACCAGAAATGATGCCAGGTCGGCGGATTCCAGGTGAAAAGCATGTTCCAACAGCGATGAGTTATCCCAACCACTATCCAGCGCGATAGGGTAATCAGGCAAGCCATTATTATCAAGATCGCGATATTCGAACCACCATTCTGTCCAACGTTCCAAATGATGATATACCATCCGCAGCGTCTCTATATCCCAATCACAAATATCCATCATCTTGCTGAAGCACCAGCCGTGAATTGGCGGTTTGGTGCCGCCAAATGGCAATGCGCCATCACGTCCAAAACAATCCGGCACCTGTCCGGAAAGCGCCTGAAATGAAAAAGGCAGCAAAAATTGTTCCAACCCGGCGTGTGGATGCACATAAGTAAGAGCCATTGCATTGAAACAATGATCCCACGCCCACACCGCACACATGAATTTTTTCGCCATTATCACGGCATCATAGGCATAATTACCGCCATGACGCACGGTAGCCGACCATAAAGTGTAAAGAGCCAGTTCAGCTCCTGCTTCGCGACCGGCAGGAATAGCAGGCATAGGTTTTCGATATGCTTCCCATTCAGCGCGAATAACGGCAATCTCTTTTTCTGGTTCCGGAGCAATCACAAGCCGATGCGGATTTGGTTCTACCGGGTCTATAACCAGCACAAACTGTGCGTGTCCGTCTTCACAATTTAGATGCATTATGCAGTCACGACTACGTACTATTGGCCCAGGACGCTCTTCCATCGGTCCGTAAAGATAAGCATGCCCGACAGGAACATCAATGCCAACATACAATCCAACACTGCTGGCCAGCATCTGGAAACGACGGGGATTTTGTTGCCCGCCAAAGCCAAAAGAGGTAATTAATTCCAGAATGCAATCCAGTCCATCGCTATCAAAAACAAGCACGTTATCATCCCGCAGGTAAATAACCGCCCGGTCATCTCCCGAAATAATAGTGATACACCATGGAGACGCAGAAATATCGGCATCAACAATGTTGCCATTCCGCATAAAAACAAGAGAGAAAATCTTGTCATTAAACAACTTTAGACAGTTATGAATAGTAACCGCCGGACTGTTATCAACGCGGTTAACCGACAAATACGAGCCGTATTTGCTAAAAGGAGTTTTTGTTATGTCGATATTATTCATATTTGACTCCATGATATTAAATTTATAGTTTAGTCCTTCACCTCTAACGATGTCATAAAGCAATCTTCCATATTCACCGGCTGAATGCCTAACTGATGAGTGCCGGCGGGCAGATCGATAGTAGTGATGAAAGTTGTATATTCATTATCTTTCGGTTTCAGGATTGCCCAGCCTTCTTTTATTGCCGGGGTGACGAATGGCTGCAGGAATCCGTCTTTCGGAGAAACATTTGCCACGGTTTTGCCATCAATCCAGATTCGGAAAGAAGGAGCCGGACGTTCATTTTTAATCACCTTGCCACGCATTTCCAAAATGCTTCCCCACGAAGATTGAGCCAACGGCGCATCATCAAAATATTTTGCAGCCGCACGAATGGTGAGTGTGTAAGGCTTCGCAGCAGGAATATTTACCATCCCCTGTGCGATATCTAACCAGCGGAAGTCAAGCGCGGTACCAGGCGCAAAATTAATCATTTTTGGCGTGCCGTCTGCATCAAGAAGATACCAGTAAAATTTATTTAAAGGCACTTTATCAGCGAGAACCGACGGGTTTGACCAGGTAATTAACTTTGTCATTCGTGATACGCGATATTCATCATCTGGCGATGGTGATGAAGCAGCGAGCAAATCCAGCGAAGATAACTTTCCATCTGCTTTCAAAGTGAACAGTCGCCCGTCTGCTGTGCCAATCAGGAAACCGGATTGCAGTGGGAAAAGACGCGGGAAAGCACCTGTTTTAACAGAAGCGATTATTTTTCCATTTGGATCAATCAACCGCACTGTTCCTTCTGCACCACATAATGCTACTACTGTTTCATCTGTTGATACTGCGGCGTCAGTCAGGTAATCTGTCTGCACAAAATCTGAATATGAAATAACTTTGCCGGTGGCGCGCTGATATATCTGAACAACATTTTCACCGGGATAACGGCGAAAAACCAGCAATATGTCTCCCTTGCCGCCGGTATTAAGTGTCTCACGTACCTGATAAGGAAGGTTCCATGCAGCTTTATCTGCACTGAGTTTTAATCCCTTAATTTCCTGTCCATTGCGGGTGTCAGTTACCTTGATACCTTTTAAAATATCGTCATGACCGTATTTCTCTATAATTGGCATTGCCGTGAATAATTCCGGCTTTCTGGTTTCCTGCGGTATTGCAAAGGTGAATACATTGCTTTCGCCGGCAGGGGTCACACAATAAACCAGTTTATCAAGTTTCGCTGCTTCACCAGCCGCCAGCATACGATTTTCACTGACTTTCTCATCGCTTTCTATCAATACATCGTCAGTGCCGGGGAGTATGCACTTGAAATTTCCCATTGCGCGCCAGAGCGGTTGACCGTCAACTGACCAGGCAAAAGTCATTCCCGCAGTGGCTGTCACAATAATCGACTTCCCACAATGTGCTTGCGCACTGCTGGAAATAGCAGGAAGAATAATAGCCTTTCTTTCTTTATTCACCACTGCCACCGAATTGCCGAATCGTGCGAGAGTTACCACCAGGTTTTCATCCATCTCTTGAACATCAGTAACTGATACCATAGAGAAATCACGCTGATTCAATTGGGTTTTATTGATTGCTGCTTCACTTGCAGATCGTGTGGTAAGTTTTTGTGTCGAAATTGCAGCCTGATGCGTTAATGGCACGCCATGTCCCTGAATAACGCCACTCCGCGCCTTGCGAACTCCGTCAGTCACAGCATCGCTGGCAGGAAGATTTAATAGCGCTTTCGCACCAGACTCTAATCCCGCAAGGTCTGCACCTTGCACTACAATGGTTTCAGCTCGCAGACCCAAAGCCCATGGTAATTCCTGTACAAGTGCGCCGCCTGCCTCATCTGTAGCACGATCAGTCCAAAGCAAGCCTGATGATTTCACACCATCAAGAATACGATTTTTACCGGGTATCCCCAACAATATAATATGCTTGCCATACCGATATCCGGTCATTGCTGAACCATAAAAGTTGCCATTTACATGATTGACCATGTTGCGGAACTGAACATCGCCAATCGCCTCACCGCGCAATACCTTCTCGTTGTTCGGACGTTCTTCATCACTAACAGCATAACCCAATGTATAATTCACCACCGGAGGATTTTCCCAAACACGTGCAGCTACTCCCTGTTTTACCAAACCCGCTGCCAGTGTTTTCGCAATCGAAAGCAGTGTATTATCAAAAACAGGAATTACTATTTCCGGCTTGCTGGCAAAAAATTGTTTTATAGTTTGCGGGTCGCGCACCTGGGCACCCTGTAGAACTATTGCAGTTGGAAAACTGCCAACTTTCAATTTAACAGGCAATGCTGTACTTCCGCCATCCAACAACTGTTGAACCTGCAAAGTATATGTGCCTGACACATCGCAAGCTCCTGTAGGAATATTGCCACGGAGAATACCTTGCGCATCGGTAGCGCGATATAGTGTAATTTTCTGTGAACCATCCGGCGCCATCATGCTAATCTTAACCGGCACCACAGCTTCCACCGGCTTGCCAACGATATCAGCGGCGCGATATTCAAATGCTATCGAATCACCAGCATTCACCGTTTGCAATGCTTCCAACTTTCCATTTCCTACTGCAACAGGATAAACAGCCAGCAAACGTCCGGGAGCGCCAGTCATGTCACATGGGATAATTCGTGCACCGCCTTTGCGGGTAACTGGCAAGCGAGACATTGTAAATAAATCATAAACAGCCGTATTCTGTCCCAATGCCGGACTGAGCAGCAATTCTGTTTTCAATGGCATCCAACTGCCAATAGCACCAATGCCATGACCGACAAAAAGCCGTTGATAATCAAGCGTGCTTTGCTGTTCCTTGGTGAACATCGCCGAAAAATCCAGCATACTGTCGTTTGCCACGGCAACGAATTGCCCTGCCCCACCCTGCAGTGTGCTGACCGCTACATCGGGGTTAGTAGCATCAAGCGGTAATTGGCTGATGGTGCCTTGCAGCAATGCGCGTAATTGCGGACAGCGCTGCGCAGCCAACGCGCGTATTTCTCCGATAGTCGCATCCTGGCGATTATATGCCGTGGCGGCATTATATGGATGGCCAAGGTCGAAAAATGGCAAATCAAGCGCAGAAGAACGTTCAAGATAATCCCAATTTACTGTACTGTTAGCATCGGCAATAACCCGCCCACCGCGTGCTGCAAAATCTTTGAGTCCTTTAGCTGACTGTTGCGGCAGGCTTTCAGATTGCCGCAACACTACGATTGCGTCAATTCCTTCCGGGACACCTTTTTCCAACATCTCTTCGGTAATAAGTTCTGGCGGCAAGCCAATATGTGAAAGCAGGTATATCGCCTTCACCATACCGTCTACATAGGACTGGGAATATGGCGTAATTATACATTGCTGTTTTGAATACAGCAGCCCAAGTTTCGGAGCACGTTGCGCATTTGCAAAAAGTCCGCCAAAACGCTCAAAAAACTTGCCGGTTTGTGCTATTTCCTGGTTCATCGGTTCATTCGTCTTCAATGCATTAGACGCTGGTCCCGTAAGATTAGACCCCATTTCCATTGCGTAACCTGTTCCTTGCGCTCCTCTACCTGCAAGCAGAATGGCATTTCGGAAATGATTGCCGTTCTGTAGTCCAAAGACAGTGTCTATCCATAACGGCTGGTTGGAAGCACGGTTGGCATTCAACAATGTGGCAGCTAATGCTGTTTCGTAAATATGCTCTGGTGCTCCACCCTGGTCGTCCCATACCGCCACATAACGAAAATCAAGCGGCTGATAAGATGCCGCATGATATGCGCCATCACGTGGCCTGCTGTGATTTATAGTATTGCTTGTTGAAAAAGTCAATGTAGGATCAATAGCACGAAGTGCAGGAACATAATTTGCGTAACGCCGCTGATTTAACGTCATCAAATAGCCATACCAGGCAAAAGCCCGCTCTTTCAGTTTAGCCAACTGTGCCGGTTCCATCGGCAAACCGCGTGCAGCTATTTGTTCAGCCCATCGGCGACTTGGAAGGTCGATATAACCCATCGCTTCTGGTACATGCAATGCTACTGCGAGTTGCAGCGATTCTGCGGCAGTGAGTGGTTCTTTCCCCGTCAGTTTGCGAAAATTATCATATAATGCTTTTTCATCTGCTTCCAGGTAGCTTTTCAATCCTTGGCGCAAGGTATCATTGCCCCATCCCCAATAAGTAACTAAGCCATTGTAATGCCCAATAAACCCGGTTGGGTCATAATCAAAAAGCTGT
Organism: uncultured bacterium; assembly: GCA_964638715.1. Classification (GTDB taxonomy): domain Bacteria; phylum Armatimonadota; class Hebobacteria; order CAIYQO01; family CAIYQO01; genus JBAXQQ01. Next base: position 5,603 of record CAZWZF010000048.1, on the reverse strand, counting down.
CCGGCGAATGAAGGATAACGCATCATCACCGTGTTGCCAATTATCATGCGGCGCAGATATTCACCGTCAGTATTATCAGTGGAGTGCGGGGGGTAAAAGCTGAAAGGACGACTGGCATCCTGGTTCCAGAAAAGCATCTGCTGATCAGCGAATTTATCAAAAATGGTGTTTAACTGATCAGTGTTTTCCGACATGTGCTTATCTGTCACATTGAAACGCCCATCAGTCATGAAATTAATCATACCGGTCTGGCGGGCAATTTTCGAACTCGCGGAAATATTGCTGCTTGATTCGTCAATAATCATCCCCGGCGATGTTACTGTAGATTCACGCAATGTTATACTTGTCGTCAATCCCACAGCTTTAGTATCTTTTATATTTGCGGTAAACGTATAAATACCCGCACCAAGCCGATCGGTAGGCACCAGCAGATGAAGGGTTCCCTTGCCATTCAATACCGGCATTATTCCGCGATACAGCAACTTTTCTTCGCCACTGTTTTTACATACTGCCAGTGTAATTTCATGCGGCGCAGAGAGCGGCAACGATAAGGAAAGTCCCACCGCCTCGCCGCGCCAGAAAACCTGCCGACCTGACGAAGTAGCGAATTGCGCAGATGCCGGTTCTTCTCCGATAACAGCACTGCTTAATAAGCAGCATAATGCTGCCAATATACTGATAATACGCATAGGAATACCCCCGTTAGCATGATAGGAACGTTTCAGATAATAAAGGTGGCACCATTATAACTGGTTTCAGTGAGTTAGAAAACATTTTTTGATTTTTTTAACATCGATTTACAGGATTTATAAAAATAAAATATTTAGATATTTTACAAAACCATTTTTCTAAATTATAGATTGGCACCTTAAAAGCCCCTCCCCTCAATCTCCTCCCCGGTTGGAGAGGGGAAGAACGCTATCAGGGACTGACACCGAGTGGCGAAGCCACGAAGGTGTCTGTCCCACCGTGTTAAAACTTTAGAAAATTGAAAGTTTTACCCCTCTACAGGCAAAACTTCATCCATGTTGTAAACTACTTTCTGCTGTTGAAATATTGTTGTAAAAATGAAATAATGTGTTTGTATACTTTTGTAGAATATGGGGTAACTATTAGTTAACGCTATCAAAATCGACAATTTGACTTATAAATTTAAGGATCAGTTCGAGTTTCAGGTTATTCTCGATCAGCCTGGCACTGATATCAGTTACTTTGTCATGCTGATAGCAAGTTTAATGCAAGAATAAAATGGTACAATGAAGATTGGATAAAAGGAGATGATATGACAATTGGATTGGCATTAAGCGGCGGCGGCGCATTGGGTGGCGCGCATATCGGCATCCTTGATGTGCTTAGCCAGCAAGATATCCATCTTGACTGCATCGGCGGCACATCTGCTGGGGCATTAATTGGATTGCTTTATGCCGCCGGTGGTATGGAGGCAATTGAAGGCTTTCTCCAGGAATTAACAGAACGCGGGGTGATACATCCAAATCACGGGTTAGTTCTTAAAACAGTTGATGGCATTTTCAATGACATTCGTGAATCTCTGGCAACACAAGTAGCAGGTCGAAACTTTTCTGAACTTGATACTCCTTTTTTCTGCGTGGCTACTGATATTATCACCGGTAAAATGGTGGTTCTTGACTCCGGTGATCCGGTTGCGGCGGTACTTGCATCCTGCGCCTATCCCGGTGTATTCCCCATACAACAAGTTAGTGAGCACTTTCTGGTTGATGGCGGACTGGTTTGCAACCTGCCGTCCGATCTTTTGCGGGCACGGGAGATAGATTTTATAATCGGTTCTTCACTATATTGCCTATCACCGCTGACGCCTGTTCAGCAGCGCGGACGCCTCAGTCGACTATTGGTAGCAGGACGCGCTTTGGAAATCATCGAAAAAGATCGGGTATTCGGACAGATTGCTTATTGCGATTTCTGTTTTACCCCGCCGGTAGAAATCTATAAATGGTTTGATTTTGCCATGGTGAAAGATTTGCGCAACCTCGGAAATCAATATGCGGCATCACGGATAGGCGAATTAAAGGAACGAATTGAGAAACAGGAACAACTAACATTAGCAGAAAATGAAGAACGCGATTCCCCTAAAAGCTGGTGGGAACGTAATATATTGCACAAATATCGAAACAACCACTAAACGGCAAATCCCCGGGCTTGCGGGGTGCTGCCGCGGTCATGCAAATAGTCGTATATACGCTCAATGATATCGCCTTTCTGGACAATATTGCTGAACCAGAAATAGATTGCGGCATCTTCTGGAGTGCTTTCTACCAGGTAGCGGAAGAATTCGAATTCATCGGCGAAACTTTTACCCCATGCAAGTGCGCCTTTCTCGCGATGCATATCAATTACCAAATGCGGAGTAATGAGCGCCTTACCCCCGAATTCGCGGGCAATTATCCCGAAATCTATAGAATCACCCGGATTCCAATTATATGACTTGACATTGCGGATACTGTGAATATTCTCGAAATATTTCTCGTTCCAGGTGCAGGAATGATAATAAATTGGACCACAGGCATCAGCAATACGATTGATATACGGCACACTGAATTCCGCATGCATCATCGGCGACAACAGCGACATGGTGTCGTCCGCAATCATCGCGCCTTCACCTTCTGCCCAGATACACGGGAAACCGCAAGGATTAAGACGCGAACCAATTAGCCGGTTAAACTCTTTGATATAGGCAATCTGGTATTGCGTTATCTTGTTGAGAAGTGAATGAATTGCATCGGGATACTCATAAAACGCGGTGTAGAACGAATCATCCCACATTAATTCAGCAATCCCCAGTGGCGATTGTATGTCGGGACAGCGGATTAACTCTCCTATCGATAAAGATGAAAGCTGTTCAATCATGCTGCACAAAACATTCCCCGGCCAACCATCGTAAATATCCGGGATCCCGATATCCTGTACCTGCGCCGGGTCATGAATCAATTTCTTTATCCACGGCTTGCCATCCAGCATATCAGGCTCACATCCCATCGCCTGGGCAAACATGCAGGTGGTAACCCCGCCCCCTGCCCAGTTAGTCCGCACCGGCGTCCAATCCCAATTTGGCATCGCGTTAAGCCGGGCACTGCCGGTAAGTGCGCCATTAGCGGAGTAAAATACCCCGCCAACAGAAGGATTATCGTATATATTCCGCAGGCAATTTTTCATAATATAATTATTCCAACCACCCAAACATTATCCTTCATTTACAGCAATCAAGATAATTCCTAATCAATAAAACAACGCCAAAAAATCCGGCATGCCCCAAGTTACAATAACTGCGGCACAAAAAATAAAAAGAAAAGCTGAAAATGAAAGTCACCGTATGGAAAGGCGCGGGAGCGCGGCTGAATTGGCACTATGTTTGATATTACAAAGATATTTCACAATTCTCAAGATTCTTTCATAGTTTTCTCGAGCAATCTTAACCATTTTCACCAAGAAGTAATAATAAAATGGTTAAATGATATTTAATCAAAACTAATACCTTTAGATGTTGATCAACGATTTATCTTCCCATACATCTACATACTCACCAGCGATTAGAAAACGCCAACCTGGAGCTAAACAAATATAAGGAAGAACATTTGGACACCAATCTATTAAATGTTTAAAATGAATTGGTACAAAAAAATTAGGATCATCTAACAATTTATCACCTGCCCAAATATACCATCCACTCGTTTTTCCTTCGAGTGGATGACGTAACCCATTTATAGGAAGTAGTCCACTTCTAACATTTAAAGAAATACCTACCATCAACAAAGGTTGTGATTCAATATAAGGAGAACCATACCTATCACAAACTTCTTTTTGAATTTTCACGATATTATTATATGTCATATTATCCTTTTTAAATATTCTTACTACAAAATAATATCTATCTCAGCTTTCTCACCCGGTAACGGTGGCACGAAAACGTATGTTGGGTCTTCTTTCTGTTTTCGCATGATGGGAATGATTTCGCGCCAGGCAGCCAATAGTCCAGGATAGGCTGGTGGTAAATCTGCCTCGATTGCTTTGCGCAAGTGGCGCAGGTTATAGAATGGCACCGCAGCGTACATGTGGTGTTCAATATGATAATTCATGTGCCAGTAAAAAAATCGTGTAAGACGGCTGAGGATTACTGTTCGGCAGCAGAGACGAAAGTCGGGGACACTCGGTGACAGGCCGACATGCTGGGTGAAACCACATAGGAAGTTAAGCCAACCGCCATAAAATGGCGCCAGGGTGACTATAAACAACAATGGCCATAGTTTGAAATAGATGAAAGCCGCTGCCAGCAGTAAATGCCCAACCAGGATAATACGCGCCCAATCCCGCAGTTTTCGGCGATTTTCCTTATCAGTCTCTGGAAATATGCGCTCTTCCCATTCTCCTTTGATAATGCCGCAAGCATGGCGAAATGTCATTTGCAGGATAAACTTCAACGCCATAATATTAAAAGTAAGCATCCAAAATATATCGCGTTTATTGATGGCAATCGGCAATACCACCTCTAAATCAATACCTTTATGCACTGTCCATTTATGGTGTCCGTTATGACTGGCGCGAAAGTGTATGTAATTCGTATAACTGAGAAAAGCAACTAATTTAAGGAAAAACTCGTTCCAGAATCGTGTTTTAAATGGCGTACCGTGACACAACTCGTGCCCAGCGCCGGAAAGTCCCAGAAAAGAATATACCGTAGCATGAAGATATAATGCCAGCACCACTAACGGCCATGATAAATGCAGCCAGGCTAAATATGCCCCCACAGCCGTCGCCGCCGTCAGCAGCAACTGAGGAAGAATCTGCGCAAACGCCTTCCAATCGCTTCGTGCCGTAAGCGAGCGCAACACATCTTTATCAATGGGTGAATGATACCAGTTAATACGAACATCATTTGATGAATTCATTAATTGCTCCAAATTTATTCGGGGACATACGTAAAATTACGACTCACTATCAAATTTCCATACCACAATTATACAAACATACCACCACCTAATCAAGCATTATCCCACCCATGGAGCGCCGGCTGGAAGCAGGCGCTCCGTAATGAATTACATCATCAATTCACCTTGCACAAGATAATCACCTATATCCTGCCCGCTTTCCGCATAACTGACAACACCGACACCCGTCGACGATTGCCCGAAATATAATAGCGGATAGTTGTTAATGTCTATCGCTTTGCCATCAGCAGAAAGACCAATTTGCGATATCGGCCCACCGCCAGCACCAAAAGAACTGTAAAATCTTTAATGGCATTTTGGATTGATATTATAGTCTTTACAAGAATTATGATTGCCGGAATGATAAAAGAAAGTAACAATGATTGGAAATTTCACATTGTATTTCTCCTGACATCACCATTGTGGATAACTTTGTTAGTAGAAATTTTAAAGTCATTTAGGTAAGGGTGTAACTAATAGTCTGATTATAGGATAATTTTTACGCCTTGTGGGTTATAATTCCTCATAAATAGGAATTATGCTCTTACAGAGCGTAGATTACGTGCGGGATTCCTACCCACAGCGATGCTCTCACCCTTATACACATTTCTGGAATGGAAATTTAATTTTTAAGAAATATCCATT
>CAZWZF010000047.1:0-39097 GCA_964638715.1 uncultured bacterium | reverse complement strand
ATTTGCCGGAGCAAGCTTGAAAAGTAGCATAGTAAGATTTTACGGGATTTTAGGTAGTAAAGGGGTAAAGATTATTTAAATTACACAGAGATGCAATTGATAATTAAAGAGGCTTTTACAAAACCCGATGGGACCGACACCATCATGGTCTCACCACTCGGTGTCAGTCCCTGTTTTACACTCAAAACAACGTTTAAAAACCCGTCCCTACAATTTTTAATTATCAATTTTAATTTTTAATTAATACCTACCCGCCGTTTTATACATCGCAATAACTTTCTCCGGCTGAATTTCTGCCAGGATGTTGTGGATGTTGCAGAATACGTAGCCGCTGGATTCTTTCATTATTGGCATGACTTGCTCAATTTCTTTCACCACATCGTCAACGCTGCCCAACGGCAAGGTGTGCTGGCTGTCTACTCCGCCGCCCCAGAACGCTATTCTGCCTTTGGCTTTGTTTTTCCATTCGGCGTATCCCTGTTTGCCGGCACTCCACTGTACGGGGTTCAATACGTCAAATTTTGCTTCGATAATCATGTCGATAATGTCGTAAATTGCACCGCAGGAATGCATGAATATCTTTGTTTCCGGTGCGCTGACGTGCATGGCTTCGTTAAACCGGCGGAAATATGGCAGGAATAGTTCGCGGAATACCGATGGCGACGCCATCAGGCTGTTTTGCGTGCCCCAGTCGTCGGCGGTTGCCATCAGCACATCAACATAAGGCGCGATTGCCTGTCCCATTTTCGCGGCATTTTTCGCCGCGTATTCACTGGATAGTTCATGCAGTGACGCCACTATTTCCGGCTCTTCGAGACATAAAATGGGGAAGACCCCGATGCCGCCGAAAGCACCGATAGAAATGCCGGGATTAAGATATGGCAGGCTGGCGAAGATGGCGCGGTCGGTGCTGGCGCGGGCTTTTTGCAGGAATTTCACCAGTTCATCCAGGTATTCATCAGAAATTATCCCGTTTTTCTTCAGATTTTCTTCGTGTGCTTTCACATCCGGTATGGGCAGGTCAGCGAGAAAGTCGATATTCTGCCCGGCATGTTCGGCATTAAATACATACCCATCAGGAACCATGGTCGACCAGCCATCCATTGAAATAGTGCCATCGGGCTGCGCTTTATATGCATCAGGACGCTGAACCTGCGCCGGCAGTCGTCCGTTAAAGTCGTAATCGTGCCATATTTCCGGTTGTGGGAAGGCATTGGTCATACCTGCCTCAACAACTACCACGTCGCAATCCAGCGCGTCCAGCACGTCGGTGTCCGGCAATGCCAGCATCTGTCCGGTATCGTATACCCGCGGTCGGCGTGGAGCCAACCCGAGTGCGTCAATCAGCTTGGGATACGCAAAACAACTTATCCCGGTAGAACGCATCCCGCTCAAATCTTTAGGCAATTTATCTGTCGGCTGAAAGTTTAAAGCAGCCATAACCCGCTCGCGTCTGGTCATAATTATCTCCAATTTTATTAATGCAAAATAAATATTCGCCTGCGCTGGTATTATATAGAATTTTTGACATGATTAACATGATTAACAAGATTATTTTATTATTTACCACACCCAATTTGACGCAACCCGTCAGGATATCTACAATATCAGCATAAATGCAGATTGCTGATAACGCTGGTATTGATGAGATTGTTTCTGCTGCCCGGCAGTTGGCGGCGGATGAGACTGCGCTATCCCCGACTGAGGAGATGACGCGGCGGATATTTGCGGTTGTCAGCAGCGACATTGACCGGATTGAAGAAGCGCAGGCAGCAGGGAAAAAGATTGAATATCCGGCGATTTTTCCTGCTGGCGCGGTGGACAAGGTTGCCGCGCTGCTATTCATAACCCGCAGGCTGCTCATCGATATCTCTGCCTGCCCGGCGGGACGCGAGAATGAGGCGGGACACGCCGACCTGACTATCTGTATTGAAACCCTCTTCAACCTTTCCGCCCATGACGCTTTCACCGCTTTATTCGAATTTATCGCCACTGTGCCGGAACTGCCGACATCAAAATTCTGGAAAAATGTTATTTCCCATATCACATTTTTATTGGTGATAATGCCGGGGCGGGAAGACGCTACCGTCGCGTTTGTAAAAAGCAACCAGTTGGCACAGCGGGTATTGCAGTCGATGATGAACACCATCGATAAATCGGTGGCGGCGCGTATAGTGAAGATGATGCAAAGCGGTACCGGCGCGCAGCATCAACCTGCGCCATACATGGCGGTGTGGCGGCAACTGGATTTAAGCACGCCTTACCTGCCCGGTGTCATAATACAATGCGGGGTTGCCCGACGCATTAACCGCGCGTTCATCCGATCGGATTTCAAGCAGATTTTGCAGTGGATTAGCGACGGCAACGACATCAGCAACAGGGCTGTTTTGATAGCAGCGCGAGGGAAATTAACTCGCGACGATTACGCCGCATTGCTGGAAGCGGTAATGACCAATGACAAAACTCCACCCATGCGCAAAGCAGTGGCGGCGATGGAAGTCGCCAGGCTGAACCAGGAAGCGCGGCCAAACGGCGGACTGGCAGAGTTTAACCGGATATTATTCGAGACTGCCATTAACAGCAGGGAATCTGAAGCGATTGCCGGCAGATGTGCGGTGCATGGTTTAGGTTTGACCGCGGAACTGGTTGACGCGTTGTTGATGGTGATGGATGAAGCGGTATCTGTAAAAGTCGCTGAAGAAGCGTTGTGGTCGGTATTTGCCATGCGAAAATTAAGCCATGCGGAAAAGATAGTGGCGCGCCGCCGCGAACTGTTCTCTACTTACCGCCGCGCCTACGACCGCATGACAGAAATAAACAACCTGATGTCGCAAGTATGGGAAACATATTCGGAAGATGACATTACCTGGTGCATAGAACGCCTGCGAAAACTTGCCGCCTTCCCCGAGTTGGAAAAAGTGAAAGAGCTGGCAAAAAGTTGCCGCAGTAATAAATTGCGGGACATTCTGGTGAATGTGTGACATCCAGGCACATAAATTGAAATATACTAAAAAGTGAGGCGCAAAATGTTAGAATTAGCTGATTTATCCTTGACGGTGTCAGTAGATGAATATAACGAAAAAATGAAGAAATACCAGTATAAATTAGTTTCTTTACAGCAAAAAATACGCGCAAAAAAGCTGCCGGTGATGGTAATGTTTGAGGGTTGGGACGCCAGCGGAAAGGGCGGGTGTATAAAGCGCATCACCGAAGGATTGGACCCGCGCGGGGTGCGGGTATGGCCAATTGGCGCGCCAAATGAAACAGAATTACAGTACCATTACCTGTGGCGATTTTGGAAAGATATCCCCGCCGCCGGACAAATAGTAATTTTCGATCGAGGTTGGTACGGACGTGTGCTGGTGGAACGGGTAGAAAAGCTGACCCCTACCAAAATATGGAAAATGGGCTACGAAGAAATTCGCTACTTTGAACAAACACTGGCAGAAAACGGCATGGTTATAGTAAAATTCTGGATGCAGATAAGCAAAGCCGAACAACTGCGCCGCTTCAAAGACCGCGAAAGCAACCCGCTGAAACAATGGAAAATAGGCCCCGACGACTGGCGAAACCGTGACAAATGGGCTGAATACGAAAAAGCCGCCGAAGATATGTTCAAAGAAACTAACCGCCCTTGCGCCCCCTGGCACATAATATCCGCAGAAAGCAAAAACTACGCCCGCCTGGAAACCTGCAAGATATTAATTGACGCCATCGAGGATGGGTTGGGGTAAATCAGCCAGGAGCAAGCAACACATCTTTATAATCAGCTAAATCAGATTTCTATAAATTTATTATCCGGTAATATGAAAAATATTGGCTGTGTAAGGGGACAGGGAAGTACGTGGCGTCACCGTCTCGGTGACGCTGGCTGCGCAGGAAGGTGATAAACACTGACATTTGCTCCGGCTCATCCTTTTTCCGAGCGGGACGCTCTGGCCACCTCTCGGGGTGCCGAAATGTATTATCTTGCCGGGGAGCAGGTAACACATCCTGGTGCTGCTAACCATAATAAATAGGTTGAAATTCAGGATGTGAACCCAGTCCCCTTATCCAACCGCACTTTTTTATAGTAAGCATAATAAAATTTCTGTAAATTTATTATCCGGTAATATATCCTGCCCATCCATGTTAATTTTATTTCATTGATACTTTATCGCAGTTTCTTATTCAATATCTCATTAACTATCTGGGCGTTTGCCTTGCCTTTGGTGGCGCGCATTATTTGTCCTACCAGGAATCCGATTACTTTGTCTTCGCCGGCGGCGTATTTTTGGGCGGCGTCGGGGTTGGCGGCGAGTACCGCGTCTACGGCGCTTTCCAGTTCACTGGTGTCGCTGATTTGTTCGAAACCGCGTTCTTTTACCACCTGGGCGGGAGATTTGCCGGTGTCGAATATCTCGTTGAATACCTGTTTCGCCTGGCTGTTGTTTATCTTGCCGTTTTCCACCATTACGATTAACTCGGCGAGTGCCTGCGGGGTTACCGGGTTATCGGCGGGGGCGATATTGCCGTCGTTCAACCGGCGCAGCATTTCTCCCTGCATCCAGTTGGCGACTACTTTCGGGGTGGCGCCGTGGCTTACTGCGGTATCAAGGAAATCGGCGAAGGCTTTTTCACCGGTGATGATGGTGGCATCATAGGTGGACAGGCCGTATTCGCTGATGAAACGGTTGCGGCGCGCCATCGGCAGTTCCGGCAGCGACGCTTTCAATTCACTCAGGTATTCCGGGGTGAATACAATCGGGGTCAGGTCGGGGTCGGGGAAATAGCGGTAATCGTGGCTGTCTTCTTTGCTGCGCATTGCCACGGTTATTCCGCGCACTTCGTCCCACAACCGGGTTTCCTGGACTATCTTTTCGTCATTTTCATACGCTTCTATCTGGCGTTCAATTTCATATTCAGTTGCTAACCGCACGGTACGGAACGAATTAAGGTTTTTTATCTCGACGCGTTTGCGTAGCTCGCTGCTGCCCTTGGGACGCACGCTGATGTTTGCTTCAAATCGTATCTGCCCCAGTTCCATGCGCGCCTCGGATACGCCTAAATACAACAGCATCTGGCGCATGGCAGCCATGTAACCTTCGGCCTCTTCAATAGATCGGATATCGGGATTGGATACAATTTCCAATAGCGGCACCGCGGCACGGTTATAATCCACCAGGCTGTAATGGGCGGCTTTTTTATCTTCGGGGTGAACTAACTTGCCAGCGTCCTCTTCCAGGTGGATATCGTAAATGCCGACGCGTTTCGTTTCGCCGTTTACTTCGTATTCAAACCAGCCATCCACCCCAAACGGGGCGCGTTTTTGCGAAATCTGATAATTTTTCGGCAGGTCGGGATAATAATAATTTTTGCGTTCAAATATAGATGGCGACGATACCTTGCAGTTGCATGCCAACGCTACCTTGACGGCATATTCCAGCGCGGTTTTATTCAACACCGGCAATGCCCCGGGCAATCCCAGGCAAATCGGACAGGTGTGGGTATTCGGGTCGCCGCCGGGCGTGGTGGGGCACCCGCAGAAAATCTTTGAAGCGGTGGCTAATTCGGCGTGAATTTCAAAGCCGATTACTGGTTCAAACTCGGCCATCTTTAACCCTCCACACGAATAACATTGGCAATCTCTGCCACACACTCTTCGTTTTTCATCTCCAGCAGCGCTTCGTTAATCTGCGATTCTTTGGTCAGGTGGGTTATCCATACCACTTCCGCATTGTTCTTGTCCGCCTCGCCTTCAAACTTCGGCTGGAATACTGATGTCAGGCTGACGCCGTATTTGCCCAATATGCTGGCTAATTTGCCGATAACGCCGGGCTTGTCTTTCACCAGGGTGCGGATATAGTAGCGGGTGACGACTTCGCTGATTGCCTGAATGGGCAGGTTTTGATGGCAGGTGCAGGGAACGCGTCCGCCGGCATCGTGGAGAATATTGCGGGCACAGTCGATAACGTCGCCAACCACGGCACTGCCGGTTGGTCCGCTGCCGGCGCCGCGACCGTAAAACATTAAATCGCCCACCGGTTCGCCTTGAATAAACACCGCGTTAAATACGCCGTTAACGCTTGCCAGCGGGTGGCTGACCGGCACAAACGCGGGATGCACGCGCAGGTCCAATGCGTCACCATTGCGGGCGCCGATTGCCAGCAGTTTAATTTCGTAACCCAACTGTTTGGCATATTTGATATCAGCGGCGCTGATTTTGGTAATGCCTTCGTGGTAAATCTGCGTCACGTCGATATGGCTGCCAAATGCGATAGAGGCAAGGATGGCGATTTTGTACATGGTGTCAAAACCTTCAACATCCGCGGTGGGGTCGGCTTCGGCATATCCCAGCGCCTGTGCGTCTTTCAGTACATCGCCGAAATCCCGGCCTTCCTGCGTCATGGCGGTGAGGATGAAGTTGGTGGTTCCGTTGACGATACCCATGATACGCAAAATATTGTCGCCCGCCAGGCTTTCTTTCATCGGACGTATAATTGGAATGCCGCCGCCTACCGCGCCTTCAAACATCAGGTCGACCTGGTTTTCTTTAGCGATTTCCAGCAGTTCCGCTCCATACTTCGCAATCAGTTCTTTGTTGGGGGTTACTACTGATTTGCCGCTTTTCAATGCTGCGGTGACAAATTCGCGCGCTGGTTTTGTTCCACCCATCGCTTCGATGACGATATGAATATCCGGATCGGTAAAAATATCCTGGACATTTGAAGTTCTTTTTTCAACAGCAGGCATGTATTCGCGTTCGCGCACCCAATCCAGGTCGCATACGCGGCGAACATTTACAGTCGCTCCCACGCGATGCGCCACCCATGCGGTATTTTCCTCTAATAATTTAACCGCGCCCATGCCCACGGTACCGTAACCTATCACTGCTACATTTATATCTCGCGCCATAATCGTATACCTCCACAAGTTAAAAAGGCGGACACAATGGCCCGCCTGAAAATATTAATATTTGCCAAAACTTATTCTAAAACATCAAGTATCACTAAAGGCTGGTCGGCCTGCACTAATTTGCCGTTTTCAGCGGGGATGGCTATCACGGTGCCGGCCTTGTCGGTAGTTATTTCATTAAATACCTTCATCGCTTCGACTATCCCGATTGTCTGCCCGGCAGTGACGGTATCGCCAACTTCAACGAAAACTGGTGTATCCGGCGATGACTGGCGGTAGAATATGCCTACCAATGGCGATGGAACTACATACCCCTTCGGTGCTTCAGGCACTTTTTTAACCGGGGCGGCAGCCTTGCCGGGAATTGTCAGAACTGTAGGAGCAACCGCTGTTGTAGTGGTTACCACCTGCTGAGCGACAGTAGACATGGCGGACAGCGATATGGACATATCTGGCCCGGTAATGGTCAGTTCTTCCAAACCGTGTTCGTTAACCATGCGGCAATACCGCTGTACGTCTATAAATAATGTATCTTCCATCGTAAATACCCCTCTACTCGTCCGCTAAATTATACTTGCCATATTACCGCAATGTCAAACCTGAAAACAGTCATAGAGGATGAATGGATATTTTATTTCATTTTACATCGATTAATAGGATGAATTGGATAATTAGCATGTTTTAAATGTAGCGTCTGAAAACTATAAACTGAAAACTGAAAACTACTTCTGCTATTGACACCCATAATTTTATAAGAATATTATTTATTCAGGTAATTTATTTCTGGAGAACTTAAATGAATGAGTTTAAAGTAGTTTTATGCCCGGTCTGCGGCAAAGAAAACCACATCAATGCTGAATCAGAGATTGATGATGCAACCTGCGAGTTTTGCCATGCTCAATTGCAGCCTGGTTCAGAACAACCTGTTGTTTCACTAACTGCGCCACCGAAATCTGTCGACCCCAAAACATTGCCATATTCTTCAATGCGACCATTCTGGTACGTTGCGCTCATGATGATGATGACAATAGGTCTATATAGAATAGTATGGCTTTACCGTTCCTGGCAAATATTGAATCAACATTATAAATTAAAAAATAACATCATTTTTAATATTTGGTTTGATCCTTTTTTCTCTTTTAGATTTTTTAAGTATGCATTTTTTTTGGGTAAGGAATGTGGGTATAAACCATTTATGCCAACAATAATCTATCCAATTCTATATTTTATATTTTTAATTTCAGTAGCAGTATCAAGTAGAATAAGCGGAAATGAAATGGATTGGTATGAAATAGGGATGGTTGTTTCACTGGCATTATTGTTAATACCTATACATGGTGCAGTAAAAGCAATAAATGCAGGACATACAGTAATAGAGCCAGATACTCAGATGCGGACAAAATTATCAGCATGGTCCATTGTATTTGTATGCCTGGGCAGTTTGTTCTGGCTTGGATTTACTTTAAGTTGTTTAGAATATTTTCATGTAATAGATAAAATTTAAAAGATAATTGATGAGATAATGCTCCTATATAATCATTTTTTTGCAGGAATTCCCCAAAATTTTCCGAATATTATATTATGCCTTTGAGCATGAAGAGAGGTATTTTATGCAAGAGAATCGCGTCATTGACGACCTGCCTTTGTTGTTGGATGTTTTACCGCAGCATATTCGTGAAATTTTGATGCGGCTGCCGCATATTGATACGCTTCTTGAGGTTATTCTGGATTATGGGCGCGAGCCGGAAGCGCGTTTCCCTGGCACTTTTGAAACTATTTCCACCATTCCAGTGACGATGGATGACCTGGACAGCGTGGTAGATCGCATCGGCGATTTTGGCGATGACAACCGCGCCGGCATTCCCCGCACCCTGCACCGCATATCCGCATTGCGCAACCGCACCGGACGCATCGTGGGTCTTACCTGCCGGGTGGGACGCATGGTTTACGGCACCATCGATATTATCCGCGACGTTGTAGAAGAAGGACATTCGCTGCTGCTGCTTGGTCGGCCGGGTGTGGGCAAGACCACCAAACTGCGCGAGATGACCCGGGTGCTGGCGAATGAACTTAATAAACGGGTAATCGTGGTTGATACCTCTAATGAAATTGCCGGCGACGGCGATATTCCCCATCCCGCCATTGGCCGCGCCCGCCGTATGCAGGTGCCGCGCGTGGCGCAGCAGCACAATGTGATGATTGAGGCGGTGGAAAACCACATGCCGGAAGTCATCATCATCGACGAAATCGGCAACGAAGCGGAAGCGATGGCGGCGCGCACCATTGCCGAACGCGGGGTACAGCTAATCGCCACCGCCCATGGAACCACCCTGGATAACCTGATGCAAAACCCCACCCTCAACGACCTTATCGGCGGGATTCAGGCTGTCACCCTTTCCGATGATGAAGCGAGGCGGCGCGGAACGCAAAAAACCGTGCTGGAACGCAAATCCCCGCCGACTTTTGACGTGCTGGTGGAGATGGTAGAGCAGGATAAACTGGCGGTTTACCATAACCTTGCGGACATCGTCGACCGCAAACTGCGCGGGGGCAGTCCGGCGCCGGAGATGCGAATACTGACCGCCGAGGGTGAAGTTGAAAAGCTGGAATCACCGGTAAAATACGAGGACGAGGAAGAAACCGAGGAATGGGGCGACTACGCCGGATACCTGGATAGCCACAAAGCCGCGGATATCTCGCCGGAAAAATCAATTTACATATTCCCCTACGGGGTGGCGCGCAATAAACTGGAACGCGCGATAAACGAAATAGGGGTGAATGCCTTGATGGCGCGGCGGATGGAAGATGCTGATGTAATAATCGCGGTGAAACAGCAGGAACGCCGCGACAGCGGCAAATTGGCGCAGGCGATGCATCACGGCGTGCCGGTACACATAATCCGCAACAACACCTATCAGCAGATTGTGAATGCCCTATACGACATGTATAAAATGAGCCAGAACGGCGGCGGCAGCGACCATGACGCCATCCGCGAGGCGCGGGAAGCCATCCGCGAAGTACTGGCTACCTCGCGACCTGTGGAATTAGCCCCCAGAAACGCCTACCAGCGCCGATTGCAGCATAAACTGGCAATGCAATACCACCTCCATTCCGAAAGCGTAGGAACAGAACCAATGCGGCATGTGCGGATATGTAAATGAAGAGAGAAGAGTGAGGAGTGAAGAGAGAAAAAATTCGACAGGCGGGCCGCCTGTCGTACGTGACGTCACCGTCTCGGTGACGTTGGATTTGGAATAAATTGTTGGAGAAAATTCTCGAATTCTCACAGGCTTTTGCAAAACCTTGTGATTATATGGTGGTACAAACACCTTCCTGGCTTTGCCACTCGGTGTCAGTCCCTGAAAGTCGTTCTTCCCCTCTCCAACCGGGGAGGGGATTGAGGGGAGGGGCTTTTAAGATGTCAATCTATAATTTAGAAAAATAAGTTTTACAAGAGCCATTCTCAATTCTCAATTCTCGAATCTCAATTCATCATACCCCGGCGGGGTCATTGAGCGCATGGTATTGCCATCGGTGATTAGCTGGCGCAGGTTTTCTTCTGCTTGCAGTTGTACGGTCAGCATATCGCGAAGGATGCTGCCGTCCGGGTCTTGAAATGCGTGACTGTGGCCGCCTAATACATATTCGGGGTTGAACTCAATTATTCTTTTCAAGGTTACTGCCAGGCTGCGGGCGGGCCAGGCGGTGTCGTTGTATATCAGCGGCATATTTGCGCTGATTGGTCCCGCACCGTATTGCACGGCGTCGCCGGAGCAGAATATTCGTTTGCCGTTCCAGGTGATGGCGTATCCGGTGTGGGCGTTGCAGTGACCGGGGGTGTGGATTGGCGTAAATATTGTTGTTTCATGCCAGTTTTCTGCATGGTTATAGGTCAGCACGTCGTCAACTGCCATTTTATCGAATGGGAAGCCGTACCAGTTCACCATGCACGGGTAGGAAAAATTGTATGGGGCAGTTATAATGGCGGCTACATCACCGGCGGCCTGTATGCGGGTGCCATAACGCTTGCGCAGTTCCGGCGCATTTTGGAAATGATCGCCGTGGTAGTGAGTTACCAAAGCGCGTTCGATGGTCTTCAATCCCGCTTCTTTTTCCAGCAGGTCAAGGTCGGCATGGAATGCGTCTACACTGCCTTGCCAACTATCCCAGACGCAGATATCCGGGTCGATTGCCAGGCCGCGGCCTTCGCCATCAATGAATAATATCATGTTGCCAAAGTTGCAGTTCTGGTATACCCCGGGAAAATTTTCGCGCCAGCGGGTGCCGATGGTACGAACTGGTTTAAAGCCGGTTAATGCCCATTTTTCATTGCTGCGCAGCGATGCCACCCGGCAGGGGTCTTTTAACAGTGGCAGCAGCCGCGCGATGTCGGTATTAACTTCGGTAATTATCGGGCCAGTGGAAGGCAGGCACATTTTGGGTGAAAATGTTAATATTTTTTCCAGTGATTCCGCCATCTGTTCATAACCGGTGGGGATGCCATAGCTGCGTTCAATATCGTAGAGATTCACCGCATATCCGCCGGCATGAAACAAGTCGCCGGTGAAAATAAGATTTTCCGACGGCCACCAGAACCCGATGGCGCGCTTGCCGCTGCCGGGCAGCGCAATTACATCTAATTCAACGCCATTCCAGTAAAATTTATCGCCAGAAATCAATACGCCTTTTACATTTAACGGTTGTTTCGGCGCGCGTTCGGTGACACATCCGCCGATGCCGTATTTTTCCTCGCCGCGATTGTCCCACCCGCGGTCTGGCGGCCAGACGGTTTTGCTGTCTCGGATAAATTCATTGCTTACCAGGGCTACTTCGCGGGAAGATTCTGCCACATAGACCGGCACCCGTGGGAAACCTTGCCATTCGCAGCAATGCTCCGCCTGTACCTGGGTATGTATAATAACATCTGGTACTGGAATGCCGACTGTGATTAACGCGTCAGCAACACCGGCGGGACAATCCACCAGCAGCGATTTTCCTGCTCGAACAATGGCATACCCGACGGTGTCATCACCGGCGATTCGCCAAAGTCCGGAAACAGCAGATAGTTGAGATATCGATATCATATTAAGTTCCTGTTTTTGAATTCGATTGCAATCGTTCGAAGTCGTTTGAATTCGATTTGGATTGGTAAATTTTTTGCATAACTTTTTCCGCAGTCACTCCCTCTGTCACTGCGGTGACATCCCCCTCAAGAGGGAGAGATAATTTGCCATTTGCCATTTCCAATTCTTCTCATTTCCCATCGCACGATACTGACAGTACGCCGTCGAACTTGTAGATTTCGTCGATTATTATGTTAATATCGCTTTCTTTGCCAATTTTTATTTCAAATGATATTTCGTTAAATGCTGTGTTGCGGGATATGCGGGTGCCTTCGGTGGGGAAATTTATGGATTCCAGTTTTTTAGTAATGCTCAGCATTATGTCGTGGTCGGTTGCTGTTCTTACAATAAATTCGCAATGTCTGCTGGTCGCAAGTTTTTTTTCTATTGGAACCAGTAGTGCCAGTGCGACATAAGAGAAAACAGTTGCTATTACTCCGACTACTGTTGCCGGACCGCCCATGCCTATCGCCATGCCGACGGCGGCGATTCCCCACAGGCTGGCGGCGGTGGTTAATCCGCGTACCAGGCTGCCTTGCTTGATAATTGTGCCCGCGCCTAAAAAGCCCATACCGCTGGCGACCTGGGCGGCTATCCGACCCGGGTCGTATTTGCCGTTATCGCTGATCAGGATGGATATTATCATGTATACCGCCGCGCCGATACATACCAGTATATGGGTGCGAAAACCGGCGGCACTTTCGTGCATTTGCCGCTGAAAACCAATGATGCCGCCGCAAAGCATCGCCAGCAAGAGCTTCAGGGTTATATCAATAACAAATCTGTAG
Source organism: uncultured bacterium (assembly GCA_964638715.1). Lineage (GTDB taxonomy): Bacteria > Armatimonadota > Hebobacteria > CAIYQO01 > CAIYQO01 > JBAXQQ01. Next base: position 26,292 of record CAZWZF010000047.1, on the reverse strand, counting down.
TCGTAATTATAATCAAATAAATTAGTCATTGTCCGCTCTCCAGTATTGCCAGAAATGATTTACCGGGCTGTGGCCGCTGCCGATGGAATAAGTTTTTTTTATCGCCTGGTGCAGCCAGGCAATTGATTCGCTCACCGCGTCATCAAGAGAGTCGTCCAGGGCAAGGTGGGCGGCGACGGCGGATGACAGAGTGCACCCGGTGCCGTGGGTGTTGCGGGTGTTTATGCGCGGGTTGCTGAACTCCTGCAGTTGGCCACCTCTGACCATCAGGTAGTCGTACAGCATATCGCCGACGCCGTGACCGCCTTTCAGCAGCACTGCTTTTGCTCCCAAATGCAGCAGTTTTCGCGTCGCTTCCGCCGGGTCGGTTATTTCTTCGCCAAGTATCTCGGCCGCCTCTGGCAAGTTGGGGGTAATCAGTGTTGCCAGCGGTATTAATTCGGTTATCAGCGCCTTTACCGCGTTTTTTTTCAACAGCGCGTCGCCGCTTTTCGCCAGCATCACGGTATCCAGCACGATAGACGGCGGTTTGTATTTGCGCATCTTTTCCGCCACCACTTTAACGATATCCACGTTGCCCAGCATGCCAATCTTCACCGCGTGCACTGGCAGGTCGCTCATCACTGCGTCAATCTGCGCGCCCACCATATCTGGGGAGATGTATTGGATGCCGCTAACCCCCAGGGTATTCTGCGCGGTAATAGCGGTAATCACCGACGCGCCGTATACCCCATGGGCGGAAAACGTCTTCAAATCACCCTGTATCCCGGCCCCCCCGCCAGAATCCGAACCCGCAATAGTTAAAGCAACCCGATATTTCATAATATATATGATACCAAAATATCAATGAATTAAACAATTTTGGGGTTACACAGAGATGCACTGAGAAGACACAGAGTCTCACGGAGATTTTATTAATGCCTCCGTGTATCTCCGTGTCTCCTCTGTGAATCTCTGTGTAACTATAAAAATAAATGTTAATCGTAATTTAATCTTTAATTATGAGTATGCCGAAGCTTTCGGGTATAATAACTATGGAGATTATCATGTAATGAGTATTATCCCGTATACGCAATCGCGCAATACAAACCGCAATTATTCACCCGGCGAAAGCCGAAATATTGGTATTGGAGATGGCGTATGAAAAAATATATTCGACCTTTGCAATGGCATGAAATAGGATTAATATTATTTGCGTTATGGGCAGTGATTGCTTTAGTTGCACCTCTATTTAATCACCGAAGTGATATGCCCAAACGTGACACCGCATGTACAAGCAATCTTCGTCAATTAGCAATGGCAGCGGAAATGTATTCCCAGGATAATAAAAATCGGTTGCCGGGATTATATAAGCGACAAGCCGACAATACTGTTTCTACTAATTACACGGGATGGGTTAGTGATGTTGATACTTATGCAAAAGGTGGAGCAGATGTAATTATTGACGATATGTTTCACTGTCCAGATATTGATAAAAATATGAAAAAATATGTCAGTTATGGCTATAATGCAGCGCTTTTGCTGCCAAATGGTGCGGGGATTGATAAAAAGATAATCACAATACCCGCAAAAGTAGGATTATTATGCGATTCTGAGCCAATGCTAAATATTGAACTTCAAGGCGGCATTATTGGCAGTTACAAAAATAATCTAAAATCACAATTATCAGTAAAACCAGTAGGTCGACACAAAGGTCATGTAGTTGTAGGTTACGCCGACGGTCATTCGGCAGCAGTATCTGAAAATTATGATGAAAATGATAAAGAAAATGTGGTAAACAAAGCCTTCTACCGTGCGGATGAGTTGGGGTATATAAAGAAGGATGCGAAAGGGAAGTAATAGGAGAAATTATAGTTAAATCAGGTTTATCTGGTAGATGGTAGGGGAACTGTCCTCAGTTCCCGCGAAAGCGTCTTTATATTAAGATGAATCGGATGTAACGACAAAATAAGGTTAATAAACACAACACCACTTAAGAAATCTGTCGCTTTTTCGCTTCTTTACATTATAATTCCGGTTCTTCGCGGGAACTGGGGACAGTTCCCCTACCTTCCCGACCGACTTCACCCGACAGCAATCGATCTCACTGAACACTGAACACTAAAAACTGAACACTAAAAACTGACAATAAAACAAATTTGTCATACCTTATATATATGTGGTATATTTAATGCCTGCCCGCTGTATGGATATTCTTGCTGGAAGTTTAAAATTTAGATATTTTCATAAATTTTATAAGTTTTTCAATAAATTTTAAAATTTACGTCAAATTCCTATTGACTTCATTCTGAAATTTCATTATAGTTACGGGCGTTGTGTGCCGGGATTAAGTACCCGGTATGTACCATGACAATTAACCGGGACAGGTTGAAAGCTGTTTCGGAGTGAGGTAAAACCGCCCATGCGTAAAGAAACTCGAAAAGCGCCGGCTGACCGGATTAGAATTCGATTGAAGTCATTTGACCATCGGATATTGGACCAGTCTGCTCTGAAGATAGTTGATACCGCACGGCGCACAGGCGCCCAGGTTCATGGCCCGATTCCTCTGCCGACCGAACTTAATCGGTTCTGCGTGATTCGTTCGCCGCATATTGACAAAGAGTCAATGGAACATTTTGAGATGAGAACTCACAAACGCGTGATTGATATTCTCGAACCGAACCAGAAGACAATTGACGCATTAATGCGCATTGACCTGCCGGGTGGTGTAGACATTCAAATTAAAGCGTAATAGGCCAAAATAATTGGTCATTCGTCACCCCGCGAGGGGGCTTCACGAGTCAGCTCACGACTCCTCTGAAGTTTGAAAAGGAAAATTAACCATGTCGATTCGTAAGATGATCATGGGACGCAAAGTGGGCATGACGCAGATCTTCTCAGAAGACGGTAAAGCAATCCCCGTAACCGTACTCGAAGTAGGCCCCTGTTTCGTCGTGCAGCGCCGCACAAAAGTTAAAGACGGCTATGAAGCCGTGCAACTTGGATTTATGGAATATGCCGAACGTGATGTTCGTCGGGCGGAAGAAATGCACCGCTTGCATGAACAGCGTCGGAAAACCGCTAACCGTAACAAGGTTGAGAAAGAACCACGCGGTCCACACCGCCTCACCCTTGCTCAATACGGTCATTTCCGCGCACATAATGTTCCACCGCTGCGCTTCCTCAAAGAATTCAATGTAGCCGCAATTGATGAATTTCCCGAAGGTAAAGAACTGAAAGCCGACATTTTTGAAGTTGGCGATAAAGTTAATGTCATCGGCACATCAAAAGGTAAAGGTTTTGCTGGTGGTATGAAACGATACCACTTCAAAGGTGGCAAGGCATCCCACGGTTCCATGCACCATCGCAAAACTTCCTCTGGCGGCGCAACTGATGCAGCCCGTGTATTCCCCGGCTCACGCCGTCCCGGACATATGGGTGATGAACAGGTTACCATCAAAGGTCTGACAGTCGTGCGCACCGATGCCGACAAGAATATGTTAGTTATTAAGGGTGCTGTTCCTGGCCCCGCCGGCGGTTTAGTGGTTGTCACTATGCCGGTACGCGTAGATTTGGAACGCGGTAAGGGTAAATACGTTACCTTCACTGCGTTGGAGAAATAAGCCATGGCAACCGTACCTGTATATATGTTTAACGGTGAAAAATCCGGAGAACTTGAACTAAACGCGGATGTATTTGGATTAGAGCCGAATGAAGCTTTGATTCACCAGGCTGTTCTGTCCACCCTCGCTAATCAGCGCAAGGGAAATGCAGACACCCTCACCCGCGGTGAAGTACAACATTCCACCCGCAAGCTGTACCGTCAGAAGGGAACCGGCCGTGCCCGCCAGGGTGCGCGCTGCGCTCCTCACATGAAAGGCGGCGGCGTTGTATTCGGCCCGCATCCTCGCGATTATCGCCAGAGCCTGCCGAAAAAGATGCGCCGCGCAGCATTGCTGTCCGCTCTTTCATCCAAGGTAGCTGAAGGCGCTGTTATCGTAGTAGACAGCTTCGCCATTACCGCACCGAGAACAAAAGACGCAGTAGCTTTCCTGAAGGCAATCGATTGCACCAAAAAGAAAGTGATGATCGTTGTGGATAATCCGACTCCTGAAATAGTGATGTCTTTCCAAAACCTTCAAAATGTGTGGATGACAACTCCCGACATGCTGGGTACTTACGATGTTCTTCATGCCAATGCCCTCATCTTTTCAAAAATGAGCATTGCCATGCTGGAAGAACTGAAGACAAGCGCACTCGGCAGTGAGCGGTGGATGGAAAAACAAATTGAAGGGGACACCAATGAATAGACCACTTCATCAGATATTGATTAAACCGATACTGACCGAAAAAAGCGTAGGCTTAACAAAACTGCAGAAGTTTACTAAAGCAGTTATTAAAGTCAAGGCTGCCGGAAAAGAAAATTTACAAAGTCAATTAGCCGACATGAAAGTACGCAAGTACACCTTCATGGTAGCAATCGATGCCACCCGCACTGAAGTTGCTGGCGCCATCGAAGAGCTGTTCAGCAAAGACAACGTAAAAGTTGCCAGCGTCAACATCTTGCGCGTTCGTGGTAAATCCCGAAAAGTAAGCATGAAGCGCGGGCAGCGCCCCAGCGTCGGCTCAACCCCGAACTGGAAGAAAGCTATCGTCACATTGACCGCCGACTCCCCGAATATTCTGGAGCTGGAAGGCGCTTAATTTTTAGCTTTGATGTTACGGTCACCACGGCCGATAATCGTGGAGGAGTGTTAAAGAAATGCCGCTGAAAAAGTATTCACCGACATCACCGGGACGTCGATTTATGACGACCGCTGATTTCAGCGAACTGACGAAAAAGGAACCAGAGAAATCGCTGGTCACCCCGCTTAAAAAAAGCGGCGGCCGCAATAACTCGGGTAAAATTACCATCCGTTTTCGTGGTGGTGGAGCAAAACGTGCTTACCGTATCATCGACTTCAAGAGATTGAAAGATGAATGCACAGCCACCGTAATCGCTATTGAGTATGACCCGAACCGAACCGCTCGCATCGCGCTGTTGGAATATACAGACGGAGAGCGCCGCTACATTCTTTGCCCGCACGGCTTGACTGTAGGAACCGTTTTAGAGTCTGGTCCTGCTTCCGACATTAAAATTGGCAACTCAATGCCATTAGTTAATATTCCGCTCGGTACCACCGTGCACGCAATTGAGCTGCACGAAGGCAAAGGTGCACAGATGTGCAGAAGCGCCGGTACCTCTGCGCAGATTATGGCGAAAGAAGGCAAATACGTTTCCGTAATGCTGCCTTCCGGCGAAATGCGCCGTGTATTCGGCTTATGCCGCGCCACTATCGGCCAGGTTGGAAATATTGAGAACGAAAATATTGTAATCGGTAAAGCCGGCCGTATGCGCCACATGGGACGTCGGGGTCACGTATTAGGAACCGCGATGAATCCATGCGACCATCCGCACGGCGGTGGTGAGGGTCATACCTCCATCGGTCGCAAAAAAGGTCCATCGACCCCGTGGGGCAAGCCCGCACTGGGTAAGAAGACTCGTCATAACAAACGTTCTGACGTCTTCATCGTGAAGAAACGCGGAGCTAAATAACTCGGCAGCGCGGAAGAAACTTTAAAGAGGTTACTATGGGACGTTCACTTAAAAAAGGCCCGTTTGCCGATGAGCATCTGTTAGAGAAAATCGACCAGATGAACCGGAAAGGTGAGAAGCGCATTATCAAGACATGGTCGCGCAGAAGCACCATTTTCCCCGACATGATAGGGCACACCATCGCTGTACATGATGGACGCAAACATGTTCCGGTATTCATTACCGAAAACATGGTTGGACATAAATTGGGCGAATTCGCGCCCACCAGACATTTCCGCGGACATGCTGGCAGTGAAAAATCATCGAAGGTTCGCTAAACCCGGACGACGGTAGAGGGCATATAAAAATGGGAAAGAATGCTAAAGCCAGAGGATCTCTGAAACAACAGATGATCGAAGAAAGAAAAGAGTTAGGCATTGTGCAGGCAGTGGCGAAGAACATTCGCATGTCGCCGCGCAAAGTCCGACACGTTATCGATCTGATCCGTGGCAAATCTTATGAAGAAGCACTTGCTGTACTGCAGTTCACACCGAACATTGCAGCAGAACCGATTATAAAAGTATTAAAGTCGGCGGCAGCTAATGCTGACCACAACCTGAGTCTTGATATAGAAGGACTCATTGTGTTGGAATGTTTCGTCGATTGCGGATTCACTTTCAAGCGCATGCATCCTACTACAATGGGACGCGCAAGAATAGTTCGTCGTCGTTCAAGCCACATCACTATAAAATTGGCCACTAAGGCAACTAAGCCCCGGGCCACTCGTATCGGAGGAACTGTATAATGGGACAGAAAGTACATCCTTACGGGATGAGGCTGGGAATCATTCGCGATTGGCAGAGCCGCTGGTTTGCTGACAAAGAATATAAAGATTTCGTCATCGAAGATGATAAAATCCGCAAGTTCATCCGCAAAAAATTGCCGAGTCTGATGTCGGCAGGCGCACAGCGCAAGCCAGGTGGCGGCGGCAGAAATCGACAGATGGAAGCCGGCATCTCTATGATTGAAATCGAGAGAATGGCCAATATGGTTAAAATTACCATGCATACTGCACGGCCCGGTGTTATCATCGGCAGAGGCGGACGTGGGATTGACGACCTGAGAGCTGACATCGAAAAGATTGTACCGCGCAAAGTACAGGTAAACGTTCTTGAAATCAAACAGCCTGAATTGGATGCTTATTTAGTTGCAGAATCGATTGCCGGGCAGATTGAACGCCGCGTATCATTTAAACGCGCAACCCGCCTGAGCATTGCCCGTACCATGCAGCGCGGAGGCAAGGGAATTAAAGTTATCGTTGGCGGCCGCCTGGGTGGTGCTGAAATCGCCCGCAGCTACAGCGACAAAGATGGCAAGATTCCTCTGCATACCCTGCGCGCAGATATCGATTACGGCACTGCAGAAGCTCGCACACAGTTTGGCAACATCGGCGTTAAAGTGTGGATATACCGTGGAGAAATCCTGACCGGTATGAATACACCGTTAGCACCTGCTGCTGAACAGAGGCCGCGCCGTGCACCACAACAGGATCCAAAACCTGCTGCCGCTGTTAAAGCTGCTGATGGCCAGGTTGGAGACAAGAAAAAAGGCTGGCGCCGGGTTACCCGCGCTGAAGCCTCTGATGTACCGGCTGTTGATGCACCGGTTGTTGAAGCTGGCGGAAACGCTGAGGCAGCAACTGAGTAGTCGACATCCAACGGAGGATTTAAACGATGTTAATGCCATCGCGTACTAAATACCGAAAATCACACCGCGGAACCCTTAAGGGTAAAGCTCAGAGCGGCAATACAGTTACATTAGGCGATTTCGGCCTGGTAGCTCTGGAATGCTGCTGGATGACTAACCGTCAGATAGAAGCTGCCCGTGTTGCGATGACTCGTTATATTAAGCGCCAGGGTAAAGTATGGATCCGCATTTTCCCGGATAAAAGTGTTACCGCCAAGCCGGCAGAAACCCGTATGGGTTCCGGTAAAGGTGCACCAGAATACTGGGTAGCGGTTATTAAGCCTGGACGTATTCTATTCGAAATGGCCGGCGTATCTGTTGAAGATGCCCGCGAAGCCATGCGCCTTGCAGCTCATAAGTTACCGATTAAGACGAAGTTCGTCACCCGTGAAGATACGGCTGCAGCAGTGGAGGAAAGTAAGTGAAATTAGAAGAACGCCGCAGACTGCATAACCTGACAATCGACGAACTGAAAAGTGAGTTGGCGGAAACAGAACGCACATTAATCGAACTGCAATTTGCCGCTGGTATGAACCAGTTAAGCAGCCCGGCATCCCTCGGGACATGCCGCAAGAAAGTTGCAGTGTTGTATACACTGATCCGCGAGAAAGAAATTCTGGGAAATACCGGTTTTGCATCATTTGATGACTACCGCAAGTTCCGCAGCATTGAAAACAAGATGTTCCGCGCCGCTCGCAAAGCGCGATAACGGGAGAATTATAATGACCGAGACAACCGAAACGCGAAATCAGCGCAAACAACTTGAAGGTATTGTCATCAGCGATAAGATGGATAAGACAATCGTAGTCCAGGTTAAAGACCTGGTACAACACCCGCTGTATCGCAGAATTATCAAGCGCACCAGTAAGTTTAAAGCGCATGATGAAACTAATCAGTGCCATATCGGCGATAAAGTTCGCATCATGGAAACACGCAAACTTAGCAAAGATAAAAATTGGCGCGTAATTGAAGTACTCGAAAAAGCGAAATAGTTTCTGTTAACCGGCGCAGCCGGAATCCTTACCTCAAGCGAGGCTCTTTGGATGAAAAATTTCGAAACCGGACAAATTAGAAATATTGCCGTGCTCGGACATGGCTCATCAGGTAAAACTACCCTGATTGAAGCATTCATGTACCAGACCGGTGTTATCGGACGCATGGGGCGCGTAGACGCCGGCAATACGTTGTCGGATCATGACGTGGATGAAGTACATCGCCAAATATCGATTACTACTTCTCTTTTACCGGTGCAGTATAAAAACTGCAAGGTGAATGTCCTTGACGTTCCGGGATACGCTGATTTTATATCAGAAGCCGTTAGTGTGTTGGCAGTTGCTGATGCCGGGCTTTTATTAATAGATGGCGTAAACGGCGTTGAAGTTCAGACCGAACGGTTCTGGCGAATGCTCAATGAGCGTGCCTTACCGCGTGTTCTGTTCATTAATAAGCTGGATAAAGAAAACTCTAATTTTGACGATATTTTGGCAACTATCCAGAAACGCTTTGGTAAAAAGTGCTTTGCGGTACAGATTCCCATCGGCGCGGAGTCATCATTTAAAGGTGTTATCGACCTCATTCACATGAAGGCGATAATAGAGAAAGATGATAATTCCATGCCTACCGTGACGGATATACCTGCCGAATTGCAAAGCAAGGCAGAATCCATGCGGGATGCCATTGCAGAAGCAGCAGCCGAAGCTGACGACGAACTGATGATGAAATACCTGGATGAAGGTACTCTCAGCGATGATGAGATTATCAACGGTCTGAAAGTTGTCATTAAAAACGGAAATGCTTATCCGATACTGTGCGGTTCAGCATTTAAGAATTATGGAACGACATCGCTGCTTGATATGATTATCGACAGTCTGCCGTCACCGAATGAAATGCCGGCGAAGATTGGCCTTAAGGGTGAGGAAGAAATTGAATTAACCAATTCAAACTCCGGACCTTTAGTAGCCTATGCTTTCAAAGCAACAGCAGACCAGTTTGCTGGAAAAATTACATTTTTACGAATATATTCAGGTCAGTTGCGTTCCGGTTCCGATCTGGTTAATGTGACCAGGGAAAGTAAAGAGCGAATTGGCAATCTGTTTGTACTTATTGGCAAGACCCAGGATATCATTGAAGTTGCCAATGCCGGTGATATCGTTCAAGTTGCAAAACTTCACGATACCATGGCTGGAAATACAATTTCAACCTCGGGCAGCAGAATACAGATAGCAATGCCTGATTATCCTGAACCGATGCTTAACTTCGCTATTTCACCGAAGACAAAGGGTGAAGAAGATAAGTTAGCCCAGGGTATGCATAGATTAATGGAAGAAGATTCAACGTTAAAATTTGAAATTGATCAGGAAACTCATGACGCGGTTATTTCCGGCATGGGTGAGTTGCAGGTAGAGATTGCCCGCGACCGCCTGAAGAGAAAGTTTAATGTTGAAACAATTTTGGGTAATCCGCATGTTGCTTACCGCGAGACCATTACTGGAAACGCAGAAGGCCACGGAAGACACAAGAAACAATCCGGTGGTGCCGGTCAGTTCGGTGATGTTAAATTGAAGTTAGAGCCGAATGTACGCGGTGGCGGGATTGAGTTTATAGATGCAGTTGTAGGTGGTGTGGTGCCTCGGCAGTTTATCCCATCAACTGAAAAGGGCGTACGTGATGCGCTGAAACGCGGTCCGATAGCAGGTTACCCGGTAGTCGATGTTAAAGTCACTTTGTTTGACGGTCAATATCACCCGGTTGACTCTAAAGATATTGCATTTCAGACCGCTGGACGTCTTGGGGTTCAGGAAGGTATGGCGAAAGCCCGACCTATTATCTTAGAACCTATTGTTCATGCAGAAATTGCAGTCCCCGATGAATATATAGGTGATATCATTGGTGGATTGTCATCCAAACGCGGTCGAGTTCAGGGTTCTGATTCTCTTGGCGGTGGGATGTCAGTTGTAAAAGGGCAAGTGCCCCAGGCGGAAATGTTCCAGTATTCGAATGAACTGCGCGCTCTTACTAAAGGGCAAGGTTCATTCACCATGAGTATTTCTCATTATGAAGAAGTTCCGTCGCATGTGGCAGATCAAATTGCCGCCGAAGCGAAGAAACGCGATGAAGAGGAGCGTTAAACATGATACAGTTACGAACACGTTTGAATGTAGCAGACAATTCTGGGGCGCGGGTAGTTGAATGCATCCGCGTACTGAAGGGTTCAACCGGCTCAACCGCTAATATCGGCGATATTATTGTGGTGGCAGTTAAATCTGTTACCCCGGGATCTTCAAACGTGAAGAAAGGCGATGTAGCGAAGGCTGTTGTAGTCCGCACTAAAAAGTCTTTACGTCGCCCGGACGGGTCATATATCCGGTTCGATGAAAATGCGGCAGTACTCATTAATGATGCGAAGAATCCGCGCGGTACCCGCATCTTCGGACCAGTTGCACGTGAACTGCGAGACCGCGATTTTATGAAAATCGTAAGTCTGGCACCAGAAGTTCTTTAGTTTTTAAGTACCCCTGTTGACAAGGGTGCCAAAAAACAGTAAAATTCGGTCTTGTGTGCATCGCCGGGACAAAACGTCTCGGCGAATTGTATGGGAATAAGCGATGAAAATTGTAAAAGGTGACATAGTATATATCCGCAAGGGCAAAGATGCCGCAGGCGTTTCACGTCTGCGCGAAGCCTTGCACGTGAAATCCGCCGCGGAACTGCAGGCTCAGGTTGAGAAGCTGCCGATGGCGGAGCAGCAGGCACTTGCCAACAAAGTTGAAGGTGCCCGTGGCAAGGTTATTGAAGTCCTTACAGGAAAAGACAAAGTCATTGTCGAGGGTTTAAACCTGGTAACAAAACACCAGAAGCCTCGCCAGGGCAGTGCCGCTGCACAATTGCAGCAGGGTGGCCGGATTGAAATCCCTGCCGCTATTCCGGTGTCACGTGTGATGCTGGTTTGCCCGTCATGCAATGCTCCTACCCGGGTTGCGATGAAACTTATTGAAGTTACCCGCAATACCCTGGCAGGACAGAAGACCGTCACCCGCCGTGAACGTGTTTGCAAACAATGCCAACAGATTATTCCACGGCCGACTGAGAAATTAGACTAATAAATCCCGCCCTACCGCCATGCGGCAATAGTGCGTATGGGATGGTGGGGGATTCCAGAGGAGATTATTGTGGCAAAAGCTGAACCGAAGAAATCGGCACCGGGCGGAAAGAAGCCTGGTGGAGGAAAACCGGGTGCACCGCAGGGTAAAACTACCAAGAAAGAAGCACCGGGCGCAATTAAGTTTGGCGGCGTAGAAGAGAAGGCAATCGTCCTTCGCTTGAAAGACCGCTATGCAGCAGAAATTGCACCAGAAATGAAAGAACAGTTCGGGTACAAGAACATCATGGAAATCCCGCGCGTTAGCAAAGTTATTGTTAACATGGGCGTCGGTGAAGCTCTCCTTGATATCAAGCACCTTGACGGCGCAGTTCGCGACATGGCGCTTATTACCGGTCAAAAGCCAGTAGTAACCAAAGCCAAGAAGTCAATTGCTGCATTCAAGCTGCGCGAAGGCAACCCGATCGGTTGTAAAGTTACATTGCGCGGACCGCGTATGTGGGAATTTCTCGATAGATTGTTCTCCATCGCTCTGCCGCGTATTCGCGACTTTCAGGGCATGCCTAACAAGTCATTTGATGGCCGCGGAAATTATACCATGGGTCTGAAAGAGCAATCGATTTTCCCTGAAATACCGATTGATAATGTAGACCGCGTACGTGGTATGGATATTACTATTGTGACAACCGCTCGGACTGACGAAGAATCCCGTGCGTTATTATTAAAACTCGGCCTGCCGATGCGCAAAGGCTGACAGGTGACAGGAGAATACCGTGGCTAAAAAAGGTAAATTACAAACCTGGCAACGCAAGCCTAAGTTCGCAGTACGCGCTTATAACCGGTGCAATATCTGCGGCAGACCGCGTGCCTATTTTCGCAAGTTCGGCATGTGCCGTATTTGTTTACGCACCTATGCACTTAAGGGCCTTTTGCCCGGCGTGACTAAGTCGAGCTGGTAGGAGTAATACGATGCCCGTTAATGACCCGATTGGCGATATGCTGACCCGCGTAAGAAACGCTGTTTCTGCCGGTCACGATATTGTAGCTATCCCGAGTACGAAAATTAAATTACAGATTGCCCGGATCCTCAAAGAGGAAGGCTATATATCACGTTACGAAGTTGAAGGTGAAGATACTCTCACCCCAATTGTTAAACTGACATTGAAGTATGGCCCGCGCCATCAGCCAGTGATTCGTGGTTTGAAAAGAATCAGCAAACCAGGTCGCCGCGTTTATGTCGGTTGTGGTGAAATCCCTCGTGTGCAGGGTGGTATGGGAATTGCTATTCTCACCACAGCATCGGGTGTTATCACTGATAAGACTGCCAGACTTACTAAGGTCGGCGGAGAATTACTCTGCACCATCTGGTAATTTTGCTTGCCGGTATGTCAAAGATCATGCCGCTTTATTGCGAAGGAGTTAATCATGTCGCGAATTGGTAAATTGCCGATAGCGCTGCCCGCCGGAGTGACAGTTATTGTCGCAGACGGCACTGTATCAGTTAAAGGTCCGAAGGGCGAATTATCCCGCCCGCTGGCTGACTGTATCACCGTGAAACAGGAAGAGAATGTGCTCACAGTTGAGCGCGCCTCTGAAATAAAGTTGCACAAGGCGATGCACGGCTTAACACGCACCTTAATTGCTAATATGGTAGATGGTGTAAGCAAGGGTTTTAATAAAGTTCTAACATTGCATGGAATCGGATACCGTGCACAATTGCAGCCGGATAGAATGGTTTTAAACCTTGGTTTCTCACATGATATTTATGTGATTGCACCAAAGGGAATTACATTCGCTGTTGAAACCTCATCACCGAATGTTGATAATGGACATAGAACTGCCCGTATCACCGTTGCCGGTATTGATAAAGAGATGGTTGGACAGGTAACAGCAAAGATCCGCGCATTGAAGAAACCTGAACCCTACAAAGGTAAAGGCCTTCGTTACGAAGGTGAAGTAGTACGCCGCAAGGCTGGTAAGGCCGCTAAGGCTGGTAAAGGTAAGAAATAGTCGATAACGCCGTCGACAAAGACCGACGGCAAAAGGTGAGATCGATGAAATTAGTTAAAAAAGCAGCTCGAATACGCAGACACAAGCGAGTACGCGGTAAAGTCTCCGGAACGCCGCAACGGCCAAGATTGGCTGTATACCGCAGTCTTAAGCATATTTACGCTCAGTTAATTGATGATGTTGCTGGCAACACTCTTGCAGCAGCTTCAACAAATGAACCAGCCTTCAATGAGAAGGTAACAGATGCTGTAAAGGGATGGAACATCGCCGGAGCAGAGTCGGTTGGACTTATGATTGCAGAGCGCGCGAAAGCCGCTGGCATTATAGATGTTGTGTATGATCGCGGTGGTAATCCTTACCATGGCCGCGTGAAGGCTTTGGCCGATGGCGCCCGCAAAGGCGGACTGAACTTCTAACGGCTGGACGGAGATAAAAGACAATGGCGAAAATTGATACTACGTCGCTGGAACTGGTTGAAAAGGTTGTCTCGCTGAACCGCGTTCAGAAAGTTCACAAAGGTGGACGAACTTTACGCTGGAGCGCCTTGGTTGTTGTTGGCGACAGTAAAGGACATGTGGGCGTTGGCTTAGGCAAGGCTTCTGAAGTACCTGATGCTATCCGCAAAGGCACTGAAGCTGCTAAAAAAGCGCTGATCAAAGTTCCTATTTCCAAGGGGACAATTCCCCATCTGGTAGAGGAAGACGCAGGTGCTGCTAAAGTACTGCTCAAACCCGCATCAGAAGGTACTGGCGTTATCGCCGGTGGTGCAGTCCGCGCTATTATGGAAGCCGCTGGCATTCATAATATCCTGACTAAATCATTGGGTTCAGCTAACGCAATTAACATTGCATGGGCAACTATTGAATGCTTAAAAGCACTCAGAACTGTTGAAGAAGTTGCTGCCATTCGCGGAAAAACAGTGGCTGAAGTTTATGGCAGAGCCTCCGAAGGGGAAGTAGAATGAGCGGGAAGTTAGCAATTTCTCTGAAAAGAAGTATAATAGGCGAACCGCATACCATAGTCGACATTGTGAGAGGACTTGGTTTGCGTAAAATCCGCCAGACGGTCATATTGCCGGATAATCCTTGCACCCGTGGAGCAGTTATTAAAGTACGCCACATGGTTGATGTAAAGGTTGCAGAATAATTACAATCGTACGAGTGACCGGGATACCTGGTTGCGTTGAGGACTACATAAGATGATTCGATTGCATGAATTAAGTGGGCCGGAAGGTTCACATAAGAGCGCGAAGCGTGTGGGACGCGGTATTGGCTCCGCACACGGTAAAACAAGTGGACGTGGACATAAGGGTCAACGTGCACGTGGTAAAGTTCGTGCTGGTTTCGAAGGCGGACAGACTCCTATCAACCGCCGATTGCGCAAATTGAAAGGCGAAAGCCAGAGCGCTCGCAATATTGGTATGTTCAAGAAAGAATATACTATTATTAACGTCGGGCAGCTTGAACAGTTTGATGCAAACACTGTTATCACTCCTGAACTTCTCCTGAAAACAAGATTTATCAGCACCATCAATGAAGGACTGAGAGTTCTTGGCAACGGCGAACTCACCAAACCACTCACTGTATACGCAAGCCATTTCAGTGCCAGTGCCGCCGATAAAATTAAAACGGCAGGCGGGAGCGCGGAGGTAATCTAACGTGGCATCACAAGATATCCATTGGCAAGAATCATTAGCTCGCTTAGCCGACGTTTTCAAAGTGCCGGAATTAAAAAACCGGATATTTTTCGTCGCCGGCATGTTTGCGCTATTTGTTATCGGGCTTCATATACCAGCACCGTTTGTTAACCCGGATAAAATTTCCAACTTGTTTAACAGCGGTTCTATCTGGAGCTTCATCGACATGATGTCCGGAGGTGCTTTCAAGCGTCTTTCAATACTTGCTTTAGGTATCGTACCGTATATCAACTCTTCTATTTTAATGCAGCTTCTGGGAATCGCGGTTCCGCAAATACAGAAAATGCAGAAAGAAGGGGAAGATGGCCGCAAGAGAATATCAAGTTATACCAGAATCGGCACCGTTATACTTGCATTCCTGCAGGCGGGTGGTCTTAGCTGGTACATGTATAGATCAGGCGTATTAGAGACTGATACCTTGGGTATCTACACCATTATACCATTGATGATTGTTATGGTTGCCGGTACATCATTCCTGATGTGGGTTGGCGAACAGTTAACAGATAAAGGTATCGGCAACGGTATCTCATTAATCATCTTCGCCGGTATCATGATTAGATTAGTGCCCACCATTTATCAGGTATTCAAATCTGCTATTGATAACTCAGACAACAACACTTTGTTCGCAATTCTGAAGGTTGGACTTCTGCTTGCTGTATTCCTGGGAATTATTGTATTCATCACTTTCGTTCATCAGGCTGTCAGGCAGATACCGATTCAGCATGCGCGAAAAGTAGTCGGCGTTCGTTCAGTTGGCGGCGGCAACAGCTACCTGCCATTGAAAGTCGTAACCGCTGGCGTTATCCCGATCATTTTCGCGATTTCAGTTGTAACTCTGCCGGCGTCAATCGCACAGATGTTGATTCAAAATAGCGGTAATACAAATCCGTCCATGTTTATTAAGTTCATGCTTAACCTGTCACCGGGACAAAGCTGGTACGGATGTTTGATTTACTTCCTGTTAGTTGTTTTCTTTACATATTTTTATACCGCAGTGGTATATAATGTAGCGGACATTGCTGACAATTTAAAGAAAAATGGCTCATTCATCCTGGGCATTCGTCCGGGCCGTGAGACAGAAAGATATGTTGACAAAGTGCTGACTCGAATAACCTTCGTCGGTGCAATGTTCTTGGGTCTCGTTGCTATTCTGCCATACGTTATTCCTTTCATCGTCGGCGGCAGAGGGCAAGACCCGGCAACCGCAATGCTTGCACCTTTGATGGGTGGTACATCACTGCTCATCGTAGTTGGCGTTGCTCTTGACACCATGAAACAAATGGAAGCTCACTTGGTGATGCGTCACTATGAAGGCTTTATTAAGTAAGGAAGATTAATGGCAAAGACAGATACATTACATTTTATATTGCTGGGCGCTCCGGGCGCCGGAAAAGGCACTCAGGCTGCTTATCTGAATGAAAATTGGGGATTAACCCATATTTCAACAGGCGACATCCTTCGCGCCGAAGTCCGCGCTGGCTCCGCTCTCGGTAATGAAGCTAAAAGCTATATGGAAAGCGGAAAATTGGTACCGGATCAGTTAATCATCGATATGATGGAAGAAAAACTGAAAACCTTGGATAAAGGTTACATTCTGGATGGTTTTCCCCGCACTGTAGCCCAGGCTGAAGCATTGGGTGAAATGCTGACTCGCATTAATCATAAACTTGATGCTGTAGTTAACATTGAAGTTGGCGATGATGAATTGATTCGCAGACTTACCGGTCGCCGGGTTTGTCCGAAATGTAATTCAGTATTTCATATTTATACCATGAAGCCGAAAGTTGAAGGCATTTGCGATAATTGCGGCGGTGAACTGATTCAGCGAAAAGATGATCAGATTGATGCTATCACAACTCGCTTGGTAGCTTTTAAAGACCAGACCCAGCCGTTAATCGAATACTATCAGTCATCCGGCAAGTTAGTTACCGTTGACGGTACTATCGGAGTTCCTGCTGTAGCCGAAAAGATTCGAGCAGCATTGACCGGGGAATAACGATGCGGGTAGCAAGGCCAAGACAGCCAATGATTCCGGTTAAAACTACGCAGGAAATTGAAATAATGCGTCGTTCCGGCAAGATTGTAGCGATGGCGTTGCAAATGGTTAAGGATGCTTTGAAACCGGGGGTAACAACCGGTGAATTAGATAAGATTGCAGAGAACGCAATCAGAGGAATGGGAGCAATCCCGGCTTTCCTCAATTATCATGGATATCCGGCGACTGCCTGTATATCAATAAATGAAGAGGTAGTTCACGGAATACCAGGTGGAAAAGTCATCATGGACGGTGACTTGGTCAGTATCGATTTGGGCGCGATTCTGGAAGGTTTTTATGCTGATTCAGCATGGACTTTTGGGGTTGGAGAGATATCTGAAGAAAAGCAGGCTTTAATGCAGGCTGGAATAGATGCTCTTTACGCAGGAATTGATGCGGCGCGACAGGGAAAGCGGGTACGCGACATCGGCAGCTCGGTTGAGAAATTAGCCTTGAGCCGAGGTTACACGGTAGTGAAAGATATGTGCGGGCATGGCGTCGGTAAGGCGCTGCATGAAGAACCGCAGATTCCCAACTATTGGGTTACCAGCGCGGACGCGGTGTTGAAAAGCGGCATGACCCTGGCGATTGAGCCGATGGTTAATGCTGGTACTTATGAAATAAGAATATTGAAAGATGGCTGGACCACGGTAACACGTGATGGAAAGTTATCTGTTCATTTTGAACACACAGTAGCGGTCACCTCGGGTGTACCTGACATACTGACAAAACTAAATTAGGCGGGTACTAATGGCGAAAGAAGCGGCAATTGAAGTCGAAGGCATCGTAGAGGAAGCATTACCAAATGCGTCCTTTCGGGTAAGGATTGATACTTTACCTAAGTCGCCTGAAGGCAAGCCGCACTTAGTGCTGGCTACCGTATCCGGCAAGATTCGAATGAATTTCATTCGCATTCTGCCTGGCGACAAGGTGAAGATAGAGTTATCACCGTACGATTTAACCCGTGGGCGAATCGTATATAGATATAAATAGTGCGCAAAAGTGCGCAACATTAGTGCCTTATAGGCTATTCTGGGGGAAGAGCATGAAAGTACGTGCATCAGTAAAGCGGATTTGCGATAAATGCAAAATTATCCGCAGAGAAGGCAAAGTACGGGTAATATGCGTCATTCCCAAGCACAAACAAGTGCAAGGGTAAGACGATACCATAGAGGAGAGTTTCCATGGCAAGAATTGCGGGCGTCGACCTTCCGCGTGATAAGCGGGTTGAAATTGCCCTAACTTACATTTTTGGAATCGGTCTGAATACCAGTCAGAAGATACTGGAACAGACAAATATTGATATTGCAACTCGTGTGCGTGACCTGACCGAAGAAGAGGTTTCTCGTCTTCGTGAAGCGATTGAGCGTGAGTGTACGGTAGAAGGCGACCTTCGCCGTATGATTACTGCCAATATTAAGCGTCTGATGGAAATTGGCTGTTACCGTGGTATACGTCATCGACGTGGTCTGCCGGTACGCGGCCAGCGCACTAAGACTAATGCACGCACTCGCAAGGGTCCACGTCGTGCAGTAGCTAATAAGAAGAAAGTTAAAAAGTAATAAAAATGATGCTTAAAGCATCGCTTTTAAAATAGCGAGACCCTTTGTCGAGTGGGTTTCGTGGAGGAAATAGATGGCTCGAAAATCAGTCGGAAAGACAAAACGTCGCGAAAAGCGTGCGGTAGTTGAAGGTAATGCCTACATTCAGTCAACCTTCAACAATTCTATTGTGACCATAACAGATCTCAACGGTGATGTCATCGGTTGGGCAAGTGCTGGTACGGTTGGCTTCAAAGGTACGAAGAAAGGTACCCCGTTTGCTGCGCAATTAGCTGCAGAAAACGTGGGCAGACGCGCCTACGATCAGGGAATGCGACGTATACACGTATACGTTAATGGACCTGGCAGTGGACGCGAAACCGCTATTCGCGCAATTGGCACCACCGGTTTGTCAGTAGCATCGCTGCACGACGTTACAGCAGTCCCTCATAATGGCTGTCGAGCGCCGAAACGCCGTCGCGTCTGATGATGATATTTCATAACGGTTTTTAGGTAAGGAGAACATAAATGGGTCGCTATACCGGTCCGGTTTGTAAATTGTGTCGCGCTGAAGGCGCCAAACTGTTTCTGAAGGGAGCACGTTGTATTTCCGCTAAATGCGCGATGAACAACGAAAAACACGCTCATCCTCCGGGACAGCATGGTCAAGGACGCAAAAAGGTATCCGACTACGGTCAACAGCTTCGCGCTAAGCAGAAAGTTCGCCGTTACTACAGCGTTTACGAACGCCAGTTCCGTCGATATTTCGTAGCTGCAACTCGTATGCGTGGAGTTACCGGTGAGGGTATGCTCCAGTTGTTGGAAACCCGACTTGATAATGTTGTATTCCGTTCAGGGTTGGTTTCCTCACGCGCTGAGGCACGTCAACTTGTTAACCACCGTCACTTCCAGATAGATGGCAAGGTAGTAAATATCCCATCATTCTGCGTAAAGCCGGGTATGGTTATTGAAGTTCGTGGTAAATCAAAAGGTAAAGACGTTTTCCAGGCTGGTGGAAGCATTCGCAGAACCCCGGCATGGATGAACGTAGACACTGATGGAAAACGAATTACGGTAGTTTCAGTGCCGTCACGCCAGGAAATGGAACTCCCGGAAATGACAGAATCGCTAATTGTTGAGTTCTATTCACGTTAATAATTGCGTATGTTAGATTCCTGGCATACTCAGGAGCATAGAATCATGGTATTGATGAATAACTTAACCCCGAAGATCGAGCGCATCGACGATCGAACTGACATTAAATATGGCAAGTTCGTTGTCGAGCCGCTTGAGCGCGGGTATGGTACAACTTTGGGAAGCTCGCTTCGTCGAGTATTGCTTTCATCCATTCCTGGCGCAGCATTGCGCACAGTGAAGATTGAAGGCGTACTTCACGAGTTCAGCACTATCCCGGGTGTAGTAGAAGACACAACAGACTTGTTGTTAAATATGAAGGGGATTGCATTCAAGGTTCTGCCAGGCGCAAATGACCGCGCTGCTGACGAACCCCGCGAAATCACCCTGTTCCGTGAAGGAGAAGGCGAAGTTACCGCTGCAGATATCGATTTGCCGGCTGACATTGAAATCGCTAATCCCGACCTGCATATTGCAACTTTATCTGGGGCTGACTCACGGTTGGATATTAAAATGGAAATCGTATTCGGTACCGGTTTTGTACCTGCAGAACGCCAAGATCGTTCACGCATGTCAATCGGCACCATTCCTATTGATTCCATTTTTACCCCGGTTCGCCAGGTTGGCTATCGCGTTGACCCGCATCGTATCGGCAGCGCAACTGACTATGACCGCCTGACTATTGAAGTGCGCACCAATGGGACAATATCCCCGCGTGAAGCTATCAGCGACGCCGCGAAGATTCTCGACCGCTACCTCATTCTCTTCTTTGACTTTGAGGCTGGCGATGACCGAGGCTACTTCGGCGACCGCATGGGCTTGAATGTCCCCGGTGGAGACCAGAAAATTAAGGATATGGACTTCTCAGTCCGTACATTGAATTGTCTGCGCAAAGTCGGCATTGCAACCATTGCCGAATTAGCCGCACATTCAGAAGCAGAATTGATGGCGATCAAAAACTTTGGTCGCAAATCACTCACCGAAGTTCGCGAAAAGCTTACTTCAATGGGCATTAATCTGCGTGAATCAAACGAACCGATTCCGCAGGGTGATGACGAAGACGAAGATTAATTAAAGGATAAACCATGCGACATCGTGTTAGTAACAAACATTTAGGCCTGCCGACTGATCAGCGTCTGGCCGTAATAAGAAGCCTGGTGGCCGGCGTGCTGGAGCATGGCGGAGTAACCACTACTGAGCAGCGCGCTAAACAGGCGATGCCGGTATTGGAAAAAGTAATCACCATGGCACGCGAGGACAATCTTGCAAATCGCCGATTGGTACGCCGTTGGATACCAATGGGTAAAGTTATCGAAACCAAACGCCATTACATGAATGTAACCGGCCTGGTACCAGAAATCGATAGCACCAAGAGTGGTCCGTTCCGCCTGAAGGGTGCTGATCGCCGCCCTTACGGTGAAATACTGATTAAAAAACTCTTTGAAAAAATCGGTCCTATGTTTAGCGACCGAAATGGCGGATACTCCAGAATCACCAGATTGGGTGGTGTATCAACCAAGAGCGCAAAAGGCGTATTAACCATTCGCGCCGCCCGCCGTGGCGACGCCGCATCGATGGTACGTCTGGAGCTGGTTGAGCAGTTGGAAGATTAATTATGCGAAATATTGCCCTTACCGTTTCTTATGATGGAACGGACTGGGCGGGATTTCAAAGGCAGAATATCTATCCAAGTATCCAGGGTGAACTGGAAAAAGCTCTGCAAAAGCTGTGTGGACACGGGGTTACCGTGTCAGCAGCGGGCAGGACAGATGCCGGGGTCCATGCGTTTGGACAGGTAGTGAATTTTTTCACTCCAACTCCGGTACCGATTGAAAAAGTAGCATGGGTTACTAACCGATGGCTGCCGGATTCAATCAGAGTGCGCAAGGCGCGCGATGTGGATGCAAGATTCCACGCCAGGCATTGCGCTGTATATCGGCGATACTGGTACTTCGTTCAGGAAGTACATGAAGTTGATGCCATGCGCAGCAGGTTTTGCTGGCAAATCAAGGATAGGCTGGACGTTGATGCTATGAAGGCAGCTACGACGGAGATAATGGGAAGGCATGATTTTTCGGCCTTTTGTCACAGCGGTTCTCCGGCGTTGTCAAATGTGAAAAATCTGATATATGCAGGGGTGAGACGCCAGGGCAGCTATCTGATTTTTGACGTAAAAGCTGACGCTTTTTTGTACCAGATGGTACGATTGTTAGTCGGTAATTTTGTTAGAATTGGCAGAGGTGAGAAATCACCCGAATGGATGGGAGAATTACTGGAAACCAAAACCCGCCATTTTGCTGAAGTTGCCGCACCGACAAACGGCTTGTGGCTTATGAGAGTGGGGTATCCCCGCTATAATAATATTGATATCCCCGTGGGGGATCTCGTTGGAGAAACGGAAGATGAAGAGTTATCTGGCTAAACCGCAAGAGATCGAGAGAAAGTGGCTCGTAGTAGATGCCACTGACATGGTTCTTGGTCGTCTGGCAGCCCGTGTTGCAGCGATTTTACGCGGCAAGCACAAACCTACCTATACGCCGAACGTTGACACCGGCGATCATGTTATTGTGATTAACGCCGACAAAGTAAGGCTAACAGCAGACAAGCTGCAGTCAAAGATTAAATATCGCCATAGTGGTATTCCTGGTGGTTTCCAAGAAATCCCTTTCGGAAAACTGATGGAGAAAAATCCTGTTGACACCGTCGCCCGCGTTATCAAGGGAATGCTTCCCCACAACGCACTTGGACGGCAGATGTTCCGCAAATTGAAAGTTTATGTCGGCGGCGAGCACCAGCATGCAGCTCAGCAGCCGGAAGATATTACTGGTTCGTTCCAGAAATCAATGAGCCGCTAAGGAGGCATATCGTGGCAGAATTTTATTACGGTACTGGGCATCGAAAGAATGCAACCGCCAAGGTATGGTTACGCGAAGGTAGCGGCAAGATTACCATTAATGGTATGGAACCGCTGGCATATCTCTGTCGCGTGACTTTAGAGAAAATGGCTATTTCCCCACTGCGGGCAACCAGCCTGAACGACAAATTTGATATTACTATCAAATGTCTCGGCGGTGGAAACTCTGGACAAGCCGGCGCTATCAGACATGGTATTGCACGCGCATTGCTGCAATACGACGAAGAATTGCGCAAAACCCTGCGTTCATTCGGAATGCTCACTCGTGATTCACGCGTGAAAGAACGCAAAAAATACGGCCGCAAACGCGCACGCCGCGGATTCCAGTTCTCCAAACGCTAAAAGTCCATTTCGAGAACCCACACGAAAAAAGAACACCCGGGAAACCGGGTGTTTTGTGTTTTTGGTAGTTGTAAGTGTATGGTTTTCAGTCAGTTTATAAAGAGTAGTCACCGTTTGGAACAGGGTCGCAGCCCGGCGAACCCAGGTAATAATAGGAACGATTGGTGATTTTACCATTATTAACCAGGACACTGCCAAATCAGCCGGGCTGCGACCCTGTTCCATACGGTGACCACAATTTATGGGTATAAAACGTGGCGCCATCCGTCCCGGTGACGCAGACTGCGCAGGAATGCGATAAACGCTGAAATTTCCTCCCTGTTTTTCCTTTTTCCGAGCGGGACGCTCTGGCCACCTCTCGGGATGTCACCACAAATCTCCCAACCACAAAATTGTCAATTGTCAATTGTCAATTCCACCCCAAACGTTTCCCCATATTCCACCAGATATTTTCCTTTCAGGTTCTTTGTCATATAGCCATCGATGATGGTTTTTGACAGGGCGGGGAGTTTGGGAAGGTTTGCGTGGGTGGTTATTTTTATGGTATTGCCGGTGCAGGAAATGGTTATCGGGGTGTCGCTGTGTTTTGCCAGGTGAATTGCTATTTCTGCGACTACCAGACCGAAATATAAGGCGTTTTTTGTGGGGATTTTTATGGTGCTGCTTTCCGGCGCGTTAACTTGCGACCGCTGCATAAATGTTGATTGGCTGTTGGCGACGATGGCGGTAAGCAGTTTCATCGCGTCAAAATCTGTATCTGCATTGCCGGTTGTCAGATCATATACCGCTGCCATCGCTTTTATGCGCGTTTGGCTTACCATCAGGCGGTTTATCTCATTTTCCGGCGCGGTTGATATCTCTAACTCCAGCATCGCGTGCAGAATCGACATGCCGTTGCGTACCTGATGGATTATTTCGGAACTTTTTAATTGTCGTGGTTTGTCATTCATCATCACCACATAACCATCATTTTCTATCATGCGGATGCTGCAAATCTGTTCGCTGGGCTGGGCATTAACAAAAATTTGCAAAATTATCTCGTCGCAGTCGCTGTTAATCCGCGCTAATTCATTGCAATGGCTGGGGGTTCCTGCGAGGATTTTTACTGCAAGTTCATTGGCAAACACGATGTTACCATCTGCGTCAGTAATCAGATACGGGCGCGTGCGTAAAATTGCATTTACTATTGGCGATGTTAATTCCATTAACTCTTTTTTCATGATTATCCATTCTGCAGATATTTTTCTGCCGTTACCACAATAATCGGTACGAAATCAGTCGGGTGTTTTTCCCAGGGAATCTCTTCACGAACAACGGCCTGCCATTCGATAGAGAGATATTTTCCAGTATACGAAATCGGCAGCACGCCGCCGGCATCAACATTCGATGAGTATACAGCCTGTATCGGCAGGATAAAGGTGCCGGTTTTTTCTAATTGCTGGCGCGCTTCCCACCCGTTGCCAAATAAAATTTGTCGGTGAATTACTTTGTTTTCTGTCGATCCGATTCCTTTTATCAGCATGGTGATTTCTAAAAACAGTTTTCGGTGCGGCCCGCTGTTTGTCGGGTTAATCTGTACGGTGTAGGGAATCTCCCGTCCCAACGGTATAGTGGCCCTGCCATTAATATCAAGCGGCGCGTCCATAGTCATTACCGCGTTTAACCCGCGCAGGTTTTCCAATGGAAATACTTTTGTTTCCGACGGGGCAGGTTTGCGCTCGATAATCGGCAGCACCTGCAATGGCACATGCATCCTGATGTCAGGATACCAGCCGGGAATTTCGCCATAAAGCTCCGCAGTCCATGCTAACTGGTTGTATTCCGATTTAAACGACCCTTCCGCATCCTTGGGTAGTTCTACCCAGGCGGTCAGTGTTACATAAGTCTGTTGTGCCCATACCACCGGCGCACTGATTAGCATCACGTCGCGGGTATAGCGAAGGAACGTCTGGGTGGTTTTATTTTTATTGCTTTCCTGCCTGGCGACAACCTCATTCAGGCTCACTGTCAGTTTGATCTGGTTTACTGGAATATTTCTCATTATTCCCAAATCAACTTCTATTTTCATTATTCTGCCCGGCATGGCGGTGTTAATCTGCCTGATTACTGCCTTGCTGATGGCGGAATGATAAATAGATTGGCGAATTAGGTATACCGTTAAGAAAGTAAATAGTGCGAAATAGATAACATTGATAAAATTGACATCGCCTTGCAAATTCCCGATAGCGATTATCGCTGATATTCCCGCACCAATGGCAGAGAAAACCGACTTTGTTTTGCTGCCGACGTCGTCACCCGCTATCATCATTCTTATTTTAGGTTCTGGCGGTCCTTTGGTGTCGTCTTGTTTGGCTGTTTCCGTTTTAATTTCCGTTGTTTTTATAAATACAGCATTGCTTGATCCGGCAGGTGCGGCAGACGATTGCCGTATTGGTTCATAATGGCGTTGGACAGCGGGTGGCGACGGGGCAAGGATAGATGCCGGCGCCGCAGGAGCCTCGGTTGGCATGTTGATGCTTTTTCCTTGTACCGCGTCAAGCTGATACTTGCCGACATTCATGGTGCTGAAATTGTCAGTATTTTTCTGAGCGTCTGCCAGCCGATCGCTTTCCGGTGACGCATCAACGGGATTTTGTATTACTATTGGCGACATGGGGATGGATGATTGCGGTATGGTAATGTTGTTATAACTGGTGGCTTCCCGTTCGATTCTTGCCAGGTCATCCGCCGCTTGATGTTCTGAAATAGATAATGCGTCAGTTAGCTGCCGATTTTCCTGGTTTGCGTCAAATACCTGGTATTTTAAATCTTCCGGTGCAATAACCTTAACCGAGTTCATTATAGTGGAATCAACCTTGACCGGAGTTACTTCGGTCATCACCATCCGAGTGGTGGTTACTTCGACTGGCGCAATAGATGATGACGGGGAAATGCTACCGATATCCATTGATACCGGACCGGAGGTAGACATAGTATCCAAAATAGAAGCGTCTTTCACTGTCTGTAACGTGACCATGCAAGATGGACACATCGACCGCAAATCGCTATCAGAATATTTATCGCCGCACTTGGGACATTGCCGCATAACGGTCCTCGCTTTGCAAACATTAAATTACTTGGAAAATAATAACATTTTTTCGCTGAAAAGTAACTATTGAAGCGATTTCGTAACTACTCAGTTTCGTCAGACTAATTTATAAAAAAAGACTTTTGTGCAATTA
>CAZWZF010000046.1:13586-39768 GCA_964638715.1 uncultured bacterium | reverse complement strand
CACAAAAGTCTTTTTTTATAAATTAGTCTGACGAAACTGAGTAGTTACAAAAACTTAGCGTATTTGACATTCATCCAAAAGATGCTATACCGCATATATTAGCATCAATTGAAGCCCAGATACGTGGAGATGTTGTTCCAAGTGAAGATATTCCATGTATCAGGAAGGATGGAAGCACTTTCTACGTAAATATTACCGGCACTACCATAAATATCGGCGGTAGAAAGCATAACGTTGGTTTCTTCCGTGATATTACGGAGCAAATGCGAGCGGAAGAAGAACAAATAAAACTTGAAGTTCAACTTCAACAAGCCCAAAAAATGGAATCAATCGGAAGGCTGGCAGGAGGGGTAGCCCATGATTTTAACAATATGCTTCAGGTTATTCTGGGTAATGCTTACCTGGCGATGGAAGATGTGCCTGCCGATAGTTCGATATATGAAAGCTTAAGCGAAATCAAGGAAAGTGCCGAACGCTCTGCCGACCTTACTCAAAAATTGCTTATTTTTGCTCGCAAACAGGTAGTTATACCTAAAGTGATTGATTTAAATGATACCGTGGAAAAGATGGTAAAAATGCTGGGTCGGCTTATTGGCGAAGATGTTGATCTTACCTGGCTGCCGGGAACTGATTTATGGCACGTTAAAATAGATTCATCCCAAGTCGACCAGATTCTGGCTAACCTGTGTGTAAATGCACGCGATGCTATTGTTGATATAGGCAAAATAACTATTGAAACAGAAAACCGCACTCTTGATTACGATTTTTGTAAAGGTCATGTGGGATGTTCACCTGGTGAGTATGTATGCGTTTCTGTAAGTGACAACGGCTGCGGTATAGACAAAGAAAATTTAAAACATATATTTGAACCGTTTTTTACAACCAAGGAAATTGGCAAAGGCACTGGTCTCGGACTTGCCACAGTATATGGCGCTGTAAAGCAAAACAATGGGTTTATTTATGCCTATAGCGAACCAGCAGTGGGAACAACTTTTAAAATATATTTTCCTCGTTATTATGATGAAGAAGAGCTGGCAGAAAAGAAAATTATGGAACAACCAGTTCCTATCGGCCATGAAACAATATTGCTGGTAGAAGACGAACTGATAATATCAAGATTAGTGCAGCGAATGTTATCTCATCTTGGTTACCAGGTATTTGCAGCGAATACCACGAAAGAGGCTATCAGCCTGGCTGAGGAACATGCAAATGGTATTGATTTATTGATAACTGATGTAATAATGCCTGACATGAATGGACATGATTTAGCCCAATATCTGTTGGAAAGATATTCAAAGATGAAAAGCTTATTTATGTCTGGTTATACTGCAGATGTCATCGCCCGTCATGGCGTTCTTGAAGAGGGTATACATTTTCTACAAAAACCGTTCTCAGAGAAAGAACTGGCGATAAAAATACGGGAAGTGCTTGAAGAAGAGTGAAGAGTGAAAATTTGAAAAATTCCCCTCCTTTGGAGGGGTAAGGGGAGGCATAGTATTCTACATATCTTTTCATCTGTTTTTCATCTGGTAATAAATAATTGTTTTTTTATAAATAGAAAATAATGTAGAAATCCCGCACGTAATCTACGCTCTGTAAGAGCATAATTCCTATTTTTTGAGGAATTATGCCCCTACAGGGCGTAAAAATTGTTCAATAATCGAACCCACGGCGTTGCCCTCACCCTTATACACATTTTTTAAATATACATTTAAAAAATTTAGAAATGGTGCATATTTATACATTTTTAATTCAAAAATATTCGGTAAAGGTAGGGGAGCTGTCCTCAGCTCCCGCGACAGTGTCTTTCTTATAAAAAAGTATGGGTCGTAGCGACAAAATCAGGTTAAAAAACACAACACCACCTGAGAAATCTGTCGCTATTTCGCTTTTTCACATCATTATTCCGGTTCATCGCGGGAATTGGGGACAATTCCCCTCCCTCATCATTCAACATTTAATTACAAAATGTGTATAAGGGTGAGGACATTGCCGTGGGCTATGGAATTGTGTTACAAATAAAATTTTGTTGAGATATGTAGAATATTATGAAGGGGAGGTCGTGGCGTCACTATACCGGTAACGAGTGAAACTCCGTCATAATTCAACAATGCTGATTAAGAAAATACGGTTAGATAAGGGAACTGGCACTTTGGTAAGCTCAATATAGAATTAAATCCGGTAAGTTAAATCCCGGTTAAATATTTAGTGGCAACCCGAATTTTTGCCTTTCCCCGATAGTTCAAGATAGTTTGTTATCAAGTCTCCTTATTGGTAATTATTTCAAGCCAGGTGTTTTTTTGTAAAAATTTGAAAATAATCTTGTAAACTTTAAAATCTTATGGGATAATCATAAAAATTAACCACATTTATAATAATAATATATGGTCTAATGTTTAGATGCTCAGGGAGACCCGCAATGTCCAGGACGAAAGATGATTTGCAGTTAATATCAAATAACCCTATATCAAATGAGGAAATTATTCAACGCCAGTTGAATGAGATTGCTTCATATTATGAAAACATTCCTGTTGGTCTGGCATTATTAGATACAGACCTGCGTTTTTTACGGGTAAATAATTTACTTGCTGCGATGAATGGTGTCCCGGCAGAAGAACATATCGGTAAAACAATCGGTGAAATTATTCCGAGTTTAGAATTGCCGGCAAAACAATTGACAGAAACTATCATTTCCACGGGTAAACCCGTTGTAGGAATTGAGATTAGCGGGGAAATAGCAACACAACCGGGATTTGTGCGAACCTGCCTTGAAAGCTGGTATCCTGTTTTAGGCGACAATAATAAAATTGTTGGATTTACTGTCATTGTTCAGGATATTACCGAGCAAAAACAAGCAGCAGATGCTCTTCGCAAAAAAGAGATGCATTTGAATATGGTGATGGAAACGAATAAAATCGGTGCATGGATTCTTAACCTGGCTGACAATACTGTATATCATTCATTAACCCATGATATTATTTTCGGTTATGATAAGCCGCAGCCAGACTGGTCATTCGAGACCTTTATCGAACATGTGCTGCTGGAAGACCGCAAGAAAATTATTAACAGTATGCACGATGCAATTTCTAAGCAAAGTGAATGGAAATTAGAATGTCAGATTCGTCGTGCTGATGGGGAAATACGATGGATCTCTGCTACGAGTAAAACCGAAATAGATACAGAAGGCAATCCTTCACATCTCTTAGGTATAGTACAGGATATCACCGAACACAAACAAGCCGAAGAAAAATTGCATGTAAGCGAGAATCTTTTAAAATCATTGGCTAACAACCTGCCGAATGTAGTTCTCTTTCAAATGCTCGGAGATTGGGAAGGGAATCGCAAAGTCACCTATATCAGCGATGCCGTCAGTCGTGTAAATGAAGTAAGCGTAGAAGCGGTAATGAATGACGCGAATGTATTGTTATCGCAGATGCTGCCTGAATATATTCCCGGATTAAAAATTGCGGAAGAAAAAGCTGTTCGGGAAGGGAAAATTCTTCATTATGAGTTTCAGTCCCGTCTTCCCAGTGGGAGGATTCGCTGGTTTGAACTATCATCTTTCATAACAGTGCTTTCAGAAAACCAGGGTATGAGCGAAGGTGTTCAAATAGACATCACCGAACGTAAACAAATTGAAGAAGCATTGCAAAAATCAGAGGTTAAATACCGGCGTTTATTTGAAAGTATGACGGATGCCTATGCTGCTACAGATATGGTAGGACGTATTATAGAGTTCAATCCTGCTTTCCAGGCAATGCTTGGTTATTCGAATGACGAATTCAAGAGAATGTCATATAAAGACTTTACTCCGCAGCGATGGTACGATTTTGAATCTGATATTATTCAAGATCAAATATTGACAAATAAACATTCCAAATTATATGAAAAAGAATATATCCGTCGTGACGGCAGTATTATTCCGGTTGAATTAAGAACATTTATAATTACTGATGATGCTGGACAACAAATAGGACTCTGTGCCATTGTACGCGATATCACTGAACGTAAACAAATTGAAGAAGCATTGCAAAAATCAGAGGTTAAATACCGGCGTTTAGTTGAAAGCATGACGGATGCCTATGCCGTCACAGATATGGAAGGGCATATTTTGGAATGTAATCCTGCTTACCAGGCAATGCTGGGTTACTCTAATGAAGAACTGAAAAAAATGACATATCACGAGTTTACTCCGGCGAAATGGCACGATTTAGAATCCCGTATTGTCTCTGAACAAGTACTTAAAAATAAACATTCAGAGGTATATGAAAAAGAACACATTCACAAAAATAGCACTATTTTCCCTGTTGAATTAAAGGCATTTTTGATTACAGATGACACTGGTCAGCCGACAGGCATGTGTGCCATTGTGCGCGATATTACTAAACGCAAGCAAATCGAAGAAGCATTGCAAAAATCAGAGGTTAAATACCGGCGTTTATTTGAAAGTATGACGGATGCTTATGCTGCCAGAGATATGGAAGGACATATTATAGAGTATAATCCTGCTTATCAGGCTATGCTGGGTTATTCGGATGAAGAATTGAAGAGAATGCAATATAAAGATTTTACACCACAGCGATGGCACGATTTTGAATCCGATATTATTCAGGATCAAATATTGAATAATAAATATTCCAAATTATATGAAAAAGAGTATATCCGTAGTGACGGCAGTATTTTTCCGGTTGAATTAAGGACATTTATAATGACTGATGATGCTGGACAGCAGATGGGACTCTGTGCCATTGTACGCGACATTACTGAACGCAAACAAGCCGAAGAAAGACTGAATAATTATAATGCAGAACTGGAAAAACAGGTGGCAGAACGAACCGCGGTTGCCGAAAATCGCGCGAGTAAATTACAGACGTTAAGCAGACGCCTGATAATGGCTGAAGAAACGGAACGCCAGCGGATAGCCTATGTGCTGCATGAAGAAGTTCAGCAAATTCTGGTGGCTGCCCGAATGGCATTAAACACAGGGATTATGCAAATAAAGGATGCCGCGCCGCAAATCCCGCTGGCAGTTGTTGATCGCATGCTTAATGAAGCGATAACTGAAACCAGAGAACTTGTTCACCAGATAGTACCACCGGCACTTTATGAAAGCGGATTACAGGACGCGGTAAAGTGGCTGTCAAAACAAATGCGCGAACGGTATGACTTTATCGTAGATGTAATTACCAATGAAAAGATAACGAATGTAGACGACGAGGTAAGCATTTGCGCCTACCAGGCAATACGGGAGATGCTGCTGAATATTCATAAGCACGCAAATGTAAAGCAGGCAGAAGTAACATTCTATGTAATGAGTAATAACCGATTTGAATTGACAGTAAAGGACAAAGGTACTGGTTTTGCAATTAAAGAAATTCAAGATGCAACTGATTCAAATAAAGGGTTTGGCCTGTTCAGTATCCGCGAAAGAGTTGAAGGACTTGGAGGCGGCATAAAAATTGTCAGTGCCATTGGCAAAGGAACCTCTATCAGTCTTTATCTGCCTATGAACATGACCGGAACTAATAAGAAAAATAAGCGCAGTTGAGATGTTGGATGACGAGGTAGGGGAATTGTCCCCAATTCCCGCGATGAACCGGAATAATGATGTGAAACAGCGAAATAGCGACAGAATTTTTAGGTGGTGTTGTATTTACTAACCTTGTTTTGTCGTTACATCCGATTCGTTTTTTTTATAAAAGACGCTGTCGCGGGAGCTGAGGACAGCTCCCCTACCATCTACCGGATATTTCTGAATCAAACTGAAAACTAAACACTAAACACTTGTTCAATTTATTAAGGTTAGGGTAGAATAACAAAAGAAATCATAGAAGGGGTGAAGGTTTGCTAAAATTGCCATTTGGGCCAGGATATGGCGACCATTATTATACGAACTTTTTCAACCGTTCCCATCAAAGTTTGCCCAGTCATATTTGTGTTGGCTGGGAAATTAAGACTTCGCCGGAATATTCATGGTCTGGTTTGAACCGCACCGGTCCTGTAGGCATGCTGCAATATACCTTGTCTGGAAAAGGCATTCTGGAACATGCCGGTGAACGTTATGAGTTAAATAGCGGAAAGGCTTTTCTTTTAGAAGTTCCTGATAACCACCGATATTACTTGCCGGAAGACTCAGACTCCTGGGAGTTCTTCTTTATTACTTTTGATGGTGATGATATTATTCATCAACTTCATCAAATTACTGAGGAAGTCGGTCCTGTTGTTGATCTGGCGATAGATCATCCCATAATCAAAATCTGTGAAGACATCTGTCGTAAAGTATATTTACAGGAATTTAATTGTGCTGAAGATGGTGCGGAATGGTTATACAAATTGATGATGACTATCCGAAAAACCATATTGTCTGGAAACACAGTAATAAATTCTGGAATCAAGTCTGTATTGCATTATATCAACCAGCATTTATCAGAAGAGATCAGTGTGGTTGATCTGGCAAATATAGCAGGGATATCACCGACCCATTTTTATAGGGTATTTAAAGATGATATGGGATGTTCACCAGTTCAATACGTCACCAAAGTTCGATTACAACATGCTCAATTTTATCTTCGTCACACTTTGCTTTCTTTACGTGAAATCAGTCTGCGCTGTGGATTTCAGGATGGTAGTTATTTCGGAAAAGTTTTTCATAAATTTATTGGAATGACCCCGGGTGATTATCGAAATCAAGCAAATTTGTTGTCAGAAAATACTATTTAATGACTAAAATGCTCCCAAAACAACACTGCATATCTAATTTTAATTTTTTTATTTATTATGGTAGTATTTTACCATAAATTTAGAATAATATTCCCTTGTTATTAATGAAACTTTGCCTTAACATAAGAGAATAAGCGGATTTTAAAAACGAGGTGATGTATGATTATTAAACATCGAGGGTTTACCCTCATCGAATTGCTTGTCGTGATAGCCATTATTGCTATCCTTGCTGCTATTCTTTTTCCGGTATTTAACCGTGCTCGCGAAAAGGCGCATCAGACAACATGTACCAGCAATCAGCGCCAATTGGCAGCATCTTTTCAGATGTATGCACAAGACCATGAAGAAACCCTCCCACCGGCAGACGGGTGGATGAAAGCGATTGGGGTGAATGACCAGAAAGTATTTCAATGCCCATCGCAAACCGTGAATGATTTAACCAGTTACATTTATAATGCAGGTTCTCATTTAGGTGGTTCGTCCCTTGGTGATTACGCTGATTCAACGAATGTACTGTTAACTGGCGAAGCAGCGTATGATTATATTTCCAACACTACTGCTACCGATTTGCGTGCATGCGACAATGGTTCCGGCACTGCCGATGTTGTTGTTACCGGCGATGCACAGCGTTTCCTGCAGCAATATTTCAACACTAATGCCCATAGCCGCGGTACTATAGCATCATTCCTTGACGGTCATGTCGGGTTTATTAAAACCGATTCGCCGTCAGGTCTCGCCGCATTTGCCGCTCTTGTTAATAATGCCCATGGCTCAAGCGAGCCATACAACAGCCAGTATGTCTCAACAACAGATATTCCACAAGGAAGTGGTCCGCAATATATAATAATTCCTGCAGTATCTGCCACTAATTTCCTGTATGGCGGTGGATTTTATGATACGGTGGGCACAGCAGGCGTCAGCAATCCGGCAGTACGTACCACTACCGCCAGCGGATATACAGCAGTACTTGCTGGTGCAGGTGGAGGACGCAACTACCCAATAGCAGGAATTGATTTCACTGCAGCAGGATTGGCGAATTGGGGCACCACCTGGCGATATGTTGTATATCCAACAGGATTTGATGATCCAAGTGCTGTGACACTTACCCTGACAAAACCGGCAACTGTTAAATATGCTAAATTGCACATAAACTGGGGTTCGTCAACCGGCAACACTCGCGGCGGCGGCGACCTTAGTTTAACTATTAATAAAGGCAGCACATCACAAAGATTAGATTTTATTGCCTATCCAGCTTTACGTGCCAGTCTTGGATATAACTCCGGTTCGTTATTGAAAGAAAGCGTATTTATTATAGGTACTGCTGATTCTGTTAAAGTATCATTGAAAGATTATAATGATGCTAGTTGGACCTGGCAACCGAATCGCGCGCAACTGCAGGCATTCTGGTGGGAAGCAATGCCATAGTGATGATTCAATTCATCGAGGCGTATGAAATGTGCGCCTCATCTGATAAAAAGGAATAATTATTATGAAAAAAACAGGTTTTACTCTTATTGAATTGCTGGTTGTGATTGCCATTATTGCAATCCTCGCCGCCATACTATTCCCTGTGTTTGCCCGTGCCCGTGAGAAAGCGCGACAAACTACCTGTACCAGTAACCAAAGGCAGATTGTCGCCTCCATGCAGATGTTTGCTCAGGATCATAACCAGGCACTTCCACGCGCCGAAGATATGTGGAAAAGTGTAAATATTGACCCAGGTGCATTAATCTGCCCTACTGCCGGTAAAAATATTACTAACGGTTATGTCTATACCAGCTACTGGGGTGGACTTCCATTATCTTTTATGACTGATCCTACAAAAGCCGGTTTGATTGCCGACGGACAAGCTTCGGGAAGCACTCCCAATATTGTCTCATCTTTATCTGACTATAGTTTTCGTCATACCGGCAAGTTAATAGTCGGCTATGGCGATGGTCACGTGGCATTAACGTCAACACCGCCTTATGGTGGATGGCCTTTGCCGAATACTCCATCTGTCTGGCTGCGTGCTGATTCTATTAAAGGTGTCTGGGAAGGCGGCATAGTGAGAAACTGGGTTGATTTTCAAACAGTTAATATCGTCGCCATGGAAGAAACACAATATTTCCCAAACGCTCTGCCAAGTTTTGCAATGACAGGGATTAACAACAAACCGGCATTGCGTTTCAAAAATTCCATGATGAAAATCACCGGATTAGCCGCTAACAATGTCTCATCAGTAAATACTACCTTCATAGCTGCCATCTCTGCCACCAGTTCAAATGGCTTAGCCAATACATTTTTTGCCAACTGGGGTGCGCTCAATTTCTGTGATGGCGGTGCATTATTAAAAGCTGGTACGAACATTTCCGCACCACTCGGACAGACTTCTCCGTCAGTCATCTCAGTGGTTATCAGCCAGCCTGCCGCCAATACTTGTACCATGAAAACCTATGATAATATGCAGCCATCCGGTACATCAACAGTAGCGTCAGCCATCACGGCTAACTTTAAACTCAATGGCGGACTATGCATGATTGGCGAATCCCACGACGCCGGCAACGTACAGCGCAACTTCGACGGCCTTATTGGTGATATCTTGATATACAACCGCGCACTTACCGATACCGAACGCCAGTCAGCCGAACTTTTCCTGGGCACAAAATACAGCATATTCTAAAGTATAAATTTCATATTGTTTAAATCTATGGGCGGACATTCATTGTCCGCCTTTTTGATTGATGGTGTCTGTCAAAAATATCCCAAATTCCACAATAATATGCTACAATTAGTTACTGTTAATTCATATATTATTACAGGGGGCAATTATGAATAATCACGTTATG
This sequence comes from uncultured bacterium, assembly GCA_964638715.1. Classification (GTDB taxonomy): domain Bacteria; phylum Armatimonadota; class Hebobacteria; order CAIYQO01; family CAIYQO01; genus JBAXQQ01. The sequence goes on along the minus strand of CAZWZF010000046.1, from coordinate 30,220 downwards.
AAGCATGGTTTTTTGTCGCCTAACATGGCGAGTTGGGTATTTTGGACTTCAACAGGAAGCCGAACTATTACTAACCAGGGTGCATCGCACCGAGTTTTGGAAAGCCTGGTGTATGCTATTGATGAATTGGCGAAAGAAAACTGGTTTGTTCGCAATGTTTTTGTTGAAGGCGGCAACCCGGTGCTGGTTTTGCTGGAAAGGCGCGAAGAGGTAAATGAGTAACCAAGCAGGGATGCAGGGGATAATTGTAGAAAATGAAGATAATTCATTTTTGATAAGGTGTGATTTATACAACTATTACAAAGATAGCTTAGTAATAATTTTTATAATAAATACAGTCACTGTTTGGAAAGGGGCATGGAGCCCGGCGAACCCTTGTAATTAAAGGAATAATTGGTAGTGTTGTTAATTTAAAATAAAAACATTGCCGAATTAGCCGGGCTCTAAGCCCCTTTCCAAACAGTGACTATTAATTATAAAAATTACTACTAAGACAACCTGTAAAATGTTAAACAAGAAATGCTATAAATATCAGAACTTGGGAGTAATTAATTAATGTCTCATGATAATGTAAAATTAACAGTTTCCGCCGGTGAATCATTTAGTGGTACAGTGGCGGTGGTTGGTGATAAATCTATCTCTCATCGCGCGCTGCTTTTCGGCGCATTGGCTGATGGGGTTACGAAGATATATGGTTTTTTGGCGTCTGAGGACACTCGTGTTACCGCCGGAGCATTGCGCGCCATGGGGGTAGAAATTACTGAAGGCGATATTGTGGTGATAAAAGGAGTAGGCCTTCGCGGCTTGAAAGCACCTGATGAAAGCCTGTGGGTAGGCAACAGCGGAACCACCACCCGCCTGCTTCTTGGCATTCTGGCGGGACAGTCGTTTACTGCATATTTATCCGGTGATAATTCGCTGAATAAAAGGCCGATGGATCGGGTGGCGATACCACTGCGCCAGATGGGTGCGAATGTCACTGGTGCCGGTGACCGCTGCACTTCGCCGATTATCATTACCGGCGGCAATCTCCATGCGATAGATTATATTTCACCAGTTGCCAGTGCCCAGGTAAAGTCAGCAGTGCTGTTAGCCGGATTGTTTGCCAATGGTACAACATCTGTCACCGAACCGGTGCAGTCGCGCGACCACACCGAACGGATGCTGCGCGGATTTGGCGTGAAAGTTAATGTTGATGGCCTGCGGGTATCTGTGGCGGGCGGCCAGCAATTGACTGGCGGCGTTGTTAAAGTTCCAGGAGATATATCTTCGGCGGCTTTTTTCCTGGTGGCAGGTGCGATTACTCCCGGTGCAGAAGTGACAGTCTGCAAAGTCGGCATCAACCCTACCCGAAGCGGCATAATTGATGTATTGCAAGCGATGGGTGCGGATATGGAAATTGATAATGTGCGCGATGAAAATGGCGAACCGGTGGCGGATATTACTGTGCGTCATTCCCAATTAAACGGTACTCGCATAGATGGTGCGATAATTCCGCGCTTGATAGATGAACTGCCGGTGCTGGCAGTAGCCGCCGTATTTGCAACCGGAACTACGGTAATTGCCGATGCCGCCGAATTGCGGGTGAAAGAATCCGACCGTATCATTACCGTGGCGAGATTTCTGCGCGATATGGGTGCAAATATTGAAGAAAAGCCTGATGGCATGGTGATAACCGGCGGAACTCCGTTGCAGGGAACTGTGGTGAACAGCGACGGCGACCATCGCATAGCCATGAGCGCTGCCGTAGCTGCCATCGCCGCCGGGGTGACAAATGAAATAAATGGCGCAGAAACCGTACAAACCAGCTTCCCCAACTTCGTAGAGTTAATGCGATCATTGGGAGCTGATATAATTACGAATTAATAATTACGAATTACGAATTTTTGACAGGATTAACATGATGAATCAATATAATTGCCAAGAAAAATCTTGTTAATCCTATCCAATATTCTATTATTCAATGCTTTACTTTTTCTTTCCGGTGGAGTTTCTTATTACCAGGTATGACGGAATTACTTCTTTCTTTCCACGATAACTTTCCAGAATAGCTGCATCACGTTCACATTCCAACGCTATTTCGGCGGCGCGTTTGCCAATGCCGAAAAGGTTATGATTGATGCTGGTTAATTGCGGATACATTCTGTTGCCAAAAAAGTCGTCGAACCCGATGACAGATAAATCATCCGGGATATTCACGCCTTTCTGCAATGAAGCGTAATACAGACCGGTCGCAATGATTTCCTGGCTGCAGATAATGGCTGTCGGGTGCGAAGGCTTGGACAACATATCTGAAGCAGCCACTATGGAAGCGCGAATTATCTCGTTATCGTTATTAGAATATGGTTCATCGTTCCAGTTAACTTCCTGGCTAAAATTAAGAATTGTTGATGCTATTCCATATTTATTGCAGGCGTCAACAAAGGCGGCTCTTCTGCTATGCATATTATCATCTTCCTGCGGATCAGCACAGAACCAGGTAATTTCTGTATGTCCCAATTGGTGAAGGTGCTCTACCGCGTCGAATATGCCCGGTGCCGGATCCATATTAACTTGCGGATGAGATGATTCTTCCGGTCCGCCTAATATCCAGACAATAGGGCCGTCAGAATCCTGAAAATGTCCGATATTCAAATGTGACAGGAAGCCGGGAACGATTAATCCGCCGATTCTGCCTTCGTGCAGGTAGCGTAAAGACCGGCGCTCTAACTCTGAATCAGTTTCGGGTTCTTTTTCACCGATAACCACCAGGTTTTTATCCTGACCGTCAACACAATTCTCTGCGCCGGAGATAATCTGTCCCCAATACGGCGAAAATGTCTCTTTTCTTTCGGTGGCGGTGATAAAAAGGAAAGCCGGTCCGATTGATTCGCGAATGCGCAGCGAACGTGCGGAAAAGTTAGGACGGTAATCGAGATTCTTCGCAACCGTCAAAACCTCTTTACGCAGTTTTTCACTGACGCCGGTATTGCCGCGGGCACCATTCAAAACGGTGGATACTACCGCAGTCGAACAACCCACCTGGCGAGCAACATCTTTTAATGTAGAAAATTTTTTACTCATAATGGAACTATCATAACAAAATTTTATATAAAAATCTATACTAATCGATTAAAAATACATTAAAAATACTAAACTTTTTAATGAACATCTACTTTCAAGCTAATTAAATAAGACTAAAGAGAGAATTATGGGGTAAGGTATTAGTCAGTTAGCAATTAAATCCTATTTTTCTCAAATTATAGATTGTTACCCCATAATCTTCCATAGTATTCTACACATCTCTAACCATCTTATTTGCAAAATAATTCCATATCCCACAGCGATGCTATCACCCTTATACACATTTATTATCAAATAGATTTTGACTCCAGAGGAGTCACATCTTTATAGAAAAGAATCAATCATGAGATTTTCGACCCCAGCGCGGGTCGCATATAATGACCGACAATCTTCATTGCTATATGCGACCCGCGCTGGGGTCGGATTTTTTATTCGAAATTTTATTCTACAAATATTCGATCCCGCTGGGGTCGTCTCAAATAACACATTATTTTGTATTTGAATAAATGTATAGGAGAGTGGGAGCATCAATACGGGTAGTAACTTATTCAATAATAAAACCATGTTTTTTCAATAAGTTTGTAATCGCGCTGGGGTGGTCTGTTGCCGGGTCAAATGAGCGCGGTCTGAACTTGAAAAATGATTCGAAATAGTTTTCATCCCAAGTATTGCATTCTGCAATTATTTCATCCAGTTCTTCGTCGCTGCATTGTTGATACTTTTCTTTATGTATAATGCCGGTTCCGCTTAACCGCTCTTTTGGTTTTTCTGGCGCATTTTCTTCATATCCCAATAGCAGTGCGACAATTGGCAGGCAGTTCTTCTCCGGCAGGTTTAGCAGCGTGAATACCCGTTCCGGGTCGCCGCGATGAATGCCATTAGTGAATAATGAAGAGATTTCCAGTGACCGGGCAGCTATAGCCGCTGTTTGGGCAGCTAAAACCACATCAACTGCGCCGGTGGTCAATTGCCATGACGGGTCCATAGCAAAGTTATAGCCAAGATGTTTTGCCAGACTGGCCATGCGATTGGTGTCTATGCAATACAACAACAAAACTGACGCCTGATACCCGCAGAGTTCTTTCATCATATCGCGGTCAGTGACGACCACTATTGAATAGCTCTGCATGTTTGATGCGCTGGCGGCACGAACGCTGGCTTTCAAAATGGTATCAAGATCTTCTGCCGGAATCTCGCGATCCATAAAACTGCCATGGGTGGTGTGAAGATCATGAATAGTTTTAATCGTATCATTCATTTTCATTTCTCCAATTGCTGATGAATTATAATTAGAACTCTACCATTTTTTACTGAATTGTCAATAAAAAACACCGTGAAAATATTTAACGGTGTCAAAATTTAAATGAACAGGATGCATCTATCATCCTATATCATCCATATCGGCACAATAAAGTTTTGCTTATCTTGCGCACTTAATTCGCTTTTCATACATAGGACAGCTCCTTTTCCGCGGGGAACTGAGCCTTTGTCCAGTAGTTTGAAAAGAGAAAATAATCTTGTTTCCGGTGCGGCGGTTTTCTTTATTTCAATCGGGTTTATTACGCCGTCTGCTTCCAGAACAAGGTCTATTTCTTTCGCGTCCTTGTCGCGATAATAGTAGAAAAATGGTTCAGCCGCAGAATTATAGTAGCTTTTCATTATTTCCGACACCGCGTAATTTTCCAGTATCGCCCCGCTCATGGCACCGTTTTGCAAGGTTTCCGCACTGCTCCATTTAGTTAAATATGCTGCCAGTCCGGTATCGTAAAAATATAGTTTTGGCGTTTTAACTGTCCGTTTTAACAGGTTGTTTGAATATGGACGCAGGTAAAAAATAATATCAGATTTTTCAAGTATACCCAGCCAGTTTTTCACTGTATCAGGATGAACATCCAAATCTTTTGCAATATCCGCGGCATTTACCATTTGACTGCACCTGCATGCGGCAGCAGTAATGAAATCCATAAATTTTATCGAGTTAATAGCACCGGAGAGTTCTTTTACGTCACGTTCTATATATGTTTGCAGGTAACTGCTGTAAAAAATATTGCTATTTGAATATTGTCCGCTTGCGAGTGCCGGCATTGAACCTTTATAAATACGTTCATAAATAACCGGGGTATCCGCCGGTGTTCTGTTTAATTGCCGTTTCTGCAAAGCCTCAATAGAGAGGGTAAACGGCTGATTTTCCCCGGACCCGTAAATCTCTTTTTGTGATAATGATGACATGTGCAAAATTGCTGCTCTGCCGGCAAGCGATTCACCGGCAATATCCATCAGCCTGAATGCCTGTGAGCCGGTGAGCCAGAAATCACCGGCATTTTTATGCCTGTCAGCCATTATTTTAATATACGGAAAAAGTTCCGGGGCATATTGCACTTCATTAATTAAAATCGGCGGTTTATGAAGCTGAAAAAACATTTCCGGGTCATTTTTAGCAAGTTTACGCTCTGTCAAATCATCCAGAGTAACATATTTTCGGTCAGTTCCACTCATCAGCTTTTGCAGCATGGTAGTTTTCCCCACCTGGCGTGGACCCGTAACAATAATTGCCGGATATTCACCGGTAAGAGATGTAACCACATCTTCCAAATCTCTTTTAATATAGTTCATAACACGCACCTTTTTCGGCTAATTCTCATTATGATTAGATATTAGCCGAAAAATGTGGGGTTGTCAAGAAGCGCGAAAAGTCTGTATAAGCTAAACCTATGCTAATAATCATTTATTTCACATCGATTTATAGGATATAGAAGATTTAACTACAGAAATTTTATCTATTTAATCCTATTAATCGATGTGAAAATAAAAAACATTTTGCTGCAAAATGTATTATTTATTGCCGAATGAATGGTTTATTTGTATGATTGCTGTATAATTAAATAAACAGGAGCAAACCAATGCCTGCAAAAATGTCATTTCGTGTATCATCAAATATTTGGAGCAACCCGGAACGCTGCCGGGAATTGCTGGTTTTTCTGCGGGATTATCCTGCGGTTAGCGAAGTCGCTTTTTTTACCGGTTTCACCCATCCGCCGCTGCCGCTTGAGGTAATTCGCAGCCGCGCGCAGGTATTGAATGATGTCGTGCCGATGTTTCGCGATGCCGGATATTGCAGTGGGATAAATCATCTGTCTACTCTTGGACACCTGGATGAAAACCTGGAAAATTCGCTGCGGGAGCCGTGGCAGCATTTGGTGAATATCGACGGCGCGGTGTCGAAAAGCTGTTACTGCGCCAGCGACCCGGATATGCAGGAATATATAAAAGAGTCTTACCGGCTGTTGGCGGCAACCGGCGCGGAATTCATTTGGGTTGACGATGATGTTCGCCTGGAAAGTCACCCGCCGACTATTCACATGGGGTGTTTTTGCGAACGTTGCGTGAATAGTTTTGGCGAACAAATTGGCCGGAAAATAAGCCGGGTTGAATTGGTGGTGGCTTTTGATAGCGGTACTACGGCAGATAAACTGCAATTGCGCCAGGAATGGCTGCGGCATAACCGGCAATATATTTCTAATCTGTTGTCATTGATTCGCGACGCTGTGGACGAGGTGAATCCTGTTATAAAACTGGGGTTGATGACCGGCGAAATATCTTACAGCGGATACGGCTTTTCTGAATGTGTCGATGCCATGGCGGGAACGCGTCATATAGAGGTGAAATGGCGGCCCGGTGGCGGATTTTACGAGGACAGCACCCCGTCCGGATTATTGGGGAAGGCACATTCTGTTGGCCGGCAAAACGCACTGATTCCATTATCGGTGACTGATTTACAGTATGAACACGAGAATTTCCCTTATCAAGTATTGAAAAAAAGTTCAACCATCTTTACCGCCGAATGTGCCGCCAGTATCGGCGCGGGTTGTACCGGCGTGGCATTGAACTGCATGGGTATCTCCCCTGACCCGCTGGATGAATATCATCCCTGGTTTGCCGGGGTGCAAAGTGCTAAAGAATTCCTCGACTTTGCCGCTGATACTTTTAAACGCAGCGAATGTGAAGGGGTATGGCACGCCTTTACCCGCGACCACGTCGCCGCCACCGCGCTTGATACTACCTGGACAAATGCCACAATATGGGGTGGCGATTTAGGCGTCGCCAATGAATTATACGAGATAGGAATACCCGCGGCATATTCAGTAAATGGCGCGCGGGTGACGGTGCTGTCAGCCAATACTGTCGGAGATTTCACTCGTGAAGAACTGGTGAAAATCCTCTCTGGCGGGGTGCTGATGGATGCGCTTGCGCTGCAAAAAATGATAGAAATGGGATTACAAGAATACATCGGCTGGTCAATTCGCGGCATTAAAGAAAAAGATACCATCGAAGTATTGACCGGTGACTCGATAAATGGCAGATTTGCCGGTTGGCAGCGCGATTGCCGTCCTTCTTTCTGGGCATCAACCACCCATCTGCTGCAGCCGCTAACCGCACAAAGCAGGCCGTTATGCGAGATTATCGATTTTACCCCCAACAATTTTGGCACCTGTTCCGGCGTATTCGAAAACAGCCTGGGTGGCCGCGTTGCCATACTTGGATATTACCCCTGGCAATCCCTGCAATCCCTCGCTAAATCATCCCAGATGAAGTCACTCTGCCGCTGGCTGTCCGGTGAAACATTGCCCGCCTACATCAGCAGCCTTCATAAAGCAACCGTATGGTGCCGCCGCACCCCGGATGGACAACCCGCGCAAATGGTACTGAATGCGTCGATAGACATCGCCGTTAACATGACGATTCAACTGCAGGGAGATGTTAAATCAATCTGGTGCCATCACCTGCAAAGCGAGCCGGTAAAGATAGAACGCGCTGCCGTTGACAGCAAATATTCAGCATTCATTCTACCAGCAATTGGCCCATGGCAAGCAGCGGTTTTGAAGAGAGATGAGTGAGGAGAGAAGAGTGAAAATTGGAAATGGATATTACGGAGCGCCAGCATCTTGCTGGCGTGTGAAATAAATGAAAGTTAAATCATCAGCAGAATATCATCTATTTTTCATATTAATAAACACACAAAACCCGCAATATTTAATTGCGGGTTTTAAATTTGTTTATACATTATTATCAAATTATAAAAACGTTAACAGAAATCGTATAATACTCTATACTACGAAATTGTTGAAAGGCAATTTTAAAAAATATTTTTTATTTAAACACAAATATTTAATTTTTCTATAATTTAGTTTTGATTTCTCTAAAAATAATAATTTATTGTATTGACATAAATAGTAATACTAAAATATTATTAAACCAGAAAGTTATGGAAAATATTATTTTTTGTGATATCAAATCTGGAGGTTATTCTGATGAAAAAAACTATTAAATTACAGGTTTTTAAGACCAAACCGTTGGACAGTTTTTCAACTGAGGTTAATACAGCTTTTGGGCTGATTTGCCAATATATTGATGAGTTATGTCTACAAGATGGTTCTGGCATTGTTCGTGCTCGAAGAACATTAATAGGTAGTGAATCTTGGGGATTGCCATGGGCTGGTGAGACTTCGCCAGTATTAATTAAAGCTTTACCATGGGATCAACGCATGCCGAAATTGGCAAAACTTACAAAATGTAATGAAGGCGTTGCTATTTTGTTGCGTAATGATTGTTTATCTGCATTAAATATGCAGGCATTATATGATGAACTTGGAGATTCATACTTGCCATCACCCGATAATGACTTATTTGCTACAATAAACAAACCATTCCAATTAATAATTTTCTGCATAGGGCCAGATTGTAATCTATTGTCCCTTCCCGGAACTAATATGGATACAGTCAAAGAACGTATTAATGATGTCTATTTGAAATCCGAGAAAGATTCGGATAGCGATTCAAATCAAAAAAAACATAAAGACCATACAAATGATACAAACAATGTGAACCAAAATATTAATTGTGATAACTATCCTGATAGCAAACAAATTAATATTAACCATAATCGTTTGGCTGGTATTCTGGGTGATATGGCAAATGCGTCAAAAAGAATGGCGTGTGTTTCTGATGTCCATCAGATAGAGTAACAGGTTTTATATGTACTTAAATATTTATGATAAACAAAATGAAGGGGAATAATATGTTTAATTTCAAAACTATTTCAACTACAAAGTATGTAGGAATTGTAGGAATCTTTTATATATTTCTTATATTCGCTAGTTCCTATGCTCAAGCAGCTAATTCAGTTGCACCATTAACTGAAGAGCAACTTCATTTTAAATTTGGTGATGCTGTTAGTGCATATCGCAAAACGTGTGACAATGTAAACAGATTCTATATTTGGACAATCGCTGGTGAAGTAACCCAACGTGGTCAAGGATCAACGACATTGTGGGGTATAGCAATGCCTGCGTCTGGAAAGGCGCAACCACCAGCAAGTCATCCAGGATGGATGAGAGGAAAAGGAAACATTATTATAAAATCTCCAAATCAGGATGGCTTTGCTTATAATACCTATTCTGGAGATCATTATTATAGTGGTGAAACTACCGGAAAGAATGCTTATGGTGGGGTGGTGACTGTTAAAGTATTCGGTCCGCTTCCCAAAGAGTATTGGCAAGCAATTGCTGCTCGTAATACTGCAATAAATCAAGTACAAGCTGCACAGGATGCACTTGTTTCACAATTGCAACAAACATGGGATTCAAAGGTAAAAGCGAATCCTATAGATGGAAAAATCTTTGAAGAATACTCGACAAAATGTATGGAGTTATGCAAGTTTATTCATGAACGAGGTTTTGAAGCACATGATCTTGCAAATGACGCTGTAGTTCTTAAAGCAAAAGCAATAATCGCTTTTCTTAATGCTGGTGAAGTTAATCAAGGAACTATATTGACTGAGCAAATAATATTAATGACAGAACCAATCGTTAATATCGTTGGTAGACCTGATTATCAATTACAAAAAGAAATTAATCAGTCCCTATACACCGATAGGTCAGAAGTATCTACAGATTCTAGTACTGTTTCAGATCAGGAGAATGTAAAAGTTTCTGAACTTCCGATGAGAGTGTTCAGTAAGTATCCACAATTGCTTCAAATGATTGCTATCGCTTATGAAAAGTCATTGCCACAATACTTTATTAATGAAAAAGATTCAGTAAAAGTACAAGTTATAAGAACTATAGTTACTCAGTTCTGTGATATTCTTTCAAATGATGATGACCCCATAAAAAAACAGATAGGTGTTATCATTGCGACTAATGAACGATTGGCAAATCTGAAAAAAAAGGAAATGATTAATAAGATAGATAATGCTGAAATGCTTTTTATACCTGCTGGAGATTTCTTGATGGGTGGTAGCACTGATGATGATAAACAGCAACATAATATATACCTTGATAGTTACTATATCTACAAAACAAGAGTTACAGTAGAGCAATTTCGAAATTTCTGTAAAGCGACAGGAAAAAAAATGCCAACTGAACCTGAATGGGGATGGGAAGAAGATAATCCAATCGTAAATGTCACATGGGATGATGCAAAAGCATATGCGAATTGGGCAGGTGCTCAATTACCATCAGAAGCACAATGGGAGAAGGCAGTACGTGGTGTAGACGGGAGAATTAATTTATTATGGAATAAACGAGATAAGATGAATAGAAAAACTGACATTGATGACAAAACTCATCCAGTTGTCAGTTCTTCTGTAGAAACTAGTCCATATGGCATGACAGACATAACTGGTAATACCTGGGAATGGTGCACAGATTGGTATAGTGACGATTATTATAAGATTGCACCAGCAAAGAATCCAACCGGACCTGCTTCAGGTTATTCTCATGTGTTACGCGGTAGTAGTATGGATGACAATGATTCTACTGACTTTAATACAACTATGCGACATCATTGTAATCCTTCTGGATGGTATGATTTTATTGGTTTCCGGTGTGTATTTCGCCAACCAGGAGCAGTAGAACCTACAATCGAAATGCCTAAAGTTGATCCTTTAACTTTAGAGACGACTGTTATACCAACTTCACCTGATATAAAAGTAAATCCCAAAGATGGTGCTGAGATGATACTAATTCCAGCAGGAAAGTTCCTTATGGGTAGCACAAGTGATGATAAACTTGCCAATAAAACAGAACAACCACAACATTGGGTTTACCTTAATAGTTACTATATCTATAAAACAGAGGTAACTGTAGCACAATACCGTAAGTTCTGCAAATCCATAAAACGTGATATGCCGGAAGAACCTATCTGGCAGTGGCAAGAAACTCATCCTATAGTAAATATTACATGGAATGATGCTAAAGCATACGCGAATTGGGCAGGTGTCCAATTACCATCTGAAGCACAGTGGGAGATGGCAGCACGTGGCACAGATGGACGAATTTATCCCTGGGGAAATGAGTGGGATGAGACGAAATGTGCGAATAATTCTAATACAGGACAAAGAACAACTACAAAAGGTCCTCATCCTGTGGGAAGTTTTCCATTGGGTGCCAGTCCATATGGTGTAATGGATATGGCGGGTAATGTATGGGAGTGGTGTGATGATTGGTATGCTGATAACTATTATAGAATTTCACCAGAAAAGAATCCGACTGGTCCAAAAACTGGTAAATATCGTGTTCTGAGAGGTTGTTCGTGGTACTGCAACAAGAAGGGAATTCACAATGTTGACGACTACGGTTATGGCTACGATTATTATCGCAGCGCGTTCCGTGATTGCAACAAACCGAGCTTTAACGGCGACCCATACGACAACGGCGATTTCGACGTCGGTTTCCGTTGCGCCTTATTAGTGAAATAAATCCTTAAATTTAATCTCATTTCCTTTTTACAAGACGCAGGAACACCACACTCACTATGGATGGAAATTTCTTAGCGGGTAGACAAAAAAAGTGGAAAAAGATGGGTTTTTGCCTGGTTCTCCTATTGACGCCACTTCTATAGAGAACATGGCGGAAGCCCGGCTATCCTCATACAGGCAAAATTTACCTTTATTGCTATTTCTAATTAAATTCAGTATACTTTACGCAGGGAAGTAATTACTCCCTGTTGTAGACCGACATGATCTCACCTGGTTTGGCCCTTTATATTTAATTTCGGGTTGCTCTCGCCGTTGCCTTTTATAGCTTCCGCTTGCACAAATCATTGACTTTACATGACGGCAATCTGATGTTATAAAGGAACACATGAATTTCAACAATTTCTCGTTACACGAGCGGTTAAGCCGCGCGTTGGTTACCTGTGAGTTCGACACTCCGACCCCCATTCAAAATGCCGCATTGCCGGTATTATTAGACGGAAACGACCTGGTCGCAACCGCACAAACCGGAACCGGCAAAACCGCCGCTTTCGTATTGCCCATCCTGCAGCATTTACTCGACAAGCCGAAGAACGGCAGAACACCGCGAGTATTAATACTTGCCCCCACCCGTGAATTATGCGAGCAGATTCATTCTACTATTCAAATTTTAGCTCAACACACCAATATCCGCTCAGCCACCGTTTACGGCGGCGTCGGCATGGTTCCGCAACAGCGGCATCTGCGCAGCGGCATTGAAATTATCGTCGCCTGCCCCGGCCGTTTACTCGACCATGTGGCACGCGCCAACGCCGATCTCAGCAAGATTGAAATACTGGTGCTGGACGAAGCCGACCGCATGCTGGATATGGGTTTCCTGCCACCGATTAATAAAATCGTTGGATTGATACCAACCGACCGACAGACAATGCTGTTTTCCGCCACCTTCGCGCCGGAACTGCAGTCATTCGTTAAGAAATCACTCCGCGAACCACAACGCATAGATATCGGAATTTCCGCACCAGCAGAAACCATTGAACATAAATTGTATCCGGTGCCGCAGCATTTAAAAACCCCGCTGTTGATTGAAATGCTGGGGAAAATGGATACCGAATCCGTTCTTGTATTCACTCGCACCAAACATCGCGCCAACAAGGTTTGCGACCAGTTGACTGAAGCCGGTTACGAAGCCGGTGTGCTGCATTCCAATAAATCACAGAATCAGCGCCAGCAGACGCTGGATATGTTCCGCTCGGGAAAAGTTCGCTTATTGGTAGCTACCGACATCGCCGCTCGCGGCATTGACGTGCGCACAATTTCTCACGTGGTAAATTATGACATTCCTGACTGCGCCGACGCTTATATCCATCGTATTGGCCGCACTGGCCGTATGGAAAAAAGCGGAGAAGCCATCACTTTTGTTACCCATGAAGACAGAATGACCGTTCGCGATATTGAGCGCGCCTTAAGAAGCACCATTCCCATTCAGATGGTTGAATCATTCGACTATAAACGCGAACCGACAAAAAATGAAATAATTCCCGCGACGATATACCGAAACCAGCAGCCAAGCAACCGGTCAGCGCGCCCGACATCAAATAACCAGCCGGCGCAAAACCGCGCGCTGCGGCCAGCACCCGCTGTTCAGGCAAAACCGGTAGAAAATAACCAGCCGACGGAAAGAAGAATGCCGCGAACCGAACGCCAGCCAGCACCAACTAATAATGAACCGCGCGGACAACGTTACGGCAAAGCACCGCGAACACAACCGGTAAGCGCAGAAGATATCACTGCCGCACCGGCAAGAACTGAACGTCCGGCCAGAAACGCAGACCCGAGAAGAAATGACCGCCAGGAAAGAAGCGGCGAATCATCACGTGGAGATAGACAAGAAAGAAGCGGCGAACCGACCCGAAATGAACGACCGGTCCGCGCCGCTGCCCCCAGCGGCAGACCGCAGTCACGCCGTCGTGCAGAAAGCGGCGCACCAGAAAAGCCAGCCGGCTCACCATACGGCCGCCCGGCATCAAAACGCCCAAAAGGCAGCATACCTGGCGGGCCAAGACCGGCGGGTAGACGAGGCGGACGGTAGGAATTGAGAATTGAGAATTGAGAATTGAGAATTTTTGAAACTCAGGAAAATAACACTGTAAAATTAGGGGAATTGATTACTAATATAGTTTTCAATTCCTATTTTAAATTTTAGAAAATCAATGAAAATGCAGTCACAGTTTGGAACAGGGCGGGAGCCCGGCTGAGTTGGCAGTAATCTATCTCATGTGATAAAAAACCACCTATTATTCCTCTTATTACCGGAGTTCGCCGGGCTCCCGCCCAGTTCCAAACTGTGACTGATAATTATAAATTGGACTTCTTTTAAAATTTGCATATATTGCTTATAACTCCAGTACAATAAATTTGACTTTTCCGGCTGGCCAATGATACTATATGGAAACAATGCAGAATTATGCCTGCAATAACAAGTTTTATCCTTTCGTTCTCGCTGGAGGGGTTATGAAAATTAACGGTATCGTGCGCTTATGTATTATAGCTGCATCTCTTGTATGCAGTGTTTTAGCATCTTTTGCCCAGGCTGACGGCCTGTCATTTGATGTTATTGAGCCAAAGGTAAATTCGGTTATCAGTAAGGCACCAATGATGATTGAAATCTCATTCCGCAGCCCTATTGATGTAACTTCATTCGAAGCGTATATTGACAGCAAATTGCTTATCAAAGGCAATTTGCGCACCCCGATGCCTAACGGGCATTTCTCGGTACCGGCAAATTACCAGACTCTGCGCCTGACCCCCGGCAAACATTTCTTTACCGTTAAATTGTTTGACGTATTGGGCAAGGTTGCACAGCGCACCGTGGGCATCACCCTGCAAAACAGCATAACAGCAGAGAAAAATCCCCCGACAGTAAAAATCACCAATCCGATAGATAATTCAGTAATCCAGAAAGACGAAGATGTACAGATTACTGTAGAAGCCAGCGACGACAGCGGTATCAAATGGGTACTGGTATATATTAATGATGACGTTCGCGCCATGATGAATGTCGCACCATATATCGCACCGTGGAATCCAGTGAGAGAAAACTTTAAAGCCGGCGCATATATTATCACCGCAAAAGCAATCGACCTTTTCGAGAATCCTGCTACCAGCAAGCCGGTACGTGTAAGATTCGAGCCTTTCCAGAGAACTAATCTCCCAATAATTGAAGCATACAATCCTATTGCCAGCGGTTCTGCCGTATTCCCGACATTTGGCAATGTTTATAATCGTTTTTCTCCTGCAGATTTATTGAATCAGGGTTGGGCAGACGGTATTCCCACTGGTTTGCCGCAAATGATGACAAATGTCGACAGCAGATTGATGGTAATGGCAAACAGCGCAGTTAACCAGTTTGGCACTGTACCGATGCGTATTGCCCCGGAAAATATTAACGAAACCATCGCCGGCAGTCCGGTATTAGCTCTCACTATGCCGCCGGCATTAAGCGCAATATCCGGCATGGTTAACCCGATGTCTATTAAAGGTTATTCATACACTCCGATGTATGTATCATTGCCGGCACCGACAGGCGAGGCATTGCCGCGTACTGGCGTTTCCGAAAATCCGCTGGTTCCAACTGAAACCATCGGCAGCAAAACCGCGACAACAACAACCATTAAAAATACAGTTGTTAATACCGCCCAGACTGTAAGCCAACTGCCCGGCGTGGGAAAAACAAATATCCCGCAGCAGGATGTAGTTTTAGGCAAAGGCAAGTTCACCGGCAATCCTTCAACATTAGATACCCCGAACGCTACCGACCAGCGCGTAGCAGATTTATCTAACCCAATGATGATTGCAAAACTGCCCGGCAAAGTTTCTACCGGAATTGAAATCCCGAAAATTGATGCTGCTGTAATAGCATCTGCTACTACAATAGCAAATACCCCATCAACCGGCGCAGATACCACCAAGATTAACAATACAGCAACAACTACCCTTACCCGGCCAAACGCAAATGCCCCGCTGGTTGAGAATAACATTAATGGCAAGAATGTTCAGACAGTAAACCCTGGTATTACTGCTAACAACCCAACCCGGGTAACCCCGCAAATTACCGCTCCGGCAAATACTGGCACAGCAAACGTCGCATCCACCACCGGCAATACACCGGCAACCGGCGGAGATGCTAATAAAATTGCCAATACGTCATCAACATCACTGACCCGTCCGGGTGCAAACGCACCGGCATTAGATAACAGCGTAACCGGGAAAAATGTCCAGACGGCAACCCCCGGCATTACCGCTAATAACCCGACCCGGGTAACCCCGCAAATTACCGCACCGGCAACAAGCGGCGCAACAGACGTAGCCAACAGCACCGGCGTTGCACCGACAACGGGCAATGACAATATCAAACCAGTTACCCTTTCCAATGGCCAGATTGCCCCGACCCGTTCAAATGTTACCGTTGGCGAAAAGAATGGTGCTCCCCGGTCAGTTGCAGCAGCAGTGCCTACCGTAAAAGGTTCATCCAGTAAAATCAGCCCACAGGCAACAAATACCACCAGCACCGTTAACACTGTGATTGCTAAGTCAAGCACAGTTTCACCGGCGAACCCGACTGTTAATCAACAGACTGTGGCTGGTACGAAAATTACAACCCGCAGCGACCCTGCCAACCCGACAACTATCGCAACAACTGGCCGCATTGTTGATTCAACCACCCCGGAAGTAAAAATAGCATCCGGTGTTAAACCGCATGGACAGCCAACAATCGGCACTCAGTCGCCTGCTATCATTACCAATAACAGTACAA
>CAZWZF010000046.1:0-13486 GCA_964638715.1 uncultured bacterium | reverse complement strand
TGTCGCAGACACCATCAACCACCAGTCGCAATACTGTTACCACTACCCCGGATGTCAAGATTGCCGGCAGCACCATACACCAACAGGCAACACCGCAGGTACAGGGACCGGCGACTGCAATCGTAAGCACCAGTACAACCGTTAAACCAACCATGGGCGGCGATGTAACCAAAGGAAGCGCGAGTTCAACTAACGTATCAACCCGCGGTAATGTCAGCGACCTGTCGCAGACACCATCAACCACCAGTCGCAATACTGTTACCACTACCCCGGATGTTAAGATAGCAACCGGCACCAAGGGACAGCCAACAATCGGCACTCAGTCGCCTGCTATCATTACCAATAACAGTACAACCGTTAATCCAACCATGGGCGGCGATGTAACCAAAGGAAGCGCGAGTTCAACTAACGTATCAACCCGCGGTAATGTCAGCGACCTGTCGCAGACACCATCAACCACCAGTCGCAATACTGTTACCACTACCCCGGATGTCAAGATTGCCGGCAGCACCATACACCAACAGGCAACACCGCAGGTACAGGGACCGGCGACTGCAATCGTAAGCACCAGTACAACCGTTAAACCATCAACAACCGGCAATGTTGCAAAACCAGTTGCAACCAATACCAATGTTACTACACCGGTTGATATTAAAAATACAACTACCACATCAGCAGGCAACAGAAACAATACAACTTCACAGCCGGGAATTAATAAAACCGGCAACCAGACCCGCATAACAACAACAGTAACAACAAATCGCAATAACATTGTGGTTCCGGTAGTTAATCCTTCACAACAAGTTACTACTATTGATGTGGTTGCAAATTATGTTACAACCAAGGGTGAGACCCTGCAGAAAATCGCAAAAGCTAACAATGTCAGCGAAGCTGAACTGTTGAAAATTAATCCAGGCTTGTCACAAAAGGCAGCATTAAGTGAAGGCACCAGCATTAAAATTAAACAGCAGCCTGCAACATTATATGTTGATAACAGTCAGATTAAAGGTTATCCCATGCCGATGCTGGTAAATGGATCCGCCATGGTTCCGTTCCGCGCTGTTGTACAGGCGAAAGATGGCACCGTAGTTTGGATTGCCGACAAAAAAGAAGTCAATGCCTGGCTGGCCGCTAACAAAGCATTCATTAAAATGAAAATCGGCGACAAAACTGCTACCGTTAACAATCAGAAAGTTACCATGAAAAATGCTCCTATGATTGAAAAATCACGCACCATGGTAGAAGTCAGTTATTTAGCAGAAGCGATGAACCTGGAATACAAATACGAACCATTATCAAACACCTATTGTTTTGTCAGCAAAAAGTAATTAATTAAAAATCATCTATCCGCCCCTGGCTGCAATTACCTGTTGCCGGGGGTTTATTTTCTAAGGGTTTCCACATGGCTTTACGTGTAATTATCTGTTTTCCATATTATAACGAACCGGGTCTTTGCGCCGACGCGGCGCATCTTGCCCTTGGTTTGGCAACATTAGGCGCAGATGTTCACGTTTACGGCAATCCAGCCGGTTGGCGCTATCCGCTTCGCCGCGCACATATCAGCTTATCCGAGTTTAACCTGCCCCAGGATGAAAAGAAAATGACCGACGCCATCCGCGGAGCAGAGGCGCACGTTATCCACACCTTTGGCGCAGACGCGGCAAACCTGGTAATGCCATTAACGCTGCTGGCTGGTGCCGGTGGTATGGCGACTATCAGCCACAACGACGTAACCCGTGTCCAGCCAAATGCGTTTCGTACGGCATCCGCAGTATTCATAACCTGCGAGTTCATGCGCGAAGCAGTGATGAAAAAACTGCCCGGCTTGCCGGTTGTAGTTACCGGATATCTGCTGCCGCCGGTGAATACCATTAATCAGGCAAAAGGCAGAATTGCCGCCCAGGAACTGGGGTTGGCGATTGACGCGCCATTGATATTGCACGCTGACAGCCTTACGAATATGCCGGTCACTGCCCTTGCACTGCTTGATGCTATGCCTGCTATCGCGGCGGCTATCCCCGGTGTGCAGTTGATAATTGCCGGTGATGGAGATTCGCTGAAAGAGTTGGAAGAACGCGCGATAGATATAAACAACGCTCTCGGTTACCGCGCGGTAATAATGCCGGGACACCGCGACGACTTGGCAGATTTATTGGCGATTACCAATGTGGCGATTGGCAGCGGGCGGTTTGCGGCAGAAGCTATTGGTGCTGGCTGTGCGACAATTTGCGCCGGTGCCGGCGGGTTTATCGGTGTTTATGGTGCCGCTAACGCCAAATTAGCGGATGAAAGCTGTTTTGGACGTCATGGCAGATTTGAATTGCAGTCGCCGCGAAAATTAGCCAGCGAAATTGCCGGTTTATTGAATTATCCCGAACACCGCAACCGCTTTGCCGCCGAAGGCCAGGCGCTGCTATTATCGTCATCCGAACGCAATAACCGCGCGTCGCAGGTAATGCCGTATTATCACCGCGCCACTCCCAGCGGAGTGATGACCGCCGCGCCAGAAAAGATAATGGTTATCGCGCCGGATCATCTGCGCGACATGATATTCATATTGCCGGCTATCACTGGCATCAAGGCGCAATACCCGCTGGCAGCCATGACATTAATATCGCATCCTGCTCACCGGCCATTTATGGAAAGAATGGGTATCGTTGATAAAGTTATCGAAAAACCCCACGAATTAAACGAATGGCAGCAGGTGCTGGAGATATTGCGCAAGCCAAAACACCCGGTAGCGCTTATTTATCCGCATAATTTTTCATCGGCGTTATTGGCAGTATTATCTTTCGCGCATCAGCGCATCGGCTTTGGCGATGGCTGGAGCAACCTGCTGTTAACCGACCACCTGCCTGCACCCGAGGCGATAACTCCTGCAAATGCGCTGACCCTGGCGCATACCCTGGGGGTATCGCAGCCGGGTCATGTGCTGCCGCCGGCGATTCCGTCTGAATCACGCGATGCGGTACGCAAACTGTTAACTGATGCTGGCATTGAACCGCTGCAGCAAATTATATTAATCTCGCCGCAATCACACGATGCTGAATGGACGCTGGATGATAAACAGTGGGAGCAACTTCTGCTCACTCTTATCAGCACACGCAAGGAAAAGATAGTCATCCTTAACCCTGGAAACATAAATGTGCCGGAAGGCGTTGCAATTATTCCCCCGATATTTGATACCCTGGTATTATCGGCCTTATTGGATGTTTGCCGACTGGTAATCGCGCCGGACAGCGGCGAATTGCACATTGCCACCTTGATGAATGTACCCGCTATCGGCATCTACGGCCCCACCAGTCCGCACGAATGCCATCTGCCGGGGATGACATCGCTGCATATAATTTGCAAAGAACCTCCCTGCAATCCATGCGATTTTCTGGTGTGTGAAGAAAAACATTGCCTGCGCATGATTACCGCCGGTGAGATTACTGATAAGATTAACGAAATTTTATAGTTATATATGTATTTGTGGAAAAACTAAATATATAGTTCGTTGGGTTTGCCGTCCCCGGCATTCCGTTAAAGAGCAAATCGGTGACTTGAGGAGACCAACATGAGAAGAACAGACCGTGAAATTACCGACCGTGCAGTAATCGATGAGTTTTTGCATAAAGCGACAGTTATTTATATTGGACTTTCTCATGAAGGCAAACCGTATGTTGTACCAATGAACTTCGGATATGATGGCGAACATATTTATCTTCATTCTGCCCAGGCGGGCAAAAAAATAGAAGCAATACACCAATGCGCCTACATTTCATTCACCGCGGTAGCTTACGACGTGGTAGTACCAGGTGAAAATGCTGCGTGCAACTGGTCGGCAAAATACCAGTCTGTCATGGGCGGCGGCACTGCATCGTTTATTCATGATGAAGAAGAGAAAAAACAGGCATTGGACCATTTGATGCATAAATTTGAAAAAGGGCCATTTGAGTATCACCCGCAAGTTTTGGCACGTATGGTGATAATAAAAATTAAAATATCAGAAATATCCGGCAAACAGGCAGGTTATTAAATTTTACTGACGAAAGAATAGAAGGTTTAAAAATCAAGTCGTATAAATTCGGAGGTTGGATTAATGCGTTTTATACAAGTCGGCGTAGGTGGTTTTGGCCGGGTATGGGCTGAAACATTGGCAAATAACAGTGATGCGGAAGTAGTAGGCATCGTTGATATCAGTAAGGAAACCATGCTGGGCGTATGCGAAAAATATGGCTATTCTACCGATATCTGTTTTGATACTTTGGAAGAAGCATTGGAAAAAGTACCGGCTGATGTTGTCGTCAGCAGCACCCCGCCCGCATTTCATCGACATGACGTGGTGACTGCGTTAAAAGCCGGTTTGCACGCCATCAGCGAAAAACCAATGGCTGATAACCTGGAAAATTGTTTTGCCATGCTGGCAGCAGCAAAAGAAACCGGCAAAACCTACATGGTAAGCCAGAATTATCGTTACAATCCCGTTACCTGGACCATGGCAGAAATTATCAGAAGCGGTAAGTTAGGCAAAATCGGTCAGGTAAAGATGGACTTTTATAAAGGTGTCGACTTCGGCGGTGGTTTCCGTCACGAAATGGATTACCCGGTAATTATTGATATGTCCATCCATCATTTTGACTTGATTCGTTTCATCACCGGTCTGGATGCGTTATCAGTCAAGGCTTCTTCATGGAACCCAAGCTGGTCGAACTATAAAGGCGATTGCAGCAGCACTGCTCATTTTAAAATGTCTGATGATGTAAACCTGCTTTACAACGCATCATGGTGTGCCAAAGGCGACTACTGCGGCTGGAATGGCAACTGGCAGATTGAATGTGAAAATGGAACCCTGTTGATGGAAAAAGATAAAATCCAGATTATTTGGACGAAAGGTCTTTATGCGATAGACCATGTTGAGGATATAACCCCGGTAGACCCGCCGATGTTTAATCAGGCTTATGTATTGGATGAATTCATTCGCAGCATAAATGCCGGTACCCAGCCGGTGACATGCGTTGCCGACAATATAAAAAGCGTTGGCATGGTATTCGCTACTGTTGAAGCAATGGCAACCGGCAATGAAGTTGCTATTGTGCAGGGATAAAATATGCGTGCAGTGCTGCAAAGAGTATCAATGGCTCGAGTGCAGGTTGCTGGCGAAACCGTTGGGGAGATAGCTGACGGGTTGCTGATATTTCTTGGGGTAGGCGGTGGCGATGACGAAGCCGCCGCCAACTACCTGGCAGAAAAGATTGCAAACATGCGGATATTTGAAGACGATGCCGGGAAAATGAACAAAAGCCTGATTGATATCGCTGGAGGCGCATTGGTTATATCGCAATTTACCCTTTATGGCGATGCGCGGCGCGGACGGCGTCCCAGCTTTTCTAATGCTGCACCGCTGGATATCGCTGAAAATTTATATAAATATTTTTCTGAGAAATTGGCAATATATATTCCGACCGTAAAAAACGGTATTTTTGGCGCAGAAATGAAAATTTCACTGGTAAACGAAGGTCCGGTCACGATATTATTAGATAGTTCAAAGAATTTTTAAATAAAATCATTACTGGCATTGACTTATCAGAATTAATATTGTAGAATTCGTTCAGATATATCTATTCGGCCTGTTTTAAGTTTTTGTATTAATGGAATAATATATATGAGCATGGTAGCTGAAAAGGCCGCAAGTATTTATTCTTATAATCCTAAAGGTTCTTTTAAGATTTACTTGCAGGATGCCCAGATTGATAAAATTTATCAATTTTTGACTAAGAACCAACAGGAGAAGGGTCAGGTTATGTTAGTATTGACTAGAAAAACTGGTCAAAGCATCGTGATTGATGGTGGCATCGAAATCACCGTGCTTGAAGTTCGTGGCGAGCAAGTAAGACTCGGCATTGCGGCTCCGCGTGAGATTCGTGTGAATCGAAAAGAACTGCTCCTCAAGCAAATGGCTGAAGAACAGAATGCTGGCTTACCGCCAATGCAACCATCTGTTGAGCCTTTCGAAGATTAATTCGTCAGGTTTCTATATATCGGAATCATCTTCATAATGCATGAGGATGGTTCCGTTTATATTTGAAAATTAAATGTTTCGTAAACATTCCAGAAATACTATTCTGGGATGTTTTTTGTTGTTAAAGTCCTAACCCAAATAAGTTAGACAAGTTTTCGGTTTTCGGTTTTCAGAATAAGTCACTTCAACAAGTTCAGTCACCGAAAAATATCACCACAAGTAAACTCCCCTCCTTGCCAAGGAGGGGCGGGGGGTGGTTTTCGACGATATGCAATTCATAATTTTAAATCATGACTTTTTTTGTTTTGATGTAGTTGCTAACTGAATAAATATATAGAGCGCCGACTGGAAGTCGGCGCCCTATTTTACTTTTCATGTCTGTAAATATCGACTGGTTTTACTTCGTCAATTTCCGATACTTCAGCCGGTGCGGCTGTTCAGCGGATATACCAAGTCTGGCGCGGCGGTCTTCTTCATAATCCTGGAAGTTGCCGGTGAAGAAGCGGATGCTGCCGTCTTCCTCGAATGCCAGAATGTGGGTGGCGATGCGATCGAGGAACCAGCGATCGTGGCTTACCACAATTGCGCAGCCGGCGAAGTTTTCGATGGATTCTTCCAATGCCCGCAGGGTGTTGATGTCAAGGTCGTTAGTCGGTTCGTCCAGAAGGATTACGTTAGAGCCTTTCGACAACAGCTTTGCCATGTGGACGCGGTTGCGTTCACCGCCGGATAAGTTGGCAACAAATTTCTGCTGGTCGCCGCCAATAAAATTGAAACTGGCGCAATACGCGCGGGCGTTGATGCTGCGATTGCCGAATTGCAGAGTTTCATTGCCGCCGCAGATTTCTTCGTAAACGCTATTCTCACCATTCAGAGTATCGCGGCTCTGGTCAACATAAGCCATTTCAACGGTGCTGCCAATAGTGACGGTTCCGCTGTCCGGTTCTTCCTGTCCGGTAATCAACCGCAGCATGGTGGTTTTACCGGCACCGTTGGGGCCGATAACACCAACAATGCTTCCCGGTGGTATATCCAGGCTCAGGTTGTCGATGAGCAGTTTATCATCATACGCTTTGCTGACGTTTTCAAAATTAATGGCAATATCACCCAGTCTTGGACCCGGTGCGATAAGGATTTCCTGCTCCTCGCGTCTCTCCTCAGCCTGCTGGTTCAACAGATTTTCATACGCGGTGTAGCGGGCTTTACCCTTGCTTTGGCGCGCTTTTGGCGACATGCGAATCCATTCCAACTCCCGTTCCAGGGTGCGGGCACGTTTCGTTTCGCCGCTTTTTTCCAGCCGCAGGCGTTCCTGCTTTTGTTCCAGCCATGACGAGTAATTGCCTTTCCAGGGGATACCGTAACCGCGGTCTAATTCAAGTATCCAGCCCGCTACATTATCGAGAAAGTAGCGGTCATGGGTGACGGCGATGACGGTGCCTTTGTATTCGCGCAGATGGCGTTCCAGCCAGGCGACGGATTCAGCGTCAAGGTGGTTGGTAGGTTCGTCCAATAATAAAATGTCCGGCTCGGTGAGCAGCAGGCGGCACAGCGCGACGCGGCGTTTTTCACCACCGGATAATATATTTACTGCCGCATCGCCGGGTGGGCAGCGCAAAGCGTCCATGGCGATTTCCAGCCTTGTTTCCAGGTTCCATGCGTCAAGATGTTCGATTTTATCCTGTAATTTTCCCTGTTCTACGCTCAATGCGTCATAATCGGCATCTTCTTCGCCATACGCAGCGCAAACCTCGTCATACCTTTTTAACAGGTTAACAATAGGCTGTACAGCTTCTTCGACAATTTCCCGTACAGTCTTTTCCGGGTCGAGTTTCGGTTCCTGTTCCAACATGCCAACGGTATAACCTTCTGATGGAAACACCTCGCCGATATAGTCGGTATCTATTCCCGCCATAATTTTCAACAACGTGGATTTTCCCGCGCCATTTAACCCCAGCACGCCGATTTTTGCCCCGTAATAAAAGCCCAGCGAAATATCGCGAAGCACCTGCTTGCCGGGTGGATATACGCGTCCAACCCGCACCATTGAATATATAACTTGTTGTTCAGTCATTGCCACTTCCTTTTTTGTATTAATTTATAATTTCGACATAACTGCTTTGCTTCCTTTTAAAGATGTAAAGCGGCTGATTTTTACAGATGTAATTTTTAAAAAAAATTTAAAAATTAAGAAAATTTACACTTGACAATAAAGGCATGTGGGGTTACGATTTTATTAATCATTAAAAGATTAATTATTAAGGAAAGTCTGGGTATTTTTCGATTGCTGGAACTTTGATAAAAGCATATTTCGCTTTTATCCTAAGTTGCAAACGAAATAATTGAGGTGAAATATGGATAATTATAAGGAATTAAGAGAACATGCTGCTCATTTAATTCAGCATGAAAAATGGGAAGAGGCGTTGGTTATAGTTGATGAACTGACGCGCATATCGCCAGACAATCATGTTATGGCGTATAATCGCGGTATGGTACACTGGAAACTCGGCGATCTCCCTTCCACTGATTACTGGCTCAGTCGGACTTTAGAACTGCAAAATGACTTTGAACCGGCTATTCATGCCAAAAAGCAGCTTGAAATGGAACTGCATAAAGATTATATGAACCGGGTATCAGATTGCATGGCATGCGAGGATTGGAATAAAGCATTAACTTACTTGACTGAAATGACTGACCGCTGGCCGGATAACCCTAAATATAATTATCATTTATCTGTAGTACAGTATAAACTTGGCGATTGTGATGCCGCATGTGAGCGATTGCATAAATTATTGGAATTGTACCCCGATCATCACCAGGTTAAAGAAACGCTATTAGAGGTTGAAGAATCATTGCGAAAGCAAATCCTGGAATCAGAGAATAAAACAGGAGCGCAGGAGTGCGAGGAGTTGCCGGATGATGACTGGACCCCGCTGCACTATGCGGCGATGGAAGGCAGGGCAAATGCCATACAGCACCTGATAGATAGCGGGTCAGATATTAATGTGAAAGACAACGATGGTGAAACTCCGCTTTACTATGCCATCATGAACGGCCACACCGATATCGCGATACTGTTAATATCCAACGGCGCTGACATCATTGAAAAAGGAAACAACGGAATGACCCCATTGCACGAAGCCGCCGCCTGGGGGAACCCTGTCATTGTTAAGTTATTGGTTGAAAATGGTGTAAAAATTAACGATCAAGATAATTTTGGCAAAACCCCGCTGAAACACGCAGTGACAAAAGGTCACGCGAATGTAGTGAAGGTATTGATAGATAGCGGTGCGGATGTGAATATGAAAAATAATGACGGCTGGACCCCGCTGTATTGCGCCGTGGTAGAAGGATTTACAGATATCGTGAAACTGCTGGTAGATGCTGGCGCCGAAATAAACACAAAAATAAGCAGCGGCAGAACCCCGCTGGAATACGCCCTTTGGAAAGGACAGGAGGATATTATAGAAATTTTGGAAGAGAGAGTTAATATAGTTAATAGTTGACAGAGTACAGTGGACAGCGATTTTACGCTGGGTTGTATTTTATTAAACAAATGCTTAACAATGCAACTGTCCTCTGTCAACTATCCACTGTCAACTGAATTGTATCGCCATTACTTTTTTCATGATGGTTTCTTCGCAACCTGGGACACTGAGTACGTCGCATTCGCTGCTCAGGATATATGGATGGCCAACTTCTTTCATTTTTCTTTTTATTTCGCTTCCCAACTCCCGGACCTGGTCGACGGTTATCAGGTCGTCGGAATAAAACTTTTTCGACGGCAGGTTGCCGAATAATACGATATCTTTTGATACTATTGCGGCATCTTCCCACAATTTGCGCGATGACCCGAGACTTATCATCACCGGGTGCAGCGATGAATACCCCTTCAGGATTTCGGGGATTAACTCGCCGCAGCAATGGAATATCAGGTCAACGTCGGCATCGTCAAGAAACTTTTTGATTTTGCGGTTATGTTTCATCACGAAATGTTCAAATATATCGCTGCCGGCTTCAATTTGATTTGGCGACAGGTATACTTTATTGCCCGCCGGTTCCGCGATAAATATCGCTTTTGCGCCATAACTTATCTGCGCGGCAATTGATTTCAATATCAGTGTAACTGCCATTTCCAGTGCCTTTTCGATAATAGCAACTTCTTCATCTTCATCCGCGGTCACCCCCGCACCATAAAGCGCAATCGGGGTTATCGGGTCGGCGATCAACTTTGTCATTAATGAAAATGGGCCGATACACATGCCAACCGGCAGCAAATCGCTTTTTTCAATGACAAATTTCGTCGTTGCCAGGTGTGCATCCAGAACTTCGTTCCAGCCTTCAATAGGTGCCGATTCCAACTTTGCCACCATTTCATCAGTCGGAATGGTTGAAAAATGGTAGGTATCTTTCTCGCTTTCCGGAATACCGAGTATTTTCAGCATCACATGCTTTTCCAGTTCCAGGTTCATGTGCGGCAAGGCAAGCGGTATTTTGAATCGCTCTGAAGTTTCAATTAAAACTTCAGCAAATCTTTCCGCGTCTTTTGATATCGCGTCATGATCAGCTTTTTCGTGTAAAACTAAATCCGCCGCTACCGGCATCGAGATACCCAATGCCGCTAAATCCAAATAGTATTGTCTGTCCATATTCCCCCCAAGGAATTGTTTACTAAATCTAATTTACCCACTTGTGGTGGCAAATGTTTGTAATTACATGCTTTTATTAGTAAAATGGCGTCACAAATAGAAAATAAGTTATCGGGAGTTTTTATCATGCGGGTTATTTGTTTTGGCGATTCATTGACAGAATGCGGCGGCAAGACCGGTCGCTACAGCGATATTTTGCAGGATCGTTTTCCTGCCCACGAATTTATTAATGCTGGCATTGGCGGAGAAACCTTTGTCGATGCCAGAAATCGCCTGCACAATGACGTGCTTGCGTTAAACCCTGATGTGGTAATCATAGAATTTGGCGCGAATGATTGGTGGCGTGCTGAGCGTCCCTGCGAAGATTGGGCGGCTGACCTGGAATGGTGCCTGGCGCAAATCATCTCGGCCGGTGCACGCGCCATGGTGGTTGGGGTTTTCGGGCAGCGTGTAGATGAAAATGGGAACTTTTGCGAAAAAGCTGGCGGTACCGACGAACGCGGAGCAAAATACCGGATGCTGGAAGAAGAAGCCGCGAAAAAATACCACTGCAAATATATCTCGAATATACAGGCATACATCTGCGAAAACCGCAATTGCTGGGCAGACCAAAACCACCCGAATGAATATGGCAATCGTTTCGTCGCTGATATTATGGTGCGGGATTTACAGGAACTGCTGAATGATGCCGCATTGCCAATAAGACTGCCGAATCTCAACACCACGCTGGATTTCTGGCGCGAAGCAGTTGCGTTAAACCCGCAGGGGTTGGCGGCGGTGGATGGAAATCGACGGGTAAACTATAAAACTGCTGATGAAATTACTGATAAACTGGCAGGTGGAATTTGGGCAAATGCGAAGTCGGAAAAGCCGCGTATTGCGGTATACCTGCCAAATTCGCTGGAATACTACCTGATTTACTGGGCGGTGCAAAAGTTGG
Organism: uncultured bacterium; assembly: GCA_964638715.1. Taxonomy (GTDB): domain Bacteria; phylum Armatimonadota; class Hebobacteria; order CAIYQO01; family CAIYQO01; genus JBAXQQ01. The sequence goes on along the minus strand of CAZWZF010000046.1, from coordinate 1,896 downwards.
GTGGCGCGATAATCCCGCTGAATACCTGGCTGAAAGAAGAGAGCCTGCGCGGAATATTCAACACGGTAGAGCCGCATATTCTCTTTGTCAGCGGTGCTGCAGACATTGTGCCTATCCAGATGGCAGAGGAATGCGGCGTGCCGGTAATGTCATACCAGGGTAGCGGCAGCGATTACCACCTATTCACATTGAACGACGGCATAGCGGCTCTGGCGGAGCTGGCAGACGCGCCGACAATCAATCCCGACCCGACAGACATATCCATTATAATGCACACCAGCGGAACCACCAGCACGCCAAAAGGCGCGATTATGCGCCATTGCGACCTGATATTCAACGTGATGGCGGCCATCAATGCTCATGGACTCAGCACCGACGACGTGCATTTGCTGGTTAACCCGATGTTTCATTGCACCGCTCTATACAGTTCGCTGCCTGATGCCGCGTACCAGAAAACCCCGGTTATCATCACCAAGGTCTCCGAACCGGAGCTGTTGATGGACCTGGTGCAGAAAGAAAAAATAACCACTTTCCTGTCGGTCCCGACGGTGTTCCAGAAGATTCTCGCCATGCCCGGATTGGATAAATATGACTGGTCGTCATTGCGGGTGATGGCGTATGCCGGTTCACCAATGCCAGTGCCGGTTATCAAAGCACTGCGGCAAAAATTCCCCGGAGTATCCCTCCACAATTTCTTTGGGCTTACCGAAACTATCAGCATGACCCACGTGCTGCGCAATGATGATGTTGAGGAAAAAGCTGATTCAATTGGACGCTTATTGCCGTTTGTAGATGCCATAATCGTCGATAATAACGACAATATCGTGGAACCCGGCACTCCGGGTGAATTGCTGTTCAACCGTGAAGAAGTAATCAGCGGGTATTTCCGCCAACCCGACCGCCTTTCCGACGCGATAGCCACTATCAATGGAAAAGAATGGTTCCGCACCGGCGACCTGGCTGCGGTAGACGAAAATGGATTCTTCTTCATCAAAGGCCGTAAAAAAGACATGATAATCGTTGGCGGTGAAAACGTCTTTGCCGTTGAGGTAGAGGCAATGCTGCACAGTTGCCCGGGGGTAAAAGAAGCCGCCGTAAAAGGCGTCCCCGCCACCGGAGTCCGCATTCACCTGGGAGAACTGGTGAAGGCATACATTGTAAAGGCCGACCCTAATTTGACAGAAAGAGATGTGAAAGGCCATTGCTTTGAAAGGCTCCCCAGCTACAAAGTGCCCCAAATAGTCACCTTTGTAGACTCGCTGCCCCGCAACCCGGCAGGCAAAGTAGTGAAGGATATGCTGGAATAGTTGACAGTTGATAGTGGACAGTTGACAGTGGATAGTTATTTTGGGTGGTAGTTAGTAGGTGTGGTTTCAATATGGCCATCTATAATTGTATATATGAATAGATTAATGTTGTAATTACATTAATCCCATAGCCCACAGCATCGCTCTCACTCTTAGACACATTTTATCAATTTATCTTCGACCCCGGATGTTTATAGCATTGAAACTAACAGAAGCTAATCGACCCCAGAGTGGGTCGGATGTAATTACCAGCAATTTTTCATTTATAAAAGATTGTTACTGCCACTTTACATCCGACCCACTCTGGGGTCGTAATATCTATTTTGATACTTTTCTATAAACATCTGACTCCTAACGGAGTCAAAATCATTGTTCATCCAATGATTGTAAAAAATGTGTATAAGAGTGAGAGCATCGCTGTGGGTAGAATTCACGCATATCATCTACGCTCTGTAAGAGCATAATTCCTATTTATTGAGGAATTATGTCCCTACAGGGCGTAAAATTTATCCGATAAACTGACCCAGCTGCGTTGCCCTCACTATTATACACATTTATATAATACGAGTTTTATTTTTGAGAAATATTC
>CAZWZF010000045.1:0-40458 GCA_964638715.1 uncultured bacterium | reverse complement strand
TGGGATGAACATGATAGTAAAAGCAGTAGGAGGAGCTAACCGACTACCCCGTTTAATTTATTTAATTTTTGGAGGTGTAACTATGTTTACAACAAGACAACGGCAAGGCTTTACACTTATTGAATTATTAGTTGTAATTGCCATTATTGCCATTTTAGCTGCTATCCTGTTCCCGGTATTTGCCCGGGCACGCGAGAAAGCACGCATGACTACCTGCACCAGCAACCAGCGACAAATTGCTGCCACAATTCAGATGTGGTCCCAGGACCACGAAGAAACATTGCCGTCTGCACAATCGGTATGGGCAGATATTAAAGTTGATCCGGGTGTGCTGGTTTGTCCAACTGCGGGCAAAAACATCCCAAATGGTTATTGTTATTACCGAAAAGTTGCCGGGACGTCGATGGGTGAAGCAAGTGACCCAGCATCGCAAATTCTTACAATGGATGGTACGCATGCGGCTGGACTGGTAAATGTCACTTACAATACATATGATAATATCGCCTACAATGTAAATGACCTGTCACAGCGTCATAGTGGAAAAGCTATCGCAAGTTATCTGGATGGTCATGTTGATGTGGGCAATCCAGTTTTTGATGATTATACACCTGGTCCGCGAATGACAGCAGTTCCGGATTATGCCGGTGCAATTAATGAAGATTTCACCGGAAAAACCGGAAACCCCAATGGTACAACTATCACAGGTTCGACACTTGCTTGGACTGCAACAGGTGTTACTGTTAATAAGGGTGTTGCATTATTATCGGGTGGTACTTTATCAGCAGGTGGCTCCGGAACCGGTTGGATGATGACAGCAAATGGTCAATGGGGTGGAGTTCCTTCTCCAACTATTCAGGCTATGTCATTTGATTTAATGATGGATAAATGTATTGAAGATTTCCCGGGAACTGCAAACCTTGATATTCAACACACATTCAACCATCGTTTAGGCAATTCTGTCGCCTATCCGACAAATGCGCCGGTTGATTTCTTTTTAGTATATAAAGGTACAAATAATGCATCCGGTGTGGTCGCAAATGATGGTCAGTGGGAAATACGCGGAACCACCACCCAGAGCAGTCCGGTTGTGAAGAAGAATGTTTGGTATCATTACGTATTCGTTTTTGATACTACTGCCGGTACTGTCGATGCTGTCATGTCAGAATTGCTGACTGCTGGAAAAGTAGCTTGGGACCCGACAGCAATTACATTAAGTAGTAACGGAAATAGAAATAGCCTTAACTTCTCAACAGATTCAGCCGCTAAAGGCAGCAACGTATATATTGACAATTTAAAAGTTGGACGTGCAGTATCGGTTATCTGGCCGGAATAAACTAAAGTATTATTTTTAGCAAATTGCAGTGACCGCCGATTTTGGCGGTCACTGTCATAAGGAAAACTTTTAATTATGAAAAACATTGTTAAGCTTTTAGTACTTGCGATAAGTGCAATGTTGATGTTTTCGGTCATAGCTGATGAATCATCAAAAACTGAAACCAGCAAATCGCCAGTATTATCCGATGAATTGAAGAAAGATATGATGGGGTGGTTTGATGCCGCTGATACAGAAACCTTGAAAATTGAAGCGAACCATGTTGCTGTATGGAAAGATAAAAGCGGTTTGGGACATGACTTATTGCAGGAAACTGCTGGCAGTCGGCCTCTATATATTAAGGATACTGGGATTATGGCAGTAAAAGGCGGGCAAATGCTGGCAAAAGATGTTACTGCGACCCTGAATGAAATGACTATATACGCAATGGTAAAAACTGCCCCAACTTATTCCCCCATTATCGCATTTCGCAAAGATAACAAATCAGAATTTTGCGCGGCAGGCTGGACAATTGGCGCACGACCTACACTATTTACTGCCACCGGCAGTACTAATGGCAATAGCGAAATAGAAGACAGCCAGTGGCATTTATTGACATTTATACGTAAAGGATCAGAACGCTGTTTTTATGTTGATGGTATACAGGTTGGAAAACCAACGGGAAAAGATGCCCCCAGTGAAATTACGGATTTTCTGTTATTTGCATATTCAACCGCAGCAAATTTCCAGGGATGCTTAACAGAATTACTGATTTACAAAATCGCTCATACAGAAAAACAGACAGAGCAGGTTAATGATTATCTGTTAAAAAAATGGTCTATGCTGTTTCCGGATGCAAAAAGCGATTTAGTCACTTTTGTCGGCAATTCTATCACCACCGGTATGTATTGCGGAAATGGCAAAACCTGGACCGCCCAGACAGCGGCAAAAATACCTGGCCTTACCCATTGGAATAATATCAGCAAAGGCGGCATCACCACCCAGGGATTGGGTGAATTAGCCCCAGCTGCAATTGACCCGCAACTGAAACGAACTACTGGCCGCAGTGTGCTGGTATTTTGGGAAGGTACGAATGATCTTGTCGTTAATAAGGCTACCCCTGAAGCGGCAAATGAAGCTATCAAACAATTCTGCCTGGCACGCCGCAAAGCCGGATGGAAGAAAGTAATAGTAATGACAGTGCTCCCCCGCGATGCAGGTGGTGATTTTGAAACCCGTCGGATTTCGCTAAATCAATTAATGCGCGACCATTACATCGAATATGCCGACGCATTGGTAGATTTATCAACCAATACTGACATAGGAGTTGCCGAATGTTACAAAAACCGGGAATTATATCCAGATGGTGTTCATACAACAGCTAAAGCCAATGGTATAATTGCTGAAATGGTGGCGCCGAAGTTAGCAGAGTTTTTGAAGGTGGAGAAGTAGATACGGCATTAACAAAGTGCTATAATACTTCATATACTTTATCATGCATTTTAAATACAGTGGATTTTATCACAGGGACTGACACCGAGTGGCGAAGCCATGAGAGTGTCTGTCCCACCGATTTTAATACCAATTTAAATAAGGAGACTGTATGGTTCGCAGCGTGCGAATTATGTTGCAAACTGAATGTTATCGGAGAATTCTATCCCTTAACACTTCTGTATAAAAATATACGTTATTAGTCTAAAAAGCATGGTTTGCCATTGACAGGTCTCAAGTTGAATAATAAAATAATAGTCACATCTAACGTGGGTTAATTTGATAACTCAATTAAATTAAAGGAGAAATTATGAAAAATCAATTTCAGTATGGATTCACTCTCATCGAGTTGTTGGTCGTGATTGCCATAATTGCCATTTTAGCCGCTATTCTGTTCCCGGTATTTGCCCGGGCGCGTGAGAAAGCTCGACAAACTACATGCACAAATAACCAGCGACAAATCGCGGCATCACTACAAATGTATGTTCAGGATCATGAAGAGACATTGCCTGGCACCTCAACTATCTGGAGCGATATCAAAGTCGATCCTGGTGTGTTAATTTGTCCAACAAAAGGTAAAAGCACACCGAATGGTTATGTCTACAGCAGTGTTAACGCTGGAAGTTCTGTAGGATCAGTTGATGATCCGATGCTTGAAATGCTTACGGCAGATGGAAATATTAATGCGAACTATAATTCGAATGTAGCATTTAAAGGTGTTGATATTGATACTACGCGCCATAGCGGCAAAGCTATCGAATCTTTTCTTGATGGTCATGTTGAAGCAACAACCAATATACCCTGGCAACTACAAACTTATTTATGGCTTCAGGCAGATAAGGGCGTTACAGCATCAGCAATTGGTGACGTGTCTAAATGGGACGACCAGTCTATAAATCATAATAATGCAAACACAACAAGTACTCTCTTCCCTTATTATGATAAAACAGGTTATTATCCTGTGATTAGGTTTGGACGTAATACGGTATGGGGTGGCGCCATTTATGATGCAGATTACGTAACATTTCCTCGATGTACTACTATTCGAACGGTTGTATGGGTATTAAAACGCAGGATAGATGCTGGTACTACTCATTACTACGACCAGTGCTTGTTAGGCGATAGTTCCCTTTATGAATTCGCTGGTCCAAGCTACACCAACCATTGGCTATTTGATTCAAGTTATGCTTCTCCCAAAGTATTACAGGGGAAAGTCAGGGTTAATGGCGTTGCCGGCAGCGATAAATCGCCAGTTCCTGATAATATGTCTGTCATAACATTGCGAACTACTGATAATTGTACCGCAACCTCATTTGCTAATGATCGCAGTTACAATACTGGCTGCCATATTTTCACTGGAGATCTGGCTGAATTGATGATTTTTACAGTAGCATTGGATGATAAAGATACCCGTTATGTTGAAAATTATTGCCAAAAAAAATATAAACTCTGGTAAAATTATCTGAAAAAAATTGCAAAATTGATTAATTCCATAATTCATTATAGTACAATGGATTATGGAATTAGCATTTTTAAAGATACACCAATGATAAAGGTGGATTGCGATGAGTATATTTCGCGAGCGTTTTACGGCTACTATGGCGCATCAGTCGGTGGATCGATGTCCGATTGATCTTTCGGGGTGTCCGCAGGCTACTGTGTTGAGTGATGATTTGTGGGCTGGCATGGCGGACGTGCTGGGGTTTATCGGTGCGCGGCCAGATGATTACCGGCATGGCGACTCGCGGGTGTTGAAAGCTATTAACGCTGATTTTCGCCGGGTGGGCGGGTTTGTGGGTTTCTCTACCGGGTTGGAAGTCGCCACGGCGGATGGATTTGTGAATGAATACGGAATGCGCTATCGCTACTCGGAAAATTATGCCGATATTGTTGAGTTTCCGCTGGCTGGCACCGAAATTGATGATATTGTTAAATGGACGCTGCCAACCTTGTCGCAAATAAAAGACCCGGGTGTTTTCGACCGCTGGGCAGAGGAAGCGCGGTACTGGTACGAAGAAACGCCTTATGTAGTAGTGGCAGAACATCCGGTGTGGGGTGTGCTGGAAATGGCGTGCTGGCTGTGCAGTTATGATTATCTGATGATGATGCTGGCACTTGACCCGGAATATATCCACCTGCTTTTCAGCAAAATACTCGCGTTTCAAAAAGAAATCATCGCGGCGTATTATGAGAAGTTAGGCAAATATATCCATATCACCACCAGCGGCGATGACTTTGGCACCCAGCGCGGGCCATTCATGTCGCCGGCAATGTTCCGCGAGTTCGTAAAGCCTTACATGGGTGAACGCATCGCCTATACCCATCAATTCACCGACGCCATCTATCTTCACCATTCCTGCGGTTCGATTTTTGATATTATCCCCGACCTGGCGGATATCGGTGTGGGCATTCTCAACCCCATCCAGCCAGTGGCGTTTATGGCGCCGGAAACGTTGAAAAATAGCTGGGGTGACCGGATAGTATTTCACGGCGGACTGGACACCCAGGAAGTACTGCCTTCCAACGACCCAGCAATTATAGACGCGGCGGTGGCAAACCTGATAGCCGCCATGCGTCCGCAGCAAAGCGGAGGTTACATTTTTGCTGCTGCTCATAATTTGCAGGCAGATGTACCGGCAAGTGCAGCGGTGCGGATGTTTAATGCTGCTTTGAAGGTACAGGGGTAAAGGTAGGGGAGCTGTCCCCAGCTCCCGCGACAGCGTCTTTTTAATAAAAATGAATCGAATGTAACGACAAAATAAGGTTTGTAAACATAACACCACGTAAAAAATCTGTCGCTATTATGCTGATTTACATCATCATTTCGGTTCGTCGCGGGAATTGGGGACAATTCCACTACCTCAACAGCCAATATTTTCATTATAGAAATAAAAACAACAAAACCTTCATTTTACATTGACATTCCATACTTCGATTTGTACAATTTACAAAGTTGTGTACATTTTATAACTTAACTGTAAAAGAAGAAAATTGATGAGCACCAGCAAACAGATTACTATTCGATACCAGGCGATTTTGTCACATTTGACGGCCGGGATAATTCCTTTCTGGTTTGATCGCGCTTTGGATAATGAAGATGGCGGGTATTTGACGAATTTCGCAGAAGACGGTTCTTCGTTGGGTACTCCGATAAAATATTCAAATACTCAATGCCGACTGTTATGGTGGTTCTCGCAATGCTCGCGGAAATTCCCGGAGATTGCCGGTTGTAAAGAACGCGCGCAACATGGTTTTGAGTTCATGCTGAAGAACTTTTGGGATAATGAATTCGGCGGTTGGTACTGGACGGTCAACAAAGACGGCTCACCGTTGGATACCGCGAAAATTGTCTATGGGCAAAGTTTTGCCATTTACGCGCTGTCTGAATATACCCTGGGAACCGGCGACCCGCGCGGATTGGAATACGCGAGCAAAACATTCGATTTATTGCAGTTAAATTGCGCCGATACCCGTCACGGCGGATATTATGAAAATATGCAGCGCGACTGGATGCCGGAAACTCCCGGATTCGCTGGCGGCGACCGCAAAGGTTTAGATACCCACATGCACCTGATGGAGGCATTCACCACCCTTTATGAAGCATCCGGCAAGCCGCTGCATTGGCGAAAGTTGTGTGAAGTAGTTGATTTAATCGCCAATAAAATGGTTGATATCAATGCCGGCTGCGGATTGAATCAATTTGACATGGCATGGAACCCGATACCCGCCATCGCCATCAAACGCACCTGGAACGCGGAACGGTTTGGTGAACAGCCGGCGCAGCCAACGGAAACCACATCCTATGGGCACAATTTGGAGTTGGTTTGGCTGATGAATCGTGCCATGGAAATTGCAAAAGCCGACCCGACGCCTTATTATCCATTAATGCACCGTTTGCTTGACCACGGGGTAAGCCAGGGGGTTGATTGGGAATTTGGCGGCATATATCGCGACGGTATTCGCGGCGGTGGTCCGCTGGTGCTGGAGAAAGAGTTCTGGCAAAACGCGGAATCGCTGGTCGGTTTTCTTGATGGATATCAACATTTCGGCGATGAACGGTATCTTGACGCGTTCTGCAACCTGTGGGATTTCGTGGCAAAATACATGATAATTGCCGGGGTTGGCGAATGGCGAACCTTGCTGGCACGCGATGGAAAACCGTTGGACGCGGGAATAGGCAACCCCTGGAAAGTATCATACCATACCGGCCGCGCCATGATTGAATGTGTGGAGCGGATGAGGAAGATGATGGAATGAATAAATACAATTTTAACCCAAATTCATCGCGAATAAAATTGGCTCACCAGCGTTTGGCGGCGGCGTATAATCGCCAACCCGGCGCCATGGTGCCGATAGTTGAGCCTAACTGTCTGTACCCACTACCGGCTTATACTGCCCAGGATGTACTGACAGATATGGATAAAATGATGGAACATTCGGTGGCTTGGGCAAATGGATTAGCAGCGACGGATAACGATTGGCCGCCGTTTTTGAATACTTTCTGCGGCGTCCCCATGGTGCCGGAAGCCTTTGGCAGCCAGGTGATGTTTGTTGATGACGGCACTGCTTATGCTCCGCCATTTATCACCGATATTGAACAGGTATGGTCGTTGAAACCGAAGAAAGTCGGTGAATCATCCATGATCAAGCGGCTGTTTGAATGGGTCGATTTGTCCCAGCGTGAATTGGGTACCGAAGTGCCATTGTGGACGATGGATATTCAAAGCCCGTTCAGTGTGGCAGTGCAGATAGTTGACCACGAAGAAATATTGATGGCTTGCTACACCAATCCTGCCGCGATTCATCATCTTTGCCGGATGATTACCGATTTCACCATTGATTTCATGAAACAGCATATCGCACAGATGGAACACGCCTGTTTCCCCGGACGCAATTTTCCCAGCATTTCCGAGAATATCGGCATCTGCATTGCTGACGATACCCCGCTGGTTATGCTGTCGCCGGAGATGTATATGGAGTTTGCCTATCCATACAATGCGGAACTTGGCGAGATATTCGGCGGCATTCATATTCATTCCTGCGGCGATTATCGGCATAACCTGGGCAGCCTGTTGAAACTGCCAACCCTTAAGTCGATTCAACTACACGCCGGGATAGGCGAGTTTGCCTTGCCAAAAACAGCGGATGAAGATTGTATTTTTAACAAAGCAAGAAAAGAGATAACGTATTTTGTTGATAGCGGTAATATTGCCGCCGGCGATGGATACAAAAATCGCAGTCAGGACCACTATATCGAATACGTGCTGCCAAGATTAAAAGCAGGCGATTTGACCGGGTGCATATTGCAAAGCTGCGGAGTGTCGCCGGAATTGCCGGATGTGGCATTTGCATTAAGTTGGATGCGAGAGCAGATTTAATTAAAAATTGAAAATTGATAATCATGATAGTTTAGTGGTAGGCGAAACCACCCCGTCCTTCGGCCACCCCTCCTTGGCAAGGAGGGGAATTTAAAATGAAGGTTTTGATTATTAAAGCAGCCATTATATTATCAAGTAACTACCATAACTCCCCTCCTTGCCAAGGAGGGGGTAGGGGGTGGTTGGGTTATCAAAAGTTTATATAAATTAATAAATCCATCATATTAATAAAGGTAATGCATAAAGAATCTTGTATAATGTCACATGACATTTAAAGAACACCACCAAAAGGAGCAAAATAATGATATCGACACGAATTTTAGAGATGCCTTATGAGTTTTTACGGGCGTCTGTTGTTAAGGTTGAGGTTGATTTAGTTGGCGACAACTTTGTTGAATTAAAAACAACCGCAGTTATGGGATCAAAAAAGGAAATTTCTTCTGCTGATTCTGCCATGCTTACCAACCGTCATCTGGCACAGGTGGGCGAGGAAGTAATCGGGAAAATTCGTATTGACATAATTAATGACGCGGCTTTTCGGGTGCGTTACAGTGAATCATCGGTAATTCCAGAGCACCAGACCCCGATGGTTATTGGCACACCGGCACCGGCAGCAAAATGCAAGATTAAATCTGAAGACGGCAAGGTTAAAATTAAGACTGCCGCCTTTAAAATGACCATTGATTTGGCATCATTCCGCATTGTTGTCCGCAATTACGCAGGGGTGCAGATTTGCGGCATCGGCGGACCAGAGAAAGATAATTTTACCAACTGGGATTCAGTGAATACCGGCATTTGCCGCAAGGTTTCCGACAGCACCACGGTGGCGGTGGAAAACTTTGACTTGCCGCATGACGCCGCAGTTTACGGCTTAGGCGAACGGTTCATTCAACTTAACAAAGTCGGCCAGACTATCGACCTTAACATGATTGACGCATTGGGGGTTACCACACCGCGGGCGTATAAAAATATTCCATTTTTCGTCACCACCGCCGGGTATGGCGTATATTTTAACCACTCCAGTTTGATGACTTATTGGGTGGGCAGCATGAGTTCCGCCGATATCCAGGTGGCTGCTGAAGATGATTTCCTCGATTATTATGTATTCCTCGGTGAAATCAAAGATATCGTATCGCTGTATACCGACCTTACCGGCAAAGGTTCGCTGCCTCCGCAATGGACATTCGGTTACTGGCAAAGTAAAATCAGTTACCAGTCCGCCGAGGAAACCCTGGATATTGCCCGAAAAATGCGCGAAAATGATGTCCCTTGCGATGTGATTCACCTCGACACCTTCTGGTTTAAAGAAGACTGGTATTGCGATCTGTTGTTTGATAAAACACGCTTCCCCGACCCCGCCGCTTATTTGAAAGAGTTGGCAGATTTAGGGGTGAAAGTGTCACTGTGGCAGCTTCCTTATATCCCGGAAGGCTCAAAACTGTTCGATGATTTGAAAGCGGTTGATGGTTTTGTAAAGCGTGAAGATGGCAGCATTTATAATACAGGAATCTGTTTCACCCCTGGCTTCAAAGGTGTGGTCGGCGTAGTTGACTATACCAATCCGGCGGCAATCAAGGTGCACCAGGAAGCGTTTCGACAACTATTCCGCCAGGGTGCGAAGGTGATTAAGACCGATTTTGGCGAGGCGGCACCACTGGATGGCGTATATCATGACGGCACCCCCGGACACCAGATGCACAATCTGTTCCCGTTGTTGTATAACAAGGCGCTGTTTGAAGTTACGAAAGAAGAAACCGGCGACGGCGTGGTATGGGCGCGTTCCGCCTGGGCAGGCAGTCAGCGTTATCCACTGCATTGGGGCGGCGATAACAGTCCGAATTACTGGAATATGGCGCCGCAACTGCAAGGCGGTCTATCATTCGGCATGTCTGGTTTCCAATTCTGGAGCCAGGATATCGGCGGATTCTGCGGTACCATTGACGAAAGATTGCTGATTCGCTGGATGCAGCTTGGCATGTTCCTTTCCCATAGCCGCATTCACGGGTTCGGTGATCGCGAGATATATAAATTCGCGCCGGAAACCTTGCGGGTATGCCGCAACTATATTCACCTGCGTTACCAATTGCTGCCGTATATTTTCGGTTCTGCCAAGGCATGTGTTAACAATTCCCTGCCGCTGGCACGGCCGTTGGTGGTTGATTATCAGGATGACCCGACGACATTCAACATGGGCGACGAATATCTCTTTGGCGATTCATTGCTGGTTGCGCCGGTTATGTCAGAAAATGATGAGCGTAAAGTATACCTGCCCGCCGGCACCTGGACCGACTGGTGGACAAAAGAAAGAATCGCCGGCGGCAAATGGATGACAGTAAATGTCGACCTGGAGATAATTCCGCTGTATATCCGCGAAGGCGCCATTATCCCCATGGGTCCAGTAATGCCATACGTTGATGCCTTCCCGGTAGAAAAACTGCAATTGTTGGTATCGCTATTTGAAAAAGACGGCGAAACGACATTTAAAATACCGGTAAATGGCAATTGGGTACCGGTAAAATACACTGCCAAAGGCGGCAAACACGAACTAATCATTGGCACGACTAATGTTGAGATTGAAGTGACAACATTTGGTGAAGGTACGCTGACGGTAAATAGATAATTTTTAACACGATGGGACAGACACCATCCTGGCTTCTCCACTCGGTGTCAGTCCCTGATATCTATCCGGCAATCGGAGAAAACGATGAATACAGTATCAAACGAAGAGAAAAAAAAAGTCTGGCAATCTTATTATGACCGCAAGCCGATTCGCGTTCCGCTGCGGTGGAATGTGAATTCGCGGGTGATTTTGCTCAATCCGCAATTGAATCCCGAAGGAATCGGTTACCGGGAATATTTCAATAATTCGGAGACAATGCTGAAAATTCAGGCGCGGCTAACTGAATATGTCGCTAATGAGTTCAGCAAAGTAAGCGATATGTCAGCAGAACTCCCGGAAAGCTGGGGCTTTTACGTTGAAAACCAGAATATTTATGACGCGGCATATTTTGGCGCAAAGGTATTGTTTGAACCGGGACAGGTTCCCAGCACCCATCAGTTTATGGATATTGACGATGTTGACTGGTTTCTGGCGCAGGATTTTTCCAATCCTTTGGAACAGCCGTGGATTAAAGAACGCCTTGAATTCCGCGAAAAGATGGTAGATGCTGCCCGTGATTTCACCTACTTGGGCAGGCAAGGCAAAGTCGGGCCTTTCGGAGTCGGTTTTGATGGGCCATTAACCATTGCGGCGAATCTTTTCGGATCGGATATTTTCACGTTGCTTGGGGAAGACCCTGATAAAACTGTTGATGTATTAATGCATATTACGAAGGCATGTATCCTGCGCAACCACGCACTGTCCAAATTAGCCGGCAACCCAGAAAAAAGCGACTGGGGTGGATTGGCAGACGATTCGATACAGCTTATCAGCAGCGGTATGTATGAAGAATATATTCTGCCGATTCACGAGTTTGCTTACAGCAATTTCAGCACCACCAAAGCTGAAGATAAAAAGCGTTCCATTCATCTGTGCGGTGATTCCACCCGCCATTTCAAACTTATTCATGAAAAATTAGGCGTGATGTCATTTGATACCGGCTTCCCGGTAAACCATGGCAAACTCCGCGATGAATTGGGTGAAGAAGTAGAAATCTCCGGTGGTCCACGCGCAGATTTATTAGCACAAGGTATCGAAGAAGAATGTTATAAAGAAGCGAAAAAGATATTAACATCCGGTATTAAACGTGGTGGTCGATTTATCCTGCAGGAAGGCAACAACCTTCCCCCCTGCGTACCAATGGAAAATCTTGCCGTGGTATACCAGGCATGCCAGGAGTTTGGGAAGTTTTGACATCTCCCCCCGACCCCCTCTCCGAAGGAAAGGGGGAGAGAAGATTTTGTGAATGGTAGGGGAGCTGTCCCCAGCTCCCGCGATGAACCGGAATAATGATGTAGGCAAGTGTAATAGCGACAGATTTTTTTTGCGTGGTGTTGTAATTGCTGACCTTATTTGTCGTTTGCAACCCATTCTTTTTTATGAAAAAAACATTGTCGCGGGAGCTGGGGACAGCTCCCCTACCATGAGGCAAATGAATTTTTTTAAAGGTTAATTTAAATGTCAGAAAATATTATTTTCACTCAAGATAGAATAGACCGGGCATTGCGGAAGTTTGATGATTTCTGGCGTGGGCGGTCGTCTGAACCGATGGTATCTATATACAACCAACCGAGTTATCGCCAGGTATTTGATGAGGAAAAGATGGTTTCAATGGCGGTAGAGTGTATCCGTAAAGATGCTGCTGGTAATGCTGAGGAAATTCTGCCTTGTTTCTGGCCGGATTTCGGCACGGTATCCACCGCGCGCATCTGGGGCGGCGAAATTATTCCCGCGACGGCAGAGGGTTGCATACACATACATCCTATAGCCTACACCACGGCGGATTTGGCGAAGTTATCGCCAGCGCCATTTGAAGATACTGATTACGCACTGGCAATAAAGCTGTATCGCCAGGTTTGCGATCGGTTGGGAATGGACAATATTTTCGTCCGCACACCTTGTTTCCAGGGACCGTTGAATACGCTGTCGCTGATGATGGAACAAACCGAATTTTTGTGCGGCATGTATGAAGACCCGGAATCCATTCATTACGCGCTGAACCATATTACCGATACTATCATCGGCTATGTCAGCCGTTATTGCGATATTATCGGACGCGATAAAGTTGTCGGTTCTATCTGGCCGTATATTTCGATGCCAGCCACTACCGGCATCTGCATCACCGAAGATTACATGCCGCTGCTTTCTGCCGAACAATATGCCGAATTTGGATTGCCTTACGTCAAGCGCATTGCCGACACATTTGGCGGGGTGTGGATTCATTGCTGCGGCACTTATCGCCAGCATTTGCAAACTTTGCGGCATGGTAATTTTAAAATTTGGGGATTGGAATTGGCATACCCGCAGATGACAGTGCAGGAAGTATATAATGTTTTTGGCGATGACATCGCGTACCTGGTAGGCATATCGCCGGATGGCGAGGAAGAGTTCCCCAATATTATCGAATACGCGCGCAATTTAACCGCGCAGCCATGCTCAAAAGGGAGATTCTGGTTCGCGTCCTGCCAGGAATGGATAGATGGCGATAAATTACGCGAAGTAGTGAAAGGCGGTTTTGGTCATGAGTGAAGTTACATTTCGCGGCTTGCCAAGAACGAGTGAAAAACTGCGTAATGGTGAAAAAGTGCGCATTGTAAGTTTTGGCGATTCCATCAGCGAGGTGGGACGCACCCCGACATATTTTGGCGGAGCCACCAGTGCCGCAAATAATTGGGCGTCAGTAGTTCGTGATTTGTTGGCAAATGCCTACCCGAATAGCGAAATAGAGATAATTTACTGCGGCATTGGCGGGCAGAACAGTTACGAAGGTTTGGGACGCCGCGATGTGCTAAGTCCATTGGATGCCGACCTGGTAATAGTCGCGTTCGGGGCAAATGATTGCGGCTGGCATCACCTGGAACCGTGGCAGACTGCGATTGCGTTGCAGAGCATTTCAGAAGGAATCCGAGTATGTTTTGGCGCGGATGTGGCGATTGCTTGCACCGGCGGCGATAACCCGTTGAATAGCAGTTTTCAACATCTGGATGAAACTATTGCGGCAACCCGGCAAACAGCGGCGAATGAAGGCGCGCCGTTTATTGATATTCGCAGCGCAATATTGCAAAAAACTAATGACGGATTAAAGTGGGGAGAGTATCATTACAACGACAATGATTGCCACCCCAATGACCGTGGCCACCAGGTGTGGGGAGAAGCGGTATATACCGCGTTAAAGCTATATTTGCCATAAAGAGGTAGTAACAATGAGCCAGACATCGAGAGAAATAGTACAGCGAACTTTGAAGTTTGAAAACCCGGAAAGATTGCCGCGCGACCTGTGGGCGCTGCCCTGGGCTACCAAGCGTTTTCCTGAACATTTCGCGGAGATTCAGCGTCGCTTCCCCGGTGATTTTCGCGGTACACCTAATGTGTTTCAGCCGGCGCCGCGTCAAAAAGGCGATATGTTTGCTGTTGGTGAATATGTCGATGAATGGGGATGCCAATTTCATAATATTCATGAAGGCGTAATTGGCGAAGTGAAAACCGTGCAAATACCTGATATTGAAGATTTATCAGCGTTGATGCCGCCTTATGAAATATTGCCGGCAGACCCCATCAAGGCACGTGATATTATTAATAAATTTTGTGCTGAAACCGACTATTTTGTCACTGCCGGTTGTTGCCCACGTCCGTGGGAACGGTATCAATTCTTACGTGGCAGCGAAAACGCACTGATGGATGTGATGATGCCGGAAGAAGGAATGGATAAAATCCTCGACATTATCCATTCCTATTACATGAAGGAACTTGAATTTTGGGTGACTACCGATGTGGATTCAATCGGCTTTATGGACGACTGGGGTTCACAATGGCAATTGCTTATTCCACCGTTGATATGGCGCGAATTATTCAAGCCGCTGTATAAAGATTACTGCGACATTGCCCATGCCAACGGCAAATTTGCCTTCATGCATTCCGACGGCTACATATCCGAGGTTTATTCCGATATCATTGAAGTTGGCGTTGATGCGCTAAACTCCCAGTTGTTCGTAATGGATATCGCCGAATTAGGCCGGTTGTATAAAGGAAAAATCACTTTTTGGGGTGAAATTGACCGCCAGCATATATTGAGTTCACCCAACCCACAGGACGGTCGCGATGCCGTGCGTAAAGTAGCACAGCACCTGTACGATCCTGCCGGTGGAATAATAGCCCAATGCGAATTCGGTCCCGGCGCCAACCCCAATATAGCAATAGCTGTTTTCGAAGAATGGGAAAAGGTGCAGAAGGGTGAAGAGTGAAGAGAGAAGAGTGAAGAGAGAAAAATTGACGATTGACAATGGACAACTAACAATTTCTTGAGTTACATTCCAATAAAATCGATTGCAGCCGACTTCAACCGATTTCAACCAAAAAGTCATCATTGTAGAATACCTAACATCTGAAAACCTAACACTGAAAACTGAAAACTAATTTTGGAGTCATAATGAAAAATATTAAATTAACCAACGGTGATAAAACCGTTACTTTTGCCGCTGTTGATGGCGGTTACCGCCCGGAATGGTTTCGTGCTGGCGACAGGCCGATGCTGCGGTTTAAAGACCATGAATGGCTGAATATCGGCGGTGTTCGCGTTACCTGCGGGCAGTTGCTGGAAAAAGGCGATGGATTTTTGTTGTTTGGCGGTCGCGAGTTGTTTGGTGGTACTGAAGTTGATTGGCGCGTTAAGGTGAGTATTCCGGAAGATGGTAAAAGCGGTTTTACTGTTTATACCCAGATGCTGCCAACTGTCGAGGCTGTTGAAGTTTTAGAGGCGATGACCGCGTATGAATTGCCGTATGAATATGATGGCAATGAACACAGCATGACAATGATTTGCCAGCAGCCGGTATATCGCAGCGAAGGCGAAAAGCAAATTAATGGTGCCGGATTTACCCAGCCATTATGGTATTATGGCCGTCCCGGCCGTGCCCACCTGACCTATCAATCAGCATCGCCATTACTGGTGAATCGTATATCCACACCAGATGGCGAAAATACCCGTTGTACCATGTTGATCGGCGATTGGGATATTTGCAGCAGTAAAGATATTTACTGTCAGCCTACTCGCAAGTTAAATGATAAACCAGCGGATATTCCATTTGCAGATGATAAATTACAGACAAAAGCTGGTATGCGCGGCATAAAATTCCTGATGGGTGCAATTAATTGGAACAACTCGCTGCATAAAGACCCGAATGTTGTTGTTGATGCCGGCAGCGGAATAACCCAGCAGGTCACGGTAGATTTTTGCGGTGAATTTCCGGATAATCATTGGGACGGCTGGCTGGCGGACGGTTGGGAAAGAATGTGCCAGATACATTTCCCCAAAGATGGCATTGTCGGAGCATTTGAAGTCGCTAAATCTTGCAATGCGTCATGGATTGAAGCGGCACAATGGTTGTCCAACAATTGCGCTGATCCTGCGGGATATCCTGGTTTCTTAAATCCAGAAGTCGGCCCGGTTGTCTACTCAATTGGCACCAGGCCGAAATGGGATAACGGCAGCTCATTTTTTGCCGGACAATTCTGCGGACCGCTGGCATTCCTTGGGCATGTTTGGAATGACAAAAGTATAATCGGCGCATCTGACCGAATGGCGAAGCTGTTTGAAAAAGATAAAGCTCACGACCCCACGTCGATATGGACAATCGGGTTGACGCCGTTTTATGTCAGTATGCTTCGTAAAGCGCAGGTCAGCGGATTGCATCCAGAGTTGCATGAAAAAATGAAAGAAGTTATTAAAATACGTACCAATGCTATCATGAATGTTACCGGTCCGCGCATCCCAGATGCCGGTGTCAGCGCGTGGGAAGCGATCAGCAATTTAATAGCCGCCGATGTTTTTGGCGAGGATATCTTTGAAAATAATGCCAAAGAACTGTTGTCGAAAGTCAACGGTAAGCTGGAAGGTGATTTCTGGACATTAAATTGCAGCATCGAGGGAGATTTGGTAGGAGCAGGGCAAGCGCGTCCATTCGGTCATGCCAGTGCCGTCACCGCTAACTGGCTGGCGTGGAAGCGATTTAAAGAACCGCAATATTTAGAGAATGCAAAACGTTTCGCAAACCTTTTCCTCGGCATGCACTGTATAACCTGGAATGAATCGGAATCACCCGACCTTGATACCCGCGGATGGTGCCATGGTTCTACCGGCGGGCGCGACCAATTGGCGCAGATTCCACCCTGGGAAACCGGATTCTCGATGGAACAAATCGCGCTGCTGCTGCTGGAAGATAGCCCTCGCGAAGGCATCATGGACGTGTTATGGCTGTTTGCTCATACCGGATTAGCGCAGTTCCCGAAAGCTCGTACTTTGAAACGGCTGTATAAACCTGATATGTCGATAACTTACCGCTCCATGGATTCATTGCCGACTGAGCGTGAATTTTACATGAAACTGCCATATCTCGCCTATGAAAATCCATGGGACCAGACTATGCTGGCTGGATACCAGGGTGTTGAAGCATTGCAATTATCACTACTGCTGGGCGGCGGGTTGGCAGCTTGTTCTGATGAACGCATACTCGCTGTAGTTCCCCAGGTTGTGGCTTACGATAAATTAGTAGCAAAACGATTCACGGTCTACCTGTGGAATCCGCTGGATATTCCTGTTGAAACCACATTATGCGCCAATGTAGCAAAATATCGTGGCGAACACTGGGCATGTGAAGGCGCAGTCAAAGGTTATTTTGGACCAAAACAAATAGAATCCGAAAAGTTTATAGTGCCATCACGAAAACTGGTTGCCTGCGAATTTGTTAAGAAATAAAAGAAGAGAGATGAGAAAATGGAGAAGAGAGAAAAATTCACTCTTCTCTCTTCTCCTTTCTCTCTTCTATTCACCACCTCCTGCCCCCTCCTTGCCAAGGAGGGGAGTTTGGATTTTATATGAAATGATAGTTTAATGGCGAAGCCAAAAATCATGTAAATCATGTAAATCATGTCAAAAAATTAATAGGTAAAATGATGATTAAAAATTATATCTGCAAATGGGAAGTTGGGAATACTGTTTCACCTGAGACAGCTCCTGAAAAGTTTGTGCCGGCGATTGTTCCGAGTGCGGTTCAGTTGGATTGGGCGCAGGCAGAAGGATGGGGCGACCCGCATATTGCGGATAACTGGCAGCAATATTTGCCGTTGGAAGATTTGTACTGGTTATACCGCACAACGCTGGATTTTCCCGCTTTACTTGACGGTCAGGTGGTGAAGTTCATTTGTGGCGGCATTGATTACCGATTTCAAATACGGCTTCATGGTGAAATTTTGCTGGAACAGGAAGGGATGTTCACCCCCATTGCATTGGATTTAACCGACAAGGCTAAGCCAGGTGATGTGCTGGAGATATTGATATATCCGCACCCGAAATCCCGAATGGAACCGCTGGATCGCGTACAGGCAAACCAAAGCTGCAAGCCTTGCGTCAGTTACAGTTGGGATTTTCATCCGCGCCTGCTGCCTTCTGGCATCTGGGACGAAACGCATCTGTCAGTCATGCCCGCCAACCACATTATCAACGCGGAAGTGCGCTATCAGTTAAGCGAAGATTTGATGACGGCGGAAGTGAGTCTGGAAGTAGAATTGAGCGGTAAAACCCGTGAAGAAATTCAGTGGGAACTGTTTGATAAAGATGGCAACGAAGTGCAGGTACAGACATCACCCGTCACCGGTACAACTATGACGCTGTCTATGACAGTGGAAAACCCGGAACTGTGGTGGCCGCATGACCAGGGAGAACCGGTGTTGTATACTTCAAAGGTTTCCCTGCTTGATGATATTGAGTATGTGACCCAGATAATTACGAAAAAGGTGGGATTTCGCCGCGTGAAACTGGTGATGCATCCCGGGCAATGGGATTATCCGGCGAATGACGGATTCCCCAAAGGTCCCAGCAACCCGCCGATAACCCTGGAGATTAATAACCGGCAGATATTCGCCAAAGGCGCTAACTGGGTAAGCCCGGATATATTTCCTGGCCGCATAACCACAGAAAGGCATAAATCACTGCTGCAATTGGCAAAAGACGCGAATATGAATCTGCTGCGCTGCTGGGGTGGCGCGCCGGTACAAAAGGAATCCTTTTTTGATATTTGCGACGAATTGGGCATCATGGTCTGGCAGGAATTTCCGTTGGCATGCAACCGATACGATGGAACGCCGGAATACCTGCGCGTTCTTGACCAGGAATCGAAGAGTATCCTGAAACGACTGCGTTCGCATGTATCAGTGGCTATCTGGTGCGCCGGCAATGAGCTGTTTAATGTCTGGTCGGGGATGACAGAACAGGATTTGGCGATTCGATTGATTAACCGCAACTGTTTTGATATGGATTCCTACCGGCCTTTCCTGCCAACTTCCCCGGTAATGGGTATGGGGCACGGCCATTATGTATTTCGCACCTCGGCGGGCAAAGAGATTTTCCAGATATTCGCCAACGCCAATTGCACCGCTTACACCGAGTTTGGCTGCGGCGGGCCGTCATCGGCTAAAATGCTTCGTGAAATTATTCCAGAGGCAGATATCTTTCCGCCAAAACTTAGCACCGCCTGGGAAACCCATCACGCGGTAGGAGCATGGGAGCCGAACAGCCACCTGCTGTTTGATGTCATCGAATATTATTTTGGCAAAATGACAAACCTGGAAGATACCGTTAAGTATGGCCAATTGCTGCAGGCGGAAGGATTGAAATGCCTGTTTCAGGAAGCGCGCCGGCAAAAACCCAACGCTTCCATGTCGCTGAATTGGTGTTTTAACGAACCCTGGCCGTGTGCCGCAAATATGAGCATCGTTGAATGGCCGGACAAACCGAAACCGGCATTTTTTGCGGTGCGCGATTCGTTGCGCCCGGTACTTGCCAGCGCAAAAATATCAAAATTTGTCTGGAATGCCGGAGAACTATTTTTCGCCGACCTTTGGCTGTTGAATGACAAACCGGAATCAATACCTGCCGGCCGTGTAGAAGCATACTTGCGCATAAACGGCGAAGAGATATTCTTACTCGGTTGGGATCATCACGGCACCGCCAAGAATACCAACCTTGCCGGTCCAACAGTGCGCCTGGTATTGCCCAACCGACAGACCGACCATATAGAGCTAATCCTCCGCGTCCCATCGCAGCCGGAATGGGATTCCAGCTATTACCTGCGCTATGTACCGGCAATAGAAGAAGCAGAAAGCGCCACCCGCAGGCTGAATAATTAATTTCATCCCGGGGTAGAGACGCAAGATTTTGCGTTTCTACGAATGGAAATATTAAAGGAAATAATATGAGAAATTTTATACGGTTGGCGATACTTATATTTGTTACTATGCTGAGTGTTGTGTGTTATAGTCTCTCAGTTGGTAATATAAAATTATCTTGTCGTGATTTTTACATTAAGGGATGCAGTATTCCTGTTGCTGTTGAGTATACTGTAGATTCTATGAAATCATTATACATTGGAAATGATACAAACTTGCCTGATTTTGTTGCAGAAGAGTTGATAGATGCAAAAGGTCAAGTATTACAATACAGTAATAAATACATTCCGGGACCACCGATTTTATATGAAAAAGTAAAAGCGTATCCATTAAAGAAAGGAATGAAAGTGTTATTTACCAGAAATATTTCAGACCAGTATAATATTACTGATTCAGGAGAATACAAGTATTTATTATATGTTTTTCTTAGTGGTAAAAAACAAATTTTAGCAGAAACAACAATAAAAATTATAGATACAGAAGTCCAAAGTAAATATACTAACACAGATATAAAAGGGATAGAGATGTCTATAGTTAAAATAGATGATAAGAACTTAAATAACTGGTATTTGAAATGTGAAAAAAAAGATGTTTATAATCTATATGGTAAAAAAAACACATTCTATGATGTTATGACTGATACAGTTATTGTTAATGTTGTTATGGATTTCAACAATAATTTATGGATAGTATTAGAAAATAAAGGAAAATATGAATTATTACTTTGGAATCTAAAATTATCAGAATATCAAGTTTTAATACCATGGGGAGAAAAAGAAATAAAATTAGGTACTACAGATATTACTATTTCTCAATTACCATTTGTTCTTGCTGGAAGAGAAGGTGAACCGTTGTTCACAAGTTCATCTGTATCACCATTGCATTCAATATACATTGAGTGATTTAAATATAAATTCTATCTCATCGGTCAATCGGGTGATTGGCGTTCCCGGGGTATTGAAAAGGACAACCATCATGAATGATAATCGAATAAAATCTATCATTGAAAATGGTGAGAGCATCGCTGTAGAATTTAAAGAATGCAAAACAGCTATAAGTAAAGATACTTATGAAACTGTATGCGCATTTCTAAATCGAAATGGCGGTGAATTGCTTATGGGTGTTAAAAATGATGGAACAATAACTGGTATTGATGAAAAGCATATTTTGCATATCAAACAAGATTTTGTAACATCAATTAATAATCAACAAAAAATAAGTCCTACCTTTTATTTAACAATTGAAGAAGTTATTGTTGATGGTAAAATAATTCTTTATGTTTATATTCCTGAAAGTTCGCAGGTTCACCGGTGTAATGGGAAAATATTTGACCGTAATGAAGATGGTGATTTTAATATTACCGATCGTCATAGCCTTGTTGCCTCTTTATACCAGCGAAAACAGGTGAATTACTCCGAAAACACAGTTTTTCCGTATGTTGAAATAGAAGATTTGCGTACAGATATCATTTCGCGAGTAAGAAAACAGGTGTTAATTCAGCGCGAAGACCACCCATGGGGTTCGATGAACGATGTTGATTTGCTGAAAAGTGCACAATTGTTAAAGAAAGATTTTCAAACTGGTAAAAATGGGTTTTCTTTGGCGGCAATACTACTTTTTGGCAAAGATGAGACCATACTCTCTGCAGTGCCGCATTTTAGAATTGATGCTATCTTAAGAAGAGATAACATTGATAGATATGACGACCGTGATGATATCCGCACTAATTTAATTGATTCTTATGATAGGTTAATGAATTTCGGCGAGAAACATCTTAATGATCCGTTTTATCTTGAAAATGATCAACGGGTTAGCTTGCGTGGAAAAATTCTTCGTGAAGTTATCAGCAATCTCCTTATTCATCGTGAATATTTGAATGCATTTCCTGCAAAATTAATAATAGACCGTAATACCTTTATGACTGAAAACGGTAATAAACCACATGGTTATGGGATTCTACGTACTGATCAACTTGTTCCTTATCCTAAAAATCCTGCGATAGCACGAGTTTTTAAAGAAATAGGAAGAGCAGACGAACTCGGATCTGGCACCAGAAATTTATTTAAATATTGCAAAGCTTATTGTGGCAACGATCCACAATTGTATGAAGAAGACGTTTTTAGGTTCGTATTATCATTAACCGAGCAAGCTACTGAGCAAGCTACCGCGCAAGATACCGCGCAAGTTACCCCGCAAGTTACCCCGCAAGTTACCCCGCAAGTTACCCCGCAAGATGAATTGCAAGATGAACGAATGAAGAAACTATTGGTATTTTGTGAGCATCCTCGAAGTAGAAGCGAAATGCAAAATTTCACAGGCTTAAAAGATAGAGAATATTTTAGGCTTAACATTTTAATACCGTTGATTAATAAAGGATTACTTTTTTTAACTGTTCCCAACAAACCAAATAGTTCTACACAAAAATATTATTCAAAGAAAACAGAGTAAAAGGACAACCATCATGTCAAACCAAAATATGAATCTTGAAACTTTGTATCTGCTGCATCATTCGCATACTGATATCGGGTTTACCAATGATCAGCCTGTTTTGTGGGAAATGCAGCGGCGGTTTATTGACATGGCGATTGACGCGACGGAACGCCATGCCGACCATGACGGCGACCACGCTTTTAAATGGGTGGTGGAAACCATTGCGCCATTCCTGTACTGGCTGGAACATTCTTCCGATAAGCAGATTGAGCGTTTTCTGGCGATGGAGAAGGCGGGACGTATCGAGGTTACCGCATCGTATCTGAATATGACCCCGCTGGCGGATACCGGTGATTTTATCGAGTTGTTTCAGCCGGTTAATCGCCTGCGCAAAGATTACGGGATTCAGATTACTCATGCCATGAGCGCGGATATCAACGGTCATAACTGGCCGCTTGGCGATGTATTGCTGGCGGCGGGAATCAAGACTACCTCGATGGCTATTAATTGCGATTTTGGCGGCGCGCCTTTTACCCGACCCAATCTATTCAACTGGCAAACCCCCGGCGGTGGATTGCTGCCGGCGTTGAATGGCTGGCATTATGGCACCGGCACCTGGGTGGGCATTCCTGACGATGCTGAACAACTGTTGAAAAATATTCCGGTGATTGAGCAGAAATTGACCGAGGCTGGCTGGCAATTCCCATTTGCGATTATGCAGGTGATGGCACAAGGCGGCGATAACCGCAGCGCGGATATCCATTATTCCGATTTCATTCGCAAGTGGAACGAGAAAGGTCAGCGTCCGCGATTGCGGATGATTACCTGGCGCGAGTTCTGGGCGCAGGTTCAACCGCATTTCGCCGAACTGCCGGTTCATGCCGGGGATTGGACAGATTACTGGAACTTTGGCTCGTGCAGTTCCGCGCGGGAGACTGCTGTCGCCCGCACCAGCCGCGCACGGTTGCGCTCTGCCGATGCGCTGCATGGCTGGCTGGAAGGAATGGGAGTTGGTCGCGCGGGTGACGAATCCGGCGCGGATTACCCCGGCCGCGACCCGAAAATTATCCTGTCTACCGCTGGTGAATACCACAAACAAGCGTGGAAGTCGCTGGAAACCTGGCACGAACATACCTGGGGCTGGTTTGGCCATGTCGGCGACCCGGAACATGAAGACGCCGCCAGCCAATGGAATCACAAGGCGCATACCGCATATCAGACAAGGAGTCTCAGCCAGTTGCTGGCTCGCGACGGCGCGGCAGAACTGAGTATTCGCATCGCCAACGGTGAAGACGACGCCATCGTATTATTCAACCCGCTGCCGTGGGAACGCACTGTGTATGGCAAAGTTCCGGGACCGATAATAAACAGGGATACTGCCCGCGCCTGCCCGGATGACCCGTCGTCGTCACGGCATACCCAGGAACAGAATATCGGCGTACCCGGACGTATGGAAGCGGTAACTGTGCCGGCGGCGGGATATACCGTGGTTGATAAAAGCAAAATACACCCGATAGAACATCAGGAAAGCCACAGCGAAGGCGCGGTGGTAGAAGATGCGTTGCGCCGGATAGTTTTCGATCGCGAACGCGGCGGCATCATCTCCTGGTTTGATAAAACGCTGAATCGCGAAATGGTAGACCAGACATCTGAATGGCGGTTTGGCAGCGTGGTTCACGAAGAAGTCGCCAGCCGGGAAGACTATTATCCCCGCGTCAGGCTGAACGGACCGATTTATTGGGATTTCGCGCTCCACAAACGCGCCTGGCATCCTGACTGGCGCGCCAACCGCGGCAGCCATGTAAAACTGTTGAGCCATAAGGTTTATCACACGCCGGTTGCAATAGAAGTTGTACAAATAGTAGAAGTCGCCGGGTTGGCAAACGCCGCAACGCTGAAATTTATTATGCCGCATCACACCGGCACCGTAGAGCTGCAGGCGCATTGGATGATGGGGCACGTACAGCACCCGGAATCCACCTACATCGCCATGCCGTTTGCGGTGACGGACGCCACCGCGCGGTATGACGTTGGCGCACAGGCGATAGAAATAGACAAACAGCAATTGCCGGGCAGTTGCCGCGATTATTTCAACCTGCAGAATTGGGTAGATTTTTCCAATGACGGCTATGGCGTTACCATCGCCACCCCGGAAAATCCGCTGGCGCAATTTGGCGATTTCCATTTTGCCCACGACCAGCGCGAACTGCACCTCGAACGCGCCATGTTCCTCGGTTGGATTACCAATAACTACTGGGGCACCAACTTCCGCGGCTATCAGCCGGGCCGGGTTACCGCGCGCTACGTGGTACAACCACATGCTGATGGATTTAACGAAACCGCCGCCCACCGCTTTGGCATGGAAACGGCAATGCCGTGTATCATCCAAACATCGAAAGAAAGCAAACGCCCGCAGACAACGTTGCCTCCTGTCGGAACCTTGCTAAATTTACCTGCTCAGCCAGTGCTGACCCTCCACGCCATGCCGTCATCATGGGCAAACCCGCAATCGGAAGACGGCATATTGCTGCGCATGGTAAACGCGTCAGACACTCCGCAGACAGCAGCGATAGGCTCAGGATTGCTGAAGATTGAAAGCGCAGAGTTGTGCGACATATTTGGCAATGCGACAGGTAATTTAGCGGTGAAAGACGGCACTGTTAATATAGAAATGCTGCCACGGGGAATTGTGGTGGTGCGGTTGGTGGTATCTAAGATATCTGGTAAATAATTTTTTTTTTGTAGGGAATGCCGTCCCCGGCATTCCCTACCTATAAAATTTAACACCTAAAAAACATAACCTACCATTCATCAACAATTTTGTAACAGCCACGGAGTAGTTACTTATTAAAATACCTTCTCAAGGTATAGTCGATATTAGATTTTTTAATTTGGAACTGTTACATCTTTATAAAGAAGAATTATAACAATATCTATATGTAAATTTATAATTTTATCTATCAAATGCTAATAATCGATGTAAAAAATAGACTATAAAAAGTGAACCCGCATAATATACAATGTAACGTTTAGCCGCGTTTTATGTCTAAAGAAAAATATGCTATTTTTGGGTGAGGTATTATGACAGAGGAAATGCAGGTGCCGACTGATGGCGGCATGAATAAAAAGATATTCCGCGCTACCGGGATATTAATGATAATTCAACTGATTATGCGATTTTTCGGGTTGATTGTTAACAAAGTAATGAGCAAGTTCTGGGGAACAGACATTAATGCCGACGCTTATAACGCCGCAAAAGATATCGCTTTTTACCTTTTCCAGTTTGTCGACCAGATCATAATGCACTCATTCTTGCCGGTATTTGTGCAAAAAATGAAGGATGAAGGCGAAGAAAAAGCCTGGAAACTGGCAAGTACTGCCATCAATCTATTAGTTATTGTTATGTTGTTGATTGCCGCTATCGGCATAGTATTTGCGCATCAATTATTGCCGCTTTTCTTGCCGGAATGGTTCGACCCGGCAGCGGGCAAGAGCACCGAATTAATTGAACTGACAGTAAAACTGACCCAGATGATGCTGATTGCTATTATTTTCCTCGGCGCGTCATCTATGACTTATGTATTGTTGAACTCATATAAAAAGTTTGCCCTTCCCGCTGCCGCGGATATGGCTTTGAAAGCAACTGTGCTGGTATTTGCCGTAGTTTTCGCCAGACATTATGGACCTGCCGCATTTGCCGCCGGTTTTATCTTCGGTGCTGCCGCTAAACTGATTATCCATTCTATTGGGTTAGGAAAACGCGTAACCCATTATAGACCAGCCATTGATATGAAAGACCGGGCACTGAAAAAATTCCTGATACTTGCCTTACCATTGGCTATCGGTACCGCCGCGTCTATTTTTCGTTCTGTGTTCGACCAGAGATTCATCTCCGGCTTAGAAACCGGCAGTTATTCCGCCATTAAATACGCAAAGATATTATGCGATATGCCGGTGCAATTTTTCCCGTTTGTATTCGGCATCGCGTTGTTTCCTTTTATCGCTGATCTTGCCGCTGAAAATAACCGTGAAAAGCTGAAAAGTATGCTGATGTCTGCCACCCGCATGATGATTCTCATTTTTATTCCACTCGCCGTATCATTTATCTTGTTGCGCGGTGAAATATTAAACGGCATTTATGGCAGCGAAAAGTTTGACGCTGCATCAATCGCCTTAACCACCGGACCGTTTATCGTAATTTCAATAGGCATGCTTATTGCCGCTTTGGAAATCATAGTTTTGCAATTCTATTTTGCCATGTCAGACACTCTGCTGCCAAATATCATTTCAGTTTGCCTGGTTCCGCTGCATATCGGCATCGCGTATGTCGGCATACATTACTGGGGTATCGGCGCCGCGGCAATTCCGCTGGCATTATTGATTAACAAAGGCACAAAAATTGGCATCTTGTATGGAAATGCCCGTCATAAATTCGGCGAATTAGGCGCAAAAGAGATTATCATATTTATGGGGAAAACCGTTGCCGCATTGCTTCCACTGGCAATTATGCTGTATCTATCAACCATATACTTCCCCAGAATATTCCCACAGGCGCAGGATGTTACTGGCGACGTTAAAAAAATCCTTACTCTGGTGCCGTATATAGGCGTGACATTCGTCGGCAGCGCAATATATGTTTATCTCTTAAACATAATGAAAGTATCAGAAGTTTCGTTATTGCTGCAAAAAGTTGCAGGGAAATTGTTGAAGAAAAAGTAAATATAACTTTAAAATCTATCTTTGGGACAGGATAAAACTGTCCATCTATGATGATTTAATAAGGGGCACAAACAATGTCAGAGAAACCGATACGCGTTGGATTAATTGGCTGCGGTGATATCAGCCCTGCGCATTTGAACAGTTACAAGGCTTGCGGGTATGAAGTCGCCGGGCTTTGCGATTTGATAATTGAACGTGCCGAAAAGCGCCGCCGGGAATTCTGTTCCCCGGATACTTTCATCACCACTGATTACCACGAACTGCTGGCGATGCCGGATATTGACATCATTACCGTGGCGACCCCGGTAGTCGGTCACGCGCCTATCACTATTGACGCGCTGCGGGCGGGCAAAAATGTCGCCTGTGAAAAACCCAGCACCCTTAGTCTGGCGGAAAACCGCGCGGTGATTGAAGAAGCCGATAAAGCCGGAAAGAAAGTTATCTTTTTCAGCAGCAGATTTCGCTGGAGCGAAGCGGAACTGGCAAAACAATTTATTCAGGATGGCGATTTGGGCGACATTTACCGCGTTCATGTCCAGTTTTACCGCCGTCGCGGACGCCCGGGCATTGATATCATCCCCGATGCAACCTGGTTCATCGACTCTGCTCGCGCCGGCGGCGGGGTAATCATGGACATGGGGCAGTATTTCATGGATATGGTATTCAACCTGGTCGGATGGCCGCAGGTAACCGCCGCGTCCGCCACCACTTTCCGTGGTTTCCCATTTGACCTGCCCGCGGGAACGCCATTTGACGTGGAAGAACATTGCACATTTCTGGCGCGCTGTGAAAATAACCTGTCGATAACCTTCGACATGGCATGGATTTCCAACAATCCCCCCACCCGCACTTTCATTATTCTCGGAACTAAAGGCGGCATTCGCATAGACGACAGCGCAAATTCCTTCACTTTCTACCACGATAAAGGCGACCCGTGGAAACAGATGAACACCACCAGCGAATGGAAAGACAAAACCAGCAGCAACGACAATATTTATAAAAACCTGGTTAAGGCTATCCGCGGCGAAGACGCCGACATCGGCACCACCCCGCGCCAAGCACTGGCAATAACCGAACTAACCCAAATGGTGCTGAAATCAGCGAAAGAGAATCGAGAGATTACGCGGGGGGAGATAGTTTGAAGATTCAGTTCATTTAATAATTTCAGTCACCGTTTGGAACTGGGCGAGAGCCCGGCTAATCCAGTAGTAATTTATAATTATCATCTATTACAGGGATAGCCGGGCTCCCGCCCTGTTCCAAACTGAGACTGTTGTTTTAAATTGTTCAGAAATTTTGAATTGTAACCACAAATTAACTCCCCTCCTTGCCAAGGAGGGGTGGCCGAAGGTCGGGGTGGTTTTCGCCTATCACAAACCTGCAACCTAAACATTTGATAAAATATGTTTTGCAAGAGCCTGTAAAATTATCTTTATAAAAAACTTTTAACAACCCGTGGGTTTTTCGCCAGGTTAGTGTCTTATAAATAATGATGATGCAAATTGATGCTGAATTTGATATTGTTCAACTCGCGCAATCCGGCGACCGGGCGGCTTTTGAAAAGCTGGCATCTCATTATCGCGTCTGGCTGCGGGCTATTGCGTTTATGCGTACCAGCGATCATGACGCGGCAGATGACCTGGTGCAGGATGTGCTGGCGCGGGCATGGGAAAAATTGCCAACCCTTGATAATCCTTCAGCATTTACCGGGTGGTTGCGGCGGATAATGATAAATGCCTGTGTTAATTGGTATAGAAGCAATGCCAACCAGTCATCACCTATAGACGATTCATTAACAGCACCTTCATCTTTTGAACCTTTAAATATTATATTTGAACATGAACGGCAACGCGCATTGCGTGAAGCTTTATTGTCACTTGCCCCGCCAAACCGTCTTGCACTGCTGATGCATATATGGGGCAATTACAGTTACGCGGATATCGCCAGACTGCTTGATATCCCGATATCGACAGTAGATGGTCGAATTTATCGCAGCAAACAGCAAATGCGTCGTTTGCTGCAAAATAAATACCCTGACCTGTTTGAAAATTAATGGAGAAAAATCATGACAAAACAACCCGATATCACCGCAGAAATTATGCTGTTTTCACAGCAATTCAATACCCTAATCAGTGCTGGATGTTCACTGGTAAAAATTCTGAAAATTCTTGAAAAGGAAGCTCCGCCGACATACGCCAATGTAATGCCAACTATCCGCATCCGTATTGAACAAGGCGATTCTCTTGCCCAGGCGATTGCCGATATGCCCGACTTATTCCCATCATTTTATCGTTTGATGATAACAGCAGGAGAAGTCGGCGGTATTCTGGATATAACAATGAATTACGCGGCAGAACTGATAGAAGAAGACTGGAAGCTGTCAAAGCTGTTAAACATCCAGCCATTATTAATGGCAACAGAAAATGATGCAGCAGATTGGAATCAATTATCAAAACCGCAGCGGACATTAAAACTGCTGCTGTTTTGCCGAATGCTGGGTTCCATGCTGTCGTCCGGCGTTCCGATTGTCCATACGATGAAAGTAGCCGCAGAATCGCTGAACGAAAAACAACGCAATGAAGTGTTGAGTGCTGTAGAAGTTATGCTTAATCGTGGGTCTATCGAAGAGATTGTTGCTAAAATGACTTTCTTACCATTCAGCGCGCAAACTCTATTTACTCTCGGCTCTGACACCGGTCAATTAGATTCATTACTGTTAAAAGCCGCCGAACTATACCGGCACGAGTTGGTTTATCAGCAGCAGCAGTAATGAAACCATGATAATTGTTATAGCAAGTTCTATAACCCACGGCAACGTCATTATTGTTAAACACATTTTTTTGATTGAGTGGTCTATTTGATAATGTATAATAAATGAATACATTGATGGTTAAGAATACAATATCATTTGACAATATTTTTATCAATTATTAACAATCCAATCCCGTTAGGGGTGGCATGTTAATAGCATTTAATCAACATAAAAGAAAAAAAAACCGTTCAGGGGTGACATGTTAAACGTTTCTAAATTTCCATACCGGTTCATGATATATAGCACATAAACATGTCACCCCTGAACGGGGTTTACAATTTGTTATAATCATTCTCGACTATTAATATGCCACCCCTCTGGGGTTGGATTATGATCAAAAAATGGATATTTCTCTAAAATTAAGTTTTTTCTTAGATATTTATAAAAGTGAGAGCTTCGCCATAGATTATAGAGTTATATCCCATACCATCCTATCAATCGATGTGAAATAAAACTACTCTTCCTCTTCAACATCACCGATATTGCCGACATCCATGCCATCGTAGGAATCGATGCCGAGTTTTTGCGCGAATTCGTTTAATTCCAGGTTGCGTTTGAATAATGAATCCGGCGTATGGGCTTCTTCTTTCTCAACGTGCAGAAAGAAATATTTTTCTTCGCCTTCTTCTAAATCAGGTTCATATAAATCAACGAAAAAATATCCCATTTCGTTCAGTTCATACGCCGCTTTTTCCAGCTTTTCTTCTGATTTATCGGTGAAGAAATATCCCCACAACATAGGCCCGTCAATATCCCATTCCGTTTCTTTGCGGATTTGATCAAACATATCTTTAATAGCTTCAAACTCTATCATATCAACCCCTTGTAAATGTGCAATACGGTCAGTATATAGACATGGAATATTTGCGTCAATGATATGAAAATTAAATACTCGTTTCACTTTTATTTTACATCGATTAACAGGATTGAAAGGATAAAATAAATCTGCTTATAATCTCGTTAATCCTGTTAATCGATGTAAAAATAAAATAAATTAATATATCTTGAATCAAAACCATTCAAATAACCTCCGTGTATCTCTGTGTCTTCTCTGTGTAATATAAAAAAACAGCCCCAGAATATCACGACAAACAACCGGTTATGGTGCTATAATTTTGTCATGGACAATGTAAAAGATATTGCGGTGCGTGCCCGGACAGCCTGTCGGATTGCCGGTACCATCTCCGGCGATGTGCGCAACCGCGCCATCACCGCTATGGCGGATGCCTTGCAGGCGCGACGGGCAGATATTGACGCCGCCAACAAGATAGACCTTAGCAACGCCGCCGCTGCCGGTTTGCCGGAACCGATGCTGAAAAGACTGCGGTTATCGGATAAAGTCATCAACTACATGACCGACCGCCTGCGCGAAGTCGCCGCCTTGCCCGACCCGTTGGGGATGGTTACTCGTGGACATGTGCGTCCCACCGGGTTAAAGGTTCAGCGTGTCAGTGTTCCGTTAGGTGTTATCGGCATAATATATGAATCGCGTCCCAATGTCACTACTGATGCTGCCGGGGTATGTATAAAAAGCGGCAACGCGGTGATACTGCGCGGCGGGTCTGAAGCGCTGAACAGCAACCTGCTGCTGGCGGATATTATGGCAGACGCGGCAGAGGCGAACGGATTGCCGCGGGATTGCGTGCAGATAATACGCACCGCCGACCGCGCCGCTGTGGGCGAAATGCTGAAACTGGACAAATATATTGACGTTATCATCCCCCGTGGCGGGAAATCGCTCATTGAAAGAATATCCGCCGAATCGCGCATACCAGTAATAAAACATTACGACGGAATATGCCACCAATACGTTGCCGCTGACGCGAATATTGATATGGCTGTCGCGCTGGTGGTGAACTCGAAATGTGAAAAAGTTGAAGTTTGCAACGCGCTGGAGACACTGCTGATTGACGCGGAAATTGCTCCTGTCGCCTTGCCGAAAATTGCCAAAACGCTGGAAGAAAATAACGTGGAACTGCGCGGCTGTCCGCGTTGTCAGGCAATTTACCCCATGACCCTCGCCACCGAAGAAGATTGGTCGACAGAGTACCTGGCGCCGATTTTATCTATCCGCATCGTTGACGGCGTTGATGCCGCTATCGACCATATAAATACTTACGGCAGCGGACATACCGACGGCATAATTACATCATCGCTGGCGCTGTCAAACAAATTCATCGCCGGCATAGACAGCGCGTCAGTCCTGGTTAACGCCAGCACCCGTTTATCCGGCGGCGGTGATTACGGTCTTGGCGCGGTAGTTGGCATAAGTACCGACAAACTGCATGCCCGCGGTCCGGTAGGCCCGGAAGAACTGACATCATACAAATGGGTGGCGATAGGCGACGGGCATTTGCGGTAATAAGAATTTTAGACAGGATTAACAAGATTAACAGGATTAAATTTATCCTGCTCATCCATGTTAATTAATTTTAAGGGTATCAATCTATGCGTATTTTAATAATATTATCAATAATAATTTTAGTTATAATCATCGGCATTGCCGTACAACCGGAGATGTCATCAGGTGATGCGAAAAGTTCGGTTATATCGTCAGCTGACGCTTATAAAAAACCGGCATGGCGTGATATTGTGTCAGAAAAGGTTCCTTTGCGGGTATTGATAGTCGGGCATCAGCAAAGTTTTGGCTGGAAAAGCGATGACGCGGTGTCGGTTACTGATAAAAATTACAAAGTGCTGTTTAACTGCACTACCGCGCATAGTTACACTCTGGAGATAACTGTTGACAACCTGTACAAGGTGCGGCGAGATGGCGTGAGCGTGCTGAGAGCATCCGGCGAAATTATTTTGATTGGAAAAAAAATCATCACCTTCACCAGCGGAACAAATAGCTACGTCATCGACCCCGGCATCCCGGTTTCCATCGTCATCAACGGCAGTTTGCACGCGTCAAGGTTAATAAACCTGGAAGATTACACCCGGTTGGTATCACAAGGCGAGGCACCGCGAAAATTTCCGCGCGAAGTGCTGCGGGCACACGCGGTACTGGCGCGCACTTATCCGCTGACAAAGTTAGGCAAGCATGCCGATGAATACGCCGATGTCTGCGCCAACATTGACTGCCAAACCTGCGCATATGGAAAATATCCCTGTGCCGAATGGGACGACGCGTTAAAAGCCACCAGCGGGATATACCTGACAAATAGCGCCGGATTGCCTGCTGATGTCTACTATTCAAACTCCTGTGGCGGCATGTCCGACGACGCCGGTTATATCTGGGGACCGGAATATGCCCGTCCATATCTGCGGCCGGTATCCGATGCCGTCGGCAAAACCACATATTGCGCAAACGACCCCAAATATACCTGGGAACGAAAATTTACCATTGAACAGGTAAACAAACTGGTAGCGGCAAATCTGCCAATAATAAACAACGACCCCACCGCGGTGATAAAAAATGTCACCGACATCCGCGTCGAGGTGAAAACACCGGGTGGCCGTGCCTATATAACCAGAATAGAAGGCGATAACAGTAGCCTGATAGTGCGGACAGAGGCGATAAGATGGCTGTTTGGCAGTGGAAAACCCGGGCATGACGGATTACCGTCAGACCTGTTTACAGTAACCCCGGATAAAGATGCTAAAGGAAAACTGACCGGCTTTACATTTAACGGCACCGGGTGCGGGCACGGAATAGGAATGTGTCTGTGGGGAGCAGTTGGACGCGCCAAGGCCGGAAAGAGCTACCGTGCCATACTACACACATATTTCCCTACGGCATTGCTTAGTGACGAGAAGAAAAAGTAGTGGATAGTGGATAGTGGTTGGTTATAAATTTGAAAATCCTTGTCAAATTTCAGTCACCGTGTGGAACTGGGCGGGAGCCCGGCTATTTGAAGAGAAAGAAGAGAAATCACCAATAAACCAACTCCCCCTGTCACCATGTAACAGAGGGAGTAAAGTTATAAGCTTATTCAATGCTGAAAACTAAACACTGAAAACTGAAAACCTGGTAATTACTCAGCTTTCAACCGAATAACTGCGATGGTGTCTTCAGGACGGTCAAGCAGTTCGCAACCTTCTGGCAATGGGATTTGGCTTACTGTCAAATGCTCATTCACCTGTAAATTGCTGATGTCATAATGAATGCTTTCCGGCACTGCGCTTGCTGCGCATTTCAGGTTAAGCACAAAAATGTAAACGTCTAATACACCACCAATTAAAACGCCGGCGGCATCGCCATCAAGCACTAATGGTACAGGAATCTGCAGACTGTCAGTCAGTGAAACACGCTGTAAATCAACATGGGTTAAAACATGTGCAAGCATATTTTTTTGAACATTCTTTACCAGCGCCAATCCGCCATCGGTGCCATCGACATCAAGATGAACGATTTGGGAGCCGGAATTACCTGTGAGTGCTACTTTCACGAAATGCTTCTGTTCCATGGTAATTGATACTGAAGCGCCATGACCGTATACAGTCGCAGGTAACAAACCTTTTTGTCGCATCTGACGTGCGACATTGCTGCCAGTGCTTGTACGTAACGAACACGACAGGGTCGGAAACGTTGTCATAATTTTTCTCCTTCGAGCCGAAAGAGGTGGAGGCTGCCTGGGGACAATCCGTGTATTTAGGTCAATACGGAGGGTACAGAGGTGGTCGCCAACAAAATGGGCTATATTTATTATACCACAGAAAACACAAGTGAAGAAAAAATGAAAAATTTGAGTGGATTTTGTAGAATTTATTATGTTATAAACATCTCTATGCAATCTTTATTGTAACATTAGCGGGAGATATGTTGAATAGTTATTAATATTCAGTCACCGTATGGAAAGGGACGCGAGTCCGGCGGATTTTCTACAATCTATCATTTTAATCACTCGCCAATTAGGAGATTGGCGTTCCCGGATAGCCGGACTTGCGTCCCTTTCCACACGGTGACTACACATTTTTACAATTCTTATGCATTCCTTCTTACTTCATTCTCCCAATCTCGCCAAACACCCGCAGAATCATCTCACTGGTTTTTTGCCAGGTGTATTCTTTGGCGCGGGTTATTCCGCTGGCGCGCATTGTTTCGAGTTTTGCGGGGTCTTTCAGCAGTGCTGGTATCGCGGTTACCCAGGCGTCGCCTTCCAGGGGAATTACCGCGGCGGCGTCACCAGCTATCTCCGGCAATGAACCGGCATTGCTGACGGCGGTGGCGGCACCCGCGCTCATCGCTTCCAACGCAGGCAGGCCAAAACCTTCGTAGCGGGATGGCATGACGAACAGGTCGGCACCACCGTAGATGGGCGGCAGGTCGGCCTGGTCCATGTAGCCGGGCATGATTATTCTTTTCTGATATTTCGACTTCTTCAACGCTTTTTTCACAGCCTGGGTACGCCAGGCGTATTTGCCGATTATCACCAGGTTATGTGGAATCTCCGCTGCCCATTTATCGAACCATTTAATCAAGCCGTCAAAGTTCTTTTTTGGTTCAATTGCACTAACCGCAAGTATGTAAGGCCGTCCAGGACTGATCCGCTGGCGCGCCTGAATGACATCGCCTTCCGCCGGCACTTCGATTTGATTTACTCCCAGCGGAACTACCCGGGTTTTATCAGCCTTCACATGGCAAAATTGCACCACGTCATTTGCCGTAGACAGGCTGGGGGTGATGACGATATCGGCGTGGCGGGCAGACATGGGCAGCAGCATACGGTAGCTTTTCGCGTTCCAGAACGAACAAAACTCGGGGTGTGACAGCGCGATAGTATCGTGAATAAGCACGGCGGATTTGCCGCGCCAACCGATTGAGGAGATATACCCGGGTGAAAAGAGCAGGTCAACACCTTTCTCTTTCAGTAGTTTTGGCATGGTGAATTGCTGCCAGCAGATGCGTTTCAGCTTCTCATTGCCTTTAAAAGGCGCGTGTAAAACCTGGTAATTCGCATTCGGGTATAGTTTTGCAGGGTCGGCATCGCTGGGCAATACCAGTAAATACTGGTGTTCATCATCCGCCAGCAATTCGCTGGTGATGTTCTTAATGGCATGCTGGACGCCGGTAAATTGCCCGTGCAAAAGCAGCGAATCAATGGCTATTAGCATATCTGATACCTTAACCTTATTAAGATACAAAGTTGTGATAAGATTTTTTAGACATGATTAACAAGATTAACAGGATTTTCTGGCTGCGCCAATAATAAATTCATCATGTAAATCATGTCAAAATTTATCGTATAAAATTACTTTTAATCTTCTGGTGCAAATAGTTTTCTATAGCTGTCAACTACATAGTTGCTGACTTTTTCTTCGCCGATGGTGGTGTATTCATAATGTCCGGGAAATACGATGGTGTCATCCGGCAAGGCGAACAGGCGCTTGGTGATAGATTCAAATAATAATTTATCCGACCCGCTGCCATCTTTAAAATTAGTGCGGCCAGTGGTGTGGTACAGCAGGGTGTCGCCGCTGAAAAGATATGGCTGGCCGTTGAAGGTGGTGAAGAGTGAAATGCCGCCGGGGCTGTGGCCGGGAGTATGTATTACCCTTAATTCCATCCCGTCCAGCTTGATTATTTCGCCGTCTTCAACAGTGCGGTCAACCTTGGGCAGCGGTAAATCAAAAAGCCGGTTATCCTTGGGGTAGCCATCCCTTACATCGCCTTTGTGCATCACGGTTTCGCATTTATATTTTTCCTTCAGCATGGTTGCCGAGGATAAATGATCCAAATGGCCATGCGAATATATTATCATCTGCGGGGTAATGTTGTATTTTTTTATGATGAAATCTATCCGCGCGGCATGTTCACCGGTAGAATGGTAAACATCGCGGTCCTGAATTTCACGATCTTCCTTGGGAATAAATTTCAACTCATCACCCGGATCAATGATTATCGCTTTATTGGTTTCGCCGGTTAATATATAACAATTTGTCTGCCAGAATGTATTCACTTCTATCCGGTACAGTTTAAAATTTGCCGGTAATTTTACCTCGGCAAATGCAAAAACTGATATTAAAAACAATAAAACCAATACAGAAAACTTCACTTTAACACCCCTTCTAAATCAAGCCAAACGTGATGCAGATAATCGCGGCATCCCAGGCTGCGCCAGAACTTTTGTGATATTTCGTTATTATACGCGATATTCAATTGGGTAGACTGCAAGCCGCGTGATACGAACCACTTCGACATTTCCTGCACCATCGCCTTGCCCACTCCCGTGCACCGGCTATTGGCCGTCACACAGATATCCGCGATAAACGCGTATCGCGGCTGCGGAAAAAACGGCGCATTTTCTGACACATATCCGACAATATATCCAATCACTTTGCCCGCAGACTCTGCCACAAAAACGCGAAAAGAATCGTCGCGCAACGCATTGTAGATATAGCGCACATAATGATTCCGCCCTTCAAAAGGCACGAAAAACCGCGCATCCAACCGCCGGTGGTATTCAATTAATTCCACCCAAAGATTGCCGATATCCTCTAAATCCCGCCGGGTTGCCCCCCGTACCACAATATTAACCTTTGAATTATTTATTGTCACCATTTAATTATAAACGATAAACCCCAAAAAGTCGCTAAATTACCGAGGGAATTGTGAAAATAATAGATGGGGGATGAAATATCTCCCATTGACACCATCTACATCACTATGTAAAATCATCTCGTGTAATTACACGAAGGACGGGGTTTGTTATGATTAATGATAATTTTCAGTATCGCGGCGATAAGTTGAAGGAGATTTCTTTTCCTTTGGGTGGTATCGGCACCGGCTGTATTGGGTTGGCAGGGAATGGCCGGTTGATTGACTGGGAGATATTTAACAAGCCTGCCAAAGGCAGTTATAATGGCTTTTCGCATTTTGCGCTGCGGGTGGAGCGCAATGGCGCGGTTATCGATGCGCGGGTGCTGAATGGTGATTTTCCGCCGCCGTATACCGGGCATTTCCCGATGGGAAAATTTGCCAATTTTGGCTTTGGAGTGCCAATCGCATCCATGGCCGGGTTCCCGCATTTTCGCGAAGTTAACTTTACCGGCACTTTCCCGCTGGCGGTGCTGGATTTTATCGATGACACCTTCCCCGGACAGGTGCGGCTGACCGCGTTTAACCCTTTTATTCCGCTGAACGAGGACGATTCCGGTATTCCGGCGGCGTTTTTTGAATTTGAAGTGACGAATAATAGCGATGTGCTGTTGAAATATATGCTGGCCGGGGTGCTGACTAATCCGCTGCCGGAAAACCAGGTGAACTGTCATGCAGCAGATGATAATCTGCAGATGCTGCACTATACCTGCGACTTGCCTGCCGATGCGGTGAGATATGGCGACATGACGCTGGCGACTGACGCTGGCGATGCCAGTTGGCAGGAATACTGGTACCGTGGCGGGTGGAACGATGCTCAGGAAGTTTACTGGCATGATTTCACCACCGTCGGGTCGTTGTGCAATCGCCAATACGCGTCGGAAGATGCCAAAGGCGGCAATCATGGTACCTTGGCGACGCAATTTGAATTATCACCGGGTGAGAGCAAAACGGTACGCTTCATTATCGCCTGGAACTTCCCAAATTGCGAAAATTACTGGAACCCCAATAAAGAAACCTGCAAATGCTCATTCGGCGATTGCGCGCCGAATACCTGGAAAAATTACTACGCCACCATCTTTGCCGACTCCCGCGCCAGCGCGAAATACGGCTTGCGGCAATGGAACCGACTGCTGAATGAAACCCGGAAGTTTACTGACGCGCTCTTCTCGTCAGACCTGCCGCCGGTGGCGCTTGAGGCAATATCGGCAAATATTTCGATATTGAAATCCCCCACCGTATTGCGGTTGGAAGACGGCACATTTTATGGTTGGGAAGGCTGCCACCCCAGCGAAGGCTGTTGCGAAGGTTCCTGTACCCACGTGTGGAATTACGCCCAGGCGCTGCCGTTTTTATTCCCCCGGCTGGAACGCAGTATGCGCGACGCCGACTATGAATATAACCTGTTCGACCACGGCGGGCTGCCGTTTCGCATTCAATTGCCGCTGGGACGCGGCAAGGGTGCAGGTCGAATGGGCATCCGCGCCTGTGCCGACGGGCAATTTGGCGGCATCATGAAGGTTTACCGCGATTGGAAAATATGCGGCGATACCGATTGGCTGCGCGGTTTGTGGCCAACGCTGAAATTAGTAATTGGCTACGCCTGGAACCCCGATAATATCGATCGCTGGGATCCGGATAAAACCGGGGTTTTGTGGGGACGCCAGCATCACACCCTGGATATGGAACTGTTCGGGCCAAATTCCTGGCTGACCGGGTTTTACCTTGGCGCCTTAAAAGCCGGCGCGGAGATGGCAGACGCATTGGGTGATGATGCCGCCGCCGCCGAATATCGCGAAATATTCACCCGCGGCAAGGCATGGGTAGACGCGAACCTGTTTAACGGCGAGTATTACTGTCAGAAGGTTAACCTGAATGACAAGCAAATGCTGGAGTCGTTTGATGCCGTTAACCCGTATTGGAGCGAGGAACATGGCGAGATAAAATACCAGGTTGGCGAAGGTTGTGTCATCGACCAGGTGCTGGCGCAGTGGCATGCTGAATTATACGGCCTGGGTGAGATATTTGATACCGCGCAAACTAAAACGGCACTCCACGGATTGTGGAAAAACAGCTTCGTGCCGTCGATGCGCAAGGCGTACAACCCCTGGCGGATTTTCAGCCTGAATGATGAAGCGGGACTGGTGATTTGCAGCTA
Source organism: uncultured bacterium (assembly GCA_964638715.1). Lineage (GTDB taxonomy): Bacteria > Armatimonadota > Hebobacteria > CAIYQO01 > CAIYQO01 > JBAXQQ01. Next base: position 740 of record CAZWZF010000045.1, on the reverse strand, counting down.
CCCGGTCGGCAGCAAAAAGCCGGTAATTCCCGTGCCATACACCCAGGAAACCATGTGCGGGTTTGAATACGCCGCCGCGTCGCACATGATTAATCATGGCATGATAGACGAAGGAATGACGATTGTGGCGGCGATTCGCGACCGGTTTGATGGCGAAAAGCGCAACCCGTGGAACGAGATAGAATGCGGCAGCAATTACGCCCGATCAATGGCAAGTTACGCATTGCTGAACGTATTCAGCGGCTTTGAGTTCGATATGCCGCGCCGGGCAATAGGTTTTCACCCCATCAAGAACACAACCCGTGCATTCTGGTCGCTGGATTCCGGGTGGGGAACTTTCCACCAGCAGGAAAACACCATCACATTAACAATCCTCGGCGGAGAGATAATCCTGAAAGAGTTCACCTTTACTCCAATCAGCGCAACAACCAAAATATCCGTCACAAAACGCGGTAAAAAAGAGACAACTATCAGCGCGAAATATGTAATGGAAGGTGCAAAAGCGCGGGTAATTTTTGATGAAGTGGCAGTGATAGGGTGTGGTGAAGTGCTGGAGATTGTGGCGGGGTTATTTTTTATTTTTTGACATGATTAACATGATTGACATGATTTTGACTCCGTTAGGAGTCAGATGTCTATAGAAAATGTTGTAAATTACATTGTTTAATATAGGATTAACAGAATAAATTTAACGGGGTAGTCGGTTAGCTCCTCCTGTGCTACAATTACCCCATGACATC
>CAZWZF010000044.1:0-41537 GCA_964638715.1 uncultured bacterium | reverse complement strand
AGAAAATCACCTGAAAACTATGTGTTCTCAGGTGATATGGGATGACTGTGATATTAAATATGAAAAATACATATTTTATTGGTGCTGTACAAATTGATAATAATGTAGGGGAACCGATAATAGAAGTGAAATCAACCGATGCTATTGATTTATCATCAGGCCATTATGAGCAAATTAAGAATTATTCTGCTGACTTTACAGGTGATGGTGAAATGGAAAAAGTGTATATTACAATTCCACCGGATATTATAATGGAAAAGGATAATAAAGTTCTTTGGAAACTTTATAAGGGAGATGTTATGGATTTATTTGCGACTCCATCTGACAGTTTTGAGGTTGTATTTAATGACATTACAGGAGATGGGATTTTAGATATTTGTTGTTATGGTGGTGATGCCTTTTATGCATATTCCTTTGTAAATGGACAAGCAAAACAAATTTCCCATCAGGCTTCATTATATGGCACTCCCATCATGAAGATGGGAATAAATCATACTGTTCAATATGTTATTTTTAAATATTCTGATACAGGACATTATAATTGTGAATTATACCAATATAAAGAAGATAAATTTATTTTACAAGATATTCAAATAATAAAGGTAGATAATATTAAAAATATTGAAAAAGAATTTAAGGATCGTGGTTTTGTTGATTTTAAAGAAAGTGGACATAATATTGAAATGAAAACTACCTACGAAATGCAGTAATAAGAGAAAACGATGCCAGAAGATAAAATACATATTACATCGACTATATCGAGTCAGAAATATAGTTTAGTAGATATGTTCTGTTTGCCGGATTCGTAATTAGTAAGTTGACATCGTAAAGACGTCTACAATAATTTTATACTCTATTCAAAATAGTAATTTTAACATATTATACTCAATCTATTATTAAGGAGGCTTTATCTAAATGAATAAACTGATGTTGTTTATCATGGTATTCATGTGCGCATTTGTGACATGTACCGCTGAAACTGTTCAGCTCGATAAAAAGTTCCCTGTGAAGAATGGGGCATGGGGATATAAAGACGTAACATATTCAGCAAAGGGAAAGACATATCGAGGAATCGGTTATCCGCAACCACCGTATGCTAATGGATATGCTGAGTTTGATATTACCGGATATTCATCTTTTCAAACATACGCTTCAATATATGAAGGTCTTGGTTGCATAGCTACATTAAACATTTATGTTGATGGAGATGATGTGTGGTCAAAAAAAATGCGTGATGGTGATGATGATATTTTAGTAAATATCAATCTCAAAGAACATAATACACTTAAATTAGAGCGTATTATGCAGGGGGATGGTGCTAATTTCCTGGATCCGAAGTTAACTAAAATGAGTGATGAAAATGTTATAATTCCGAAAGTAGTCATGTGCCGTGCAGTTCCATATATTTCTGCGGATTATTTTGCAGAAATTGTTGGTTGGAAGTGTATTTATACTCATGGTACTCTCGCGCCTATATCATTTGAAAATAATGGCGTTAAAGTTGTTATTAATCCTAATCCAATGTATCCTGTAAAGAATTTCATGCTAATGGAAGTTATTAATGTTGGTGGGAAGCCATATCTTCCTGCAATAAATCTTGGCAAAACACTTAAATTAGAAACGTTTTGGGAACCTGATACTCAGATACTGACAATAAATAATGCTAAATCACAACTCGTCAATGTATTTGTAGACCGTTTAGCTGCTGATTATTTAGTACATCTATATCGGTATAAGCATATTAGTGATAATAATCTTATTAAATATCCAGAAAGTAACAATTCTGGAACAAGTCAAAATAAATTTAAATTAAAATGCATGAATGAATCCTGGGTTGATATTTCACAAGATGCTAATCCTTGGCAAGGAAAACACATTGCTTTTCTTATACATGGTATCCCACTTTTTACTGAAGATATAACCCGGGCAGATCTTCTTCTTTTGGCTTCTCACCTATTAAATAACATTAAAGATGAGAAGTTGAATATGGATGTCGGGTATGATGCTGTCTATGCTGTTGAATATCCGTTAAATTCACCAATTAATGAGACTGGTGCAGCTGTTGCCAAGTTTATTAATGATCATTGTCCACCTTGTGTTAAAATTGATGTGTTTGCGCATAGTATGGGTGGGTTAGTCGCTCGGAGTGCAATTGAAGGTCCATTTCCTATCAGTCGAAAGACAGCTGAGTCTTCTGTTGCGCACCTGATAACTATGGGAACTCCCCACCAGGGACATCCATGGTCAGGTGATCCAAAAAGTCCATGGGCTAATCTTTCGACAAATATTGTAAAATTTGTTAAACCTAAATTTAATGATGTGGAATATTATGATGAAGTTCTTGATATGGAAATGGGTAAACCAATTGATGACCCAACAAAATATTCTCCATTCTTGCGTAATCTTAATGATGGACGGAAAACTACAGTAAATGCATATTCAATATATGGTATTTCTCCTCTTAAACCATATCCATATACAGGAAAGAAAGTTGATGCTGTATTAAGTTCTTCATTATCAACTGTTAATCTATCGTTATTAAATCGCTGGAATTGGAATGATGGTTTTATGCCGGTTGCAAGTGCTGATTATAATTTAAGTCATGAATATAAGTCATGGAAAGATAGTTTTGCTGAAGTGCATCATGATGCACTTACTTTTGATCCGTCAGTATTTCATATTATAGACAACTGGATAATAGAAGATGACTGGTTCGGTAATAAAGAGAAAACAAAACAATTGTTGCCAATTACTAATGTAGCTTTGAATAAACCGGTATCTGTAGTTGTCACAGGAGAACAACCAGACGCTGGTGCAGGTGGTGACCCGCAAAAGATTACAGATGGACGGTTGAATTATGATGAACGCAATGAATATAAAAAGCAAAATGGTGTTATAGGTTGGGTTAATCATTTGGACAACACAACAATGACAGTAAAAGTTGTCATTGATTTACAAGGAACCTATAATATATCACACATTCGGTATAATATGGGCAATCTATCACGTGCTGAGACATGGAATCCGGATGTAATGATTACTCCTTTCGGAAGTACCAGTACTATACATGGTTCAGAATGGCATGGTGCTTGGACTGATCAATTTGGAAGTGCGACTTTATCTAAAGTTACAATAACATTTAAGAAAACTAAAACAGATTGGGATCGTGATTGGCTATTTATTGGTGAGATAGAAATATATGGGCAATGATTAAAATTTTATAATTGATTTATTTTTGTAAAGTAATAAATAGTTACATTTTTCAATAATACCAAAAGGACCACAAAATGATAGGAACAACTCTAAATAACCGTTACCACCTCGAAGCCGAAATTGGGCGTGGGGGGATGGGTGCTGTTTACCGGGCGCGGGATTTGCAGCTTGATCGGGTGGTGGCTGTGAAGGTGCTGCCGCATGAGTTTTCGCATGACGGGCAGTTTTTGACGCGGTTTAAGAATGAGATTCTTAATACTGCCAAGTTGCAGCATCCGCATATTGTCTCTATCTATGATGTAGGGGTGGATGGACATACGCATTATTATGTTATGCAGTATGTTGACGGGCAGGATTTAACATCGTATATGAAATCTCATGGGCGTTTGCCGGTGGCGGAAACCCTGAGAATTCTTGAGTCGATTGCCGCGGCATTGGACTACGCCCATGACAGTGGAATTGTGCATCGGGATATCAAACCGGAAAATATTATGATTGACCGGCATGGTGTGCCAAGTTTGACTGATTTTGGCATTGCGCATTCGCTGGAAGGAACGCGCATGACCACCGGGATGGTCGGGACACCGGAATATATGTCGCCAGAACAGGCGAAGGGTGACGCAATAGATGGTCGGTCCGACCAGTATTCGCTGGCGATTGTCGCCTATGAGATGCTGACTGGCATTACACCATTTCGTTGCGAGACTAATCAGCCATGGGCTATTGTTAATAAACATATCTCTGTCCCGCCACCCGACCCGCGAACTTTGCGAAATGATTTACCTGATATGCTGTTGAACGCGTTGATGCAGGCGTTGGCTAAACAGCCAGAACAAAGATTTTTATCTTGCCGCAATTTTTCATTGGCGATGTCCGGTCAAAACCAGGCCACTGCTCCTGGCAAACCATTACCTGAAAAAGCTGATACTTCCGGTAAAAAGAAATCAAACACAACCTTCCTGGTAATCTTTGCTGTGTTTGTATTTATGTATGGTATATGGCTGGTGATGGGTAACCATGAAAATGCTAAAACGCCTGAACCATCAGTTACTACAGAAGAGACTACTGGGAATGTTCCAACTTCAACTGGTAATAACACTAATACTACTCAAAAAAGCCAACCTTCTTCAGTTAATAATAATCTACCAATTTCTAATGATAATGGGAAAATACAAACGGTTCCCAGTGCAACATCTGGTGCCGGTACTGGTACAAATTCGGTTGGAGAACCGACTATAAATAAAAATTCAGTGATAAGTTATACAGATATTTCCTGGGTCACAGAATATGAATCAGCGTTAGGTTTCAGTATTGACCGTCCGGGTGATTGGACTAAAGAACAATTTCCAATGGGTAATGGACAAAGAACAGTATATAAAAGTTCTGTATCGGATGTTACCATACTAATAGATTCAATTCCGGGAATGCCAGATAAAGATCCTGTAGAATCTTGGAAGTCCCAAGATAATCGTTTTGCTAACGCATACGGGAAACGTTATAAGTGCTTGTCAGTAGATTACGGTACTTTGGGTGGTGAACGCTCTGGTGTCTGGATTTTTATACTTAACAAGGCTAAATCAAAAAACATTCTTTTAAAGAAGATAGATAATGGTATTTGTCGCAATGGAACCGGGTATGCGGTACTTTGTACAGCACCTGTAAATGTTTTCTCTAAGTATCAGGATATTTTTGATCATGCCTTTGCAAGTTTTAAGTTTGCGGATAATGTTATTCACGACGGTGGAGAAGAGTCTGGCGATTAAAATATTATTATCATCAGTAAGGTAAATAGATAATATAAACTGTAATGTAAAATGGGAGACAACGATGTTAAAGGTATACTTATTTCTTATCATGGCCTGTGTAGTTATGCTTTGTTTGACTAAACAGGCAAATGCTGTTCAAGTGAAGCCGGTCTACACTGTTGGTGAAGAGCGTGTTTATGGCGTCTCGGTCGTTACGCATACAATAGATGCTGCAGGCAAAAGAAGCATAAAACCAGTAGTTAAAGCATCTGCAGTATTTAAATATACTGTATTGAACGCGCTGCTCGATGGTTCGGTCAGGATACGTATTGACCCGGTAGGCGCTGTGCTTAATGGCAGGCAATTTAATACGCAAAATCAACTTGGTGAATCAATTGTTATTAAGATAAATAAATATGGCAAAGTTATTGCAGTTGAAGTACCTGCTACCAAATATACTTCAGCAAAGACGTTCGACTTGCAACCTTACATGACAGAAGCTTGGAGTAAAACTCCCTGGGTTCCTGAAAAGAATATTCGTAAAGGTGAGACTTGGACATATTCCAAGCAAAATCCTGACACGGAAAAGAGCAAAGGAGAAGTTAAAGTTACCCTGGCATCTGAGAATGAAATATCAAATGGAATTGCTTGCTGCCGTTTTGATATGACAGGTACCAGCACTGTTTTGATAGATGAAGCGATGGCATCAACGTTGGCAAATCCCCCGAAAAGCATTCCAAAGGCAGTAGTCGAAAAATGTCGTCCTTATGTTGAAGGTGTTACTGGCCAGGGAACTATGTCAAATAACACGCAATGCTGGATATCATTGAAAGATGGCGGTATTATTGCTGCATTAGGCAAGTCACGCTCATCATTTTCCATGAATTCTGGTGAGAAATTGCTATCTAAACAATATGCGTATACTTTAGAAAATGAGTCGCGTTTGCAGCGTCTGGCTCCTGGTGATGTGAAAAAGTTTTTAACAGTATCAGAGGAAGATAAAAGGCAATTTATTCAGGATACAGCAACCGATGCAAATACTGGTGGTAAAACATTTACTGGGAAAATGAAAAAATTATCCAATACAAAGGGATATATGTCGATTGTAGCAGGTGTATCTATCTTTGATTTACTTCTTATTGAAGGTCCTCTTGATTTCATTGATTTCTCATTCAAACTTCATGGTCGTATTTTACCCAATCATATTGATTATACAAATCTGGAACTTTCAGCAGGATTTAAAATAGGAATTGATTTACCGATAATTGATTTTCTGAGTTTATTTATCGGGGCTGGGACAAATTGGGGTGGCGATATGGCAGAAGGTATAAAACCAGGTAAAGTAAGTCCTGGTGTATCAACAGCGTTATTATTTGCTGGTTCCAGTTTTTCTCCATCATCTGCTGAAATAGGGCTGACTACCTCAATTATAAAATTGGGGTTCGGTTGTAGTATGTCGTTACAGGATATTGTTGATACATCGCCAAAGTAAACATAAAGTAATAAGATATTCACAGCGATAGAACGTAAGGAACACAAAAGATAAGATATTCTTTTTCTTAAACTCTTCTTTTGTGGGCTTTGCGGTCTTTAGCGGTGAATAATAACGAATTGTGGGTAAAAAAATCTTACATTAGCTTAAAAATCTGTTCAAAAATGGTTGCTTCAACAGTCGCAGTGACAATAATCGTAGGGGTAATTCCAATGTGGTTGCCGACGACTTCTGCTAAAGTAAATATATTTTGTAAAAACTTCATAAAATCGGGAACTTTTTCATGTTATCTGTTGACTACCTATATAAGAGAATCATCCAGACATTCTATATTATAAAGGTGGTGTAAAATGAAATATCCAAGATTATTAATGGCATTGTTTGTTTTGTTGGTTATGTTATCAGGTTGTGGTGGCGGCGGTAGCAGCAGCAGTATGGGGCAACAGTCACAGCCACAATCAGATCAACCATCTGTTAACGCTAATGTTAGAGCATTGCCAACCACGGTAAATGTCACTGAAATAGATAAAAACACTATCAAATTAGATGGTGCCGGGATATCTAACTTGAAACAAGGTGATGTTATTATCAGCTCTTCCGGTGAAGGTATGCTGTTGAAAGTGGCTGCAACACCTAAAATGTTGACCAGGGATGGCAATAGTATGTCGGTATCTATAACCCAGGCAACTTTAGAAGATGCATTTCAGCAGGCAGATATAAAATTTAGTAAAACATTAACTCCGAGTGATGTTGAATCAGTAACTGATTTATCCGAAGGAGTAACCGTAACTGATGCAGCTCAAACCCCGATGAAACGTGGTATATCAGTAACAAAATCTTTCACTCTTTGTAATAAAGTTTTAGCCGGTACAGCTAATACTGGTGTTAAAGTTAATGGTAATGTTGATTTGACAACTGAAGTTGATTTTCAAATTAGAATTAAAAGAGCAAAAATGGAATATTTCAAATGCGCACCTAAAACTTCTATTTCATGTTCCGGCTCGGTATCTGCTAACAGCAAATTGATTAATATCAATAAAAGAATACTTTTAGGTAAAATAAATTGTAAAGCAATTGATGTCCCTGTACCGGGACTTTCAGTCGGACCGGTAGGTGTCGTTATAAAACTGGTTCCTGTTATATCTGCTTATGCTTCATTTGAAGGTAATGCTGAAATAGGCGCGCAATGGAAGGTTTCATCAGACGTCACTCTGGTTGGCGGTGTTGAGTATAACAACGGTTGGCATCCGGTATCCGAGTTGTCGCATAACATTAATATCCCAAGCGATTTTGCACCAAAAGTTACTGCTAACGCATCGGGACGTGTCAGCATGCTTGATGTAGATGCTGCAATCATGGTGTATGGTGTGGCTGGCCCATATATTAATGTCCGGGCTCCGTATGTTGAGGGAAATTGGACATTGAATAGTGATGCAACATCATGTGTTTTGGATTATAAATACGGTTTTGATGGTACCGCAGGAGCGAAAATTGAAATATTAGGGAAAAATTATGCTGATTACAGTACAAAAATATTTGATTGGAATAAGTCATTCACAGGTTTTCCCAAAACATATTCTTTAGTAGACTTGGCAGCTCAACAGGCGGCACAACAAGCCGCCTCTCAACAGGCAGCCCAACAGGCCGCCGCTCAGCAAGCTGCCCAACAGGCCGCAGCTCAACAAGCTGCACAACAGGCCGCAGCCCAACAAGCTGCGCAGCAGGCAGCAGCCCAGCAAGCCGCTCAACAAGCTGCCGCACAGCAAGCCGCTCAACAAGCAGCAGCCCAACAGGCCGCTCAACAAGCAGCAGAACAAGCAGCGCAACAGGCAGCCCAACATGCAAAATGTTACGGGTGGTGTGGACAAGACACCTTACCGACGGGTATTTGGGTTACTACTCAACAAACCGCTGGAATACTGGTCATCAGAGATTCACCAGGTGGTAAGAAAGTTGGATATTTGAAAGATGGCGAGAGATTATATATTGATGCTGGTCCTGTTAATATGAACTTCAATGGACAAAATGTTTCATTTTATCATCACCAGCGTGGTTGGACTGCGCATTGTTCAACATATAATGGAAGCAGATATATTTACTTTAGAAGATAAATATTAATATAATCCTGCCTATGCTTTAACAAGAATGGGCAGGTTTATTTTGAGATAAGTATTTAATTTGAAAATATAATAAAAAAACCGCGAAAATATGGAACTTTTTCGCGGTTTTTCATGACTTATAGATATCATACTTAAAAAGGGGAAAAATTATGTGGTCTTGTCCTAATTGTAAAATATTAATTGAGGATAATTTTAATAACTGCTGGAAATGTAGTATGCCCAGGGAAGAAGAATCAACATCAGAAGAAATAAGAAAACAGTATGAGGAAACAAAAAAGATTGACTTAGGATATTATCAACAACAATATACAGTTGAAACGAAGTATCCTGCTTTAAGAACTATATCTGGCGTATACAATGTGTTTTCCTGGCTTGTAGGCATTGCGACAATAATTGTTGGTTTTACATTTGCTAATCGAAGCCAGGAAAATGGTTTGCTAATATTTCTTGCAGTTGCATTAATTGGTATTATTTTTGTCATCTCATTGCGGGCAGTTGCAGAAGTTATTCACGTCTTTATCGATATCGAAGAAAATACTCGAAAAGCAGCAGATAGAAATAACCGTTGAAAAATTCAAAATCTATTTAGTCACAACCCAATAACTTTCAAATTACATTTATTAGTGAACCATAATCAATTAATATGGATGGGCAGGATGAACAGGATAAAATATATCTTGCCTATCCTGCCCATCGATGTTTAAATATTATGAATTGATTGTTTATAGTTCTTATAAGTCTATTCAGTATTTGAATAATTGTTTTTACAATATTTACCTTGACACCAAATATAATAAAGGAATACTATTCCATAGTAAGGTTATCATGTTAATCATTATAAATTAAATATCGTGATTAATAGATAAATTATTATTGCTCCCATTATAAAAATCAAAGATGATTGGATTTTCTTATGAATAAGTTGATGCTGGTTCTGGTTACATTGATATTTTCAATGGGGTTTATCGCGTGGGCGGCTGATGCTCCTACCACCAAGGTGTGGGTGGTCTCCATCGGCGTGGGTAAATATACCCGCAACTTTGCCGCTTTGCGCACGGCGGCGGATGGCGCGCGCAAGATTGCGCAGGCGATTAGCGATGTTAATCCTGATATCACTACCGCTTATACAATTACCACTGACGCGCCGGAAGATATTAACCGGCCTACTAAGGAAAATGTCTTGCAAATACTCGCTGACCTGGAACGGCAGGTGCGTCCCGCGGATCGTGTTATCGTTTACTTTTGCGGCCACGGTGTCGAATTAAAGGGAAAGCCGTATCTGCTGTTGATGAATGTAACCGATATTAAGGACGAAGAATTACTGGCGACCGGCAGCATTAGCGTGAGTTGGCTGCGTGACAAACTTAATGGGTTGAAATGCCGGGAGCGTTTGCTATGGCTTGATGCCTGTCGGGTAGAAACGCTGGAGGCATCAGGAGATGGCGATGGCACCAGGGATATGCTGCCATTAACGGACGCGATGAGTACCGGATCTCGCATGACGTCGTCGGCGGATGGTATGGCGGTTACTTACCACGGATGCCGTGCCGGTGAAAGCGTTTACTATAGCAAAGACGGGCCATCATTCTTTAACACCGCGCTGGTTGAAGGACTGCAGGGGAAAGCCGCCGATCTTCGCGGACGCATCACCATGGCATCGTTATCCCGTTATGTTAACGACCGGGTTCCTGCCCTGGTACATGGACAAAATCCCGCGTTGCAGCAGCATCCTGATATTTATCCCGCCCAGATTCCAGAAGACGCACTGGTGCTGAAGTTAGCGCCAGGTGCTATCGCTTGCCCCACCTTTGCTGGCCAGTATGGCAAGCCGTTTGCGGTTACTATCCTTACTCGTTTAATCGAGTCAGGTGAAGTTAACCTGGTGGAACGCGCGCAATTGAACAAAGCACTGGAAGAATTGAAACTGCAGGAAAGTGGTTTGACTGATATTGCCGGCGCGCAGAAACTTGGGAAGTTATGCAACGCGCAATATGTCTTAACCGGCGCGTCCGAACCGGTGCCGGGTGGACGATTGCAGATAAGTGTTCGTCTTGTCGGTGTAGAGGACGGTAAGCAGATATCTGGCGTAGCCGAAGAATGTACGGTTAATCCAGATGACCCGGATACTTGGAAACCGGCATTGCAGGCATTGGCAGAGGATTTACTCGCAACTATGCGAAAAAACGGAATTACCACCAAAGGTGGCATTAGTACCGCTGTTTCACCGATATTTCAACCGCCAGTCGCCACACAATTAACTGGTTCACTGCGCGTAATATCCGACCCGCCGGGGGCAGTGGTCTACATTGGCGGCGACAAGGTGGATGGTGTCACACCGTTGACGGTGAAGGGACTACGTCCCGGGCAATATACCGTATTAATAACTCGGGACGGGTATGGCGATGTAACCCTGGCAACATCGGTAAAATCCAATGAAGAAGTTGTGAATACGGTTACTCTTCCCCTGTTGCAGGGGGCAATCAAGGTGTCATCAACCCCGCCCGGGGCGAATATAATCCTCGATGGCGAGACACGCGGAGTTACAACGGTGGTAGGATTGAATATTCCTGGTTTATCACTTGGTGTGCATAAATTACGTGTTACTTTGCCGGATTATCGCGAGGAAACGCGTGATGTTATGGTGGTGAATGGCGGAAACAAAGTAATCAATATACCACTCACCGGTTTGCCGTGCAAGGTAACAGTATCTACCAGTCCCAAAGGCGCGCGTGTGCAGTTGGATGGTATTGAGCGTGGAAATAGCCTGGTAACCATAAATGATATAGCACCCGGTCCGCATAAGGTGCGCGTGAGTCTCATCGGTTATGCCTCCGCAGCGAAAGAGTTTATACTTACTCCTAATGGCAACCAGATGATGACATTTGACCTGACCCCGTTGGAAAAAGCGCAAATCAATATCGCCAGCAACCCACCGGGAGCGTCGATATATATTAACGATAAACTGCAAGATGAGAAAACACCGGCGGTTTTCACCCTTGATGAGATAGGTGAGGATATTCAGGATGTCAAGGTTGAAGTGCGATTACAGGAGTACCAGCCTGTATCAGAAACTGTAAGACTCAAAATTAGTGATCAGAAAAGTTTTAATTTTACATTACAAAAAGGTTCAGCACTGACAAAGATTAATCCGAAAGACGGCGCGGAAATGATTCTTATTCCCGCTGGCGAGTTTCTGATGGGCAGTACGGATGATGATAAAGACGCTCTTGATGATGAAAAACCGCAACACAAGGTTTATCTTGATGCTTACTATATATATAAAACCGAGGTGACTGTGGCGCAATACCGTAAATTTTGTATAGCTACAAATCGAAAGATGCCGATAGAACCGGAATGGGGTTGGCAGGACACTCATCCGATTGTGAATGTAAGTTGGATTGACGCAAAAGCTTATGCTGATTGGGCTGGTGTGTTTTTGACAACTGAGGCGCAATGGGAGAAGGTGGCACGTGGATCCGATAGCCGTATTTATCCGTGGGGGAATGAGTGGGATAAGTCAAAATGCGCGAATTGGGATAATTCTGGGAAAGGTAATACAACAAGTGGTACCCACTTGGTTGGCAGTTTTCCAACAGGTGCAACTCAGTATGGTGTGATGGATATGGCAGGAAATGTATGGGAATTGTGCGCGGATTGGTATAGTGCTGATTATTATAAGAACGCTTCAGCAAAAAATCCTTCTGGTCCTGTAACAGGAAGTGACCGCGTTCTACGGGGTGGTTCGTGGTATGGCGATTATGGGTACAACAATCGAGGCGCCTATCGCGGCATTCACGGCCCGTATGGTTACGACAGCTACGTTGGTTTTCGTTGTGCTATTTCCTCGCCTGGACTGATGGCGCAAACTGAAACAGATCCACCAGCAATAACTCCAGTAGTAAAATTACTGGTTGATATCCCTGTGACAACTCAGGCAACGCAACTAGTTAAAACAAAAATAAACCCGAAAGATGGTGCGGAGATGATACTTATCCCCGCTGGTGATTTTCTGATGGGCAGTATGGATGTTGATAAAGATGAAAACGACAATGAGAAACCGCAACATGAAGTTTATCTTGATGCTTACTATATGTATAAAACTGAGGTGACAGTTGCGCAGTATCGTAAATTTTGTGTAGCAACAGGCAGGAAAATACCGCCGGAGCCTGATTGGAAATGGAAAGAAAATCACCCGATTGTGAATGTAAGCTGGGATGACGCAAAGGCATATGCGGATTGGGCTGGTGTGGTGTTGCCCACCGAGGCGCAATGGGAGAAAGCTGCCCGAGGTGGAAATGGACTCATTTACCCGTGGGGGAATGAATGGGATAAAACTAAATGCGCGAATTGGTCAAATTCTGGTGAATACAATATGATGAGTGGGACCCACCCTGTTGGTAGTTTTCCAACAGGTGCGAGTCCTTGTGGTGTGATGGATATGGCGGGTAATGTGTTGGAGTGGTGCGCGGACTGGTATGGTGAGACTTATTATAAGAACGCGCCGGCGAAGAATCCTACCGGTCCGGTAACAGGAAATAGCCGCGTGATGCGGGGTGGTTCATGGTTCGACGACAACAACATCAACTTTCACAGCGCCTATCGCTACGACTCTGACCCGGACTACGACGACCTCAACCTCGGTTTCCGTTGCGCCTCGCCAGTACCGTAATTAATAACAATAAAATAATAACAGGGATTTGTAGTGCGTCCCAATTATAATATAAATTAACTAAACTGGAGAACATTATGAGTTTAATACAGCGTGTATTTTTCTTACTTACACGGATTATGGTAATGGTTGCTATAATTTGTGCTTTTGGATTGGCGTCTACTTTGGCAGTTGCTGGAATTAAAAAAAACGCTAAACTTGATCATCATATTCCTGATGTAGTTAAGGCTAATGCAAAAGATAACGCAGTTTATGTTACAAGACTAAAGTTAAGTGCTATAGCTGGACATGGGTCAGGGTGTTTAATATCATCATCTGGATTAGTTTTAACAAACTGGCATGTTGTTTTACCTTTATTAGCAAATAATTCATATAATATGAAGGTAGACTGGTTACCTTGGGCTCCATTGTTAGGTAATTCTACAGCAACTATTATTTATGTTGCACCAGAAATAGATTTGGCATTGATAAAATTAGATAAATTACCGGGTAAAGAAGGAGCAAAATTTGCAGATCAGGTATCTCCTACTGATCGTATATATCCAATCGGTTTTACATCTGGTAGTGATGAAGGTGCAGTCAGAAAATGGTGGGAAGTAATACATAATGATTTAGTTCGGACTATTGATACAGGTGAAATAACAGGAACATATGAATATTCATATTCGGATACTTTGAATAGGCCACCATTGGGAGAAAATATTGACGATTGGCATACTTTAATTAATAATGCAGAAAAGTTTTTAAAGTCTAATCATATACGTCCTAAGTTAAAAAGCGATCCAAATATATGGAATGCATTTCTTACTAATGCTTGGGTGACAGGAGGACAAAGTGGCGGTCCTTGTTTTGGTGAAGACGGTAAGCTTATTGCGCTCAATCATAGTAGTGCTTGGAAAGATGGAAATATTTTAATTAATGGTAAGTTTGAAGGAAGTATTATGATTCCTGTTGACTTATTGAAACTTTTTCTTGTCGGAGTTCAAGATAATGGCAATATTCATAATGTTATTATAAGTAAGTTCGATGAAATAGGTGGAATTAAAACAATCGGTTTGCCATATGCCGCAGATGGTCATCCATTTGTAAAGAAAAATAGAAATGGTATTATTCAAGAGTTTAAACAACAAGGAAATGACAGTGGTATTGCATTAGAAGATGGTGCAAAACAAACATTTTGGGTGCATGGTGCAATATGGAAACACTGGATGTCAAAAGGTGGTCCTATATATTTAGGATACCCTAAGTCTGATGAATACGATGTGAATGAAGGACGTAAACAGGATTTTGAAAAAGGGAGCTTAACCTGGGTGAAGGCAAGTGATAAAGTATATATGACACCCAAGGATGCACCCTCTGTAACTGCACCTGTAACACAATTGCCAAAAATAAAAGTAAACCCAAAAGACAGCGCTGAGATTATTTATATTCCCGCAGGTGATTTCCTGATGGGCAGCACAGATGCTGATAAAGATGCTAATGATAATGAAAAACCGCAACGCAAAGTCTACCTTGATGCCTATTACATATATAAAACAGAGGTGACGGTGGCGCAGTATCGTAAATTTTGCGCGGCGACAGTCAGGAAAATGCCAAATGCACCAGCTTGGGGTTGGAAAGAAAATCATCCAGTTGTGAATGTATCATGGAATGATGCAAAAGCTTATGCGGATTGGGCTGGTGTAGTACTACCTACCGAGGCACAATGGGAGAAAGCGGCACGGGGAACAGATGGCCGCATTTATCCCTGGGGTAATGATTGGGATAAGAAGAAATGCGCGAATTATGCAAATTCTGGTGAGGGGACCCAACCGATTGGAGGTTTTCCAATGGGTGCCAGCCCGTATGGCGTGCTTGATATGGCGGGTAATGCTTGGGAGTGGTGTGGAGACAGGTATGGTGAGACCTATTATAAGACCGCATTGGCGAAGAACCCTACCGGTCCGGTAACGGGAAATTATCGCGTGCTGCGGGGTGGTTCGTGGATCGACGGCAACGATTACGTCTGTCGTGGTGCGTATCGCAGTATCATCGGCTACTTTCCGTATTGCTACGACGGCTACATCGGTTTCCGTTGCGCTTCTCCTGGACCGTAATTCTATAAACTTTTACTAATAATTACATAAATTTTATGCTTGTTTTATTTTATTTGTATCAGTACAAGTAACTGGTGAAACAGTGGTTGTTAATATTCAACATTGAATATTGCTTGTAATAAATTAAAAGGAGATAATATATCATGTTTTGTCATCAATGTGGAAATGCAATGTCTGATGGAATGCGGTTTTGTCCAAAATGTGGAACTGCAATTTCTCAACCAATTCAGTCGTCTGAAAATGAACAGATGGTTCCAGAAACTATAGTTGTTCCTCAAAAAAGCATTATGGTTTCATGGACGTTAATTTATTGCATAATTGGGGTGATTTTTTGTGTGGTTGTATGGTTAATACTTCGTCCTGCTGGTAATACCCCAACTGTCAAACCTTCAAATGGATTGACACAGGAAATAATTGAAAATTTGAGTGTTGACAGTCGCAAAGCTAAAGAATCTACTTTACGTGCGGATATTAGCATGATTCGCAACAGTCTTGAGCAGTTCCAGTCAGATACAGGCTACTACCCAAACACTCTTGAAGATTTAGTAAAAATATCCAATCCTCTTGGGTGGGATGGCACTAAATCTGTTGATGTTGCTACAACTTATAAAGGTCCATACATGCGCCAGCAAGGTGGTGTAGGTGCTAATGAAGGTATTCCGTGTAACCCTTTTATTAACTCATCAATTCCAGAAATAGCTGGCACATCAGCACCATTTTCGACAACTAATCCATCAACGGATGCACATTGGGTATATGACCATAGCGCTGGCAAGGTTTGGCCAAATACTGTTGGAAGATCAATTGAGTATAATATAAATTTTAGTGATTTTTAGGGTGTTATCGAGTAATATATATATGATTAAAGCAATAAAGGACAAACAACATGATAGGAACAACACTGAATAATCGTTACCATCTCGAGGCCGAACTCGGTCATGGTGGCATGGGTGTGGTTTACCGCGCGCGGGATTTGTCGCTTAACCGCGGGGTGGCGATAAAGGTGCTGCCACCGGAGTTCAGCATGGACACGCAATTTTTGCAGCGGTTCAAGAACGAGGTGTTGAATGTCGCCAAGTTAGACCACTCGAATATCGTACAGATTTACGATGTCGGGCAGGAAGGAAACACCAATTACTATGTCATGCAATTGGTAGAGGGCAGCGACTTGCACGCCACAATTGTTCAACATGGGCGTTTCTCATTGGAAGAAACCATCCGCATTATTAAGCAGGTAGCGTCAGCGCTGGATTATGCCCACGAACAGGGAATTGTCCATCGCGATATAAAACCGGATAATATATTGCTTGATAGTAAAGGTTCCCCCCGCGTGGTGGATTTCGGCATCGCGAAAACTGTTGAAGGCACCCGGATGACTGGCGGGATGATAGGGACACCCGAATATATGTCGCCGGAACAGGCGCGTGGTGAGGCACTGGACGGACGTGCCGACCAATATGCCCTGGCAATAGTGGTGTATGAAATGCTCACTGGTACGACACCATTCCGCAGCGATACCGCGCAAGCATGGTCATTGGTGAATGCACACATTACCGTACCACCGCCTGACCCTCGCCAATTTCAAAATGATTTACCCGAACATGTAGTAGGTAGTTTGATGCAGGCGATGGCAAAAATGCCGGGATACCGTTTCGCGACATGTGCTCAATTTGCCGACGCTCTTGCCGGGAATGTTGGCTTTGCAGCTCCGCCGATACAATTTAATGAAGCTCCGATTGTTTATCAGGAAATGCCGCAAGCGCCTTCATCTATGACACTGAGTTCTCATTCTAAGCAGGGAATGATGGGGTTTCTGGGAGCAATGGTTGGCATATTACTGCTTGGCGGTATGTTACTAATCTTTGGACAGAAAAAAATCAGTGACAATAATCAAACCACTCAACCTTCACAGGAGACCAATATTACAAATCCATCTCCACAACCACCACCTGCGAATATTATAAGTGAGCCGATTCCAGATAAACCAATTCCAGAGGAAAATAAAAAAGTAGCAGATACACCTCAAAATGATTTAGGAATTGACTTTAAAACACATGTGGTAACAGATAGCGACCTTCAAGGGAAAAGTAAAAAAGAACTGGAAATTATGAGAAATGGAATTTATGCTCGCTATGGCTGGATATTCAAACGTCAGGATTTGCAGGAATATTTCAACCAACAAGCATGGTATACACCAGGTGGTTCACCATCTCAACGTGATGAAGTGAATAACAGCATTAATTATAAATTGAGCAAACTCGAAAAGTTAAATGCGGCGAAAATTCTTACTTATGAAAAAACAATGGGGGGTGAATAATGGCTGAGAGAATTGTTAAAATGACAAATAAACAAGACCCGAGACTGACTAGTCTTTACTGGAACTTGGGTTTTGGAGTTATGCTGGGTTGCTTCCTGCTGGCTGGATTAGTAATATTTGGGGTTATACCAGGTATAAATAGTAAAAAAACACCAGGAAATGCTTATGCTGCTGCCAGACCTGTTCCTAAAGCGCCGATTGCCAATGCTCCAAATAATGGAACAAATATACCCGCACCTGCAGTAATTGACGGCAGTAATTCAGATGCTGAAAATAGAACTAGTGAAAGAGCTAAAAAGATAACGACTAAAGATACCAGCAAACTGCCTGTTATTTGTATTGATCCGGGTCATCCATCTGAGGTGAATCGCGCTACCAATGTGCAGAATGGTTTAAAAGAGGTTGAGGTGGTATATGATGTGGCAATGAAACTGAAAGCAGAACTTGAGGACCCTGATGATCCTGTCGCACGGGTAGTAATGACAAGAAATTTTCGCAGTGGAACCGGAAAAATAGTGACGAATAGAATACGAGCGGAAATCGCAAATGAAGCAGGCGCAGCATTGCTGGTACGTTTGCATTGCGATTCCGGGAAAGATTCTGGTTATACTATATATTATCCTGACAGGGAAGGTAAAGCACAGGATGGCAAGACCGGGCCATCAAAAAAGGTAATAGCTGATAGTGGCAAGGCGGCAAAAGCATTCCATACTGGCATGGCAGAAATTATTTCTGGAATAAAAGATAATGGCGTGATGGGTGATAGTTCAACATTTATTGGCAGTAAGCAGGGTGCACTGACAGGTTCTATATACTCCCATGTGCCGGCTATAACTATCGAAATGGTGTTTTTGAGCAATGCGCATGACGCAAAATTTATAGGTAGTGATGAAGGCCAGCAAATGATGGCAGAAGCACTGAAATGTGGCGTTATGCGTGAATTGGAAGAATTTGGGTTGCGAAAATAATAGCTGAAATGCACAACTAAATAGAATTTTTGACATGATTAATTTAATAATGGCGAAGCTAAAAAAATCTTGTAAATCTTGTAAATCATGTCTAAAAAACAAAATCCTATTATGCATAAAGTATAAAATATTGGCGATAATGCCCACGAATGAAAGGGATAATAATATGGCGCAGTTGCGTGTAATAGAGGGAGAAAACAAAAATAGCAATTTTATGCTGTCGTCATCGTTAGCTACCATAGGACGCGTTAACGGTGATATAGTAATTTCTGATTCTCAGGTATCCAGTCGTCATGCGCAAATAAAACAATCGAGTGAAGGCTGGTATATTGAGGATGTTGGCAGCCGCAATGGTACATTTGTAAATGAAGAACGTATCACACGAGCTGTTCCATTAAAAACTAATGATATGATACGAGTTGGGACAACGGTGCTGGTATTTGAGCTGCATGACGAAGCGCAAAGTTCCAGCAACGCGTTGCGAATCAGCCAGTTGATTGATGGTAGGCCGCGCATCATTGGCCGCTCACCGGACTCTGATATTCAGATTGACGAAGCTGTTGTGTCGCGACACCATGCGCGATTAAGCTGTGAAAATAACCAGATTGTGCTAACCGACCTGAATAGCAGCAATGGCACCTTTGTAAATGGGCAGAAAATAAGCAGGATTGTTATACACACGGGTGACCGGATTCGTATCGGCGCGACTGAATACACAATTTGCGAAGACGCATTGTCGCTGGTTGGTGTGAAAGAGGCTATCCGGTTGGATGTTCGCGGCGTCTCCCATGCTGTCAACTTTCGTGGAGAAATGCGGCAATTGCTTGATAATGTCGAGTTCAGCGTGAAACCGGGTGAGTTTGTAGCCGTTGTTGGCGGCAGTGGAACTGGTAAAACATCGTTATTCCGTATCATGACCGGGTTGGAAGCGCCAACTATTGGCAGTGTGTCGCTTAATGGCATTGATTATCATACCCAATCCCGTCAATTTGCCGGTCAGGTAGGTTTTGTCCCCCAGGATGATATCGTTCATAGCGAACTTACCGTGCGAACAGCGCTGCACTATGCTGCCAAGTTACGGTTGCCGCCGGACACTACTAACTTTGAATGTGATCAACGCGTTATGGCGGTATTGGAAGCTGTAAAGTTAACTCATCGTATTGATTCTGATATCAAGCTGCTTTCCGGTGGTGAACGCAAACGTGTGAACGTTGCATTGGAACTATTAACCGAACCAAACCTGCTATTCCTTGATGAGCCGACCAGCGGGCTTGATCCGCACCGTGAAAAACAGATGATGGAGCTGATGCGGCAACTGGCAGGCGAGGGACGAACCATTCTGCTCACCACACATTCTACTCTGAGCCTTGATATGTGCGATTTGCTGCTTATCATGGGGGCGGGAGGGCATGTGGTTTATTTTGGGCCGCCACGCCAGGCACTGACGCATTTCAAGGTTACCGCGTATCAGGATATTTATGCCCGGTTAGGTGATACTCCTATGGATGCCATCGCGCGTCAATACGAATATTGGGGTTCACCTATTTACAAAAAGTATGGCGGAATACGTGGCGGCAGCGCGCAAGTTATCGCGCCATCATCTCTCGCCTCATCTGGAATATCTTTCGACCCGATTGGGTGGTTAAGGCAATTTGCTTTGTTATCCCAGCGTTATCTGGCGATTCTTTCAAAAGATCATTTGAATCTTGGCATTTTATTGGCACAGGCACCGATTCTGGTAATGATTATCCTGCTGGTTTTCCCGGAGAACAGTTTTGACGCGGTGATGAATAGCGATGGTAAATCACCGTTTAACTATGCGAGGCCGGTCACCTTTTTGCTGACAATTATCGCTATCTGGTTTGGCACATCAAACTCAATACGTGAGATAGTCAAAGAAGTGCCGATTACCATTCGCGAACGATTGGCATTCTTGCGTCCCAGTGCTTATCTCTGCTCAAAATTTGTAGTCCTGGCAGGGCTTTGCCTGCTGCAATGCATGATATTGGTCGCAGGTGTCGGACTCAGAATGTCCTGGTTTCATGTTGATAACGATACTATCTGGTCATTGTTTGGAGTGCTATTTCTTACTTCATTAGCGAGTCTCAGTTTTGGATTAACGCTGTCTACCCTTGCCCGCTCATCTGACCAGGCGGTGAGTTTAACGCCACTGGTATTGGTACCGCAAATTGTCTTTTCCGGTATCTTTTTACCGGAAAATGCCGGAAACTTCGTAATGATGATGGCGAAATTCCATATTTCATACTGGTCGTTTGGGACATTGGGAAATATCATTGATATCAATGGTAAGATGAAATCAATATTTGGACCAGCTTTCATTGAAACTAAATGTTTCACTGGAGAAGCTGAATATAAAATAACAGCATTGTGGATATTATTTGCTATATTAACTTGTATCGCGCTGGCGGTTGTGCAAATCAAACGCAAACGGTGAAAATAAAGGATATTATCATAAATGGAAAACAGAATACTAAATAACCGATATAAATTGGAAGCCGAGATTGGCCGTGGTGGCATGGGTGTGGTGTATCGTGCTATTGATATTCAACTTCACCGCACGGTAGCTATCAAGATACTGCCGCCGGAGTTTGTGCATAATACTCAGTTCCTCGCACGTTTTAACAGTGAGATTCGGAACACATCACAATTAGAACATCAAAACATCGTGTCAGTATATGATGTTGGCGTTGACGATAATACGAATTATTATGTTATGCAATATGTCGACGGACAAGATTTGAAGGCTTACCTGGCACAGCATGGCAGACTTTCAGTCGCGGAGACGTGCAGGATACTGGGACAAATCGCCAATGCGCTTGACTATGCACATGCCAGGGGAATCGTGCATCGAGATATTAAACCGGAAAATATCCTTATTGACCGTCAGGGTGTACCGAACCTGACTGATTTCGGCATCGCGCGGTCTCTTGAAGGCACCCGCATGACCACAGGAATGGTTGGCACGCCGGAATATATGTCGCCAGAACAGGCGAAAGGCGAGGATGTTTGTGGACGTTCTGACCAGTATTCCTTGGCAATTGTCGCCTATGAAATGCTCACCGGCACCACCCCATTCCGTTCATCAACAGGACAGCCATGGGCAATTATTAACAAACATATTAACGAACCGCCGGCAGACCCTCGCACTATTACTCCTTCTATCGCGAGTAATTGTGCTGCAGCTGTTATGACCGGACTTACCAAGACTGCAGGTGAACGTTATTCGACTTGTTCACGATTAGTAACGGCAATGCATAGTACCGATGTCCAAGTCAATTCAAATCAAGTTTTGAATGAACAAGTTCCTTGGGAGATTGGACTACCGCCAGTGGTAAAACCTTCTGCAATCTCAGGCTCACACAGTGATGAAATGCGGCAAATACCCCAAACAAGTGGAAAGGCTATTACTTCACTGGTGTTGGGTCTTATCGGCTTAGGACCTATTGGATTAATTTATGGCGTCATGGCACTTAATGAAATTAAATATGGAAAAGGTAAATTTACAGGACAGGGTTTAGCTATTGCCGGTACAATAACTTCTACTTTTTCATTTATTCTTTTATTAGTAGCAATAGTTTTGCCTGTGACTTCACGTGCACGAGAAAAAGCACGCCAGACTACATGTACAAGCAACCAACGGCAAATTTCCGCATCTATGCAAATGTATGCCCAGGATCATGATGTGACTTTGCCTTCGCTATCATCTGTATGGTCGGATGTTAAGGTAGACCCGGGTGTCTTAACATGCCCAACTTTGGGGAAATCAACTCCGAACGGGTATGGATACAATCAGTGGATGAGTAATAAATCAATTGGTTTAATCCCCGATCCTACTGCAGCTATGTTGACAGCCGATTCTAATAATTCATCAAACATATTAACTGGCGTGGATGATATCGATTATAGGCATAGTGGTTTAGGTATTGCTTCTTATCTTGATGGACATGTAACATCGGTATCAAGGGGCAGTCTGCAAAGCCTTGGACAATAACACGGCATACACGGATATATTTATATGCTTTGCGCTGGCGGTTGTGCAAATCAAACGCAAACGGTGAAAATAAAGGATATTATCATAAATGGAAAACAGAATACTAAATAACCGATATAAATTGGAAGCCGAGATTGGCCGTGGTGGCATGGGTGTGGTGTATCGTGCTATTGATATTCAACTTCACCGCACGGTAGCTATCAAGATACTGCCGCCGGAGTTTGTGCATAATACTCAGTTCCTCGCACGTTTTAACAGTGAGATTCGGAACACATCACAATTAGAACATCAAAACATCGTGTCAGTATATGATGTTGGCGTTGACGATAATACGAATTATTATGTTATGCAATATGTCGACGGACAAGATTTGAAGGCTTACCTGGCACAGCATGGCAGACTTTCAGTCGCGGAGACGTGCAGGATACTGGGACAAATCGCCAATGCGCTTGACTATGCACATGCCAGGGGAATCGTGCATCGAGATATTAAACCGGAAAATATCCTTATTGACCGTCAGGGTGTACCGAACCTGACTGATTTCGGCATCGCGCGGTCTCTTGAAGGCACCCGCATGACCACAGGAATGGTTGGCACGCCGGAATATATGTCGCCAGAACAGGCGAAAGGCGAGGATGTTTGTGGACGTTCTGACCAGTATTCCTTGGCAATTGTCGCCTATGAAATGCTCACCGGCACCACCCCATTCCGTTCATCAACAGGACAGCCATGGGCAATTATTAACAAACATATTAACGAACCGCCGGCAGACCCGCGTATTATCGTACCTGATTTAGATGGTAATGCTGCTGGTGTTGTCATGATTGGCCTTGCCAAGGTTATCGGAGAACGTCACTCGACTTGTGTTAAGTTTATTGAGACAATGAAACATAATAATGCTACGGTAAAGATGACTGTTATCTCTTCCGTAAAATTAAAGACTAACCCTAACGATGGTGCAGAGATGATACTTATTCCCATGGGTGAGTTCCTGATGGGCAGTGCTAAAACCGATAAAAATGCTTTGAAAGCTGAAATGCCACAACGTGAAGTCAATCTGGATGCTTATTATATATATAAAACCGAGGTGACAGTGGCGCAGTATCGTAAATTTTGTACGGCAACAGGCAGGAAAATGCCGAATGCGCCTGATTGGGGTTGGCAAAATAATCACCCGATAGTAAATGTGAACTGGAATGACGCAAAGGCATACGCGGACTGGGCAGGTGTAGCTTTGCCCACCGAGGCGCAGTGGGAGAAAGCGGCACGTGGAACCGATGGACGTATTTACCCGTGGGGAAATGAGTGGGATAATAGCAAGTTACAATGCTCGAAAGTGAAATGGGGTGATGCTGGTAAGACAGCACCGGTTGGCAGTTTTTCAACTGGTGCCAGCCCGTATGGTGTTATGGATATGACAGGCAATGTGTGGGAGTGGTGTGCGGATTGGTATGGTGCTGATTATTATAAGAATGCACCGACGAAGAACCCAGACCCGGTAACAGGAGGCTGCCTCGTGCTGTGGGGCGGTTCCCGTGTGCTACGGGGAGGTTCGTGGGGAAACTACGGTGGCAGCGACTTTCGCGGCGCCTATCGTTATAACTACTATCCGTACGGCGGCGGTAACATCA
Source organism: uncultured bacterium (assembly GCA_964638715.1). Taxonomy (GTDB): domain Bacteria; phylum Armatimonadota; class Hebobacteria; order CAIYQO01; family CAIYQO01; genus JBAXQQ01. The sequence goes on along the minus strand of CAZWZF010000044.1, from coordinate 17,274 downwards.
TCGGGTTCCGTTGCGTCTCACCTGGACCATAGTCATACTGGCTGTTGTGGAAATTATAAGTTAACTGTGAAAATAAAAGGATATCATTATAAATGGAAAACAGAATATTAAATAATCGTTACAAATTGGAAACCGAGATTGGCCGTGGCGGTATGGGCGTGGTGTATCGCGCCATTGATACTCAGTCTAACAGTGTGGTAGCCATCAAGATATTGCCGCCGGAGTTTGTTCATAACACCCAGTTTCTGGCGCGTTTTAATAGTGAAATTAGGAATACATCACAATTGCAGCATCAAAATATCGTGTCAATATATAATGTAGGCGTTGAAGATAATATGCATTACTATGTTATGCAATACATTGACGGGCAAGATTTGAAGTCTTACATGACGCAGCATGGCAAGCTTTCCGTCGCGGAAACGTGTCGCATACTCGAGAAAATTGCGGCAGCACTGGATTTTGCTCATGAACAAGGTATAGTTCATCGTGATATCAAGCCGGAAAATATCCTTATCGACCGTCAGGGTGTACCAAGTCTGACCGACTTCGGCATCGCGCGGTCACTTGAAGGAACCCGCATGACTACTGGAATGGTTGGCACCCCGGAATACATGTCACCCGAACAGAGCAGGGGAGAAGATGTCAGCAGACATTCTGATCAGTATTCGCTGGCAATTGTTGCCTATGAGATGCTCACCGGCACTACACCATTCCATTCTTCTACGGTACAACCATGGGCAGTAATCACCAAGCATATTAACGAGCCGCCAGCAGATCCTCGCACTATTACCCCCTCTATCGCGAGTAATAGTGCGGAAGCTGTTACTAAAGGACTTGCTAAGAAACCAGGACATCGTCATCCTTCATGCGCACAATTAATTAATGCTATGCAAGTGGTTGATAATTATAGAAATGTCGCGACATTAATAAAAAAACGCGAGTTTTCACCAGAAAAGATTGAACCTTCTCAATATATTCCTTCATCAGTATCAGCGCCACGACATGACTTGATAAAAACATTGCTGGTGGTTATTATTTTAATCTTTATAGCAATTTTATTCCTTTTTGTAGCAAAAGGAAATAAAAGCAAGCCTTCTACTTCAAGAAACAGTGATAATAGTTCCAAAACAACAGTGGTTACTGCTCCAGTGACTGATTCTATCAGTAACAATGAAAATAATTATGCCCCTACTATGACGACATCTCCAAACAATAACATTTCGACTAAATATGATGTTAAAGAAAATGGAGATATACCAGGAATGCCGGGGATTAAGGTTGAAAGTCCAGTAGCTAAAAACGATCAACCACCACCGGTTACAATTCCATCTACTGATATTCCACCCCCAGTAAAACAGTCGGAGAATAATAACACCGCTAAAACAAGTATCAGATACGTCCGCGATGATCCTGAAATGTTGGCGGCATTGGAAAGGAGTGAGAATAATAGATACTGGGAATCTTTTTTGAATGCTGACCTGAAGACGCAGTCTAATATTGGAATTATTGATAGGGTTACAGATTATAATAAGAGAATCACGATTGAATACCATATTACTGATCTTCAAGCAGATATTAATACTAAAAGAAAAGTACTTTTTACTACTCAATGGATTTTATTCTCATTAAATCAGCATAATTATCCTGGAAATAGAATAATTTTAAATTGTAGAGCAAATGATAAAACTCGTAACGCAATGACAACAGCATTTTTTACTGATTTACCAACATCACAGGCGAAGGTTGCAGTTTCTGATAAAGATTATAATGAATTTGTCAATTCAATAGGTGAAGTTGTGTGGCGAGATGATTATAATATTATTAGGCTATAACACTTTCTGTAAATATTAATAACAATTACTTGTAAAGTGTTGAGGTAGTAAGACGTTTCAAGGTCGTTAATGATAAATTGATAACAAGTTGGAGAAAATCATTAGTGGAAAACAGAATACTAAATAATCGATACAAATTAGAAGCTGAAATTGGCCGGGGTGGCATGGGCATGGTGTATCGCGCCATTGATACTCAGCTACACCGCACAGTAGCCATCAAGATACTGCCGCCGGAGTTTGTGCATAACACCCAGTTTCTGGCGCGTTTTAATAGTGAGATAAAGAATACTTCTCAACTGAAGCATGATAATATCGTATCAATATACGATGTTGGCGTTGACGATAATACGAATTATTATGTTATGGATTATATCGACGGGCAAGATTTAAAGGCTTACCTGGCGCAGCATGGCAGGTTAACCGTAGAGGAAATATCACAAATTTTATCTCCAATAGCCGCCGCAATGGATTATGCTCATGGACAGGATATTGTGCATCGTGATATAAAACCGGAAAATATCATTATCGACCGCCAGGGGGTACCGTGGTTAACCGACTTTGGCATCGCGCGTTCATTAGAGGGAACGCGCATGACCACGGGAATGATTGGCACGCCAGAATACGCGTCGCCAGAACAGGCGAAAGGAGAGGATGTATGTGGACGCTCTGACCAGTATTCCTTGGCTATCGTCGCTTATGAAATGCTCACAGGCACCACCCCATTCCGATCGTCAACGTCACAGCCATGGGCAATGGGTATCAAACATATTAACGAGTTGCCGGCGGACCCGCGCACGATTGTAGCTGATTTAGATAGTAATGCTGCTGATGCTGTCATGACCGGCCTTGCCAAGAATGTCGACAAACGCCATTCGACTTGTGTTAAATTTGTTGAGGCAATGCAACTGACCAAAGCCAATGCGAGGGTAAAGGCAGCTTTACCAGCAAAGAAACTTTTGATTATTCCGTTGGTGTTGGTAGGTATTCTTTGTTTGTCCGGTGCGATATTTCTTTTTGTTGGAGGAAATAAGAGCAAACCTGCCATTTCTGAGAATAGTAATACTTCTCCATCACCAACGGTGGTTACACCTCCTCCTCCCGCCCCATTAAAAACCAACCCGAAGGACGGCGCAGAGATGATACTTATACCCGCCGGTGAGTTTCTTATGGGTACCAGTGAGAAAGAACTCGCAGCGTTGTTGAAGGCTAATAAACGTGAGTGGTTCACCGATGAGATGCCGCAACACAAAGTTTATCTTGACGCTTATTATATGTATAAAACCGAGGTAACGGTGGCACAGTACCGTAAATTCTGTACAACTACAAATCGAAAGATGCCGACAGAACCGGATTGGAAGTGGCAGGATACTCATCCGATAGTGAATGTCAGTTGGGACGACGCGACGGCATACGCTGACTGGGCTGGTGTAGCGTTGCCAACCGAGGCGCAATGGGAGAAAGCGGCACGAGGTGGAGATGGTCGTATATACCCATGGGGAAATACGTGGGATGAGACAAAATGTGCGAATTGGATGAATTCAGGTGAAGGCAAGGGGGCTAATTCGGTTGGCAGTTTCCCTACCGGTGATAGTCCTTATGGTGTGATGGATATGGCGGGTAATGTAGAGGAATTGTGCGCGGATTGGTATGGTGCTGATTATTATAAGAATGCACCGGTAAAAAATCATAGCGGTCCGGCAACAGGTGATATACACTCACTGCGGGGAGGTTCGTGGGGTAGCGGCGGTTTCGAAGGCGGCTACGACTACTATTGTCGCGGCGCCTATCGCGATGGCTACAGCCCGTTCTACAACGGCGGCAGCATCTACTACTTCGGCGATGTCGGGTTCCGTTGCGCTTCTCCAGTACCGTAATTACCCTTTATACCTTAACGCTTCTCCCAACGCCGCACTGGCCTTGGAAGGCGCAGACGGAATAACTGAAGAGTGAAAAATTGGACATTTTACCTATTAATAGAAATAGAATGGTCATAAATTAAAACTAATGGAGAAAATAATATGACAAATAAAAATAATGCAGCTAACGGCAGCCAGGTTTATTCCTGTTCTGTGGTGGGGAAAGTGCGGGACCATAATGAGGATGCCGTGTTGGCGACGCAATGGGCGACTGACGCGCCGGGGCCATTGGGTTGTAATGCGGTCGTTGCTGTCGCGGACGGTATGGGCGGGCATGAACGCGGGGAGTGGGCATCAAATACCGCTTTGCGGGTTTTTATGGATTCTATATCTAATGTGCATGCGAATATAGGTATCGATAATGTTTTGAAAGAAGCTATTGATACTGCTAATATGGTGGTATTTTCCGGTGCATCCGATAGTGGTACATCCCATCCCGGTACAACATTTACCGTCGCTGTCATTCGCGGAAATATCTGCACCATAGGGCATGTCGGCGACAGCCGGCTGTATATATTGCGTGATGGCAGGTTAAAACAGATTACCGAGGACCACAGTTGGGCGGGTGAGTTGATGCGCCAGGGGAAAATGACGCCGGAACAAGCGGCTAATTGGGTGCATAAAAACCAGATCACCCGCGCCATCGGAATCCGCGCCACCGTGGAACCATCATTTTATTCATTTGAATTACGCCGGAATGATGTATTGCTGTTATGCAGCGACGGGCTGAGCGGAATGATAAGTGATGAACATATCGCGAATATTCTGAACATGACTGCGTCACCAGGCCAGGCGGGCGACCAGTTGTGCGAAGCGGCGAATAATGCCGGCGGCGAGGATAATATCAGTACGGTTCTGTATGCACATGAAGCCTGGCCCGCACCCCGCAAATCGCACCATATAGCCACAAATCCGCGAACTAAAACATTACCCGGCAATGAGTCTATGTCTAATGGATTATCTCCGCACCATCACCACATGAGTATCTGGATTATGATATTACTGGCTATTGGTATAGCAGTGGTTCTGGGTGCCGGCATTTATTTGGTATTTTATCAATCAAAACCAGAGCCGCCAATACCACCGCCGCAACCATCCAAACCGCCGGTAACAGTAGTCGTTCCCCGCCAGCCATCCGCAACATTACAGGTTGATTGGGATAAAACAAATAAAATATTGACCATTACCGCGACAGGTGCGGAAGTTACAGGCATGGTGATGAAAGAAGTTATAGGTTGGAACTCATATTCAAAAATTTATCAATTATCTAATAAAGATGAGAAAGAATTGGAAGAAGGTACTGATTTGGTGTTGGAAGGAATGCCTGATGAAATATTAGATTTTCAGACTCCGAATCAGTGGACATTGCCAATTGAACAAGATGGCGAGTTTACATTGAAGTTGAAACCAGTATCTAAACCAGAGAAAGTTCTTGGCAGGTTTAGTGTAAAGATAAATACCACTTTTCAAGAAAATTGATTGAGTGTGAAAAGAGGAAACAACAATGGAAGAAAATAAAACACTGAATAACCGCTATGTACTGGAAACCGAAATCGGCCGTGGCGGCATGGGGACAGTCTATCGCGCGCGTGATTTGCAGCTTGATAGAGTTGTGGCAATCAAGGTGTTGCCGCACGAGTTCACCCGTGACACCCAGTTTCTGGCGCGGTTTAAGACTGAAGTTCTTAATACAGCCAAATTGCAGCACCCGTATATTGTCTCTGTATATGACGTCGGCATTGATGGCGATACGTATTATTATGTCATGCAATTAATTGAAGGGCAAGACTTGAAATCGTTATTGTCCCAACCTGACCGACTTTCTGATGCGGATATCATCAAATATCTCGAACAGGTCGCCAACGCGCTTGATTTCGCGCATGCCAACGGAATTATCCATCGCGATATTAAGCCGGAAAATATTTTGATAGATAAGTATGGTATCGCCAGGGTTACTGATTTTGGCATAGCGCGTTCGTTGGAAGGTACGCGGATGACAAGCGGCATGATTGGCACCCCGGAATATATGTCGCCGGAACAAGCGCAAGGCAATGACGTTGACGGACGGTCAGACCAATATTCACTTGCTATTGTTGCGTATGAGATGTTTACCGGCACAACACCGTTTCGTGCATCTTCCTCACAGCCATGGGCGGTAGTTACCAAACATATTCAAGAACTGCCACCGCATCCCAGACAATTTTCAAATAATATTTCAGATATAATCAGCGCGTCATTATTGCGCGCATTAGCGAAGAAAGCTGAAGAGCGTTTTGTTAGTAGCATTGATTTTATTCACAGCCTTTCGTCCTCAATACCTGTAAAATTTGTCGTTAAAGATAAGCTAAAACATCATTCACCGGTGTTGGTAATTGTAATGACGATATTACTTACAGGTTTGGTAACCGGTGGTGGTGTTCTCATATATAATGCTAATAAATCATCAAAAAAAGAACAGGTAGTCGTTAAACAACCAACTCCTCCAAATGATGTAAACCCACTTCCACCAAAATGTATATTAACGAAAAACTCATTTGAGCAGTCTACAATAAGTGTAACACCATCGGCAACTGATGATAAAACTGTCAGTGATATCACCATTTATTGGGGAACGGGTGAATCTCAACATGGTTGTGTATCAGATCAATCATATAGCTACACTTATCCATCAAAAGATGTGGCGAAAGATTATGTTATATATGCTAAAGCAACAGACAGCGACAATTTAACAGCCTCTTCAACATCTTTCGAAGTGAATATACCAGCAACTGTACCTGAAACACCTCCTGCTGATCCACCAGTTGAAATATCTGGCGATTACTTTGTAATTCTTGGTTGTTCAAAACATTCAGATAGGGTTAAAGCCGATAAATGCCTGGAACACATACAATCAAATGGTTATGCAGATTCGTATATTATTGACAGCGATAATTATCCTAAATTGACTCCCGGGTTATGGGTAGTTGTTATGGGACCGTATGCCAAAGATATCGCACAAGCGAAAAAAACGGAGATGAAAGCGTATGTCAGCAGTTGCTATATCAAATCGGGTAAATAAATACCTTTTAATATCTGTATTTGCGTTATTATTTTCAGGTATATTTTTTGTTGTTATCGGTATGTTGTCAAATACGCCAAAGATGACTAATCATCATAACGCTATACCTGCTGCTGTTGTTATGACTAAAGCAAAGGTGGATGATACCACGCATTCTGGTGATAAAAAGAAGTTAGATAATACATTTTCTGACCCTATTATTTTGTCGCGTGCAGCGTGGAAGGCTAAGAAGCCGACAGGGACGATGAAGCCTCAGAAAGTATTGCGAATAACCATACATCATACTGCTACGAAACAGCAGCCAAAAATTACCATAGAAAGAAAGATGCGTGGATTACAGGACTTTTCACAACGTGCCGCTACTTTAGCAGGAGGGAAAAAGAAACCTGCCTGGGCTGATGTACCATATCATTATTACATTAATGTTGATGGAAAAATAGCTGAAGGACGCAGTATTGAATATGCCGGTGATACAAATACCGAATATGATCCTTCTGGGCATGCGCTTATTGTATTGGAAGGAAACTTTGAAACAGAAAAACCGACAACAGAACAACTTAAATCGTTAAAAAATCTTGCATTATGGCTGATGAAAAAATATGCCATTTCATCTGACGCAATAAAAAGCCACAAAGATTACGCATCAACAGCATGTCCAGGGGAAAATCTGTATAAGCTATTGCCGGCATTACGCAAAGAATTATCAGATGAAATGGGTGAGAAGGTGAGCAATGGAAGATAATCGCCATAATCAGGAAGCTTTTTGGGCATCGATTACAATACTACAAAAGCAGTTTTGAAAATATTTTTAATTTTTTTCAAAATAATTGAAAAAATAGGGAACCTTTTTACTGTTTTACGCCACTTACATATAACACACTGATGGCAATCGATTCTATAGTTTAATATTTTTGCTTTTGAAGAAATACTCAGTTGAATAAATGATAATATTACTGATTATACCAGTATTGTATTCAAAAGCGATTTTATAGTTTGTATTGATTGCTTATATACCAAATAATGATATTATTAATATTTGTTGCAATAATTGCATATAAGACAGTAAAATAACTATATTGAATTTTATTTTTAATTTACTATTGACAACAGCATTATTAGTTATTTATAATAATCGCAATAAGTTTCACGTCATTTTTAAGGGATAGATTATGGAATCCACTGGTGTTAGTGGGTGGGTTAGCAGTATTGCACATTTTAACACCATGTGCGGTAAAGCAATTCTTTATCTTAACCTCTATTTCGTAAGCAGGCGTGTGGTTTATAAAAAAAAACAAAGGAGCAAGAGAATGAAAAAACTTCTCGGTATGTTAATCATGATTGCCGCTTTGACGGTAATGTGTGTGTCGGCTTCGGCAGATAATTATAAGCCGATTCCAGGATCAAAAGAGGCAGCATTAAATGACCAGGGGTTTAATGTTGTAGCCTTTAATGAAAAAGATTATGGAATGAGATTGGTTATTTTCTTAGATGGTGATTCGGATAACATGCAAGTTGTTAAGAGATGGGTACGCCTTGAGAAGGCAGGAAGCACTATTTCTAAGCCGAAAGTAGTAGATTTAAATGGTGGTTGGAATATTGCAACTATGTCGAATAATGATAATAAGCAAGTAATTGAATTAGAAATGTATTATGTTAAAATGCCTGATTCATATGTCGAGAAAAAAGTTGTTAATTACACTAAAAATGTTCCTGTTAATCTTGATGATGTTGCTGTTCCTACAGCTCACGAACGTCGAGTACGATAATTTATAGTATATCGAAAGACGGAGAGATTTCAGATCTCTCCGTCTTGTATTTTATATGAGGTAAAAACATGAAAATATATCCCATAATATTAATTTTTTATATAGCAGTATGCATATCTACTGCAGAAAATTGTAGTAATTTTTTCTTTTCTTTTTCAGTTCCTAATAAATTTATATCACAAGATGTTAATAATTTTTCTACAGATTTATCTTCTAAGGTAATGAAATATGCTTATACATTTGGGAATGGTGCTAATATAGTTATTACTGCGAAAAATCATCCATCAAGTTATTCTGAATATTCAGCTAATCAAGTTTTAAATACATTAAGAACTACTTTAAAAGATGATAAGACTGCCATATTTAAAATAGTTCTTAGTGATACGAAAGAATGGGCCTATGCAAAAAGTATAAGAGTAGGTACAGGTGGAAAATGGACGGAAAATGGACGTGTTATGACGACAAGGGGATACTTTATGACTGCAAATGGACCTGATTTAATAGGCGTGATTTTAACAGCTCCAGAAACTTCATATAATAATTATGAACAGACAATAATAAATTTTGTAAATTCTATAAAGTTTACTGGTAAAAATCCTTTGGGAGTAATTAATAATCCTGACATTAAAAATAATCCAGGTAACACTGGTAACGATAATACGACTATAACTAATCCTGTGGTAACTACAGCACCAGAAGTTCCCCGTACTCCAGTAACTCCACCAACACCATTGAGCAATAAGCTATATTTAGAAGCATATCCGCAAGGTGAGTCTGCTATACGCAGTGCAGAGATGTATCTTTATAAGTCTGGCGTTACAATATTAGAAAAAATAAATAATGAAGATAATTCCGATTTTGATTTTACTATTTATAAAGATAAGAAATATTATAGTGTAGCATCATCTTTTCCCGAGACATTAAAAGATAAAGATGAAGAGTTATGTTGGGTAATTAGTAAAGAAAAAGTTAATAACTGTGACATAGTTATCTTAATGCGCGGCAACAGGACACTGGACAATTCCTGGATGATACCAATTGCTATATTTAAAAATAAAGATGTATCAACAGAAGAAAAAGATAATTATCGATTAGACTTTAATCTTAAGCAATCAGCGATTAAAATACTTGATGAATATAGAAATACCAGAAAAGTCTTTGAACCGCTAAAAGTTGAAGAGAAACCTGCTCAGCCGACTATAAATACACCAGCAACTTCTCCGGCTGCACAAGGTGATAAGAAATAAATGATATAAAATCTAAGTTATATAAATTATATAACTCAGATTTGATTTTTCAGATTAAGCAATACCAATAAATCAGAATTTTATTAAATAGTGAATGATTTATAAAAGGATACCGTTATGAAAAAGTTTTTTTTAGTACTGATGATTTCTGCCTTGTCTTTAATTTCGGCTTTGGCGTCATCTTATGAACCTATTCCTGGTTCGCCTGAAAAACAATATATTGCGCAAGGATATAGTGTAGTAAGTTGCAATGAAACTATTACACGACCTGTCACTGTAAATATGAAAGGTGGCACTTCTTGTCAGATGCCCCTTATTAAAAGGTATGTATGTTTTGAAAAAACACAATCTGAAAAGAAAAGAATTGAAATAGTATTTTATTATTGTAAAGATGAAAAAAGTAATAAATATTTCATGGTTAATGCAAATAATAATATATCTGAAGCAAAAAACGAAGAAGAACCAGAAAAGACCGAAGAAAAAACTGCAGATACAGCCAATACCGGTTCAGAACATTCTTATCAACCCATACCTAAATCAAAAGAAAGTTCATTAATTAATCAAGGATTCAATGTTATTCAAATGAATGAAAGAGACATGGGAACAGTACAAGCAGCCACCGTGAATGGTAATACTGAAAATTTGCCAATTATTAAAAGATGGGTAAGGCTTGGGAAAGAACTCGGTGGTTATGTCGCGAATTCAAACCCGGTAACAACGAATTTAGGTGGTGGTTGGTCAATGTTAGAAATAACAGATAATAATAAACAGATTGTTGAATTGGAAATTTATTATACAAAGGATGATGCAACGGGTAAGTGTGTCCCGGTGAATCTTAAATAGCGACATAAACAGTTTATAGATTATTTATATTAATTTACATGTAAAAAGAAATTACCACAGTTACAAGTGAGAAAAAATGACATCGGATGAAATGACTGATGAGAAAATAGATTCGCTTTTTGCGCGGTCTTCTGTCGGCGATATGGTAATCAGTGAAGAGTTTGATGAACGGCTGGATCTGCTGGCATGGCGATTTATAAAGGGTGAAAAATACGCATTTGACGCATTTCTGTCATTTGCAAGGCCGCGTTTGATGCGGGTGATAATGGCTTGCGGGCATAGAAAAGATGATATAGAAGATGTCTTTGCTGAAATTACTTATGAGTTGTATAAATCGCTGCATCGTTTTAAAGGTGAAAAGAATGTCATGGGTTTTGTATATAAATTGGCGACAAATGTATGCTATACCCAATTAAGAGCAATTAAGAGAAAGAATAATGAAATGAAGTTCAGTGAATTGGAATATGAAGGAAATGAAGATTACCTTGATACTTTATTGCCGGAATGTAGCGGGAATGATCCGGCGAGAGCATTAATCAGCAAGGAACGTCAAAGCGTATTATTTCGTGAAATTGGCAATTTAAAGCAAGATTTTGCCACCGCATTGGTTATGCGTGATGTGTGCGGGATGTCTTACGAGGAGATAGCCGCGTCAGAAAATACCATAGTCGCCAACATAAAAACCCGCATATTTCGAGCGAGAAATAAAATAAAAGAAAAAATTCTTCAAAACCGGGAACTTTTTGAATAGCCTTGTATACATACAATATATGAAATGTGAAAATATCTCCGAGTTATTAATAGAATACCTGAAAGGTGAATTGGATAGTGAACAATGCATCCTGGTTGAAGCACATCTGCAAGTTTGTGATAAATGCAGAAAAGAGTTGCATTTGCTCCGTAACGCCTTTTGCGAATTACAAAATTTTTCTGCTATTAACCTTCCTTTTGACGCGTCCGCTGTTGCAGAAAAAGCCCGGATACGCATGGAACGCAATGCGAAACAATTGCGTGGCTGGTGGTTGCTGGCAGCGACTGGATTTGCGATGATAGGGATGATGTTTATAATAAAAAATCAACCTTCTCCTATAAACCAGGCAACAAATAATATTAATCCCATAGTAAATCCAGCAAATAAGAATGATAATAAACAGCAGGCATCAAACAACAACATTGAGTTGCCGCGAGTTAAGAATAATAGTAAACCAAAAGATATAAAAGTTGTTAAAAAGCAAAAGCATATAAAACATAACGCGAAAGCTATAAAGAAAAATCAACCTTTACCTGCGAATAGCAGCGAGAGTGAAAACCAGTCAATACTTGTCGCGCATATAGATACACTGACACAATATCTTATGTTGAAAGATGGAGACAAGGCGATTAATTGTTCGGTGGTACCGGTAGTTGCTGGCGATGACGCAGACCAGGCAGTTGCAGATACATTGACCGCAGCAATGATTTGTAAATTTAGAGACAAATTTGGCAACAGAGCTGTCAGCAGGACAACGCTTATAAATGTTGCGAGTGATAATATCGATAATATTGTTTATGAAGCAAAAAAAGACTTTGATGCTTCCCGAAACAATTATTTAGTTATTGGTTCAGTCAAAAAATCAAAATCCGGTTATTTGTTCTCGGTAGATATTATTAATGCCTCAGATAACTCGATTGTTAATACCAATAATCATCCGGTGCTTATTCCTGATGACAGCTTCAAGACTGCACTTTTAATAAATAAAAATAAAATATCTTAAAAAGTTGGGAACTTTTTAATTAGTAGAAGATACATATCGCATGTAAGTATCTTATTACCTGAAAGGAGGAAGAATATGAAACTTAAATTATCCCTGAAGTGGCTGTTAACTGCCGCACTGATACTGACCAGTTTGAATTGCGTTATGGCGCAGCAGGCTGCATCAACGACTAAAGTCACCGTAGAAGTATCAAATGTCGTCGATGTGAAGGCGGAAGGAAAGATTGACTGGTCGAAAGAAGAAATCCGGGCTTTAGGCATTGGAATGGCCCCGGCTTTTGCGGCAAATCCTGCGCAAGTTAGAATATTTGCCCGAGAAGCCGCTATAGTTGCCGCGGAACGTAATTTGCTGAAAGTAATCAGCGGCGTACAAATCTCGTCAGAAACAACTGTAGAGAATCTGGTGTTGGCGAATGATGTCATCAAGACAAAAGTCAATGGCCTACTAAAAGGTGCTGTTATAATCAGCGAAAAACAACTGACTGATAATTCTTATGAAGTGGTAATGGCTGTGCAGATGTATGGCAAGAAAGATTCGTTGGCAAGCAGCATTAACCTGGCTGACCAGTTTAAAACAGTTAATCCTGAGATTAAGATTATTCCGCCCGTTGTTGAACCCACAGTTAAACCTGATCCAACAGTAAAACCAGTTGAACCACCTGTTATTGCTCCTGTTGCCGGTTTTACCGGATTAATTATCGATTGCCGCGGTATGGGTCTAAGCCGTTCGCAATGCCCGCGTATTTTGGAACAGAACAATGATAATATCTGGGGATCGCTCACTGTATCCGCAGACCTGGTGAATGAAAAAGGTATCGTAGGATATTATTTATCAGAAAATGATCCTACTATCGTTGAACGTGTTGGAAAAAATCCACTGAAAATCACTGCTTTACGCGTCATCGGCGGAAAAACCTTCAAGACGGACGCGGTTGTCAGTCCGGCAAATGCAGAACTCATTCGTACTGAAAATGCTAAAACATTGTTCCTGGAAAAGTTGAATGTAGCTTTTCTGACCGATAAATAAGAACAGATGCTTCACATCATAAGTGAAGGAAAATATTTTAAAGGAAGGTAAATGAAATGACAATTAACATGATTAAGAAAGCCGTTATAACGGTATCAATTCTCGCAATGAGCCTGGCAGCATCATTCGCCGCTCAACAGGAAAAGGTGAATCCAACCCCCAGATGCAATGATGATGCTGTGGTATGGCAGGGAGAAATGCCAAAGAACCCGCAGGCTGGCGACATCTGGACAAATCCAGTGGATGGAATGGAAATGATATTTGTGAAGAAAGGATATTTCAAGATGGGCAATGACCAGATTGCTGATGAGAAACCATATCACAATGTCTATCTTAAGAATTATTGGATATCTAAATTCGAAGTTACAGTTGCGCAATATAAAAAGTTTTGTGAGATATCACAACACCCAATAGCAAAAGAACCTGTTGCAAAGTGGCTGGACAATACACCCATTGTGAATGTTGACTGGAATGACGCGACAGCGTATGCAAAATGGGCTAATGCTCAACTGCCAACAGAAGAAGAATGGGAAAAGGCAGCTCGCTGCAGTAAGTTGATTTACCCATGGGGCAATATCTGGGATCCTGCCAAATGCAATAACGGCCTGGAAGGGAAAAACGCACCAACAAAAGTAGGGAGCTATCCCGCCGGCGCAAGTGAATACGGTGTAATGGATATGGCTGGCAATGTTGCCGAATGGTGCTCAGATGATTTTAAAAAAGAAGGCGATGTCAGCACATACCGTATTATTCGGGGTGGGTCATGTGTTGATGTAACGTCCAGCGCGTATCATTCAAGCCGTCGCGACTACCTGGCACCATCTGCAAAGGTTGATGTTATCGGATTCCGATATGTTATGAAAGCAAGATAGTGTAATATCATATATTGCTATTGGTGACGACATGTCACCAATAGCAATTATTTAATGAAAGGATGAATATTATGTTTACGAAAATAGTATCAAAAATTATCATAATCGCGGCAATTTTCACTTTAAGCTGCTGCTTAGTATTTTCAGCAGATGCTGATACTGAGATGAAAACAGTTACCGCACAAGGTGTCGGCATCGGTGCAGATAAAGCTAAAGCTCGTGATGAAGCAATTCAGGATGCCCAGCGAAAAGCTGTGGAACAAGGTGTTGGATTATATATAAAATCAGAAACAGTTGTGGCTAACTTTACTTTAGTTTCTGACAATATCTATAAAGAAGCTGCTGGATATGTGCACGCATACAATATTGAAAATGAAGGTTATGATGCTAATAATGAGTTTTATCGGGTTACCATCAAGGCACAAGTCTCTTTACAGAAATTAGAATTGGCACTGGACAATTTATATGATAAATTAAAAATCGCCGGCAACCCACGTATTTTAATTTCGATTGCAGGAACCCAATCATTGTCAGATCCTGATGGTGTTGCGAATTCATTGACAAATGCCATGGTTGAAAAAGGCTTTAAGGTATTGGATGAAGATCAATTAACTTCAGTTAAACAAAAAGATGCGCTTCGATTAATAATGAATGGTGATGTGGATAGCAAAACTATCATGTTGCTGCAGGATAAGGCAGACATTATAATTACAGGTAAAGTGTCCGCAACCAATGCTGAAAGGATTGTCGCAGACCCGGCAACATATACTCAACGAGTTACAATTGACGCGAAAGCAATTCGTGTTGATACAGCACAAATTATAGGTGCCAAACGCGGTCAGGGTGTTGGTGCTGATTTCACCGCTACCGGTGCGTTGCAGGCTGCAGAGGATAAGACAGGAGTTAATTATTATGAAAATAATAAGCTTACCATACTCCGCGCTGTATTAGACCCGTGCAAAGAATACACCGTTAAAATTGCAGGCTGCACCTTTGCGCAACTTAACCAGGTAGATAACAAATTGGCTGACAGCCGATTTATCCGCAGTAAAACTGAAGCAACTTTTGAAGAAGGATATGGAGTAATTTCTGTATATTTCAATGGTAATGCCAAAATGCTGGCTACACATCTCGAGACGGCAGATGGAATAAAATTATCGGTAAAGTCAATCACGGGAATGACAATTATGATGAAACCTGTAGTTAATTAAAATATAAATCTCAGTATTTAATTTTGTTTAGATGCTGAGATTTTTATCTAAGGGAGAAAATAGATGTTATATATGCGATTATCTTTGTTTTCAGCATTATTTTTCATCGTTGGCCTTTTAGGACTGGCTGACAGTGAAAAAGACGTTTCTACTACACAAATAAGTGTTATACAATTAAAGAATGACGGCAGCATAGACTGGTCGCAAAATGAGATTAGTGCACGTGGTATTGGTTTATCCCCAGTTAATGAGAAGGATGCAGCTAAAGTGCGTGTTTTAGCGCGGGAGGCTGCTATCACCGTCGCTGCCCGCAACCTGGTAAAAATAATACATGGTGTAGAAATTGATTCTAACCAGACTGTAGAAAATCTGATGTTGGTTAATGATACGATTAAGACAAAGGTAGAAGGTATGGTGAAAGGTGCTGTGATTAAACAGGAAAAAGATTTGGGTGACGGTTCATACGAAGTGGTAATGTCTGTAAAAATATATGGAAAAGCAGGATTGTCCGAATGTATCAGCTTTAATAATAAAGTAACCGATACAGTGTTAGAGTATAATCCTAAAGCTGTGGTATTAAATATTAGTCATGAAAAGTCAGTTGAAACAGATGTAGTAGAATGGACTGGAATAATAATAGATTGCCGCGGCAAGAAATTACTCCCCACAATGGAACCGTGCGTACTGGATACAGCGGATACTTTAATTTATCCCAATAATCAGATACCAAAAGATTATAATATGGCAAATGGTTTAGTTTCATATTACACCACTGTAGATGCCGCAATTGCTTCACGCCGCGTTGGTGTAAAACCATTGGTAGTTAAGGCGATTGAGGTGAAAGGCAGCAATCATCCCATCATTAGTATTGAAGATGCTTTGCGTATAAATACAGTAGATAAAGAATGTAAAATCCGAAGCACTTTTGCGGTATCTTTTCTGCTTGATTAATTAAATATGTAATTTACGTATAGACAGAGTAATGATTATTTGTTAGTTTTATCTTTATTCAAAAAATATTTAAAATATTGAAATATTTCCCAATTATTTACAGAAAATAGGGAACTTTTTTGCCTGATTTAGACACATACAGTTAAGAGGTTAATTATGAAACAAATATTATTTAGCAAGAACATTTTATCAATGTTCATTTATGTAATGATGGTATCATCTTTTATGATGCTTTCGAAAGCTGCTGGTATGCAATATGATGCAAAAACTGTAGCTACTTCACTCGCTCAACAGTGTGTATCTGATACATCAGCTAAGGAACTAAAAGGCAAAGGATTGGTAATAACTTGTTTTGCAAACAAATGTGAAGATGAAAATCTTGATGTTACTGTATTACAGGAGAAAGTTATTACTGCGTTTGGTAAAGCAAAATGGTTTAAAGTTGTTGAACGTGAAAAATTGGATGAAGCATTGAAATCTATTAAGATGGGTAAAAATGGATTATTTGACAGTAAAACACAGCAAGAGTTAGGCAAATTTTTAAATGCAGATTGTATGCTGCTTGGTACTGTTAGTGGAGTTGTAGGTGATATATCTGTTGACTGTAGAATTATTAATATAGAAAAAAGCGAAGTAGTATTAACTGCTGATTATCCAAATGATAATGAAGCTAAAGTGCCAGTAAAAGTTCCAGATATAAAACCAATAACTGAACCTGTAAAACCTATACCGCCAGTTCAGGAAGCAGCACCGACTGAAGGTGATACCACAACTAGCCTTATTTCCTGGACATCAAGT
>CAZWZF010000043.1:0-42353 GCA_964638715.1 uncultured bacterium | reverse complement strand
AAATATTTTTTATTTTTTTGCATTGGTTAAAACTGACGAGTCTGAATAGTTACAAGTTTTTTTATTTCTTCATCAGTATATCCAAGCATTCGACACATTGATGGATTCACGTATTTAAATGCTTTTGTTTCACTGTCAGTTATCACGATGCCATCAGCACTGGATTGAAAAAGCGCACGATAATGTTCCTCGCTCTCACGCAATGCATCTTCCGCCTGCTTGCGTATTAAAGCATTGCCAAAATGCGAGGCAACTCCTTCCAAGCGTTCAATTATATCGAGAGTGAAACACCCTTTTCGCCGGTCATTTATGTGGATTAATCCAATATTTTTATTATTTGTTCTAATCGGTATCAAGGCCATTGATCCATAACCTTGATGGATACACTCATTACGCGGGCGTATACGAAGATCCTTATCAATTGGCAGGTTAAGTAATGAAGTAGAATCGTTAGTCCAAAAACTGCCACCACGTGTCAAGAATGGATTTTCGGAGTCGACTTTGTTGGAAATTACCATGCCGCAAGTACATTCCAGTTCGATTTCGCCATTCTTGTCGCGACACATTTCGCCATCCGCAGAACATTTAATGAGTGAATTTTCCTTTGCAAGAAAATCAGCAGAAAAGCCTTGTTGGGCAATATACGGGTAATCATCACCATCCTGCAGACGAAATCCCACCGCATCGAATCCGGTCTGTTCCTTCAATACTGCAAGAATGTGCTGAATGGAAACGGCCATATCATCCGACTCATTTAAAATGTTGATGATATCCAATTCTATTTTTTGGTATACTTCAGTCCGCTTTTTGTCGGTATTATCACGAATATTGCATTGAATTACCTTACGGTGATTAACAAGATAAACGTTGCTGATGAACTCTACCTCAATTCGTCGTCCTTCTTTGCTTTTCAATGCCATGTCTTCGTAGCGGATATATTCATTTTTCTTCAATTCTACGAAGTTATCCTTATTTTCAATAATGTCACAAAAAAATCCAATTTCCCATATCTTCTTATCAAGGAATTCATCACGAGAATACCCCAACAACTTAACGAGGAATGGATTTACATCAACGACCATCCCGGAATTAAAATCGAGAATTAATATGCCGTCTCTGGCAGCCTCAAAGAGTCGACGATAACGTAGTTCACTACCTCGCAGTGTCTCTTCTGTCTTCTTCTGGTATTCCAGCGCACTGACCAATGCTAAACGAGAATGTTCTGTATAATAGAGATTTTTTTGCAGTTCATCCTCAAATTTCTGGCGCTTTATAACCTCATCCTGCAACTGTTCATTAATATATTTGAGTGTGAGAGTCTGATTTTTAATTGAAGTATTTGCCAGACTTAGAGCCATGTGGATGCCAACACGCATCAGGAGTTCTTCTAATTGGAAAGGTTTGGTTATATAATCTACTGCACCCAGTTTCAAACCTTCTAATTTCTGTTTCATTTCAGTATGAGAGCTGATAAAAATTATGGGGATGTGCCGGGTATCCTCGCGTCCCTTCAATTGTCGACAAACTTCAAAACCATCAATCCCTTTCATACTTATATCTAACAATATCAAATCTGGCGGGTTTGCTGTGACAGCGGTTAATGCCAACTCTCCGCTATCAGCCAGATTAACTTCATAACCTTTTGGAGTCAGTATCTTAGCCAATAATGACAATGATTCTGGTGCATCATCTACCGCAAGTATAATACCCTTTGATGTCATGATTTCATCTCTTTTTAGTGCTTAACTTTATTACCATTGCACTGCAAGAATTTGTTAGATTAACACTATGCTCAATGGCAAATCTATACAACCAACAAGTATATATTCCCAAACTTATTAATGAATAAAACATTTAGTTTATAGGAGTAACTTTTCACCTTTTACAAATGATATTATTATTAACTGATGATGGTTCGTAGGGGCAGTCCTTGTGACTGCCCAGGTGTAGTCATATGTAACGCTTTTGTTACTATTTCAAATAGGGCAACCACATGGGTTGCCCCTACATTTTATCTATAATCTGTTAAAGGTGAACAAATATTTACAGAACTTTCACTTACCACCTTATAAGCCCCTCCCCAGCGGGAGCTGTGCCTTATACACAAATTAAGTGTTTATGTTCAATTAGATGTTCTGATAGAACATGAATAGTATCGTCGAGTGGGAGACATCCTTCCTAACTCGTCACCGGGACGGTGACGCCACGTATAATTGTCAATTGTCCATCGTCAATTGTCAATTATTTTGCTCTTCCATGCTTTACCTCCTACTCTTTCCCAAACGCTTCCCTGATCTTAATGGTTAATTCATTTAACGAAAATGGCTTTTGCAGAAAATGTACGCCTTCATTCAATACGCCATGAAGAGCGATTACATCTGCTGTGTATCCCGACATAAACAGGCACTTTATTTTGGGATGCATTTCCAGAATACGCAGAGACAAATCTTTCCCATTCATTTCAGGCATAATAACATCGGTCATCAACAGATTAATCTCGCCGGGATATTCTTCTGCTAATTTGACAGCTTCTTCAGGAGTACTTGCCGCCAGCACTTTATAACCCAGTCGCTGAAGCATCTTCGTAGTCATCAGCAATATAGTCAACTCATCTTCTGCTATTAAAATTGTTCCTTCACCATACAAAATTGGCTGAACTGTGCTTTCTGACAATATTTCCTTTGCACTGCCAGCACAAGCAGGTAAAAATATTGTAAATGTTGTTCCCTGCCCAACCTCGCTATAGGCACTGATGTACCCGTTGTTTTGTTTAACAACGCCATATACAGTGGCTAAGCCAAGGCCGGTACCGCTGCCAGTTTCTTTTGTAGTAAAGAATGGTTCGAATAGATGCGACATGATTTCTTTATCCATGCCGCACCCGTTATCACTAACCGATAACGCTACATATTCACCAGGATTAAGACCAACATGATTAGCGCAATAATTTATATCTAAAATTTTATTTGTCGTTTCAATAGTAATTTTTCCAATGCCGGCAATCGCATCACGAGCATTAACACACAAATTTGCCAGAATTTGATCAATTTGCGATGAATCTACCTTGACCGGCCATAACTCTTCACCGGGCAGCCAGGTAAGGTTGATATCTTCACCGATAAGCCTTTCCAGCATATTCAGTATTCCCGGTACAATATCATTCAGGTCTAATACCTTTGGTGAAACAGTTTGTTTACGGGCAAAAGCCAACAGTTGCCGGGTAAGGTTGCCGGAACGTTCAGCAGCACCGAGAATCTCTGTAAGGAAGGCATAAAAAGGATGCGCCTTGTCTATCTTTTCCATCAGCATTTCGGTATTACCGATAATAACACTGAGCATATTGTTAAAATCATGTGCCACGCCGCCTGCCAATCTGCCTACAGATTCCATCTTTTGCGCCTGATTTAACTGTGCCTGCAGTTTATCTTTTTCTTTTGCCGCCAGATTGCGTTCGGTGATATCCTGAACGATAAAATGCAAAACCGCGTGGCCGCCAAATTGGATAATACTTGTTGATGCTTCAACATCCCGTATTGAACCGTTAGCAAGCCGATGCTGGAACTGGAATAATTTCCCCTGCCCTTGTGGTACAGATGCTAAATATTGTTGAATTTCAGAAACAGAAGAAGTATCAATATCACTGATATTCAACTCCAGCAGCAGCTTTCGCGAATATCCGTAAAAATTAAGAGCGGCATCATTTGCGTTTATTATTTTTCCATCTGCCTGATTAATCAGCAGCATTATCGATGAGTTATTGGCAAATTGATTATGGTACGACTGTTCACTTTCCTGAATCTCTAACTGCTGGGCAAGGATACCAGCATCAGTCCGACTGAGAAGGATATAAATAAAACTTAAAAATATAGACAATATTACAATTACAGACACACCGCCCAAAGTCATAATGCTTGCAAATGCGGATTTATTTTCGGTGATGTCATTCATGATCAGAAGATCGCCAATCTCTCGTTTTGATGTATCATATAATGGTATTGCAGATACCCGCCAATCCATACCATCAGCGTTAATTTCACGATCCGTTTCATTATGCTGATGCTCATCAACCCATGATAAAAAAGCATCAGGAAGCTTACCCAGCGGACTATATATTACTACATTATGAGCCATACTGTTCCAGGATGCTTCCCGGCCAAGTCGATGCATTCCTTCTTCCCAACTATGCTGTTCTAAATATTGCTTATGGATCGTCACTACTAATTGAATTCCGGACCGGGTCTGCAGTGTTTGCAATACATCTTTGATTTCTTTATCTAATTCTATATACCCGACAAGTGTGGTTCCTTCAAAAACTGGCTGGACTACTTTTAATGTTAAAACACCTGCAGGTCCCAATTCGAAACCGGAAGAGATTCTGCCGGTAATTTCAGCTTCAGTTGCAGTAAAATTATCAATGTTAGAATTGTTTTTATCAGGTTTGCCGACTTGCGATATATTATTTTTATTCTTATCTATAAAATCAAAATGTGAAAGATGATTGTTTTGAGATAATGACTGAAATACCGGCAGCCAGGTATTCCAAAGATGCTGAGAGTTGCCTTCACGCATATCTTTTTGCACGTCAGCATCAAAAATAACAGGTTGTAGAATTGCCGCTAAAACTGATACCTGCTGATTAATAACAGTTTCTAAATTATTGGAAACATCATAAATATCGGCAGCTATTTCCCGGGACATATATTGCTGGTTCTGCTGCCACAAAATTATGCCGGTACCAGCCATCAGCAATATCATCATAATTGTTATAGAAGGCATCAGGTGATGGCGAACAGGCTTGGGTGAAGCAGCAACGCGGCGTGATACTGTAAAAATGGTGATTACACCAATCATCAGCACCAGCATCAACCCTATAGGCAAAGCCACCTTGGCAAGGATATACCATGACCACATACGCGCATTAATATCCATACCCAGCACTGCTGCTACATTATCAGTATGCGAATCGATGATAGGAACCAGTGGAGATACCCAGACACCCCAGCGATCAGTTGCCGGACCATCAACAGCCGCAATCCTGGTATCAAATACGCGGTATGTACCTTCTGAAACCTCATCATAAAGCTGTCCTGGCGGCGAGTAATCATTTGATGTTACAGGTTCGCTGTCTACATAAAAAAATACTTTGTGCCTGCTGTTTTGACCCATAAGATAAATAAACCGGCATTGCGGGTTAGCCAGACGAACTGACATAAGCTGTTCTTTTAACCGTTTATAACCAGGGTCGTTCAAGTCTGCGTTTGTAGCAGTCAGATTTGTGATGAACCTTATGTTCAGCGTTTGTGCAACTAATCTCGTTTGCTGCAGCAGGTTTGTTCGCATTTCCCGGTCAGCTTGTACTACAATCCACCGTGCAAAAAACACCCCGATTGCTAAAATAGCAATCAAGATGATAATAAAATATGAGTTATTTTTAGATTTTAGCGATGACTGACGAGTCATTTAGTTCATAAGCCTTTATTAAAAAATATATCTTTTTCAATATATTTTTTAAAAATAACATATTTATTATCTCATAAGATTTCAGATAATGCAATAAAAAAAAGTGACATTATCTATCATAATTTTATTATCTATAAATCGTAATAGGGTCATATATTAAAACGAATCTGCCACGTCGCTGATGCGCACTTCGCTGCAGATTATATATTCCGGCACGCTAATTACCTCGGGGGAGCGTCTGCCGTAGGTGCTGCTAATGTTTATCGGCACGCTTTTTGCGGAGATGGCGGTGATGCTGCCGAATATATTGAGTATGGTGTCGGTTACCCGGGTGGACAATAACGGCGCGGCGAATTTTCCACCTACTACCCGCATGGCGTTAAAGCGCGATGAGCCGGTGATTTGCCCACGGGTGGGGTCGGGCAGGTGTAGGTAATGCAATTGGGGTATGTATATCGCGTCGCCAACCTGTGCCAGCGCATTTTCCAGTCCGGGGACGGCATCGCCGGTGGCAAAGACGATGTCCATGGTGCCGATGTCATGACCGGTCGGTTTTTTGCCATATTTTGCAGCGGTGGCGTTGTCATATATCAAACCGGCAAAGGCGCCATCTTTCACAAAATCGAACTTGCTCCGTTTTCTGCCGGCAAAATCGAACGGGTATCCAAAAGTATCCGGGCACGCCGGGTCGTCATAAATATTTACTGACGGCGCGAACAGCATGTCGCCAAAGCTGTTTGACGAGGTGAATGCCCGCTTTTCTTCCCAGTAACGCCCAATGAAACCACCCCACAGTGCCATGGTTAGCATCTCAGCGATGGCATCGGGACCGAATACCACCGGCTGTTTGCCGATGACGGTTTGATAGCCGGGGTTATTTTCGTATATCGACAGCAATGCATTGATATGGCTGACGGCGGCATCGGCGCAGAAATCAGCGCGATTTTTGCCGGTCTGGTCAGCGGCAATTTCCCACCCGGCGATATTGTTTTTCATCACTATTTTCAACACGCCGTCAGACAATTTGCGATAGGCGCAATTATCATTTACAGTAGTGGCAAGGAAAACTTCTGTCTCGCCCGACGACCACGAACCGCTGAAGGAATATTTATCCGGCATCGATTTGATGATTTTGCTGCAAACGGTGGTTTTGTCTTCCGCCGTCAGCGATATCATTTGCGGATCATAGCCGGTATAGTCGGCGGTGTCTTCTTCCACTTCCGAGGGAATCGGCTGATAGTCCAGTTCCGGACTTTCCAGGCAATTCTCGTTGGCGCGGTTCAGCGCGTCCATCACGATATCCAGCGAGTTAACGTCAGCATTTATGCTGTATGCCCCCACGCGCCTGCCATTAACCACTTCGACGGAAAAACGGGTCAGTTCTTCCGATGTTGACAGCGCAACGGCAGAATTGCCCAGGCGGATAAGGTTGCTGTCCTCGCGATGCAGGAAAAGCGCCGCGGTTATTCCCTGTTTGCGCGCTTCGCCGCGTGCTTTTAATATAATATCTTTAATTTTACTATCTATCATTATTTTACTCCTCGCCGGTGTCGACGTCGGCAAACCGCATTACCGGTATGCCATGGCCGACTTCCATTATCTGGTTGGGTTCGCCTTTACCGCAATTCGCCACTTGCTGCAGTTTCCAGGTGGTGATATCGCCAACCTTGTCCAGGTTGTGCCAGAAGGGTAAGCTATGACCGTGATAAGTGGAGTTCTTGAATACTTTACCTTTCACGCCATTCTTCACTTCCCAGGCGATTTCGCATCCAAAATGGAAATGTTCTCGGTTGGAACCGATGGACCATGATACCGGAACATCCATTATAATGCCGTCTTCGGTGGCGGCGATGATGTCGTCCAGCGTTCCGTCATTCCCCGGTGCCACATTGATATTAGTCATGCGGTCAATTGGCGGACGGTAAAACGCACAGCTTCGCGATGCGCCACCGCTGCTTTTCATCACATCGCGTCCTGCCACATGGTTCGCCTCTTTGATATCACCTCGGCAAGATAGCACATTCACCAGCAGGCCGTTTTTAATCAGCGGGTATTCGCTTTGCGGTATCCCGTCGTCATCCAGTCCGAATGTTCCCGGCGAGTTGGAGGTGAACCCGGCGTAAGCGTTTAGCTTTTCGGAGCCAAAACTCAGTTTGCCAATCATATCTGGCTTCACATGGGAACCGCCGGCAAAGGAAAGTTCGTAGCCAAGGATGCGGTCAAGTTCCAGCGCGTGGCCGATGGTCTCGTGAACCTGCAGGAAACCCTGTCCCGGCAGCAATATCACGGAACGTTTGCCGGCGGGCAGTTTTGGTGCCGTCAGCAGTTCTGCCAGTTCGGCGTTAATACGGTCAGCGTTGCCGGCAAAATTGCTGTCCGCCAGCCATTCAAAACCGCGGGTTCCCTTGCCGTTGCCCGCCAGTTCGCAGGAACGCTGCTGGGTACGGCCTTCGTCATCTGCCGCCATCACGCTCATATCGGCGAAATTGTTGATTATCTTGCGCTGATATTCGGTACCGTCGGTATTAAAGTAATGCACAATTCGTTTCTGAAAATACAAGCTTACCGTCCGGTGCTCGATATGTTCATTCTGCAATTTCGCGTCAATTGCCCGCATGAAATCGGTCTTCTCTTTCAACTTCACGGTGAATGGGTCAGTCACCACCGGCGACTCGTATTTCCCCGCCACCTTCACCACATCTCCGCTGTCCTTTGGGAATCCGGGCAATTCTGCGGCGGCGCGGGCGTTGTTCAAGGCGCGGTTAAAACATTCCGCCATATTTTCCATCTTTGCGGTAGCGGCAAATCCCCACGCGCCGCGATACAGCACCCGAACCCCCATCCCGCTGGACAACGACGCGGAGTTCCCCTCCAGGTTGCCATCATCAAGATACAGCGATTCGGTAGCATCTTCAATATAAATACGAATATCCGCCCAACTGCAGCCAGCCGCCAAAACGCGGTCAAACTGCCGACGGATTTCGCCTGTCATTTCATTGTTCATATCTTCTCCTGTTAGTATACTTATTTATCAGTCGGATCCGTCCGATCAGACCGATAAAATTTGCCATTTGCCAATTTCATATCTCCCCACCTTCATGATATTCAGCATCTATATTCACTTTCCACGGGTCATATTTTCCTATTCCCATGGCGTTTCTGGCGGCCAGCATGCCGGTGGCGATGGCGTGGTCCTGGTTGTTGTATTTAAACATGCCGGCGCGGCCGATGGGGGTCAGATTGGCGATGTTGCTCAGCCAGCTTTTCAGGGTTTCGACGTGATTATCGTAGTCTAATTCAATCAGCGGGTACGCTTTTTCGCTGCGTACCACGTAACCGTTGGCGACATTGTTTGCGCTGGCGACGTTCATGGTTTCCATCTCTTTTGCCGCCATGGCTATCAGTTCGTGGTCAGGTTTCCCCCACAACGGTCCTTCTTTAAAGGTGAAATATTCCACCGTCAAGGGACTGATATTGTCATCAGATGTCATCTGGCGGCTGAAATTGCGGTAATCGCAAATGCGCGCCATCCCTACTTCTTTCGCGTGGACATAAATCCAATTATGCGGGAAAGGGTGGCCAGAATATTTTAACTGTACCGACATGTGGTCGCGGTAGCGCAGTTTGGCGCAGGCATCCATTATTACCTGCGGCGGTGCTGGAGATATAATATTTATCAGGTCAGTCAACGGTATGCTGCTGAAAAAGTTGTCGGCCTCTACTTCTACCTCGTTTCCATTTTGGCGCAGAACCGCGCTTACGATGCGATTGCCGTCGCGGTTTAACCGCACCACCTGGGAATTCAGCATTATTTCGCTGCCAAGGGATGTCACTTTGTCAGCCATTTTCTCGTAAAACTGTCCGGCGCCAAGACGCGGATAAACAAATTCATCCACCAGCGTTTTTATCATCTTTTTCTTGTCGCCAACCAGCGCGTTTAAAGCCGCAGTGAAAAGATTCAAGCCTTTTATACGCTGTCCTGCCCACTCGGCACCTATGCGGCTGCAATCGATTCCCCACACTTTTTCGGTGTAGGTTTTAAAGAATATCTCAAATAACCGCCTGCCGAATTGACCGACTACCAAATCCTCAAATGTGACAGCGTTTTTGCTTTTATTGCTGCAGGTAGAGGTAATGTAGCTGAGAACCATTTGCACCGCGTTGGCGGCACCCAGGGTAAATAACGCGTTTTTTGCCGTTAGCGGGTAATCAAAATATTTGCCGTTATAGTAAATGCGGGTTAGACGCGGCACATTAATCAAATCTTCAGCTACAATATCGTCGAAAAGCTGGCGTACTTCCTCGTTGCGGGTAAAGAAACGATGCGGACCGACATCAAACCGGCAATCGTCAAACAACATGGTACGGCACAAACCGCCAACCGCATCCTGTGATTCGCTAACCATGCTGGCTGCGCCATTAACCGCCAATTCATGCGCGGCAGCCAACCCGGCCGGCCCCGCCCCAATAATCAATGATTTCATACGGCAATTATACAAATATTAAGCGAATGAAGGAAATGGGAAATTGGAATATAGTTATTAAGCACTCTATTGGTATTCTTATTCATTTTTTTTTATAAATTGCCAATACCCGCCATTAGTTGGTCCAATACGTTTAAGATATCCTTTAGTTTGTAACTTATTGATGTATCTCTCAATCGATCTGATAGATACATCAAACTTCATTGCCAATGCTGGGATGGTAATTTTATTATTATTCTTTATAATAGCGATGATTTTCGCAGATATTTCATCTGTTTTTTTATTTTCAGCACCATCTTGTTTACCGTCATTTTTTACCGTCAATTCTGATTTTTTTACCGCCATGTTGCCTGGTGTTGTATTTGTCCTTTTATTATTACCGCCAACACCACCTTTTTTACCGCCACTTTTTACCGCCAAATTATCATGAAAAATATTTTTACCATTTCTTTCCGTAATAGATAATTGTTCTTTTTTGCGAATTATAGCTGTAAACTGGCAACCTTCACGATCATCAACAAAATCAATTTCTGGCCATAGTTCTAATGCTCGCTTAATTCCAGAACCTAAACCTTTGTATGGTAGTATTCCTTTGGATATATAGGATACCAATATTGGATTACGAATATTAGATATTCCTAATCTGATACGTTCAACGGTTAAATTATTGGGCAGATGACCAGGACTTATAATCTCTATTCGATTATCAAAAATAAAAAGTCGAATAGTAGCACTAACCATATAATCGCGATGAATCAATGCATTTACCAGTAATTCTTCTAATACAACTTGTGGTATTTCAGAAATCCCTGGTGAATTTACACCTTGTCCTGCTTGTACTTTATGCAGATTACGCATTAGGAAAGAAAGTCCATTATCAAATAATTTATTAAATGGACCTATAAAATCTTCAGTGTCCAAATACGAGTCAACATGAATATCATTACCAGGATAACGTATAGCTTTGATAATAAATTGTGGTTTTATCCATTCAGGGTGTTCTGTAAATAAAAGTACACCAGCTAAATTTAACATCCCATCATCTGTTGCAAGATTCATGTTTTGCAATATACGTATTAATTCATCTGGTGAATCAGGATAATCAAGATCGTATTCCTTTCTCAAGAAATCACGAAAACGTAATTTATCGAGCTTATCAATCCCAGCTTTTGTCGGTAATTCATCTGCATGAAATTGGTCGGATATTTGAAATAAACGACGCAACTCCTCTTTAGAGTTTAACCGACGTTTATCTGATCCACATTTAATCCAGATTGCACCATTTTTATCAAAATACGGTTTATCAATACCTTTTAGGATGGTTAAAAGAATCACAATGCGAGTATTTTCTAATATAATATTTTCTGTCTGAACCACAATTGGACTTCGTGTATATGTTGACTGGCTGCATTGCTGATTATTTTATTTATTCTTCTGACATCTTCTGGAGATAAACCAGAAGTAGTACCATCATCTGCAACACCTATAAAAATAGTACCACCTTCAGAGTTTGCAAAAGCAGCCATTTCTGCTGCTAATTTATCAATACTTGGCACGTCTTGCTTAAATTGGCGTGTGCTATCCTCTCCGAGAGCAATTTGCCAGAGTTTATTATCGTTTTTTATTTCGTTTTTATTTTTCCTCATTTTAACCTTTATTATCAAAATAAATCATGGTATAAATTATACATACTTTTATGAAAAATTTCAAAAACATATCTCTAAACATATTTAAGTAATTTTACCACTACAAGGCAGATATTCAACAAACATATCAAAACCCACATCATTGTTTATAGACTATGAAATCCATCTACATAATTTCCTTAATCTCTTTTAATTATTTATTGTCTACATCATCTAATCTCTACCATTGTGTTGACGTCAGCAAAATGGTTTATTATTTACAAAACCACAAATAAACATCCCCCAAAATTTATATTTCCCCATTTGCAGGTTATCAACATCATTTGTTGAAAAAAGCATGCTGTGAATATGATATCGACTGAAAAACCGCGTAAGACTACTCCGCATGGGTATACCGCCTCCGAGGTTCGTTCCTCGATGTGGTATGTTCTGGTTGCGTGGATGTTCGGGTCGGTTTTTGCCGCTATCACATCTGCCGGGCCATACGCGGCGTTTCTTGATAAATATCTTCATGCCAACGACGCAACATTCGGACTTTTAATGGCATTGCCGCCATCGGCAGTGATATTTTTCATTATCGGGTCGTATATTGTTGAGCGCACCGGTCGCGCCAAGCCGATTTTCCTGGTATTGGTCACCATTCACCGGTTGTTGTGGCTGGTTATTGCCGCGGTGCCCATGTTCATGCATGATTTGCCGCGAAATACCCAGGTTTACCTGGTCGGTTCCATCGCGTTTTTGTCGCTGGTGCTGGCTACCCTGGGCGGTGCCGGGTGGGCGGCGTGGATGGCGTCGATTATCCCCAAATCACTTGCCGGACGGTATTTCGGACTGCGGGCGGCGTATTCGCTGATCTGCATGATTGTATCCACCATGACCGCCACCTGGCTGATTGACAAATATCACGGTTCCCGCGAGATATTTGCCATCGTTTTTGCCGTCGGGGCAATCCTGGGTGCTATAGATATCCTGATATTTATCAAGGTACCCGAAGTGCCGCGGCCAGTTGTTGAAAAAACCAAGTTGATAGATATCGTAACTATTCCATGGAAAAACAAGATGTTTCGCAGATTCATGCTGTTGATGATGCCGACATTTTTCGCCTATACGCTAACCGGCCCATGTTTGTGGAAATTATGTTTCGCAACACTGGCAAATCACGGCCTGGGGTTCAACAACACTTACGCGAGTTTTGTGCTGACAATTATCCCCTGGTGCGGCATGGCAGTTACCTCAGCATATTGGGGCAAGCTGGTCGACAGGTTCGGTCCGCGCCCGGTGATAGCGCTGGGTTTGATAACTCAACTGATAGTACCTATCGCCTGGGCATTCATCATACCGGAGTATAAATGGTTCTTCATTCTGCCCGCTACCATAATTGGCGGTTTGATGTGGCAGTCAATTGAACAGTCGAACACTTTCATCGCCATGAAAGTATTCCCCGAAGAGCGGCGGTCGGCATATATGGCATCAATGAATGTTTTCATCGGTATAGCGGGTACCCTGGGAGCCGCCGCCAGTGGCAAACTGGCAGAAATTTTTGAACCAAATATGCATTACTTCTCATTCATGCCATCATATTTCACTCACTACCACATGGTGATTCTATTATCAGTTTTCATAAGATTCATATCATACGCCAGCTTCTTCAAATCATCCGAAATACCCGGGAAAGTAAATATAAGCCAGGCGATTAAAATGATAATTGAAGATTTGACGGGAAACAGACGGAAGAGAGAAGAGTGAAGAGTGAAGAGTGAAGAGAGAAAACGTGGTGTCACCGTTCCAGTGACAATGAAAAAGCAATCCGAAGGATTGCAAATTTTCACTCTTCTCTCCTCTCTCTTCTCCCTTCAAAATATCCACCTTGTTTACTGGGATAAAACCTGTTAAAATTAATACAGCCCAAACGGGGTGAATTTCATTAATGGTTTTAGGATAATCGTGTATGGCCGATACTATAAATCCAAATGTTAAACCAGCAGCGACAGTGCCGCTGTCATTTGACGATTTGTATCGGCAATATGAGAAGAATATATTTAATCTCATATATCGTACCATCGGTGATTATGAAGATGCAGTAGACTTAACCTCGCAAACATTTCTGCATGCCCTGCGTGCCTTTGACCGTTTTCGTGGTGATGCCCAGGCATACACATGGTTATACCGAATCGCGGTGAATCTATGTAAAAATTATTTTCGCAAGAAAGACAGTGACGCGAAATATAGATTTTTTTCGTTGGATGATACTACCAAAGAAGATGGCGAGACCATGGATAGGGATATTGAAGATAACACCAACGAGCCTGAACGGGTAGTGGAAAACACAGAATTGCAAGTTCTGCTGCAAGCGGCAATAAACAACCTGTCACCAGATTTGCGCACCGTGATATTGCTGCGCGATGTACAGGGATTAAGCTACCAGGAAATTTCTGATGCAGTAGGCTGCAGTCTGGAAGCTGTAAAAAGCCGCATATTTCGCGCGCGAGGTCAATTGCGAAAAGAATTATCACCATACCTGCATATTGATGAAGAATAAATTGGAGGAAAGATGAGTAGAATTTTAACCATAACCTTATTAATATTATCTTTAATCGCCGTGGCATTTGCCGCTGATGATGAAAAAATGGTCATTAAAAAGGTTGAAATTACCGGTTTTACCGCTGTTACTGAAGCGGTACAGAAAGAAAGTTACGCGGTAATTAAATCAAAAGTTGGCGACCCATTTTCAGACGCGCAGGCAGAAGAAGATCAGTTAGCGCTGATTGACCTGGGCTGGTATTTCCGGGCAACCCACAAAACCGAAGAATTGGATGGCGGCGTGAAGTTGATATTCACAGTTGTAGAAAATCCGGTTATCAAAGACATCATCATTAAAGGCAACACCGTTTTCACCAGCAATGAACTGAAGAAAATGCTCACCCTCAAACCGGGTGAAGTGCTTTTTCAGGCAAAAGTGAAAGATGATGCTGAAATAATTCGCAAGAAATATGCCGAAAAGGGATATTCCCTCACCGATATCGCATCAATTAATATTGACGATGCCAGCAGTTTGGTCATTACAATTATGGAACCGCGAATTGACCAGATTAAAATCGAAGGCAACACCAAAACGAAAAATTATGTCATCGAACGCGAATTAATGATAAAATCCGGTGATTTATTTAATGAAAATGAAATTCGCAAAACATTAAGCAACCTTAACCGGCTATCTATTTTCCAGGAAGCCACCGTGGTGCCACAACCCGGTACTAAACCCGGCACCATCAACCTGGTATTCAAGGTGCGCGATGCCCGAACCGGTCAGATAGGATTAGGCGTTGGGTATAGCCAGGCAGAAAGTTTCAGCGGCATGCTTAATCTGGCGGATAATAATTTATTCGGCACCGCACGCAGCGTATCTGCCAGTCTGCAAATCGGCAGCACCAGCAGCTACAACCTGACCTATAACAACCCATGGATTGATAGACAGCATACCTCGTTCAATACCGGAATTTTTGATACTCAAACCATCACCCAGATGGTGGCGGGATCAAATAATTTCTATTATACCGAAGCGCGCAAGGGTGCGCGTGTCGGCTTTACCCGTCCTTACGGCAAATGGCTTCACGGCATATCATTCCGCCTTGATAAGGTTTATGGTTTTGACGTACCAACAACCCTGCCTGTCGGACTGGCTCCGTTAGTGACAGAAATTAAAACGCCGATTCATAACCAGACTATCACCTACACATCACAGCGAGATACCCGCAATTCATGGCTTAACGCCACAAAAGGCGACTATCTGTCATTATCCAGCGAATTAGCCGGTTTTGGCGGCGACTCGCATTACTCTAAATGGGATGCAGAATATCGATATTTTATGCCGTTGGATAAAGCAAAACCGACAGCCGGAATGGAATACAGCACTAAAGACAACACCAAACTTGTACTCGCCAGCCGATTTCAAGCCGGGTATATTGCTGGCAAAGCCCCATTCCTTGAACAGTTCCGTTTAGGCGGATTGGACACCATTCGCGGTTATGAAGACGAGCAGTTCCCCGGCATAAACAAAGTTTTGTTGAATACCGAGTTGCGATACCAGCCGGCTGAAGTAATTCAACTCGCAGCCTTTGCCGACTACGGCGATGCCTGGGGTGGTGATTTCTCGCAAATGGTTGCTGCTGACAGCAAATTGCGCATGCGCCTTGGATATGGCGTTGGCATACGCGTAATGGTACCGATGCTGGGACCAATAAGATTTGATTATGGCTTCACATCAAAAGGTAAAAACCGGTTCATTTTCGGCATTGGTTCAATTTATTGAAACTATTTGCCTTTAATAAGGTCATATTATTACATACCCGGAAAAATTTAGTAAAATATAAAAAAAGAGGTAGTCATGAAAATTGTAGTTAAGTTAGTTGTATGCATGCTGATTGCCAGCATCGCAATTGCGGCAAATGCCGCAACACCACCCGCCGCAACCGGCGGCATAGGAGTCGTTGATGTGCAGCAAGTGCAAAAAGATTATAAAGGCGCAAAAAAGGCCGCTGAAATCTGGAAAGCATTTATTGATGAAAAACGCGCATCCATCACCATCCTGCAAGATGCTATTGGTTTGAATAAAGATCAAACCGCCGAATATTTCCAGCTTACCCGACCATCACAAATGGTAGTAAATACTAAAAGAGTTGATGAGTTGAAAGAAATTGCCAAGAAGAATATGGCTGATCTGGAGAAATTGGAAGCAAAGAAAACTGCAGATACAAAATTAACTGAAGATGAACAGAAACAAGTTGACGCCCTTTCACCATTAAAAGAAGCAGGAAATGCCGCTTATGAAGCAGCCATGCAGAAAACCGATGGTGAAGTAGCTGAAAAGCGCGAACTGTTAGTATCTGCCATTGAAGATGCACAGAACGCTGCTATTGCACAAGTGTATAAAACAAAAAAATTATCTGCTATCCTGGCCAAAGAAATACAGGTTGGCGAAAACTCTGTTAAGACATTACTCTATGGTGGAACCGACATCACCGCTGATGTCGTTGCCGCTATGAATGCTGCCTATAAAGACAATATATTTGATGAAAAGAAACCGGTTGTTAAAAACAACTAATATAAAAGAATACAATATATTTGCCGCAGGGCTGTGGGGATTATTCTCCATAGCCTTTGCGCTATTATTTACCGGATGTGCCAAATCAGCAAAGGTTACTTCCGCTAAAATTGCGCAAGTAAATTTGCCGGTACTGGCACGTCAGCACCCATCAATGCGGCAAATAAATGATATAGACCGGCAATTGGTAGAACTCAGTAATCAAATCCATCGCTCAAGCGGGGTAATAATGCCGGACTTGCCGGAAATAAAGGTGCTTATTATTCCACTGCCCGCGTTGGAAATGCCACTGGATGTTAAGGTTTCTTCAAAGAATATTGATAAAGTAACTGAAATTGAAATGGCGGCAGCGCGTGAACAACTGCTGCGAAAATATAACCGGCGAATGAAATCATTCAGTGAGACTGCGGTTGACGAGATGGACGCAAAAATTGAAACAGAACGAAAAAAAATAATGCAGGAATTATATAATCGTGAAATTGAAATAGCAAAATCCAATAGGATACCAGTACGAAGCACCCAATTGAATAAAGACAATGCCGAACGAATACGTGTAATGCCCAATAAAAATGATATTGTAAATATGACAAAAGCCGAAAAAGAAAAAGCCTGGAATAATTATCAGGAAGAACTGGCGAACGCAAAAAAAGAAACCACGAGAAGAATTGACGATATTATAGATAAATTTACTTCGGAAATGGAAATAAAAGTCCGTAAGTTTAAACAGCAGTCTGATGAAGAATTAGCACTGGAATTAGAGGATCTGCGTAAGAAGAAAATTGAAGAGATGAAAGATAACCGTCTTATCTCTGCCCCCGACTCCCCGCGAAGCGCACCTACCCAACCGGAAGTGAAGATGGATGACAGTGGTGACGCAAAAAATGCCGCTGATATTCAACGCAAAAATGATAAGAGCAGAAACAGCAAAGTTATTGCACAATCGCAGGCAAATATGATTAATTTGTTGAAAAGAAGAAAAAAAATTGAAGAATTAATTAAGAAAGATACAGAACAGGCAGTAAAGACCCTTGGCGAAATGCACGGTTTTGATATACGATACAACGGCACTAACGGCGCAGAAGATATTACAGTTGCGGCTGCCGGGTGGCTGAGCAAATATTGGGGTAAATAAATGATTAAAATGACGTTGGCGGAATTAGCGGTAATTATTGACGCGGAAATAGAAGGCGGAAATGCCGATGCAGAGATCACCGGTGTAACTGGTTACGAAATAGCCAGTGAGTCAGACGTAACCTTCGTTATGGACGAACGCAGACTTAAATTAGCAGAAAAATCGGCTGCGATTGCAATAATTGCCCCGCGCAACCTGACATCAGATGTAAAGACATTGTTATACGTAGATGACCCGCGTTCTGCCTTTGCCAGTGCCATGCAAGTATACGATTGGCGCCGGCTGCCGATGCCAGGTGTAGAAAGAGATTCCCACGTTTCACAATCCGCAATGATTCATGCTCGCGCATATATTGGTGCTGGCGCGGTAATTGGCGAACGCGCAGTGATAAGCGACGGCGCGGTAATCGGTGCAAATTCATATATCGGCGACAGCGTAGAGATAGGTCAAAATTCAATTATTTATCCCAACGTATCCATTTACGCTCATTGTATAGTTGGAAGCAATGTAATAATTCACAGCGGCGCGGTAATCGGTGCAGATGGATTTGGATACAATCCCAGCGAAAACGGCTGGCAAAAAATACCACATTTGGGATATGTGATTATTGAAGACGACGTGGAAATTGGCGCGAACACCTGTGTGGACCGGGGTACATCCGGTACAACAGTTATCGGTAAAGGAACGAAGGTTGATAACCTGGTACAGATTGCTCATAATGTTAAAATTGGCAGCAACAGCTTGATTATTGCCCTGGTAGGATTAGCCGGTAGTGTAGAAATTGGAAATAACGTTATTGTCGCAGGACAAACAGGCATATTAGACCACGTTAAAATAGAAGACAACTGTAAATTCGCTGTTAGAAGCGGCGTAACCAGAGATTGCAAAGGCGACGAATCATACTCAGGATATCCGGCGCAGCCGCACATGAACGAATTGAAACAACAGGCAGCAATGAGAAAATTGCCGGATTTATTAACACGAATGAAAGAATTAGAGAAAAAAGTGAAAGAATTGGAAGAGAAGTGAAGAGTGAAGAGTGAAGAGTGAAGAGTGAAATTCCTTTCCACAAATGATTATTACTTCATAACTGTGGGTATATAAAAATTACCTGTTTCAAAGGAGAGAATAGCTATGTCTAAGATATTGAATGTTGAAGCATCAGAATTTCTGAAGGCTCACCGCAACTCTGTATTATCTACGGTAGATGGCGATGAACCATCAAGCCGTGTTATGTATATAGCCCAAATTGATGATGACGACACCATCTGGTACGCTTCCGGCAAAAGCAGCGCAAAAATGAATCACATTGCGTCAAACCCCAAAGTCTGTATCGCGGTATCCAATGGCACTAAATCCCTGCGGTTATTTGGCAATGCCGAAATAATTGATGACCCGGTGGTAAAAAGCAACCTGTGGCAGCCATCATGGACCACCTATTTCAAAGACGCAAGCGACCCGGAGTTTGCTGTAATCAAGGTAATCCCATATCGGGTCGAGTTTTAGAGCAGATAATTACGATGAAGCGCACTGCAAGCACAGTGCGCTTAGTAATTTTACCAGACAAGATTATTTAAGCTCCTACCGCTTTCAGCCATGCTTCTGCTATTAACGCGTGACCAGCAGTCGTTGGGTGGCATCCGTCGCCTGTCCATACAATTTCTGGACGTTCGGCGCGTGCTCTCATCAACAAACTGCGGACATCGGCGAATATCAGCCCGCGTTCAACCGCCAGTTGCTGTGCGAAATCGGCGTAGGTGGTGAGTATCTGGTTTAACTCGCCATTATTGTCCTGTTCAATAGTAGTTGGACTTACCAGCACGACGCGTTTGATGCCAGATGCCAGTGCCTGGTCTACCAGTGAAGTCAGATTTACTTTGTATTCTGCCAATGGCACATATTGCTGTTCATTCCATTGACCGGTTTTGCGCCAGACATCATTCACACCGATTTTAATGGAAAGCAGGTCTGGTTTCAGACTGATGCAATCTTCCTGCCAGCGATTTAACAATTCTACAGAACGGTCGCCACCCATGCCGCGATTGATGATTTTTACTTTCAAATCCGGGTATCGCGCCGCGAGAATCCCCGCTATCATCGCCACATAACCGCCACCCATGTTGTCCTGCGCTTCGCGCTGTCCGCAATCTGTGATTGAATCACCCTGAAAAAGAATGGTGTCGCCATTCTGGATATAACAGTTGCCCATAATTATAATTACCCTTCAAAAAGAATATCTTAATACTTTTTTCTGCCTGTATAAATACAAACCTGCTGAATTAGTTGTTAGTTGATAGTTTATAGTTTACAGTTTTTTGTAAAACACAACATTTTCGCTTAACCCATCTCTTATCAGTAACGAACTGGGGTAGAGTTTGCAAGGAAGATTTAAATTAATTTAAAAAAACTCTATTTTTAAAAAGGTAAACCTATATCAAACAAGAAAGGCAATGTGTGAAGTATTTAAATACAAAAATATAGCATTGGAACAATATTAATTATGACTAAAAAAGTTAGAATTGCCGTCGTTGGGCTGCGTCACGGCTGCGAACATTTAGACCATTATCGCGGACGCCAGGATGTTGAAATAGTTGGGCTTTGTGATACATCTGAAGAATTAATTGCCGATACCGCAAATAGATACGGTGCACCGCTTTCTGCCTGTTATACCGATTATAGCACCATGCTGAATATTGCCAAACCTGACGCTGTGTTTGTTATGACACCGGTACCACTGCATGCCCCAATGACAATTCAAGCGCTGGAAGCCGGCTGTCACGTATTGGTCGCAAAATCTTTATGTCAAAACCTGGCTGATGGCGACGCGATGATAAAGGCAAGGGACAAAGCAGGAAAGCATGTTGAAGTCGGGTTTCAGATGCATCACGCGGCAATTTACCGATACCTGTATGAGCATATAAATGACCCGGAGTTTGGCGAATTGCGCGGCGCATGGATTCAGTTTTTTTATCCGGCTTACTGGCGTGAAGCGGGAAACTGGCAAAACCACATGGATACCCTGGGCGGTTCACTGCTGGATTGCTGCATTCATTCGATGGATGCGTTGCTTTACATACTTAAACGTCCATGGACCCGCATTTTCGCATCAGGCAGACAATTTATGGGTGGACCGGCGGATCGCGATACCATGGATGCCACCACGGTATTAATTGACTTGGAAGGTGGACCGCGATTAACCATCGACCAGGTTGATTGCAGCGCATACTGCTTTGTCCGCACCGGCGTGGTGGGATCATTGGGGAAATTTGAAATGGAACATTGGGAACCAAACGGTTCAGGCCATGTACGTTTTCACGCCAATGTAAATACTTCAAATCCGGTAAAAATCTGGGTGCCGCCCTTGGAAGCAAGCACTGGCCACATAGGAATAGTAGAACAATCAAATTATTTCCTGGAAATATGCAAAGGCAACGCCCAACCGCTAAGCACCCTGGAATCAGCAATTGAAAGTCTGTCCGCGCAAAAAGCAATAGTAAAATCGCTGCGGCAGGAAAGATGGATTTCACGAGTTGATAGTTGACAGTTGATAATGGACAGTTAATCATTATCGTAATTCGTAATTCGTAATTCGTAATTCGTAATTCGTAAAGGAGCACTATTATGTCTAAAACAATTAAATGGGGCATTCTCGGGCTTGGCGGTATTGCCAATGCATTTGCCGAGGGTGTGTCGGCATTGACCGATGCTGAAGTTATAGCCTGTGGTTCACGGACTGCGGAAAAGGCTGAGGAGTTTGGTGCGAAGTGGAATATTCCGCATCGCCACGCCAGTTATGAAGCACTGGTTGCCGACCCGGATGTGGATGCCATTTACGTCGCCACCCCGCATCCAATTCACAAAGAGAATTGTCTGTTGGCTATCGCCAACGGCAAACCGGTGCTGTGCGAGAAACCTTTCACGGTAAATGCCGGTGAAACTGAAGTTATCATTGCCGCCGCGAAAGCAGCTAATCTGCTGGTGATGGACGGTATGTGGTCACGATTTTTACCCCACGTGGTAAAAGCGCATGAGTTGGCGAACTCCGGCATCATTGGCGATGTGCGGATGCTTCAGGCAGACTTCGCGTTTCGCGGCGGCTGGAAACCGGAAGAGCGCTGGCTTAACCCGGTATTGGGCGGCGGCGGATTGTTGGACGTCGGCGTATATGTCATCAGCCTCGCGCAACTGTTTATGGGTAAGCCAAACTATATTTCCGGCACTGCGCATATCGGTGAGACCGGCGTTGATGAACAGGCTGCCATGGTGCTGGGTTTCCCCGAAGGAAAAATCGCGTCGTTAATTTGTGGTGTGCGTACCAATACCCCTCACGAAGCAACAATATTTGGCACCGAAGGTTCTATTAAGATGCACAAATTATGGTGGCGGCCATCAAAACTAACGCTTAGCGTTAATGGAAAAGATGAAGAAATTGCCCCGGAAATTGTTGGCAACGGTTTCAATTATGAAGCAGCAGAATTTGGTCGCTGCCTGCGCGAAGGAATAAAAGAAAGTCCGATGCGTCCACACTCGGAAACAATATCCGTTATGAATACCATGGATACACTGCGCAAACAGTGGGGACTTGTTTATCCTTCTGAAAAATGAAATGTGGTGTCACCGTACCGGTGATAATTAAAATGTAGAGACGCACGGCCGTGCGTCTCTACGAATACAAAAGAGAGAAAATATGAAATACGGCAAGATTAATAATATTGACAAACCCGTTTCCCGCATTGTGTTGGGAACGATGATAATCAGCACTGACAATTTTGAACGCAGTGTAGATATTCTTGATGCTGCACTGCGCAACGGGATAACTACCCTGGACAGCGCAAATGTCTATTATGGCGGACAAAGCGAACGCGCGATAGGCCGCTGGATGGAAATGCGCGGGAATCGTGAAGAAGTGGTAATTGCCACCAAGGGTGCGATACCCAACGCCGACCGCAAACGCGTCACTCCATTCGATATTACCGCTGATATTTACGACTCGCTGGCACGGTTGCGCACCAGCTATATCGACATTTATATGCTCCATCGCGATGACCCGGATTACCCGATTGGACCGATTGTAGAAATTTTAAACGAGCATAAAAATGCCGGACGAATCTGCGCATTTGGCGGTTCCAACTGGACCCATCAACGCCTGCAGGAAGCCAATGATTACGCTGCTGCCAATAATCTGACGCCATTCACCGTAAGCAGTCCAAATTTCGGCCTTGCCGAACAGGTTGAAGATCCCTGGGGACCGGGATGTGTAACCGTTAGCGGACCGCAAAATACCGAGGCGCGAGCGTGGTATAAACAGCATGACATGCCGATATTCGCTTATTCCAGCCTGGGACGCGGCTTTTTCAGCGGACGAATCACCCGCCAGAACTTTGAAGAAATCAAAGGCACAATAGACGGTGCTTGCCGAACGGCTTATTGTCACGAGGTAAATTTCAAACGGCTTGATCGGGTAGAAGAAATGGCGAAACAAAAAGGCATGACCGTTGCGGAAATTGCAACTGCATATATATTCAGCCAGCCGCTTAATGTATTTGCGCTTATCGGCACAGAAAACGAAGCTGAAATGAAATCCGCCATAGCTGCCAGTGAAACAACGCTGACTGCTGATGAAATGGCATGGCTGAACCTTGAAAAATAGGTTAAGCAAACATCTCGAATAATGACAGCGTTTCTGCTATAATCATTCCGGTTATAGCAGAATAAATTTACCATAACGCTATACAAGGGAGACACTCATGATTACAGCTGAAAAACAAAAATATGTGGTTGAAGAATCACTGAAACTGCTGGATAAAGCCGGCATTGTATTAACCCCTGCCGAAGTTAACGAAATGGAAGTTGCCGACATGGGATTGGGTGAAATAGAGTCTACTGGTTTACAGTTGATTGTGTATGTTAATACAAAACGCTGCTGCGCAAAAGAAATTGTCTTGCTGCCGTACCAAACCTGTCCGGAACACCGCCACCCGGAAATTGATGGCATACCCGGCAAGGAAGAAACCTTCCGCTGTCGTTATGGCAAGGTATTCCTGTACGTATCCGGCACTCCCGTTGCCAACCCGCAAGCCAATCCACCGGCACACCGCAAACAGCATTACACCGTATGGCACGAAATAGTGCTGAATCCCGGCGAACAATACACACTTTCTCCCGACACCCTGCACTGGTTCCAGGGGGGAGCAGAAGGCGCCGTAGTATCCGAATTTTCCACCAGCAGTCGTGATGAATTCGATATTTTCACCGACCCGGGAATTAAACGGTTAGGGTAGAAGAAGAGAGAAGGGTGAGGTGAGAATAGTGAAGATATTAGTCAGTTAGCAATCAAATCCGAACAAAAAAAGTCACGATTTTAAATTGAAAATTTCATATCGTCGAAGACCACCCCCTCGCCCCTCCTTGGCAAGGCTGTGCTTTATACACATTTTTGTAATTGTATTTTATATTTTCAAAAAAAAACTCACATATTAACTACAATCCAACCCCAGAGGGGTGAAATGTTAATAGTAATTGATGATCTTTATGAATAATAAGCCCCTTTAGGGGCGACATGTGAAATGGTAATATATTTTATTACCGGTTATTAATCTTCGCCCGTTTTTAACATGTCACCCCACTAAAGGGGTTCTGGTTCTATTTTGTTGATTGATTGCTATTAACATGCCACCCCTCTGGGGTTGGATTGTTAATAATTAATAAAAATATAGTCAAATCATGCTGATTATCATGCTGATTTGCTAATTTTTATTGTATTCATCATCAAATTTTCCATTCAATCATAAATGTGTATAAAGCACAACTTGCCAAGGAGGGGAGTTTACTTTTATCGCCTATTTTTGGTCACTGAAAACCGAAAACTTAACACCTTGTCCAATTTATTTGGGTTACTTATTATGTCGCCACACCATGGCTATTGAAAATATCAATTTTGGATACATTTTTCTTCAAATGGTTAATAGTTACATGATTTTATATGCATCTCCCGACAAATAATTGTCAATCGTCAATTATCAATTGTCAATTTCTCTTTACTCATTTCACTTTAATTTCTATACTTTAGTCGATGTTGTTATATGATTTGGTTATTGTTGGCGGGGGTCATGCGGGGTGCGAGGCGGCGCTGGCGGGGGTTCGCCGCGGGGCAAGCGTTGCGTTGATTGCTTTGCGGGTGAATACTATTGCTCAATTGCCGTGCAATTGCAGCATTGGCGGGCCGGCGAAGGCGCATCTGGTGCGCGAGGTGGCTGCCCTTGGCGGAGCAATGCCGCGGGTGGCGGATATCACCGTGACGCATTCGCGGATGCTGAATACCAGCAAGGGACCAGCGGTACAGGCGATTCGCGCGCAGGTGGATAAGGATCTATACCCGCTGGTGATGCAGCAGATGCTGCGCGACAACAATGTAGAGATTATCGAAGCAGAAGTCAGCGACATCATGGTGACGGATTCCACTGTGACCGGGGTACGGCTTTCCGATGGCAGAGAAATAACTGCGGAAGCAGTGGTGCTGGCAACCGGGACATTTTTGAAGGGGCGCACCTTCACCGGGTCGGTGACTGCGGAAGCGGGAAGATATGGAGAACCGCCGGCATCATTTTTATCAGCATCGTTAATTAATGCCGGGGTAAAACTGGGCAGATTCAAGACCGGTACTACGCCGCGAATTGACGTGAATACCATCAATTTCGAAAACTGCGAATTACAGAAATCTTCAAAAACTCCACTGCCATACGAATTTCACTGGCAAAATCCCGCCTGGCCGGATCGAGAACTGCTGCCGTGCCACATCACCTACACCACCGAAAAAACTCACGAAATACTGCGCGCCAACCTGGAACGCAGCGCGCTGTTTGGCGGGTTAATCAGCGGCCGCGGGCCGCGGTATTGCCCATCTATTGAGGATAAGGTAGTGCGTTTTCCCGAGCGCGAACGGCATCAGGTATTTCTGGAACGCGAAGGCTGGGAGTCGAATCTGGTTTACCCGATGGGAATATCTACCAGTATGCCGGCAGATGTGCAGGTTGATTTTGTCCGCAGCATTCCCGGGTTGGAAAACGCGGAGATTGTCCGTCCCGGCTATGCGGTGGAATATGACTACATACCGCCGGATGGGTTATGGCCAAACCTGGAATCGCGTATTGTTAAAGGCCTGTTTTGCGCCGGTCAGGTAAACGGCACCAGCGGTTACGAAGAAGCGGCGGCGCAAGGGCTGATAGCAGGGATAAACGCGGTGCAATACCTTCGCGGCGAGGTGCCGGTGATGCTGCAGCGCGACGAAGCCTACATTGGCGTACTTATCGACGACCTGGTAACGCGCTGTCCGGCAGAGCCATACCGCATGCTGACGTCGCGAGCAGAGCATCGCCTGTTATTGCGCCAGGATAATGCCGATATGCGCCTGACCGATTACGGCCACGAATTAGGGTTGATTGACGATGAAGCCTACCAGCGTTTCTGTGTTCATCGCGACGCAATCACCAATGAGATTAACCGGCTTAACGACAGTTCACCCAGTGAATGCGGCATCAATGTGGCAAGCATATCTACCGCCGCCGACTGGCTGCGCCGACCGGAAGTGACATATGATGACCTGCGGACATGCGACCCCAAAACAGCCGAAATTTCTGAAAGAACCGCCGAACAAGTGCAAACCTTCATCAAATACGAAGGCTACATAAAACGCCAGGGACGCATGGTGGAAAAACAAAAGCGGCTGGAAGCGTGGAAAATGCCGGCAGAGATAAATTACCGCGAAATACGCGGATTGCTGCGCGAGTCAGCCGACCATCTGGAACGGGTACGTCCGACAACCCTGGGACAGGCAGCGCGAATACCGGGAGTAACCCCCGCAGATATCAGCCTGCTGATGGTATGGATAACTGCGAGAAGAAGAGAGAAAATTAACATCGATGGGCAGGATGGGTAGGATAGTTGGCTTCGCCAATATGAACTAAATCTTGTAAATCATGTTAATCATGTCAAAATTAAACTGCGAATAGCCTACATTTCATATTAAAGGAGACTATCATGCCACTTAAAAAAGGCTGTATACAGGTATATACCGGCGAGGGGAAGGGTAAGACTACCGCTTCTGTCGGGTTGGCGGTACGGGCGCGTGGGTGCGACTTGCGGGTGATATTCGTCCAATTCGTCAAAGGCGGCAACATGAGCGGAGAACTGGCGATGCTGCGCAAATTAGGCGTGGATGTGGTGCGAACCGCGGAGAAAAACAGCGGTTTGATGACCAATGGCGGACTGACCGAAGATGATTATGCCGCTGCCGCCGAAGCCTGGAAAATTGCGGAAAATGCTATAAATAGCGGGAATTACGACCTGGTAATATGCGACGAAATAAATGTGGCGATGCATTACAGCATGATAAAAACCAACGATGTAATTCACACCTTAAAAAACCGTCCTGAAAATGTTGAAGTTGTTTGCACCGGCAGGAATGTCCCCGAATTAATCTGCGACATGGCCGACCTGATAACCGAGATGAAACCGCATAAACACCCGTATCAGCAAGGAATTTCGGCACGGCGCGGGATTGAGTTTTAAATGTTAGTTATACAGGTTTTTGCAAAACCTATTTTCTTAATTATAGATTTTCGCCTTAAAAGCCCATCCCCTCAATCCCCTTCCCGGTTGGAGAGGGGAAGAACGACTTTCAGGGACTGACACCGAGTGGCGAAGCCAGGAAGGTGTCTGTACCATCGGGTTTTGCAAAAGCCTCTATAATTTATGGGAGATTTGGAAAAAATTTCATGCGGTTAAATATCAGATATTTTATTATTGAATTACTGTATATTTCATTGGCAGTTGGA
The DNA here is from genome assembly GCA_964638715.1 of uncultured bacterium. Classification (GTDB taxonomy): domain Bacteria; phylum Armatimonadota; class Hebobacteria; order CAIYQO01; family CAIYQO01; genus JBAXQQ01. The sequence goes on along the minus strand of CAZWZF010000043.1, from coordinate 14,700 downwards.
ATATTCGCCGCTGACTGGCCGCAGTTTCGCGGGCCAAATGCTGACGGTATTGCACCGGGAACGGGATACAATTTTGATTGGAAGAAAAGCCCGCCGAAGGTGCGTTGGAAAGTGGCACTCACTGATGAAGGTTTTGCCGGACCAGCGGTTGCGGGTGGTACTGTATTTATAATTGACCATAAAAGCGGCAAAGATATTGTGCGTGCGCTGGATGAAAAGAGCGGGAATGAATGCTGGCGGTATGCATACCCGGAAACCGGTTCGGAGCTTTATGGTTTTGCCCGTTCCACCCCGACGATAAATGATGGACGAGTTTATACCGTTAGCCGCAGTGGATTAGTGTATTGCCTGGATGCTAAAAGTGGTAAGAAAATATGGTGCCGCGATATGGTGAAAGAGTTTGCCGGCAGACGTCCGCAATGGTATTACTCCATGTCGCCACTGGTAGATGGCGATGCCATCATTATATGCCCGGGTGGGATAAACTCATCGGTAGCCGCTTTAAATAGGCTGACTGGCAAAACAATCTGGCGCGGCGGCGGCAGCGATGAGCCGGGGTACGCCACCCCGGTGGCAGCCGTCATTAACGGCGTGAAGCAATATGTAATTTTCACCGCGACCGCGCTTATTGGGGTGGATGCCGCCGCCGGAAAACTTCTCTGGCGTTTCCCCTGGACTACTCCGCTGGAACCCGCAGTAGACACAGAAGCTGCCCGCGACCATTTTAACGCCAACGCCGCTGTCCCAATTGTCATCGGCAACAGCATTTTTATCACCACCGGTTACGGTCACGGCAGTGCATTGATTGAGATTAACGGCAATAAAGCAACCGCAAAATGGCAAAGCAAAGCCATGCAATCCCAGTACAGTTCGCCAGTTTATAAAGATGGCTATATTTATTGCACCAGCGACCCGCGTTCGCTGGTTTGCCTTGATATAAAAACCGGCGCGGCAGTGTGGCGTAAAGACGGCATTAACCGGGGCGGCGGTCTGGCGGCTGTCGATGGCATGCTGATGGTGATGGACGGGGTACGTGGCGAGATGATACTGGTATCTATGACCCCAAAAAGTTACCAGGAAATAGGCAGATTTACCCCGTTAGGTGGAGAAAGCCGCACTGCACCAGTTATCGCCGATGGCTATCTATTCGTCCGCAACCGCAAGTCGCTGGCTTGTATCAATCTCCGGTAATCGTTATAATTAAAGGTATAGTTTACAAAAATTATCGTTATAAAAATTTATATTGCATCTTAATATCGATTAGTAAATAGAAATAATTCGAAAAAAATTAATAAAAAGTGCAATTATATCTTCCAATTTCCTCTATAATGGTATAATATTACTTTTAACATTCTATTTACTCGTAATTTTTAATTAAAAGAGGGAACCATCTTATGCAACGAAACAAAGGTTTTACACTCATCGAGTTGCTGGTTGTAATTGCCATTATTGCCATCCTCGCCGCTATCTTGTTTCCGGTTTTTGCCAAGGCGCGTGAAAAAGCGCGGCAGACATCATGTACCAGCAATCAACGGCAAATCGCAGCATCAGCAATGATTTTCGCTCAGGACCACGAGGAAGTGCTGCCAAGTACTGTCACAGTATGGAAAGACTTGAATATTGACCCAGGCGCACTGGTATGCACCACTGCCGCAGACCAGACAAACGGTTATGGATATTACGTTGATAATGACGCTAAATCGATAGGTGCTGTGCCAGATCCTGCATCACAACCGTTGACGGCTGATAGCACTGGTGCAAATAATGGAATAATGCTTTCCTGGTGCGATGCTGACCCGCGCCATACCAATAAAGTCGTTTGCAGTTTTTTAGATGGCCATGTAGCTATCGGTAAAAGAGAAGATATGATTCCAGGACCGAGTATAAAAATCGCCGTACCTTCTTCTGTTTCCACAGCGGCTTCATTCAGCGGAAATCTTACGCTGGTAAATCTCACCGGTACCTGGGCAGCTTATAATACCGCGACACCGACACAATCTGTACCTAATTTCTTCAGCACGATACGATCAAGTGAATCTACAGTCATGCTGGCCAGCAGCGACGCCGGCAACCTCGGGGCAACTGTTGGGTGGTCTTTGCAGTCTGCCAGTCCAGCATTAACAGCAACAACCGATTCCGTCGCTACAAAAGATTTCAATGACCAATACCTTGAGTTTGATGTTATTCCGCAAGACACTACGCCGCATGTTCTTTCTATCTATTGTTCGTGGGGATGGTGGTATAGCACTAAGCCAGTTGTAAAATTAACAGGAACGATGGTCAGTCCTGATGGCACCGTAATCAGCAATAGCCAGTTATATACCAACACAGTATCGGGCAAAAACCGGGCAATATGGAAATTAACATATACCGGACGCACCAAAGCACCGGGAACCAGGCTTACAGTTCGTCTGAATATTGTAGACCCAGGTGGCGCGTCTAATTTCGGTCTACTATTAACTGGGGTTGCATTAGATGCGCCATAGTCAATTTTTTTATAATACTTTTACTCTCTATTGGAGGTTATAATATGAAACGCGGATTTACTTTAATCGAACTATTAGTCGTGATTGCCATTATTGCCATTTTGGCCGCTATCCTCTTCCCGGTATTTGCCCGGGCACGGGAAAAAGCGCGGCAAACCACTTGCAGCAGCAATCAACGGCAAATAGCAACAAGTTGTTTAATGTTTGCACAGGATCATAATGAATTGCTGCCGAAAACCACCACCGTATGGACAGACATCAAGGTTGATCCGGGCATTCTTAAATGTACTTCTGCTGGTAGTTTGTCCAACGGTTACGGTTATTTTGAAGGAAATGACGGCAAGGCCATCGGTCGCATCAGTATACCTACGCTGCAGCCAATATCTGCCGATTGCACAAATTCCGCCAGTGGCGTGCAATGCTGGACAGATGCAGATCCGCGCCATTCCAGCAATGTGGTCGTTAGTTACGTTGACGGGCATGTTAGTGTGGGTAAACGCGAAGTTTTGATACCTGGTCCCAGCGTTTCTGTGGGGCAATCTTCCTGGTCAAACTTTAATGGCGGCGGCACCGGTGTCGTATATGTCGATGGTTCGGTATGGGCACATTACAATAAAAACAACGCCACCCCTACCCAATCTGTCGCCGGATTATTCAGCAATATGAGAACTGCAGGTTCAGTTGCGTCCGACCAAACCGGTTCAATGGGTTGGAAAATAATTTCGCTGACATCAAGCTATACCAGTACAGAATCTTACGGTGTGAAGGATGCTGCAGTCCAATGGCAGGAATTTGACGTTAAAGCGGAAGATGTAACTCAACATACTGTTACAATGTATTGTTCTGCTACCGCATGGGGTGGCGCATCACCAAGATTGCATTGTTTAAAATTGACCGGAACAATTACGACTCCTGAGGGAGTAACCGCAACCAGCAGTAAACAAGTTGTGATAAACCACACCGCTACCTCATATGGCGGATATCGTTCGCCATGGACTATCACTTACACCGGAAAACTGCGTCCTGCCGGCACCAAACTGACCGTTCGTCTGGAAAATGTTGATGCCTTTGGTGTACCAGGCAACGCAGCAATATCCCAGTTCATCGGGCCGGTTGTTAGAGATATGCTGAACCCATAATTTCAACGGGGATATTAATATCATGTGGATTTGCAGCAATTGCGGGTTTAGAACCGAAGATGACAGTAATGATTTCTGCGGCAAATGCGGTAATAAGCATTTCGGCGGAGAAGGTGCTGCGTTCGATGTAATTCTGGTAGGTTTTGACCCCGCTAAAAAGATTAATGTCATCAAGAATATTCGCGAAATGACTTCCTGCGGGTTGAAGGATGCGAAAGATTTTGTCGAGAACACCCCGCAAATTATCGGTTCAGCATTAACATCCCAAAATGCCGACCTCCTGATATCAAAACTGAATATCGAAGGCGCAATCTGTGAAAAATGCGTCCAAAATACCCGCCAGATTTATCGTCCAATGCCAGTTCAACCCGTTCAAAACAACACAATCCAATCAGGATTTCCCGCTAACAAATCCTCGGTTGCATCATCAGGATGCACAACAGGAATAATATCATTTCTCGCAATCATCGGCTTGATAGTTTTGTTGTTGAATATGATAAATTTATAGTTATCGCAGAATAATTTTTTTGACAGGATTAACATGATTGACAGGATTAAATTTAACCTACTTGAAGGAAAGTATACATTTTTTAGAGAATTAAAAAAATCATTGAAGTTATAATCGATTTTTAACAAAACTTTCATTGATGTAATGATCTTCCCCCGTTAGTTTAGGCGAGATTCTTTAATAGAGCTTTTTCTATAAACATCTGACCCCTAACGGGGTCAACGGGGCAACATCATTTAATGTAATCATTAATCATGGCTTTCACTTTTAAAGAGTAATCTACTTAAAAAGTAATGACCCCGTTAGGGGTCAGATGTCTATAGCAATATCCCCGCCTAATCTTTTCGACCCCTGCGTGGGTCGGATGTCATTTACGCGAATCTGACATCCGGGGTCATTGTTGGTTTTAATGTAATCGATTTTTTTAAATTTGCAATCTTAATTGAGGGTTATTTTTATGCGCGTTGACTTTACTGGTGATTCCGGGTTGGCGGAGGGGAATCCGCAGCCTTATGCTACCCAGGGGCAATGGCCGTATTACTGGGTGTCGATGGATAATATAACCGCGCCGCAGATGATGGAGTTTCGGCGCGTTTTCAGTGTGAATAAAGATTGTGTGGTGCGGGTTTTCGTATCAGCGGACGAACGGTACAAGCTGTGCCTGGATGGCAATATGCTGGGGTGCGGGCCGGAACGCGGCAATGAAAGCGAGTGGTATTTTGAAACTTATGACCTGCAATTAACCGCCGGGACACATGAATTATGCGCGGTTGTTTGGGTGCTGGGCAGGTTTGCCCCCTGGGCGCAGGTTTCTATACGAAATGGTTTTTTGTGCGCGCCGGCGGATATAAAATATGCCGATTTGCTGGGAACCGGGATAGCCGGTTGGCAAGTAAGGGCAGTCAGCGGATTTGGCGCACATTCCAACAGAACCGGCGGCGGTGGCGACACTACGCTTGATTACAACTGCGAATCGACAGAATTGCAAACGGCAAAATCGATATACAAGGCAATTGAAAAGAAGTTCGCCTGCATGTTTGGCGACCGCCGTCATTTGCTGGCCGCCGGCAAATTGCCCGCCATGATGATGCAGGAACAGCATACAGGCATGGTGCGAGCGGTACAGGATAAAAAGCACAACAATACTGTGGATATCTATCGGTCAAAAACTGACGAAGCCGCCAGTTGGCAAAAGATGATTGGCGGGGAAGGCGAAGTGATAATTCCTCCGCATACAACACGCTGGGTGGTGATTGACCTGGACGAATATTACAGTGCTTATCCGTCAATATCCACCATCGGGGGAGCCGGTACGAAAGTTATTGTTACCTGGGCAGAAGCGTTGTATGACAAAGATTACAAAAAGGGCATCCGCGGGGAAATTGACGGAAAAAGAATGGATGGCACCTGTGATAAATGGGTGTTGAATGGCGAAAAAATGACTCATGTGCCGGTGTGGTGGCGGGCAGGACGATACATTTCTATCGAGGTAATTACCACCGATGAACCGGCAGTCATTACAGATTTTCACATTATCGAAACCCGCTACCCGCTGGAGATGGAAGGCATTGCGGAGTCGTCAAACCCGGCGCAGCAGCAGCTAAACAAGATAAATTTTCGCACATTGCAGATGTGTGCCCACGAACATTACATGGATTGCCCGCATTTTGAACAATTAATGTATATCGGCGACACCCGGGTGGAAGTGCTGACGACCTACGTCACCAGCAGCGACGACCGTCTGCCAAGGAAAGCGGTGAAAGCGTTTGCCGACAGCCGGCTTGCCAGCGGGTGGACCCAGGAAAATTACCCGGTCAGTGGTATCAGGCTGATTCCGCCGTTTTCGCTGTGGTGGGTAGGCATGGTGTATGATTATTCCTTGTGGCAGGATGATAAACAATTTATAATAGATATGATGCCGGCGGTACGGTCGGTAATGGAAACGGCGATTGCATGTATCAACAGAGATGGCCTGTTCGTGTCGCCATTGGGTTGGAACTACACCGATGCTATTCCCGGCAAATGGGTCGATGGGGTGGCACCGGGTGGACAGAATGGTGAAATCAGCGGGGTATTAAACCTGCACCTGGTACTGGCATTAAAATATTTGCGAAAACTGGAAGAATTTGCTGGCGAGACGGAACTGGCAAATCGTGCGGAAAGAATTTCCGTTCAACTTACTGAAAAGATAAATCAACATTTCTGGGATAATTCCCGTGGAATATATGCGGATAACCTTGAAGGCGATATCTTTTCTGAACATGCGCAAATTTATGCGGTACTGGCTGATATATTGCCAACAGAAAAGCTGAAAATTGTCGCCTGGTCATTGCGAAATGATGCTGATCTGCACCGCGCCAGCCTTTATTTCTCACATTATCTATTTGAAGTTTACCGATTATTGGGGATGACCGACTTGTACGAAGCAAGACTGGAGAAAGATTGGGGGAAAATAATCGCCATGGATATGCGCACCGCCCCCGAACACGACCCCGACACCACTCGGTCGGAATGTCACGCCTGGTCCGCCAATCCCGTTTACCATTTCTATGCCACCACCCTTGGCATCCGTCCAATGGCTAATGGTTTCAACAAGGTATTGATACAGCCAAACCTGGGTTCATTGACATGGGCAAAAGGAACCATGCAGCACAAACATGGTGAAATTATGGTAGATTTAAAACAAACAGACAATCACATTACCGGGATAATAATATTGCCAGCAGGCCTGGAAGGTGAATATCGGCAAAATGGCACGGTGCAAGTTTTGGCTGTGGGGGAGAATGTGGTAGAGTAGTTATTATGCCGCGTCCTGAATCAAAAATCCTGTCCATATTATATTTTGTTTTTTGCGTTCTTTGTGGTTAAATAAATAGGGTTTTTAAATTATACATTAAATGGGTATATTTTTATTGACAGATTAGCCTGCAAGAAATAAAATATAGGTTAACCGGAAAGCCTTGTAATCCGGTATATTCAAGGGAGGTATTATATGTTATCAACTGAAACTAAAAAGGGGTTCACCCTTATTGAATTGTTGGTCGTAATTGCTATTATCGCAATCCTCGCCGCAATTCTATTCCCGGTATTCGCCCGTGCCCGCGAAAAAGCACGGCAAACAACCTGCACCAGCAACCAGAGGCAAATAGCCGCGACTATACAGATGTATGTGCAAGATCATGAAGAGATCTTACCAAGTTCAGCGACAATCTGGAGTGATATCAAAGTTGATCCAGGTGTACTGGTTTGTCCTACACTTGGTAAAAGTACTCCTAATGGCTACGGTTATAGCTGGTGGGTAAGCGGTAAGGCAATCGGAACTTATAATGAACCCACATCAGAAACGCTAACTGTTGATTTATCAGCTTCTGCCGGCACTCCGACAGTTGCACATTTCCTGTCCGATTTGGACAAACGTCATTCCGGTAAATATATCGCCAGTTTTCTTGACGGACATGTTGAAGCTACAACTCAGCCAAACTCACCACTGTGGGCAAATCTTAATTATTGGTTTGATCCGGCAAATTATGACTCTGCCAATGGTAAATGGACTAACACCGCAATTGATGGTATTCCGACAGTATCATTTACCCGTGGTCCATTAGTAGGCGGTAGCCCATATTTCAGTACTACAACCTTATGTTCACCACCCGCGGTTGGCACTTTTCAAGGTAAACCAGCAATAAACTTTACTACTGCAAATAACTGGCTGCAATTAGACACTCAGACTGCCGGAATGGGAACTGATTTTCAAACCAGTTCCTGGATTATCGCGCATACTGATACCTACTGCTTGTTATCAACAGGTGGTACAACATTCAACCCTGCGACTGGTTCACCTGCATGGAGAATAGAAGGTAATGGCATGTGGAACGCACCATGGCATGTACCACCGACTGGTGCTGACAGTCCTAATGACGTTGTTTTTGCAGCTAATAATCGTGGCGTTATGCCGGTTATACGTACTATGGTAAGCGATACCAGCGGGTTGCGATTGTGGTTTAACACCAGACAGGTAACCTTTTATAGTGGTGGAAACACAGTTTATTATAATGGTGGTGGTCGAATGCCGGCAACTCGCTATATATGGCTCGGGTGTGATGGTGGTCTGGCAGGAGAAACAAGTTCAGTTATTGGCGGATTTGACATGTTAGGCGACCTTAGACTTGCTGATATGTTTATATTCACCCGTGCTATAAATGACACGGACAGATCATTTGTTGAAAACTACTTACAAAAGAAATATTCTATATCAGCGTTTTAATTAACTGACAACTATCATGAATTTTATGGTGGATATCTTAAAAGTATCCACCATTTTATTTGGTATTTATCCTCTCGTTAAAAAGTTCGGCATCACTATGGGTGCGCTATACTAAAATAAAACCCAAATATCCCTGTTATTTTGCCTGCCGGTTAACTCAGTAGGCATTTGTTTTAATGACATTTATTAGTTGTCTTCCTATTGACATATACAACATCACAGGAATACTATTTAATATCTGGTTTAGATATCAGGGAGTGAAGGATGCGGGTCTTTTTTGACTGTAAAACAATATGGATCAAATCTGCCCTTTTGCTTGCGCTTGTCGGCGTACTGTTTTTGCTTATCTTCTCCACTGCTTTCGCGTCTGAGATCATTGACGCATTTCATCGTGATACCCGGAACCAGGGTGAACTGGCGTTGGCGTTGGCGCGAAAAGCGCTTAATCTGGCGGTGCTTCAACATGACCAGCTTCCACTGCCAAAAGAACTGCCGGACTTGCTGCAGATGCGCGGCGCGGTGTTTGTCAGTGCGATGAACGCGCAAGGCGCACCGGTATGCTGTATGGGCACTCTCGAACCACAACAGCGCACTCTCGGCGAAGAGATTATCGCCAACGCCTTACTCGCCGGTGCAAATGATAAAAGATTTCCCCCACTGAAACCGGAACAATTACCAAAAATTCGCGTCATTATATCTATAATAGGCGATGTCACGCCAATTGCCGACCCGCTGACCTTGGACCCGGTAACTGACGGCCTGGCAGCGCGAGGGGCAAACGAAACCGGCGTGGTGCTGCCTGGTGAAACGAAAGACCCGAAAAAGATGGTCGAGTGGGCGCGCATTCGTGCGAAGGCAAAGAAAAACGACAAAGTAGAATACCTGCGTATAGAAGCGATGCGCTTTATTGAGCCTGTGAAGGTGAAATGATTTTTTTTGACATGATTATAAGGGGTTTACAGGATATTATAAAATCTTGTGATAATATGATGGTACAGACACCTTCATGGCTTCGCCACTCGGTGTCAGTCCCTGATAAAATCATGAAAATCATGTTAATCATGTCAAAAAACTGAAAACTGAAAACTGAAAACTAAACACTGGAATAAGGAGAGTCTTATGACAATACTGCGGAATTTGTTGATTACTGCACTGCTGGGCTTAGCTGCCTTTGCAATGGGTGCGAAGCCGAACGCGTTCACCCCGAACGTGTCGGTGCATATTTACCAGCGCATCTACCAGGTGAATAAACCGATAATTTTGCCGGTTTCTTTTTACAACCTGCATAGCGTGCAACTGTCGCTGTACCGGGTGAAGGTAGAAGATATCATCCCCAACGCGAAAGTGCTGGAAAACTCCTACAACGAAAAAGACCCGTTAAGCGCGGCGAATCGTCTGCAAAAGATGAAACTGAGCCGTCCTTACCGCACCCAGCAGGTTGCGACCAAAGATAAATATTACAATAATTACTGGTTTTACAAAAATGTGAAGCTGGAAAAGCTGCCGGAAGGCGTATATGTGGTAGAGGTGAAGGGGTATGGGATTACCAAACGCTCATGGGTGGCGGTATCGTCGCAGGCGCTGCTGGTAAAACGATCTCCCGATGTGGTGAAGGCATGGCTGGTCAATACCAAAGATGGCAAGCCGGTGAATGGCGCGCAATTGAAACTGTTTAACGAAACCGGTTATGTGGAAACCGTCATCACCGGCAGCGACGGATTAGCTACTTTTAAAACCGCACCCAAGCCGAAAGAACTGCTGTGGATAGCCTCGCAGGGAAAATCCCCGGCATTCTCCCGCGCGTCGCAGCCAAACATCGAAAAACCATTCCGAACATATTTTTACACCGACCGTCCCATTTATCGTCCCGGTCAACTGGTGCAATACCGCGGCACTCTGCGCGCGGTAAAACGCGGGGCATTATCGCTGCCAAATATTGAGTCTGTCCATGTGCAGATAAAGGTTCGCGGCGACAGCATCGTCGCCGACAAGCATATCCCGCTGAATAAATGGGGGTCATTCTCCGGCGAATACCAGCTTGCCCCGGAACCGCCGCTGGGCAATTACAGCGTGGAAGTATCCGTCGGCGATTACCGCGAATATTATTCATTCAATGTCCAGGCATACCGCAAACCGGAGTTTTCCGCTTCGGCGACTATCCCGGACAAGCATTATTTCGGCGGTGACGTGATACCCATTACTATCTCTGCCAATTATTATGCGGGTTCCCCGGTAACTGGCGCAAAGGTAAATTATCAGATAACATTTTATCAAAATGGTGGTCAGGTTCCCACTAACATAATGAATGCCGTCGGACTTGGCAGCCAGGCCAGCATTGGCATAGAAGAACCTATCAACGGAACCACTATATTGGATAAAGATGGCAAATTTGTATTGAAAGTATCGACAAAAGTTGTGCCAATGTCACGTACTATTAATGTTAATGCCACTGTCACCGATTCTGCCAACCGCGAGCAATCTGCCAGTGTCGGAACAACAATCAATTACGCTGATTATAACCTGTCTATTTCAGTTGATAAGCCGCAATACCTTCCCAAAAAGCCGGTAGATATCAATGTGTATGCCAGCAACCTTGAAGGCAAGCCGGTGATGACAAAAGCAACGGTGAAAGTAATAGAATACCTTACCGACCGGGAAGGCCGCCAGTATGAAAAAGAGGTTAAGCTGAATGCGGCAACCAATAAAGATGGCAAAGGCACAGTGACATATACCCCGATGCATCCGGGATGGTATAAATTGGAAGTGTGGGGTGTAGACAGCAAGGGAAATGCCATTTATTCGGAAGGCGGGATTAATGTTGTAGAAAAACTCGAGGTGCCAACAACACCAACTCTGGATACATATTTCCTGAAAGATAACTATAAACCAGGTGACATAGCCAAGTTACACGTGACCAGTTCGCTGGTCGGCACCCCGTACCTGCTGACTATTGAAGGCGAAGAACTGTATAAAATGGAAGTCGGCAAAATACCCGCCAAAGAATTTAACATAGATATCCCGGTGAAGGCAGAATACCTGCGCGGGGTATATGTGATGATGTATGCAGTTAAAGATGGCGAGTGTAATCGCTTCAACACGAGTTTATCTGTTCCCGCCAGTAAGAAGTTGCTTAATATCAAATTAACCCCTGACAAGACGGTATATAAACCCGGTGAAACTGCCAGTTACGATGTTGTCGTCACTAATTCAGACAATAAAGGAGTCGAGTCGGAAGTCGGTCTTAACGTAGTGGATGCTTCCATATACGCCATCCAAGGTGATAACACCGCGAATCCATACAATATTTTCTGGAATCGGCAAGAGATGCGTGTATCCGATGACTATTCGCTCTCCGGCACTTATCCGGGTGGGGCATATCAGGTAGTTTCTCAACATGGATATAATGATGTAATATTGACAGCTCTTGGTGGAAATTTTAGTAATATTATGATGCGTAATGGACAAATGCCTTTACAAATACATGACAGATCACCAGTAGGAGTCTCCATCCGCCGCAACTTTGCTGACACCGCTTACTGGGCACCATCGCTAATTACCGACGCGGATGGACATGGCAAGTTTACTTTCACTGTTCCCGACACCCTTACCTCGTGGCGCACCAATGCCTGCGCGTTAACTGCCGACAGCAGTGGCGGCAAGACGAGTGACGACGTGAAGGTGAACCTGCCGTTGATGGTACGACTGGCGCTGCCGCGATTTTATGTGCAGCATGACGAAGCGACGGCGGCGGCGATAGTGCAGAACTATTCGGAAGTCGAGAAGACCGCCAAGGTCACCCTGACCGCGGACGGTGTATCGGTGTCAGGCGCGCAGGAACAGACGGTGACGCTGCCGCCAAATGGCATAAAACGACTTACCTGGAAGGTGAATGTGACCGGCGAGGACGCGGCTGTTTTCCTATGCAGTGCGGATGCCGGACCGGGAGCGCAGGACGCGACAGAAAGCACCTTGCCAATATTGCCGGATGGCGCCAAACGCGTCGACGCGCAGGCCGGCATGACTGATACCAGCACCAAGTTGAAGATGAAATTGCCGGATGGCGCGATAATGAAAAACTCGAAACTGGAAATCTCGGTATCGCCATCCGTAGCTGGTCCGATATTTGACGCCTTGCAATACCTGGTGGAATATCCTTATGGCTGCGCCGAACAGACGATGAGCCAGTTCCTGCCCAACGTCATTGTTGCCAAGGCGATGCGCGACCTGAATACAGGCAGACCAGTTCCCAAAATGCTGGATAGGTATGTCAATTTCGGCACTCAGAAACTGATGCGTTTCCAGCATGGTGACGGCGGATGGAACTGGTGGGAGTTTGACACCAGTGACCCGGGCATCACCGCCTACATCGTGTATGGCTTGTCGATGGCGCGGGATGCCGGATACCCGATGGCGGAGGCGTCTATACCGCGCGGCGTGAATTACCTGACCAGCCACATGAATACCAATAGTCCGGCAGAGGCGGCATATATGCTGCGGGCATTGATGGTATCCAAGGTGTGGAACGACAATATTGCCAAAATGACTGTGAAAATGGCAGATGAACTGATAAAGAAAGAAAAAACACTGGATATCTTCAGCCGCGCCAGCCTGGTGCTGGCACTGGAAGATTTAAGCAAGCAAAAAGGGATGGCCAAATATCATGATAATGCTGTGGCGATTGCTGACGGATTGGATGGCAAGACAATAGCAACTGGAACCATCGCGCATTGGAGCGCAAATCTTACCGGTGGCACAATGCCATACTGGGGTTCCTGGCGCGATAACGATGTCGAAGTGACTTCGCAGGTAATGCAGGCACTATTGGCAGTGAAACCGAAAAGTGAAAATATCACCCCTGCCGTTCGCTGGCTGATGGCTGCCCGCGAAGACCGCGGATGGTCGTCCAGCAAAGACACCGCGTCGGCAGTGATGGCGTTGACGGAATACCTGAAACAGACACAAGAGTTGGAGCCGAATTACTCATTGACGGTAAAGGTGAACGGAAAAGATGTTAAGACATTGAACTTCACAAAGAAAGACGCTTTCCTTGACCCGGTAACTATCACTGTGCCGGCAGCGGATTTAAAAGCTGGCAACAACGAGATTGAATTGGTGAAGAACGGCACCGGAAACCTGTACTGGAATTCGCGGATTCATTACGTTTTGCCGGCAGAGCAGGCGACACCGTCCACCGGCGACATTCGCATTACCCGCAAGTACCAGGTAGTGTCGGAAGACCCTATTGACGCGGGGAACCAGCCGCCCGGCGCGATGATACAGGTGACTACTACATTGACCGCCAACCAGAACTTCCGCTACATGCTGCTGGAAGAACCGATACCGGCGGGCTGTGAAATCACTTCGTCGTATGATGATGGTTACGAATACTATTATCGGCAGCCATACAACCGAAGAGAAGTATGGGATGACCGTATCCTGTATTATTTTGACAATGTGGGAAAAGGCGAACAGACGATAACCTATTACCTGCGTACCGAGGCGCCGGGCAAATACCGCATTCGACCCACCAGTGCGTGGCTAATGTACCAACCCGAAGTGCGCGGTGAAGGCAAATTCGTTCGGCTTAACGTGACTGAGGAATAAACCTTGCGACCAGTAATCATTATGATAGTGCTGTTTATATTGACCCTGAACATCTGCGGGGAGGAGAAAAAAACACCGCCTCCCCGCGTCGGATCGTCAATGGCAGATGCCGCTTTTTTTGACCTGGACGCCAACCGCCGCCAGATGGCAGATGTAAAGACTGAATATGTGGTGGTGATATTCTGGGCATTCTGGTGCGACACCTGGGAAAAAGCACTGCCGTATATAAAAGAGCTGTCCGCCAAACAAAAAGAGTTGAACTTCACCCTGTGGACAGTAAGCATCGACGGCCAGCGTACCGAAGAAATACGACCATTGGTGAAAAAGAAAGAAATCCCCTTTCCGGTACTGCTGGATGACACCACCTGGAGCCAGAAACTGGGGATAAGAAGAGTACCAACTGTCATTATCCTAAACAAAGAAAGAAAATCATTCTACATCCGCGAAGGATACCCCGGCAACTTTTCGATAGAGAAAGCGGTGAAGGGGAATTAAAAAATTGAGAATTGAGAATTACTGAGGCTATTGCAAAACCATACTAAATATATAATCAACCCAACCACCCCCTACCCCCTCCTTGTCAAGGAGGGGAGTTATTATAGTTACTTGATAAAATAATGGCTGCTTTAATAATCAAAACCTTTGATTAATCCCTAACCCCGCAACATTAAGTGATATACACAAATAATATCCATTTCT
>CAZWZF010000042.1:0-42842 GCA_964638715.1 uncultured bacterium | reverse complement strand
CTTACACCGACAAGAATTACCAAGCTTCGCTTGGCGCACACATGTTAATAGCATAAAAGTGTAAAAATGATATTTAGCTGCAGAGCAGCGACACATTAATCTTTTCCAATTTATTTGGGTTAGGAATTGAATGATGAAAAAAGAGATTTATAGTCGATTAATTACTGATTTTGGCAAAGGTTTTTTAGTTCAAAATCTTGAGAGTATAAGGAAGTATTTATTCTTTATACATCTTCTGAAAAATCCCAATCACTGATTAGGATTTTTTGTTAAAATTACATTATATTTGCCAGTCGGTATAAAACTGTATTGCCAGACAAACAAACTTTTATTGAACTTTTAAATCAAGAGAAAAGAAACAGATGAGGGTGGGTGAATGACGCAGCAAGAAAACCAGATTCCCCGGTGGATTCGGGAAATAGAGCGATTATCAACTTTTAAATCGCAGTTATATATTCATGGCAATATCAAAGACACCATGTTGTATCCTGTCGGTGAAGACAGAAAGATGTGGACACTGGGTCCTATTCGCGAAGCACTCTTTGAACTCTATAAAAATCAGATAGGCAAATATGACCTGATTGCTGCATATAATACTATCGATGGAATGGTTTTTGCCGGTAATACTGGTAAGCCCGATGAGAAAAAGCCGGAAGATTTGTTTACTGAAGTGTTGAATAGCGCGGCGAAAACGCAACCTCAAACAAAATTGCTTGGCAATGCACCACAGGCCGTACAACCCCAAGATCCAATAGACCAGGCGATTAACCAGATGCGTTTGTGCCTGTCTAATAGAAATAAATCGGTACTATTCATTATTGAAAACGGCTCGCAACTGCTAACCTCGCCGATTAATATGCCGCAAAACGAACGGAGCAACTTCTTACGGTTATTAAAGGCGTCCGCAGAAAGCCAGCAGGTGGCATCAGTTGATGGCAATGACAGGAAAGTCACCCAGAATATGTTGCTTATTTTATGCGATAAGCTGACAGATTTGCCGACATGGCTATATCTGGGGAATCCGTATTCCGGCTCAGTTGAAATCGAAACTCCATATAATTATGAACGCCAAAAGTTCTTCTCATTATTCTTTTCAAATGACAAAGTTATGAATGAACGGTTTGATCAGAAAGAATTGGTTGATTTGTCTGATGGCATGACGATACGCGATTTATGCGGAATACGCATGATGGCGCGTAAAAATGATAGTAAGTTTACCAAAGCGAAGTCGCTGATTGACTGTTTTAAATATGGTATAACCGACAGTGAGTGGGATAATTTGGATTGGAACCGGATGGATAAAGCCGAGGAGATATTGTCGCAGCGGGTGATAGGGCAGCCAGCGGCGGTGAATGCAGTTGCGGATGTACTGCGCCGTGCCCGACTGGGGTTATCCGGCGCGCAGCATTCCAGCAACACTAAACCACGCGGTATCTTATTCTTTGCTGGTCCTACCGGTGTTGGTAAGACCGAGCTTGCCAAAGCGATATCCGAACTGGTATTCCGCACCGAAGATGCCTGTATCCGTTTTGACATGAGCGAATATAGCCAGAGCCAGTCTGACCAGCGATTGCTGGGTGCGCCTCCCGGATATGTAGGGTATGAAGAAGGTGGCCAACTTACCAATCGGGTTAAGAAAAATCCATTCAGCGTATTGCTTTTTGATGAAATAGAGAAGGCGCATCCGACGATTTTGGATAAATTTTTACAGATTTTAGAAGATGGTCGAATGACTGATGGTCGCGGCGATACGGTATATTTTTCGGAAAGCATCATTATTTTCACCAGCAATGTTGGCATTTACCAATTGGACCAGAACACCGGCAGGCCATTAGTTAACCCGCTGACCGGACAGCCAAAATTACAAATTGACCCCAATATTGATACCGATTATGAAAGCGTTAAAGATAAAATGCTTGATGGAGTATCGAACTATTTCAAGCATGTATTGGGAAGACCGGAGCTGTTAAACAGAATTGGTCAGAATATCGTAGTATTTGACTTTGTTCGCTTGCCAATGTTGCGTAAAATATTAGAGAATAAAACCCTGAAGTCAATTTCATCCCAGATTAAAGATAAATGGAAAATTGATGTGCAATTTTCTCCTGAAGTTATTGATAATGTAATGGAGATTGTCGGCACAGATATTTCTGCAGGTGGACGCGGTATGGGTAATCTTGCTGAGAAACTGATTCTTAATCCGTTAGCACGCATATTATTTGAATTAATTGGGAAAAACATAGAATTGACAGGGAAAAGTATGAAAATTTCCCGACTTATACCACCGGCAACTCAGGAAATTAACAGGTATGAACTGGAATGGGAGTTAATATAAATGGCTGAACAGCGATACGTAAAAAAATGTCCATTATGCGGCAAAGAAAATGAAATATACCAGGTTTTTTGCAGTAGTTGCGGCGATGGCGACCTGTCGCAGGTTGCTATTGAATCTATTGATTCCAATGCGGTTCCATTGGTTTCTGTAATAACTGAAGAAAAAGATAATGTTCCCGATGCTCCAAAACCGAAGGAAGATATTACTGCTAAAGTGGGGGAAGTAAAGAAGATAACCCTGATTTCCATTGATGATCCAACGATAGAGTTTACAGTCAAAGAAAACCAGACTATTGGAAGAAATGAAAAAGCTGATGTGATTGTCGCTAAAGTCGCCAAGTCAGAATGGATATCTGGCAAACATGCGTTATTTACGCGGCGTGGTCAGAAATGGTATATACAGCACGTTGGCAAAACAAATTATATAATAGTTGATAACGAAAAGTTCAGCGAAGATGAAGAAGTTCCTATTTATAACGACTCTATCATCGCGCTTTCATTATCGCTGTTTAAAGTGAAAATAAAATAATATGACAGATCAGACAAGACGCATCGGTGAAGATATAACCAAACGGGTGAATGAAGAAGAAATGGCAACCCGGCATATAGATGCCGAGGAATATGCCAATCAAACTTCGTCGCTGCCGTTAGGCGTCCTTGCGGCTGGTACTGTTATATGTGGCGAATATACCGTCATAAAAACCGTTTTCCCCCAGGAATCTACCCGTCCGGGTCTATATTTGTGCAGTTCAAAAACCGTTGATGTTATGATAAAAGTGGCGGCGATGATGTTCCCGCCGCGCCAGGATTTGTGGGAAAAACTGCCCCAATTAAGTCACCCGGGCATCATAAATACTTATAATGTTATCCAGCAGGATGAGTATTATTACGAGATTCAGGAATATTGCAATGGCGGCACCCTGGCAGACCGCGTGCCGATAGTAGGAGAGAAATCCGCAGAGACATCGCCGGAATGGATAATGACGGTGATGATGCCGCAGATTAATGAAGCCCTGAAATACCTGCATGGTCAGGGAATTATTCATCGCGATATAAAACCGGCAAATATTTATATCCAGATAGAGAATGGTAAAGAAAGAATGGTGCTGGGTGATTTTGACATATCATCAGTAATGGAAGGCAGCAAGACATCCCGCGATACTCAGCGAATGGCCGGCACCTGGATATACACCGCACCGGAAGCATTTCCCCGCTATGTTGACGATAACGCGTCTGGCAAAGTGGGCAGGATTTCCCGCGCCTGCGATTACTATTCATTGGGAATTACCATCATCGAGCTTTTATCCGGTTCTACCAGTCTGCATCAGTCAAAACTGCCTGACTTGTTTGATTTTTACCTGCAAGGCGGTGCGGTGGAAGTTCCGGCAGGATTGCCTGGCAAGCTGACCATGCTGCTGCGCGGGTTGCTGATTCGTAATCGCCGCACGCGCTGGAGTACTGAAGAAGTTGATCGTTGGCTGAATGACTGCAACAACGAAGCTGACATGATGAAAATCGCGAATGACCAGTCATATCAATTGGCGCAGGCAAACCGGCCGTATAAAATAAATAACAAAATAGTGGTTGATTTGCCCGGTTTAGCAGACCTGATGTTTGATGAACAGGATGCGGCGATTGAAGACATAATAACCTCAGAAGTCTTGATTAACTGGATAGCTGCCATAGATACTGATATCGCGCGGAATATCCGACGATATCGTGATAGTAATTATACTGAGCCGATGTCTGTTTATTATTATTCTATCATTAGCTGCGATCCTGCGCGCCCATTTGTTTTTTATGATGGTTATGAAGCAGCTAACGAAGATGAATGGATTATTTGCGCCCATAAGTTTGCCATAAAAAATAAAATTGTAAATTCTCTTTGTACTGAAGAATTATTGATATATTTCGAGATGTGGCTGCGGCTTAAAGAACGTCCAAATGTGGAAATGGCGGATAAAGTAGCAAAATTAAAAGATACTCCGTTGGAAACGCGCCTGGAAGAATTGACGTACATGATTCAGCAAAACCGACCCTTCACTATTATGCGCGGGGTATTCGCGGCAACTCCGGCGGATTTAGTGAAGATGGTCTATGCCAATAAAGATCTGTGGAAAGGAAAATCCCGGCCGGTTGTCTATGATATGGCGATGTCGCGATGGAAAGACGGCGCATTATGCGCGTGGCTGCGCCAGCGCGGGTTGGAAAAGTTGGCACAGCAGATAGATGTGATAAAAGAAGAGTTGAAAGATAATGTGTTGGCAGCTTTTGAAAAGATTCTTCGTTTATTAGAACCGGATTTGCCAATGGTGAAGGTTACTTTTTTACAGTCAGACCCTATTTCGGTGTATTCGATTAAATCCGGTGAAGAAAAGACTATTTCAATAAGATATTCAACCGTCGGTTGCGGTGTGCCATTCGGTGCTGTTAATATCATAAATGAGGCACCGGGGGTGCATATTTCAAATAATATTATAAACCAGAGGTCAGGAACTTTTGATATTACTATTGACTCGAATTTTGACCAGAAAAGCCAGGTGGTAAATGAGTTTAAATTAGATATTGAAAGCGGGATATCAGAATTGGTATCCTCGCCTTTCATATTAAAATACCGAATATTATTTCCTTTTACTGTTACGTTAAAAAGATTATTAACAGGTTTTGTTATCGGTTTTGCATTTTTTGCAATTACCCGGGCATTGTTAATGATGGTAACTAAAAGTTCGTTGTTGACGCGAACTGTTATCAATTATGACGGCTTATGGGGAGATATAATCACTTTCAAGTTGCCGCTAATTGGTTATATTGGCATATTTATTGCATTTGCATTTTTCATTTACATTGGGTTAAAGATGTGGTTTAGATTCATGCGAAGGAGCGAAGTGTAAATGGAGATTGTATACGTTGCGGCGGCGATAGCACTGATAATTTTAATTGGAATTTACGTTATTCCCGGCATATATTGGCTGCTTGCCCATGTTTCATTCTATTTCTTTTATATTATGGATGAATTGTTCAGTGCCAATTTCTTCACAGGAATTCCCTGGTTTGCCTGGGGTATCGCCGGCGGGTTAATTGGCGCATCGATAGTATTTTTATCAGTATCTGCACGATATGGCATGAGAAGGAAAAAGATATTAATTCTGCTGATGCCATTTATAATCATATTGTTTATCCGCTGGATTTGCTATCTCACAACTCTATTCGCATTCAGCAGACGATTTTAAAGGATTAAGCAAATATGTCAAAACTGCAAATCTATAATATCAATCTTGGTGTGCGGGATATCCTGGGGCCGGGGTATCGCGCGGTTGCCTGGCTGATGGGGTGCGGCAGGGGTTGCGAAGGATGCATATCGCCGGAGATGTGGGATTATAACGGCGGTGACGAGGTAGAAGTCGCTGAACTGGCGGAGTTTATGCTGCAGAACAATGTAGACGGCATAACGGTCAGCGGCGGCGAACCTTTTGACCAGTCAGCAGGATTAGCGGAATTGCTGAAATATGTCAAAGACAAAGGAAAAAACACCTGGGTATTCACCGGATACACCTTGGATGAATTGCGAAAAAGCGATGATGAAAATATTACCCGGGCATTGCAGCACATCGATGTGCTGGTAGATGGGGAATACAAAAAAGACCAAGCCGGCATATTCCCATACCGAGGTTCAGCAAACCAGAACATCATCTACCTGACAGACGCAATCCCACCCATCCCTCCCGACGACCCCGGCGGCAGAATACAGGTGGTAATGAAAGGCAGCGAATTAATGATAGTAGGTGTCCCACCCCCCGGTTTTGTAGAAAAGTTCCGCAATTCTCTGCAACAGAACGGGGTTGAGTTGACGGAGAAAGAGTGAGGTGGAACTAATAGGTGACTGTCCATATTATACCCAGAGGGTATCTTCTTTTTTTTGCTATTTCGCAGGAATAAATGGTAGGGGAGATGTCCTCATCTCCCGCGACAGAGTCTTTATTAATAGAATGAATCGGATGTGGCGACAAAATAAGGTTTGTAAATGCAACACAAAAAAATAAAATTGTCGCTATTTCGCTATTTCACATCATTATTCCGGTTCGGCGCGGGAATTGGGGACAATTCCCCTACCAAATACATAGAGACAGTTACCTATTTACTTATTAAATCAACTTTCAAAATGCTGTTTTTCATTAAAATCCTTAAAAAACTCTAAAAAAGTAACAAGTCGCCGCTATACCATGTTTTAATTTTCATCTCTATGGTGTATATTTACACTATAATAAATTCACAATATGGCCTGATTGGGAAAAATGAGGTGACTTATGGCGACGGCTGCTACTGCTACTAATCAGCGGTTATCCGAGATAATTGCGAAGGTTGGCATTTTGCCCGCCAATATGCTGGAACAATTGATGAAGCGCGCGGATACTCTTGACGAGTGGCTGGGGCGCGTGGCGATTGATGACGGCATATTGGGTGAAAAAGAGCTGGCGGAGATGATATCAAATGAGATGAGATGCCAGTTGGTGATGCCGCGTACCTTGCCGCCAAACAGTGCAGCGATGGATCACCTGCCATTTGAAACCTGCCGCAACAATGACGTGCTGCCTATTGATTACCGCGCGGGGGTATTAACCATTGCCGTATCCAACCCGCTGGATTCTGCGTTGATAATCACCATAAAAACCATCACCGGCAATGAACTTGACGTGAAAATCGCCCCGCGAAATGAGTTGCAAAATACCATTTCGCAATGGTATGCGGAACGCCGCCAGCAATCGGCACCGCAAGCGAACACTCAATCATTCACTCCCTCTTTCGGGATGCCGACAAGCGGTACTGTGGGACATTCTTCTGAGGAATCATCCGGCGATATTACTCTGGATGACCTGTTGATGCACATGATGGAATACCGCGCGTCCGACCTTCACCTGGCGGTAGGTTCTACCCCCATGATGCGCGTCCACGGCGAGTTGATACCGATGCCATTCCCGGTGATGAAACCAATGCGATTGCAGGAGATAATATATGGCATATTATCCGACCCGCAGGTGACGACCTACGAATCAAAATGGGAATTGGACTGCGCTTACTCAATGCCCAGGATATCACGCTTCCGTGTTAATGTGCATCGCCAGCGCGGTTCCATCGGCGCGGTAATTCGTACCATTCCAAATGAAATACCATCTCTGGACAAACTGCACATGCCGTCTATTGTGCGGGAGATGACAGTGCGTCCACGCGGACTGGTGCTGGTAACCGGACCTACCGGGTCTGGCAAATCCACTACACTGGCGGCGATGATTGATGAAATAAATGCTACTCGGCGCACCCACATTGTTACTGTTGAGGACCCAATCGAGTTCCTGCATAAAAACAAGCAAAGCGTGGTGACCCAGCGTGAAGTGGGGTCGGATACAGAAAGTTTTAATACGGCACTGCGACATGTCCTGCGCCAGGACCCGGATATCATTTTAATCGGTGAAATGCGCGACCTGGAAACCATCCAGGCGGCAGTAACGGCAGCGGAGACCGGCCACCTTGTTTTTGCCACCCTGCATACTACCTCGGCGATGCAGACCATTGAGCGCGTGATTGACGTGTTCCCGCCTCACCAGCAAGAACAGATTCGCAGCCAGCTATCCAACACCCTGGAAGGCATTTTCTGCCAGAACCTGGTCCCGAATATTGACGGCAAAGGCAGAAGCTGCGCCCAAGAGATTCTGATAGCAACCCCCGCCATCCGCAATCTTATCCGCGAAGGCAAAGTTCACCAGATGGGATCAGTGCTGCAGGCAAGCGCGAAATACGGCATGCAGACAATGGACAACGCCCTTAAGCAACTGGTACAAAATCGCAAGGTAAGCCTGGAAGAAGCAACCCTGAAATCAACTAACCCGGATGAGTTCAAGTCTTTTGTGGCGATGTTATAATTTTTAGACAGGATTAACATGATTATCATGATTTTATTGGCTTCGTAATTGTTAATCATGTCAAAAAATGACAATACCCGGCAATAACCGGTAACAAGTGTATTTATTCTTATGCTGGGTATAATCAACTTGAGGGAATAAAACTTAATATTAGATAAGTTGTCTTAATAGTTGGTAATGAAGGATAAATGAGGTGGTATTATGGCGAAGTTTGTAACAATACTATTAGTTTTTCTCGCCGTATCCGCATTCAGTGCGAACATCGGCAAGGCTAACGTTGACCTTGACGGCAGTGCTGTGAAGGTACAGGAGACGAACCTGGGCAATTTTGTGGCGGATGCGCTGCGTGACGCCTCCGGGGCAGACGTGGCTCTTATTCATGCTACTGCTTTCCGTGAAAATGCGAAAATACCCGCCGGCGATATTGACGACCAGCAAGTGCGTTCATTATTAACCCTTGCCACTGACAAAGTAATCCTGCTCAAGTTATCTCCGCGCAAATTGAAAGAAGTAATGGAACGCGCCGTGGGCAAATACCCCGGTCCCAACGTATCCATGCTGCAGATATCCGGCATGAAGGTAATGTTCGACCAAAACCTTCCCGCCCGCGCCCGCATATTAAGCATAACCATCGGCGATACCAAGGTTGCTCTTGATAATGACACCGCCGCCTACAACGTCGCCATGCCCGCCAGCCTTGCCAAAGGTGCAGTTGGCTACATCCTCGACTTTGACGAAAAAGTAACTAAAAGCATGGTAGTAAAAGACACCACCATGTACGACGTAATAGCCCAAACCCTGGCAAAAAACACCGGCGGAGTATCAACAGCAGTTGAAGGGCGAATGTCTACTTTGCCGCCTAAGAAGTAAATAGTTTTGTAAATTAACCACAAAATCACAAAAGTCAAAGGACTTTTCGGCATATAATCACAAAAGTCATACGACTTTTGTGATTTTGCGTCTTTAATGAAATTTTCTTCTGGTAAATCAATCTTAGCAAATACAATATACAGGATGATATTGGGAATTGCCCCACATGTTAATTTCAAAAAAACTGAAACTTTTCATCAACATTTTGCTATAATATAACTGTGCTACTATTTAACCGGTTTATAAGGAGTTCGTAATGTTTGTTCGTTTCTGGTCTTGTCTTTTTCTTACAATAATCGCTTTTTCTGTTTTTGCTGCTGAGGGTACTGGTGCTTCTGTGCCTGAAAACAGTGCGGAAAAATCGCGGTATATTTTTATGCCGGCAATTGATGACGGCGGCAAATCCAGTGGTCCCCATGCGGTGACTATCTGTCTGCCGGCAGGCTATAATTCCACCGACAGACGCTATCCGGTGTTTTATGTACTGGATGGCGAGTCGGCTTTTTTAACCCGGCAAAATGATATGCGCGGCACCATCGCCTACGAAATGGTGGCTGACCAGTTAGTTCATGACGGATTGATAGAACCCGTTATCTTCGTCGCGATTCACAATTCAAAAGACGCAACTGGTAAAAATATTCCTGGCAATCGTTCCATCGATTATTGTATAGATGGACAAACTTACAAACAAAGAAATATGGTAGAAGGTGGTCCACGCAGTAATGATTTTGTTGAGAAAATTTTCCATACAAAATCAGAAGGCTATTACGAATATCTTGCCAAGACGATAAAACCAATGATTGATAAAACCTACCGCACCCGTCCTGATGCGGTATCCACCGGAGTTACCGGATTTTCAGCGGGTGGCGCGGGTTCATTCTGGATGACTTATATGCACCCGGAAACCTTCGGGATGGGGATTTGCCAGTCACCGCCATTCTTTGCGCCATACGTTGGAAAAGAGTTTGCCGATATCCTTTACAACCCAAAACTCCCACTTCCCAAAGCGCGAATATGGCTTGACGCCGGTTCCCGCGAGTTCGATTTTATTTACAAAGACGCCTACGCCGGCTATCGCAAACTGATTGTCCGGGGATTTGTACCGAATGACAATATCGCCTTTTACACCGGTCACAACCACGGGCATGAGAAGTTCGACTGCACACGCCGTCTCCGTTCCGCGCTATATTTCATGCTGCGCAGCAAAACTCCAAAACTTACCAGCGTTGAAATTAACGACATGGATTCTGAAACCGGCGGCACTATCAACCTTGCCAGACCGGCACACCCCATTCTGGAAACCGTTTACGATGGCTGGTTTCTACTGACAGATTGCACCGCGGAGTTTAAAATTGCCAATACAAAAGTTGCCGGCATAGACAATACAACCAATGAAATACATCCGAAAATTGCCGGGTATACCACTATTGCATCATCTTATAACGGCCAAAAAATCGTCCAGAAGATAGAAGTGCCTGCCCAAAAGGCGCAACAGCCATGTTTTTCAACTAAAACCACGATAACTATCGACGGCAACCTGTCCGACTGGGGGAAACTATCAGTATCAGTCGATAAACCAGCCAACATAGCCGATGCCACTAAATGGGATGGTGCGGCAGACCTTTCGTACCGCTTTGACTGCAAATACGACGCCAACTTCTTTTACATCGCCATTCAAACCACCGACGAACGCATAAACAGCGTGCCGGAAAAAGACCCGTGGCTGCAGGATGGCATCGAAGTGCGCCTTGATGCCCGTCCCGATGCTGAAAGGCTATTCGGGCAAGGAAAAGAGTTTGAGGATATCCTGCTGATAGCCATGAGTCCTACCAAAACCGGTGAAACCCGCGCCGCCTATAATGCCGCAAAACTGCCGGAAGGTACCAAAGCGGTATGCGTCACCACCCCTACTGGTCACAACACCGAAATTGCCATCCCCATGAAATATATTAACAGAAAAACCGGCAAAAGTTGGAGCGCGGTACGCTTGAATGTAGTAGTAAACGATTTCGACGACGATTACAAAGATTTCCGTGGCGACAAAATATGGTGGCAGCCCGACTGGCGCACCCCCGACAGCACCTGGGGAGCAGGGACGTTTGTGAGGAAGTAAATAAGATTTATTTTTATCGGACTGACCCGGCATATTCGACTGATCAGTCCGATAAATATATTACCATTCATTTATTCTGTATTAAAACTTAAAAAATGTAGCAATTATCTCCATATATATGTATAATTCGTAAAATATTTTTAAGAGGGGAATAACATGTCGGTTTTAACGTATCCACTGAGTATCAAATTTAAAGTATGGGCATTAACAAACCAGTTTAGTATTACCGGTGCTGACGGTTCAATGGTCGCATACATCAAACAAAAAGCATTCAAATTAAAAGATGATGTACAGGTTTTCTCTGATGAAAAGATGAATCATCAAATCTTCTCAATTAAAGCTGATCGGGTAATTGATTTTTCCGCCAGATTCACAATTAAAAACGATTCTGATCAGGAAATGGGATCGATAAAACGAGATGGCATGAAATCGCTCTGGCGCATCCATTATAATGTAACGTCTGAAAATAACACTAACTATACTATACAGGAGCATAACCCCTGGATTAGATTCTTAGATTCGGTGCTGGCAGAACTTCCCCTCATTGGTATTTTGTCTGCTTATGTTTTGCAACCAGTATATGATGTCAAAACCGCTGACGGAACCGTGGTAATGAACATGAAAAAAATGCCATCATTATTAGGCCGTTATTTCACCATCAACCGCCCTGTCGATATCGATGATAGAGAAGAAGAATTAATAATGCTGAGCCTGATGATGGTAGTATTATTAGAACGGGCAAAAGGTTAATTTTAAAGTAAATCATAGTTTAATAAATGGGCAGGATATTTGATATCCTGCCCATTTGTGATAAGATAGTCTGGATGAATGAATATGAGGTGATACATGAAAAAAGCGAAAAAAATTGGATTAATTATACTGCTTTCAATTGTCGGGTTAATAGCCTGGCAATTTCTCAGTTATTATCTTTACGCCGGATTTGCCAAAGTAATGACAATAAATCATTTTGCCCCGCCTCTTACCGATCAACATTACAGTTTTGTCTGTATTAGTGATTACACCAGCAACGAGTTAGACGATTATCAGAAGTTTTGCGTCCGGTTAGCATTTTCGCCTTCTTCCCGAAAAGTTTATTTTGGGATAAACAATGTGCCATCAAGCCTGAAATATGAATATAAAGATAGCAAAACAGGAAAAATGAGATTCTCTGAGTTCAAGAATGGTTATATGTTAAGTTTATCTAATCTTGATACCGGATACATGTGGCATCGAAGTTCATATTTTCACCAGGAAGGAATGATGGGAGGCGGCAGTTGCGAAGCGGTCTTTGTTTGGGTACTTGGCGGATGGTGGTTATACAAGACTAAAGACGGTTTTATTATATGAAAACTACACCGGTGAGTGGTAGGGGAGTTGTCCCCAACTCCCGCGACAGCGTATGTATAATAAAGAAAAACCGGAAATAGCGACAAAACAGGTTTAAAAATACAACACCACCTAAAAAAATCTGTCGCTATTTCGCTTATTTATATCATTATTCCGGTTCGTCGCGGGAGATGAGGACATCTCCCCTACCGGTGACCGATTCTTCTTATTAATACCATTTATTGTTTTAATTATTATTTCATGGTGTTTTTTGTAGAATTGACTGTTTTGGCGGTTTTGAAAGAGTTGGCGGACCACCAATTCTTGGCCTTTTAAATCTTTCTGATTCTTTTACTGGTATCCGCCAGAATGATGACTTATACAATGGTCCGGCAAAAAAAGCTTCTTTTCCTTTATCGAATACGCGAGTGGATATCTTTTCGCTGGCAGTGTCTTTTTTTCCATAAATGGCATATAATTTGCGTTGAAATGGCCATCTTTTATCCTGAATTTCACTTAAATTATTCATGGCATACATTGGAAAGGTAGCTGCCCAGCGGACATGTGTATTCATATCAACAGCTAAAATATCAACCTTTCGCGTATCGACAAATGCCGCCGATACAATGCCGATGCCTAACGGGTCGCTGGCTATTTTATTAATAATTTCTGTGTCATTTTCACAATAAATGCCGCGATACGTGCGAGCATCGCTACTTCTGGTTGCTCCCGGTGTGCGCGGTATATAACTCTTGTCATCGCGAGTACCACCGTCGCGGTAATATGCGCCAAAGCCACCCGGGGAAAAGAAATCGCCGGCAGTCATGGCGATTGCAGACCGGGTGCCGTCAGTTTTACTTTGCACATACAACTGCCAGTCATGGTGAGCAGCTGTGTAGTTTGCAGGCAGATGGTTTTTTGCTGTACTGTTCAACACGCCATAACCATCAGAATTAATTATAGTCTGCAAATTACGCCTGGTTATCAATCGCCAGAACTTTTTCGGATTAATAATCTTTTCTTTTACTTTTTTTGTCAGATCAAGTTCGATACCAGGTACATTGATTGCGCAATTCTTATTTACTATAACCACCATTTGATCAACACCAATTTGAATACTTGAACCGCGTCTAGGGTCAACCTTTGGTACAGTTCCGGTGGCAACACCTTCGAGATATTCAGATGGACGAAAACCGGTGGATAATGAGCCTTTAAATTTATGTTGTTTGTATCTAAATGAAGAAGATTTAAACTTTACAATATCGCAAGCAAATTTAAGTATTGGCTGTGTGGCCGGGTCTCCACCGATTGTTGTGCCAGATATATCATTGGTAACATCATTAAAAACAGCATCAGTTTTATCATAAAATACAATTCTTGGTTTACGACTTAGGAAAGCATCAGGATTATCTACTAATCCTAAAATATTACATCTTAAAAATGCATGCATACTCTCATTATCTGGATCATGTGTAGAACTATTTGTAAAATTATGTGATGGTACTGAAGCTACATGTCCGTCTGTATAAGCAATATTAATATTACCTAAATGTCGACTAATTGGTAAACTCATTAACATATAATATTCAGGATTGAAATTTCCTGCACTTAACAAATATTCACCTATAATATCACCACCATAAAATTTATTGTCTTTCGTAGCAGCAAAAGGTGTATATGTAGATGAATCAGTAAACAAACCTACTTGATTTGGATTATTTATTGCAGTGATACTAATCCCTGTACCATCTCTTTTCAATAAAAACCTATTGTAACCATAACTGATTGGGTTTTCAAACTCTGAACATGTATTTGGGCAAGTGAAAAACTCACTTTGTTTGTTAACATCTGTTACTCCTTTGAGATACTTGTTGATGTTTATTGCCCAACCGGTGTATGTAACAGTGCCATTTTTGTTGATTTTATTAATGCCAGGCATGCAATCATGATGGTCCTGGGCATACATTTCTGCTCCCATTGCCAACTGGTGAAGATTAGATAGGCATACTCCCGTTATTTTATTCATACGATTTAAAAACCTATTCTGTGCATCCTGCTGCCATTTCTGCCGGTCAAACGTATATGGTTTTAAATATGTCATGTTTTGTTTATAAACAGGATATAATATAAAACCAAGTACCAGTAAAACCAGCAATACCACCACTATTTCCATTCGTCCTATTCCATTTTTAGCAAAAAACATAAAAGCTCTCCAACATATTGCGTGTCATCATAATATATTGTTATGCGGTAGATTGCAAGAAGTGCCGAAAGATTTCCTTTTTGTCATAACAAATTATGATTGTTTTATCCTGTCTATCCTGCCCATCAATGTTAATAATTTCCTATTCACCCTCCTTGACATATTACTTAAACGCCAATATAATTAGCGTATGAAATCATTAGATAAGCTAACTAAATCTACGGAC
The DNA here is from genome assembly GCA_964638715.1 of uncultured bacterium. Taxonomy (GTDB): domain Bacteria; phylum Armatimonadota; class Hebobacteria; order CAIYQO01; family CAIYQO01; genus JBAXQQ01. The sequence continues at coordinate 27,855 of CAZWZF010000042.1, read as the reverse complement.
AATGAATTTACTGGCATTGTTATGGAAACGGTGATGATGTTGATGCGGGTTATGCGGCGCGAAATGCGGCGGCACCAGCCGGCGGAATTAACCATGACCCAGTTTCGCACCATGCGGATTCTTCGCCACCACCCCGATATATCGCTGTCACACCTGGCGGAACACATGGATATCACCCACGCGTCGGCATCGACATTGATAGATGTATTGGTGAAACATAGCATGGTATCGCGGGAATACAGCGCGGTGGACCGCCGCAAGATTATGATAAAACTTACCGATACCGGCTTATTCACCCTGGATTCGGTATGGCAAGCCACCCAAAAAAGACTGTCCAAGCTGTTGTCAAAACTGAATATTACCGACCGGGATACCGTAGCAAAGGCGATGGAGATATTGCGGGTTGCATTGGATAACCGCATGGAAGAAGGTGGCTGCTGATGCAAGGTTTTCAAGGTGGTCCCGGCGGACCGGGCGGCGGCGGCAGATTTGGCGGAATAGGCCCGCGACGGGCGCAAAACCCCTGGATAGCGTTTCGCAAATGTGTACCGCTGGCAAAACCGCTGTTGCCGCTTTTATTATTGGGACTGGTATGCACCATGATTGGTGTTTATTTAGGACAACAGCCACCACGTATTTACCAATATACCATCGACACCATCATTGCCGGTAAAAGATATGACCAGTTAGCAATAACAATTGCTATTTATGTCGGAATAATTCTTGCTGGTCAGATTATCAGTTCACTCAGCGGTTTTTGGATGAGTATTACCGGTCAACGGATGCTGCATACACTGCGTTTGATGATGTATGAAAAATTCCAGGCGTTGTCGCTGAGTTATTATGATAACAAGCGAATAGGCGATTTGCTGTCGCGCATCACTAATGACGTAAACCAGGTAGAAGGAATGATAGTGAATACCGCCAACGCGCTGGTTCGCCAGGTATTTGGCGTCGGCATCGCGCTGTATTACATGTGCAATTACAGCATATTCATGACCTTGCTGGTGCTTATTCCTGTACCTTTAATTGGCGTCGGACTATTCTTTTTTACCCGTAAAATACGTATAGTTTACCGTACAATTCGTGATGCTACCGGTTTATTCAGCGCGAAATTGCAGGAAAATCTTTCCGGCATGCGGGTTATCAAGGCATTCAGTCGTGAGCCAATAGAGCAGGCGATGGTCGTGGATACCAGTAATTTCCTGATGGGTTCAAATATTAAAGCTTCCAGGATGACTTCGATATTTTTCCCGGCGCTGCAAACTGTCAGCACTGCCGGAACCATTATCGTACTGGGGGTTGGCGCCACCCTGATATCAAAAAACCTTTTCACTATTGGTGCTCTCACAGCATTTTCCATGTATGTTTCTAATTTCTATCAGCCAATTGGCGATTTTATCCGTACTTTCGACTCTATCCAGCGCGCCTTGGCATCCGGCGAACGCATTTTTGAAGTGCTTGACGCAATGCCGGAAGTAATGGACCCGAAAAATCCGGTGTCATTGCATGATGTCCGCGGTGAAGTGGAATTTCGCGATGTATCTTTTCAATATGCCACCGGTGCCGAAGTGCTGCACCACGTCAGCGTAACCACCCGACCGGGTGAAGTTGTTGCACTGGTGGGGCAAAGCGGTGCGGGGAAAACCAGCTTCGTCAACCTTATCCCGCGATTTTATGACGCCACCGGCGGCACTGTCTGCATTGACGGCGTTGACGTGCGCGATGCCTTGCAGAGCGACGTGCGCAAACATATCGCGATAGTGCTGCAGGAATCTTTCCTGTTCAACGGCACCGTGAAGGAAAACCTGCGATTTGGCCGGTTGGAAGCGACTGACGAAGAGTTGGAAGCGGCGGCAGTGGCAGCAAACGCCCATGAATTCATCGATAAATTGGCTGAAGGCTATGACACAGAAATTGGCGAACGCGGCATAAAACTTTCCGGCGGACAAAAACAGCGGCTGGCAATCGCTCGCGCCATCCTCGCCAACCCGCGCATCCTTATCCTTGACGAGGCCACCTCATCGGTAGACTCAACATCTGAGCATCTTATCCATCAGGCACTGGAACACCTCATGATAGGCCGCACCACCTTCATAATAGCCCACCGCCTCAGCACTGTTCGCTCCGCCGACCAGATACTGGTACTCCACGACGGCAGCATTGTAGAACGCGGAAAACACGAGGAATTAATAACCAAAGATGGCGTCTATGCGGAAATGTGTCGACAACAGTTCTGGAATGAAAAGAAAGAAGTGGCGGGGATTTTTTAAATAATTGACAATTGACAGTTGACAATGGACAATTTTTGTGGGCGTAAGACTCTATCCTTACAGGTACTTGCAAAACCTATTTTATAAATTATAGATTTATGCCTTTAAAGCCCCTCCCCTCAATCCCCTCCCCGGCTGGAGAGGGGAAGAATGACTTTCAGGGACTGACACCGATTGGCGAAGCCAGGATGGTGTCTGTCACATCAGGATATATTTCTCTTCACCCCTTCTCCAACAACATCTTTTTCAAATGGTTCCAGCGGTCGGTGTTGAGGGTTATATCATCCGGCAAGGCTACGTTTGATGATGATTTGCTGCCGGGTTTTACATCGGGACGACGGCGTTTTGCCAGTTCAAATGCTGATTTGCGTTCGGTTACTATGTGCAGGGTGTTGTATTGGATGCGGTGGAAATTTTGTATTGCCAGGGCAATCTCCGGCGCGATGACATCCAGATAATCCTGACCGGTAAATAGGTCGATATACGCCACGGGATATGGCCAATCATTTGGACGGAACGAGGTGCGGATGATGAGATGCTTGTCCCAGGTACGGACGACTTCTTCCGCCACCAGCTTGGTCAGAGAATAGTAATTCATCGCCGGTCCCGGACAGTCATCCTCAAGATAATTGCCGGTCTTGCCGTCAAACACGTAGTCGGTGCTGATATGAATCAGCGGCAAATTAAGCGTCCGTACCGCCTGTACCACGTTGCGGGTGCCATGAACATTAGTCTTCCAACAGGGGATGCGGTCAATTTCCGCGCCGGCGACATTAGTATAAGCGGCGGCATGAACAATCAGTTTCGGTTTGCAAGCCTTGAAAGTGCGCAAAACATTGTCATAATCAGTAACATCAAACTCCGGGTATGCCGGAGCGTGAAAAGCCATCAACTGTCCCAAGGCAGTACCCAACCGGCCATCACCACCAGTGATAACAATATTTGATTTTAATGTGCTGATTGGCATGTTTCTCCCACATATTAATTATATAATCAACCCAACCACCCCCTGCCCCCTCCTTGGCAAGGAGGGGAGTTATGGTAGTTACTTGATAATATAATGGCAGCTTTAATAATCAAAACTTATATCTTAAATTCCCCTCCTTGCCAAGGAGGGGTGGCCGAAGGTCGGGGTGGTTTTCGCCTTCCACAAACCTATATATTTAAACAATTTTTAATTTTGCATTTTTAATTATTACTATCTTGTCATTTCATCAAAAGTCGGCACTTCGCCACCGGTCAGCCTGGCTACACCATCGGCTATGGCGGCGGCGCAGACGGCTTTTGCTACGGCGGGACCTACCCGGCTGTCGAATACTGACGGGATTATGTATGTTTCCGATAATTCTTCGGGGGTTACCATGTCGGCAATTGCCCGGGCGGCGGCGAGTTTCATATTTTCGGTTATTGCTGATGCGCGGCAATCCAGCGCGCCGCGGAAAATACCGGGGAACGCCAGGACGTTGTTAATCTGGTTGGGATAGTCCGACCGGCCCGTCGCCATAATGCGTACATACGGCGCAGCTTCTTCCGGCATTATTTCCGGTATCGGGTTTGCCATGGCAAATACCATCGCGTCCGGCCCCATCTTTTTCACATCGTCAACCTTTAATGTACCCGGACCGGATACCCCCAGGAACAGGTCGGCGCCTTCAATGACGTCGTTCAGTTTGCCGGATAATCCTTCCGGGTTGGTGTTGTCGGCATACCACTGTTTAATCGAGTTCAGGTCGGTGCGGCCTTTGTGAATCGCGCCGTTGCGGTCAAGGCCGATGATATTCTTCACGCCGGCGTTGAGCATTATCTTGCTGCAGGCAACCCCGGCAGCGCCAACGCCGGATACTATAACTTTCAGGTTTCCCATAGGTTTATTGACGATTTTCAGCGCGTTAATCAGCGCCGCCAATGTCACCACTGCGGTGCCGTGCTGGTCATCGTGAAATACCGGGATATCCAGTTCAGCTTTCAGGCGCTCTTCAATTTCAAAACAGCGCGGAGCGGAGATATCTTCCAGGTTAATGCCGCCAAATGTCGGGGCAATAGCTTTAACGAATGCGATGATTTCTTCGGTGTCTTTGGTATTTATGCAAACGGGGAAAGAATCAACCCCGCCGAATTCTTTAAACAGTACCGCTTTGCCTTCCATCACCGGCATTGCCGCTTCCGGGCCGATATCGCCAAGTCCCAGTACCGCGGTGCCGTCGCTGATTACCGCCACGGTATTTTTCTTTATCGTCAGGTTGAATGCGCGCATCGGGTCGTCGTGAATCGCCATGCATACCCGGGCAACGCCTGGGGTATACGCCATCGACAAATCATCGCGGGTTTTCAAGGGATATTTTGATTCGGTGGTGATTTTTCCGCCTAAATGCATATTATATGTACGGTCGGTAATGGATACTATTTCAATATTACCCAGATTTCTAAGTTCAGCAATTATATCTTTCTGATGCTGCAGCCCGGAACAATTCACATTAAAATCCCGCACCGTAAAATCGCGGTTTTCAGAAATCAACACAATATCGCCAATTTCTCCGCCAGCCTTGCCAATAGCATTAGCCGAAATCGCCAACATGCCGGGTACGGTAGGTACTTTAATTCGAATAGCCAGACTATAACTGGCACTGGGTGCAGTCGCCACAATTAACCACCTTTGCAAATATATATCGCCGTCATATTTTACTTTAAATAGCAGTAAATTTAAAGAGAGGGGGAAAGTGGTGAATTGCAAATTGGAAATGGCAAATGGCAAATTATTGAGGCAATTGCAAAACCTATTTTTTCAAATGTTTAGGTTGCAGGTTTGTGGTAGGCGAAACCACCCCGACCTTCGGCCACCCCTCCTTGGCAAGGAGGGGGTAGGGGGTGGTTGGATTGATTATAATATTTAGTATGGTTTTGCAAAGGCCTCTATGAATTAAAAATTAAAAATGCAAAATGTGCGCCAAGCGACGCTTGGTGGTTCTTGTCGGTGCAAGTCCGACCCGGATAAAGCTTAACCAGCATTCCGGCACCGAACCCGCATATTTATGGTAACAGAACACCATTCCCTCCTTGCCAAGAAGGGGTGGCCGAAGGTCGGGGTGGTTTTGCCTACCATAAAACTATCATTAAAACAAAATCTTTTTTCAAATTAAAGCTAAACCTTATCGACAATCTCTCTGCTATTTGTTAGACTTCGAGGCAACAAGATTTTATATTTACAGGTGAATAAAATGGAAAATACTATTGTTCGTTTACATTCCAGCTTTCAGGTTGGCGAGGTTGACCCGCGGGTATTTGGCGGATTTTTGGAGCACATGGGGCGTGCGGTGTATGAAGGCGTATACCAGCCGGACAGCAAACATGCCGACGCGGAAGGCTGCCGAACGGATGTATTAGGCGCGCTTAAGAAATTGAGCATGACTGCCATGCGCTATCCGGGCGGTAATTTCGCTTCCGGCTACCACTGGATGGATGGCATCGGTCCGAAAAATATGCGGCGCGTAATGCGTGAAATGGCATGGCAAAGCGTGGAAACCAACCAGTTTGGCACTGACGATTACATCAGCCTGTGCCGCAAGATGGGTTGGACGCCGATGATAACGGCGAACCTGGGAACCGGCACCCCAGAAGAAGCGCGCAACTGGCTGGAATATTGCAACTGTCCTGCCGGTACCTATTACGCCGATATGCGTGTCGCCAACGGCAATCCGCAACCGCATGACGTGAAATTGTGGTGCCTGGGCAACGAGATGGACGGTGAGTGGCAGTTGGGACATGTACCCGCCGACCATTATGCCATCCGCGCCCAGCAGACAGCGAAATTAATGAAAGATACCGACAATTCAGTCGAGATAGTTGCCTGCGGGTCTTGCGGAACTGGTTTGTCTACTTACATGGAATGGGACAGTACGGTGCTGGAATATCTGGGAGATTACGCCGACTACATCAGCCTGCACCGGTATGTGGGCAATTACGATAATGATACGCTGGATTATCTCGGGGTTACCAACTCAATTGATAAGCAGATAGAAGAGATGGATGCCGCCTGCAAGTATGTTCAGGCACGCCGCAAAAGTAAAAAACGCGCTTATCTTTGTTTTGACGAATGGAATGTATGGTATAAAAATATGCAGATGAATGGCGAAAACAAGGTGGCTCCGCATCTGATTGAGGAAGTTTACAACCTTGAAGACGCCCTGGTGGTTGCCGGTTTCCTGCATAGTTTTATCCGTCATGCCGATTGCGTAAAAATCGCGAATATTGCCCAGATAGTCAACATTATCGCGCCGATTTTAACACAAGGCGATGACATGCTGGTACAGAGCATTTATTATCCATTTGAGATGTTCTCAAAACGCCGCAACGGCATTTCGTTGAAACCAGTCATCGAAGGACCGGAATATGATGGGAAAACCAGCGGCAAAACAACGTTTGTAGATGCCAGTTCGATATTGGACGGCGAATATCTGCAGGTATTTCTAACCAACCGCAGCCTGGATAAAACCGCACCGGTGTGTGTAGAAATAGCGGATCACACCATAATTTCAATGGAATCAGCCGAGATAATCACCGGAACCGACCCGAAAGCTGCCAACAGCTTCGAAAATCCAAACCAGGTAATAGCAAAGCCATATCACGATATCGCGGTGAATTACGGGCAGGCAACCTGCCAACTGCCGCCACTTTCATTCATGGCGATGACATTAAAGGTTAGCGAGAAAAAGTTTTAAGGAAAAATACTATGTCAAACCTGATATCATGGCCGGCACCGCCGCAGGAAATCGCTTCGCCGGATTATACTGTTACCGTTGATGGTACATCATTGTTTGTTTACCAGGCGCGGGTACGGGCGGAAATATTGCCTAATGACGGTTTATGGACCCACGTGAAAGATCCTGCGGGACAGCGGGCATCATTTGTAATATTTGACCAAAGTGGTCAAGTAAGCGTAGTCGTTACACCGTCGCGGTCTTTCACAACTGCCAGAATATTTCCGACGCAATTGGGGATTACTCCGGTTATTGCTGGTGGGAAAATCTCGTTTGAACTGTCCGAACCGCATCTGGTGACAATTTTACTTGATGATGATGACACCGCGGCGTTGCATATTTTTGCCAGTGCGCCGGAAGTTGACGTTCCGTCGCCTGATGACCCGAATGTTTTATATTTTGGCCCGGGGTTGCATGAAATTAATCAGATTAAACCTGTCAGCGGACAGACGGTATATTTGGCGGGCGGCGCAGTGGTAAAGGCGAAGTTGGGTGCTGATGAAAAGGGAACCTGGAGCGAACAATGGAAGGTGACTTTTTACCATGGCGCAGTGCTTGACCTGACCGGACTCAGCAATGTGCGGGTCTGCGGGCGCGGAATATTAGACGCCAGCATGCTGCCGCACCCGGCGAAACCGATGATAGTGTTGAAAGACAGCAGTAATATTCGGTTGGAAGGCATCATGCTGCGCGATTCATCCAATTGGAACGTGATAATCGGCAAATCAAACAATGTTCGGGTGAATGGGTTAAAGCTGATCAGCGGTCGCCTGAACAGCGACGGCATAAACAGCGTTAATTCGCATAATGTTGAAATTAGAAATTGTTTTGTGCGCAACCATGACGACAGTATCGTGGTAAAAACCACAGAACCAGAGCTGCCGGCGAAAGATATTACCGTTGAGGATTGCATTATCTGGAATGATTGGGGATTTGCGTTGGGGGCAACTTACGAGACCCGCGCCGCCATAAGAAACCTTAATTTCCACCGTTGCGATGTCATTTACAGCCGCCATTGGTGCATGGGGATTCACGTATCTGACAGCGAGACTGTCGCTGATGTGCATTTTCGCGATATTACTATTGATACCTTGAAGCCGGTAAAACGTCCGGAAGATGTGTATGATGCCTTGACCACGGAACCCAAATTGCTGAAAATGGTAATTCAGCAGGATTGTTGGGGGAAGGATGATGAACGCGGGCACATTCGGAATGTGATATTAGAAAATATCACCGTGAATGGTACTAAAATGCTGGCATCTGAGATGTTTGGCGCAGATGCGGAACATGACATTAAGAGTGTTGCATTTAAAAATATTCATTTGGCAGGTCAGGAGCCGATTAAAAATATTGAAGATTTGCGCCTTGAAAGCAATGAGTTTGTAAGTGATGTAAGGATAGATTAATGTGGGATTCTCCCGCAGCTCAATTATGGTTTCGTCATGACTCCAGAGGAGTCAAATATTTATAGAACATCGTCAAAAACATAATAATCGACCCCAGCGCGGGTCACATATAATTGCCGACAATCTGCCTGTTTATATGCGACCTGCGCTGGGGTCGGGTTTAATTTGATGGATATATCTATAACTATGCGACCACGCTGGGGTCGATATTAGAAATAGACAACTGATTTGAATCTGATAAATTATAACATTATCTGAACACAAAACACTGAACACTTTTCCAATTTATTTGAGTTAGGGTTTAAGGTATTAACCCCAATAAAATGTACCTAATAATCATATCAATACCTAAAAAGTTTATATAGAATTATCTTCAAAATCTATTGACTGGAATAATCGACTTTGGTATAATAAATATCAACATTAATACTAAACAATTAGTATTAAAAAATATTGGAGGTATATTCATGAAAAAAGGGTTTACTCTTATCGAATTGCTGGTAGTAATTGCCATTATAGCAATACTCGCCGCCATTCTATTCCCTGTATTTGCCAAGGCTCGTGAAAAAGCACGGCAAACCACCTGTACCAGTAACCAGCGGCAAATTGCCGCGACAGTGGCGATGTATGCGCAAGACCATGAAGAAACAATGCCAGGTTCTGGCAATGTTTGGACTGTATTAAAACTGGAAGCTGGTGTGTTGAAATGCGGTTCCGCTCCTGATGTACCCACTAACAGTTATGTTTACAATTCCAACTGTGCTTCAGTATCTCTCGGTGACCTTGACGACCCGTCTGCTCAATGGATGACGGCGGATGGTCTGGGTCAAACTACCGGTCAGGAAAATATCGCCTATGACAGTGCTGATGTTTGGCTGCGTCACAGCAAACAGGCGGTCATTTCGTATGTTGATGGTCATGTCAGTACAACAAAAACTTTACCACCAGTATTTCCATTCACCACTAAGGGATTAGACGTCTGGTTGCGCGCAGACTCTATCATTCCTGATACCGGCGGTAAAATATCAAGTTGGCCGACATTATATGGTAAATATAACTTCTATCAGGATAATTTACCAGTAGATGTTTCAAACCCCGATAAACGTCCTATTTTTCAAGTTGCAGGTTTTAAAGGCAGACCATCAGTTTATATGCCAGGTTTTACTGCTGGTTTTAAATCAAACTATAACAAATCTTTATCAAACTTTACTATTTTTACTGTTTTCACCTGTGCTAATACATGGTCAGGGTGGACTGGCATTTGGCGCAAAGGTGATTGTAATACAGCAAACGGCATAGGTTTGACATGTTACTGGAATGTTGATGTATTGCGTCATTACTTTGGAGGACAGGCATTCAGTTGTACAGGTAATGCTGTTCCTGACGATAGTATGCAGAAAGGCGGCCCCATAAATGGTGGTATGAGAAACATTCCGCAATATTATTGTTTATATAGAAATGGTACTACAATTAAAGAAACATTGAATGGTTCTTCATTGTTTATTCCAAATCGTCGTTATGCTCCTGATGACGATTATAATAAAACACCTACTTTATCAAATGCTCTGCCATCGGGATCAACTGATACCAGCACCTTGGGTATTGGTGTTGACTCAAGCAATGGAGGATTTTCCAACAACAACACTATTGCTGAAATGATTATCTTCTCATCGGCTTTATCATCAGATGACGTCGATAAGGTCAATGCTTATATCGCAACCCGGTATATGTTCTGATTTCACTTTGTAAAGGAGGTGTAAAATGAAAAAAGGTTTTACTTTAATTGAATTACTGGTAGTAATTGCCATTATTGCCATCCTCGCCGCAATACTGTTCCCGGTATTTGCGCGTGCTCGCGAAAAAGCGCGCCAGACCACCTGTACCAGCAACCAGCGCCAGATTTCCGCGTCGTTGCAAATGTATACCCAGGACCATGGTGAAATGACGCCATCTACCGGCACTGTCTGGATTGATCTGGGAATTGACCAGTCAGTATTAAACTGCGCTACAGCCGGCAAAATCCCGCCCAATAGTTATATTTACAATAGCGCATTAAACCTGCAAAGAATTGGTTTGATTGATGAGCCAACAAAAAAATATGTTACTGCTGATGGCACTTCTTCAGCAGTCGGCGGAGTATATCCAAATGTCGGTACTTCACCATCCCAGTTGGCTTTCCGACATAGCGGGAAAGTAGTAATTTCATTCCTTGATGGTCATTGCGATGCTATCGATCAGGCGACGGCGAATAAATTATTTCCGACAACTGATTACGCGTACTGGTGTTTTACTCAGACAACTCCTGCAGGTACTATACCTACCTGGCCTGCCCAGCCAACCGCGAAATCATGGACTAATTCTGCTCCAATTCTTGACTGTACAGGAGTTCGTTCAAGTACCTGGTATAATGCAAACGGTACATTTACTGATCCGGTTGGCGTAGCACATCCATACACAGCACAGCCATTCTACTGGAATGGTGAAAATGTTCCCTTTGTTATTACTTTAAACACGACAAATATGACAAATATTAAAGTGGAATATGGTGTAAACTCTTCATCTGCGGCATATATAGACACATTGGAATACACTACAGGTTCAAAGACAATCAAGGTGATTGGTGCAGCCGTTAATCCCAGTCCTGGCAGTGGGACTGATAAGAGAGTCGTTAACGATTTGAGTGCATTGACTGTAATAAATAACAAATCGTATGTTGTTTTGCGCTGGAAAAATGGTGCTGACAACGGTATGAATATGGCGATAAACGGCATTATGATTTCAGGTACTTATAATCCATAAAACCATATTGTGATAAAATATGAACAGCCACATTTGTAAAAGAATGTGGCTGTTTTTTTGCCAGGTTTTATTAGGATGTATACCTATAATTAAAGGTCTCAGTTTGGAACTGGGCGGGAGCCCGGCTATCCCCGGGAACGCCAATCTCCTGATTGGCAAGTGGTCAAAATGGTAGATATAAACAAATTCGCCGGGCTCCCGCCCAGTTCCAAACGGTGACAGAATCTTAAAGGTTAACTTTTTTTAATCTTCAACCACACACCGGAAACCGCCGCTGTCTACATAGGTTAAATCCGGCAGGTCGCTGTGACGGCTGGCGCATCTTACGCTGATGGCGTAGCTGCCCCAAGATCCGCCGCGCATTACTTTCATTTCGCCATCATCAGGCCCTTGCGGGTTTTTGGCGGGAGAAGTTTTATAGTAATCTGAGTCGTACCAGTCGCGACACCATTCCCAGGCGTTGCCCGCCATATCCTGTGCGCCATAAGGGCTGGCGCTTTGCGGGCATTTGCCGACTACGGTGGTTTTGTTCTCTTTATTTTTGGCGTCGTTTGGTTTTATCTGATATTTCGAACCGTAATTATTACAGTTATCATTTGCCCAATCATTGCCCCACGGGTATATTCTGCCATCTGTACCCCGGGCGGCTTTTTCCCATTGCGCTTCTGTCGGCAACTTGGCTTTTGCCCATCTGGCATATTCATCCGCGTCAGACCATGTGACATTTATCATCGGGTGGGCGTCGGTAACCCACGGATACAGCGAAGGCATTTTTCTTTTGGTTGCCGCACAGAATTTCTTGTATTGCGCCACGGTAACTTCGTATTTATATACCCAATACCCGGATAGTTCAACTTCATGCTTTGGGCCTTCAGTAACGAACCATTTAGCTTTCCATTCTTTATTCTTTTCCAGCATGGCAGCGATGTCTTTGTCGTCAGTGCCCATCATAAATTTGCCAGCCTGGACATATACCATCTCCGCGCCGTCAATCTGGTTTATTTTAACCGGTATTTTTATAATTTCTTTTTCTGCTGAATATACAGTGATTGCACAAAGCAGCAATACTAATATCATTTTCATATTTTCACCTGAGTTATCACCGGATCAGTTTTTCCGTCAAAATATTTTATTTCCAGTCGAATAGTAGTTGGGCTTGCAATGCCGTTATTCATTCCCGGACGATATTCTATTTTGCGGGCGATATAGATGGCGTTATTGTTTATTGTATTAAATACGGTGGATTTAACCAGTTTGACATCCATTGCCTGTCCGCTGGAACCAACCTGGACATCAGCGATTACAGTGCAGCTTTTTCCAGGAACGCGTCCCAACAGGTTTTCTTCTTCAATAATAGAGGGGACTTTGCCAATTTTTGATAATCCCGCGATTTCTGCGGAATAACTGACTCCGCCACCGCCGTTTGAGGTGTTAACGCGGCCATTGCCATTGCCGCCGCCGTTTGCCGGAGCGTCGGAAAGATTTACGCGCCCGCCAGGTGACGGGCTACCGCCGGGCATTAACTTTCCACCCACATCATGTCCAAAGGTGAATCCGCCAGCGATGACGCCTATATTGCCGCGGTCGGATATCCCGCCACCTGCCGGACCGACTCCGGTGCCCATTTCTGCGGTTACGCCAATTCCGATGCCGCCGGTATCTACCCGACCAATTGCCCCGGGAGATATTCTGCCGATATGATTAGATGCCAACTGCGCGGGTTTATCATAACCATTGCCGCGGCCATTTCCAGTGTCAGCCGATGCGGTGGCTATTTTAGTATCGCCGCGATATCCTGTTCCGCTTCCGGTTGTGCCGGATGCTATTTTATCAACAGACGAACCGGTGCTGGCAGGCGCGACGCCATTGCCGCTGCTTATGCCGACACCATTTCCGCTTCCGCCACTGTGGGTGATTGCTCCCGGTGATATTTTTCCGCGCGGGTTTGATGATATTTGTACCGGCTTGTCATATCCGGTACCGCGACCGGTTCCTGATTCACTGGTAGTAGCTAACTGGCTATTGTCACCGCGAAAATTAGCACCGTTGCCGGTGTTATCATCGATAAATTTTTGTATTGCCGCGCCTAACCCGATAGGTGCGATGCCATTGCCGGTGCTTACGCCGGCTCCGTTTCCATTGCCTGAATTCCCGTGGTTGCCGCCGCCGGGGGTAAGGCGAACCATCCTGGTGGTATTATTAGCTCCATCGTCTCCCGTTGGTGTGCTCCAATTTCCGCGATTTGATGTTAAAAGCTGCTGGCCAAAATTAAAAAATCCCGGGTCGTGAGATGGCGCAAAACCGCCGCTGCCGCCGGCTTCTGCCGCCGCCTTGCCGCTTCCCATTTTGCCCGGGTCTGGCGCAAGATTGCTGCTGCCGCCGGATTCGCCGCCGCCGGATGACATGGTAGTCCGTCCGGGTTGGCCGGGTTGCAATTTCTGCATTCCTGACCGGCTGCCGGCTGCCGGGGCACTGGTGAAATCTGAACGGTTCATGTTGTTTTGCTGGTAATCCGGCAAATTATTTTCTGGCCGGAAAATATCTTTAGCAACAATAGGTGCTGGCGGGGTATTCTTCTGTACTGGATTGCTTTTTGTCTGCTCTGGAGTTTCTTTTGCTGCAGCAGGTATATTCTTTTTCACTTCTGCTGCCGGTGTTGCTTTCTGTGCGGCAGGAGCACTGCTTTTAGTTACACTGCCTTTTTCAATAATTTCCTGCGTCTTAGCCGGCAGTTCTTTAATCAACTGCATGGCTATCACAACCGACTTGCCATTAACTGTGGCAAAACGCACCTGAGATAGAATAAACAATAATATCAGGTGGTAAAGTATAGATATTCCGACCCAAACTAACCAGCGGTTCTTCATTATATTCCTTTAGACAATTATACTGCCAAAAAGTGTAATAGCATAGAGAAAATATATTTAATTTCTTTCCAGACAGGTTTATTATGGTTGATGTGTTAATTAATATATAATTTGTGTGATTTTCTTATTGACATTTCAGATATGAGGTATTATATTAAATGATAATACTTTTAAAAGAAAAAATTACTGGCCGGTATTAGTTTTTTATAATTGGAGGGCAGTACTTATGAGAAATCAAACACGCCCCATGGAGATTCTTCTGGTTGAAGATGAAGAAGGGGATATAATTTTGACTCGGATGGCTTTTGAGGAAAGTCCATATAAAGTTAATTTAAGTGTTGCTCGCGACGGTGAATTAGCAATGGACTTTTTGCATCGTAAACTGCCATATCAGGATTCTCCACGACCAGACCTTATTTTGCTTGATATCAATATGCCTAAAAAAGATGGACTTGAAGTATTGGAAGAAGTAAAAAGCGACCCCGACCTGGGTTGCATTCCCATTGCTATCCTTACTACTTCTGAGGCTGAAGAAGATATCCTGCGCGCATATCACCAGCATGCAAATTGTTATATACGCAAACCGATTGAAATTGATCGATTTTCTGAGATGGTACGCGAGATAGAAGTTTTCTGGCTGGAAACGGTGATATTGCCGCCTCGATAACAAGATAGTTTAAAGGGGTAGAAATTATGAGCGAATATAAGACTGATAATATGCGGTTGAATGAGTTTGAAAACGCATTGCTTGCCATGGATAAAATGGCAATAAAACATTTACTCATGAATAACAATGACGCGGTATCACCAATGCAGCAGATTGAAAAGATGATAGTGCCTGTACTGGAAAGAATCGGCAATGGCTGGGAGGCTGGCAAGGTGTCGCTGTCGCAGGTATATATGAGCGGACGGCTTTGCGAAGAGGCGGTAGACGCGATATTGCCGCGGGAAGCACCATCACGGGTAAGTACCCCGCCAATGGCCATCGCCGTGTTGGAAGATTATCATTTACTGGGGATGCGTATTGTCTATTCTGTATTGCGTGCCAGCGGTTTTAACCTGCAAAATTACGGAAGGTGCGATATAGATGAAATGGTTTCTTTCATTAAAAGAGATGGCATAAAAGTCATGATGGTTTCCGTGTTAATGCTGCCATCGGCAATACAGGTGTCAGAATTAACACATAAATTAAAAGCAGCCGGATGCAAAACTCGGGTAATAGTCGGAGGGGCACCGTTTCGATTTGATGATATGTTATGGCAGGAGGTGGGTGCTGATGCCATGGGCTATTCAGCCGCCGATGCAGTAGGTTTAATTCATCGCTTTGCGAAGGAGAACCAGGCATGACTATTCAAGCTATGACTTCTGCTGAACGATTATCTACTGCGATGAGTTTTCAGGAACCGGACAGAGTACCTTTTTTGCTGCCAACGGTAATGCATGGCGCAAGAGAGTTGGGGGTATCTGTACAGGAATATTTTTCTAACCCGGAATATGTAGCTGAAGGTCAAATCAGGTTATGGAAAAAATTTCAGCATGATGCGCTGATAGGATTCATGTATGGTGCTGTTGAGGTGGAAGCCTGGGGTGGTGAAGTAATTTATCGCGGGGATGGACCGCCTAATTCCGGGAATCCATTCATAAAACAACCGGTAGATATTCATCATTTGCAGGTGCCGTCGATTAAAGATACCCCGTGTCTGCAGAAAGTCTTGAAATTAATCAGCCTATTGAATGAACGAAGCGAAGGTAAGGTGCCGGTGATGGGTTCGGTTATATCGCCGTTTTCTTTGCCTGTTATGCAGCTTGGTTTTGACCATTACCTCGATTTGATATACGACCATCGGGATTTATTTGAGAAATTAATAAGTTTGAATGAAGATTTTTGTGTTGAATGGGCAAATGCTCAGTTGGAAGCCGGTGCAGGTGCAATAGGGTATGCCGACCCGGTCTCTTCACCAACTATTATCCCGCGGGAATTGTATGAAGAAACCGGCTTTCTTATTGCCACGCGAGTGATAGCGCGAATCAAAGGTGCGGTAGCGACAAGTTTTGCATCAGGCAGATGCCAGGAGATACTGGATGATGTTCAAAAGACCGGTACTGTAGGTATTAGCGTAAGTATTCATGATGATTTGGCAGAAGTAAAAAAGAAATGCTATGGGAAATTAACAGTGATGGGAAACCTGAATGCCATTGAAATGCGCAGATGGACGCCGGAAACAGCGGAAATGAAAGTTAAAGAAGCAATTGCGAAAGCCGGAATTGGCGGTGGTTTTGTATTAACTGATAACCATGGCGAGATACCATGGCAAGTACATGATGAAGTTTTACTGGCAATTGCTGCCGCTGTAGAGGAATGGGGACAATATCCATTAAAATGGGTGAATAATTATGACTGACAAATTACATCTGCTGGTATGCAAACATTTTTATCGTGAAGCATTAGAGATAGCACGGCTGGAAAATTTTACCGATGTCACCTTTTCGCCATACCCCGATGTCTGTATGCATCCGCAGGCGGAGATTCAGGCTACACTGGACAAGCTGCCGCAAAGCAATTGTGGCGATGACGAACAGGTGATGATTGTTGGCGGGTGTTTTTTGGCAGGCAGGAAGAACTTGATTGCGGATATCGACCCTGATCAGTTGTATTTTATGGATCAGTGCTTTTACCTGCTGTTGAATAAAACATTGGCAGAAAGCTATATTAAATCCGGTGCTTATCTGTTGACCCCTGGCTGGCTGCAGGAATGGCGTGCTCACTTGCAGCTTTGGGGATTTGATAAAGAAACCGGCCAATCTTTTTTTAAGGAATGTGCCAAAAAACTGGTGCTGCTTGACACTAAAATTGATAATGATGCCATGAACAACCTGCGCGAGTTTGCGGAATATCTGGATATTCCCTACAAACATGTTCCTGTCGGCCTGGATCATTTCCGTTCGATTCTGCTGAATATTGTGCTGAAATGGCGTTCGACATGTGCGTATAAAGAATCGACAGCAGTTATATCACGGGCAAATAGAAAATTAGCTGATTATACGATGTCTTTTGATTTAATCGGCAGATTGACGAAAATCATGTCGGAAGATGAAGCAGTAAAAGTAATAATTGATATATTTACAATGATTTTCGGGGCAAACAGCATAATATATGCGCCGCTTATTGATGACATACCTGGAGAGCCGGTATCGCTGCACCCGCGTGATGACGTTGCAGCAAAAGTGAATGAGTGGTATTTGAAACTTCCAGCAAATGAGAACTATTTCGCGGATGAATGCGGATATTGCCTGCGGATAATGTATTTGAATGAATCTGTAGGTTTATTGATTCTCGAAGATATTCCTTTCCCGCAATATGAAGATGATTATGTAAATCTATCGCTGATTATTGCGCAGTTATGCGGGTTGGCGATTGCCAATTCCCGCACCATCAGCGCAAGGGAAGAAGCAGAAAAAGAACTGTTGAATAAAAGTCTGGCACTTGCCAGGTCAAATGAGGAACTTGAGCAATTTGCGTATATAGTCTCACATGATTTACAGGCACCTTTGCGGCATATTATAGGGTTCAGCGGTTTAATAATGAATAAAAGCGAAAATATCAATGAAACCCAGCGTGATTATCTGGAACGAATAAAACAGGGAGCGGCAAATTTAACAGAACTAATCCAGGCTTTGCTTTTGTATTCACGTGTTACCACTCGCGGCAAAGCATTTGAACCTGTCGAATTGGACCAGATTGTGAAGGAAATAGTTAATGATTTTGAACAGGAAATAACCGAGTTGAATGGCAAAGTCACCTGTGGCAATTTGCCGGTGGTATTTGCCGATAAAATACAAATGCGGCAGTTGTTTCAAAATCTGATAGGCAATGCCTTAAAATTTATCCATCCGCAAATACCCCCGGAGATAGTTATTGACAGCCATGAAGACGACAGCGGCAATGTCGTAATCACTGTTAAAGATAATGGAATAGGCTTTAACATCCGCTATCTCGAGAAAATATTCCTGCCATTCCAGCGCTTGCATCTGAAAGATGAATACCCCGGTTCCGGCATAGGACTCGCAATTTGCCGCAAAATAACCCATCGCCATGGTGGAGAAATAACCGCCGAAAGCGAACCAGACCAGGGAGCAGTATTTATTATTACGCTGCCGGTATATAATGCGAATGAGAATGGCGAGTAGAATCTAAGGTTTCGCCTGCATAGAGCATAAATTTAGACAGGATTAACATGATTTACAAGATTAATTTTATCCTGTCTATCCTGCCTATCCATTTTAATTTTTAATTCACCTTACCCCCTAACCAAAATAAATTGGACAAGGTGTTAAGTTTTCGGTTTTCAGTTTTCAGTGATCAAAAAGATTGCAATAAAAGTAAACTCCCCCTTTGACAAGGAGGGGCGGAGGGTGGTTTTCGACAATATGCAATTCTCAATTTAAAATCGTGACTTTTTTTGTTCGGATTTGGTTGCTAACTGACTAATACCTTACTCCCTAAAAAAATCATTATCAAATGATTTTTTAATGATATTTCTTATTCACAACCTGCTGCAATAATGTTATAATTTGATATGGATAAAACAATGATGCCTTCAATTGTATTAGGGATCAGGGCCAAGTTGATTTTGGCTATCTTATTATTTTTAACCATCATGTTATCTTTTGTATGGTGGTGGGTTTATTCGTCTTTCCAACATCATTTAAAAGACCGGGTCGCCGCAGAACAATATTCTTATCTTCAAATTACTTCCCGCGACATAGACAACGAATTCCGCACTGCTCAAAAAATGCTGAGAATACTATCGATTGGGATAACTCCGGAAATAATAACTAACAAACAGAAAGCTTTGTATATACTGGATGACCGTCTGTCAATGAAAATGATTTTTGATGCCGGATTATTTATATTTGATAAAAATGGACATATCGCAGCTACCAGTTCGCAAGAACCGGTGGGGAAATATCAATGCGGAGAAGAAACATATTTTATTGATACCATTAAAAATAAAACTTCTGTATTTAGTGACCCGATACTTCTAAACCCCAAAATAAATCATCCAGTTATTTTGATAACATATCCTATATTAAATAAGCAAAAAGTTGTAATCGGAGTTGTTGCCGGTGCGATAGATTTATTGAATGACGACGGATTTTTGCGCAGCAGACTAAACACGCGGGTTGGCAAAACCGGATATATGTATATCTGCAATTCAGAAAGAACATATATCTACCATCAGGACAAAGAATGGATAATGGCAAAAAATGTGAAGCACGGCATAGATAAGCTGTTTGACCGGGCAATCTATGAAAACTTTGAAGGCGGCGGAGAATCGGAAAACCTGAAAGGAATTAAGATATATTCAACTTTTACCCATTTAAAAAGCACCGGATGGATATTGGCAAGCAATTATTTATTGGATGATTTATATATCCCCATCAATGAATTCCGGCTTTATTTCATGTTTTTTATCATTGCTATCCTCATTGGCAGCAGTTTAGTCATTTATTTCATCTCCAGCCGTATAACCCACAACCTGGAGACATTTGCCGGCTATATTCGCAGTATGGATGTTAACGGCGCGACGGCAATGCCATATAAAATTAAAAGCGGCGACGAAGTGGCAATGCTGGCGAACTCGTTTAACCGGCTTATTGACCAACTATTTTTCGCCCGCGACCAGTTAGATGGCATTTCCCGTACCGACCCGCTGACTGGACTGTATAACCGCCGGCATTTCGACCAGAAAGCCGCCTCGCTGTTTACACTTTCCAGCCAGCAGGAAAACCCGGTGACGCTGTTACAGATTGATATCGATAAGTTTAAAAGAGTCAATGATACACATGGCCACGAAGTTGGCGACTATGCATTAAAACATATCGCCGGAATATTAACCGGCTCGGTACGTACCTATGACATGGTGGTACGATGGGGCGGTGAAGAATTTCTTATATTGATGCCGTTTATCCCGCCTGATGAGGCTTACAGTATTGCAGAAAGAATTCGCAAGACAGTAGAAGAAACCGAGGTGGATTGCGGGGTTAGCGGTGTTAACGGATTGCGGCTGACAATATCTATCGGTCTCGATTGCGCCTATTCTTACGATACATTTCACCAGGCAATAGAAAATGCTGACATAGCCCTGTACCAGGCGAAACATAATGGCAGAAACCGGGTAGAAATATATAACGCAAATATTCACTCAATATCGCCGCCATCTTGACGTAAATACAGTATAAAGAGTATAAAATAGTCACAGTGAAAATCTTTAGGGGTATTAATGGCATATATGATTCAGATGCTGGCGCGGCGCGATAAGCTGGCAGTTAATTTCGTCTTAGTTAATCTTGGCGCATTGACTATGGTTTTGTTATCCCGGGTATCATTTTCGCAACCGATACCGTTTACATTGCAATCGATGGGTGTGCTGTTATTGGCGGTTTTTTTAGGCCCGCGAATGGCTGCCCTGGCGATATTGGAATATTTGATGTTAGGAGCCGCTGGTTTGTCGGTATTCACCCGGGGCGGCGGTATAGCATACCTGTTGGGGCCAACGGCAGGTTACCTGTTTGCCATGCCAATAGCGGCACTGGCAGCGGGATATATGTATAAGGGAATAAAATCTAAATATAAATCATCAAGATTTATCGCAGGATGGTTTGCAAGTGCGTTATCTTGCTGTATAATATTATTATTCGGCTGGGCATGGCTTACCAGTGTATATCCAGATAAAAACCAGGCGTTAATAATCGGATTCATTCAGTTCCTGCCGATTGAAATTTTTAAATCCATGGTAGTGGCACTGGTATTCATCAAAAAGGGAGAGTAAATATGCTCCGTTATAATTTAATAATTTGCGGTATTTTAGCCGCATCAATAACATCTTTTGCGGCAGGCAATGGCGTAACCGCTCCGTCAAAGAGTGCAAAAATCTTAGAGATAATTGCTGACAGCGGGCCGATAAGCCCCGATTATGCTAAAAGCAAGACTGACAGCATTTTATCAGCAATCACACCCGGCAAAGTGCCGCAGCCAATTACCCCCCAGTCCGCAAAGGCGCAGGCTGAAGCCGCGGTGAAAGACCTTGAAACGCTGCAGCATTACTCTGCCGACAAATCGTTTGAACGCGGCGAATGGGATAAAACAGTTGCTTCTCTCGATAAATCAATCATGTTGAACAACGAAGGCGTCGACAAATACGCCCTTGCCGCATGGCTGCTATGGAGCACCGGCAAACATGATGAAGCTATCGGATACTACAACAAAATGATTCTCGCCAACCCGAATAACCCCGATGCTTATTTTGAATACGGCTTTTATTACGTAACCCAAAAGAACGATAAAGAGGCTGTCCGCTGGCTGCAAACCGCAGTCGCCCTCGGTTTGAAATCGCCAAAACGCCACCTGTATGGTCATGCGCTGAAAAGATTGGGAATGAAAGAAGAAGCACTGGCATTTTGGAAGAAAGTTCTCGTGGAAGAACCCGGCAATGAAGTCGCCAGAAATGAAGTAGAAAAACTGCTGAACCCTGATGTGGTAAAAACTGGTGAAACCCCGACTGCTGTACCGCCATTGGACACCACCGCGACTGCGACAATACTCTATCCTACTATCGTACCAACAGCACCAAAGAACAATGTTGTAGAACCAGCACCCGCACCGACAACAAATATCAAAGACCCGGTGATGAATAAATAAGTTGTTTTAACCTTTTGCCCGGCAGCAATGCCGGGCTTTTTTTTTGAGTTATATCATTAAATATAGACAAATCTGGAATAATAATTAGGAAATATGCTATTTTTTATCATTAAAAGAAGGAAATTTTCCGTATTTAAAGAAAATTATTAAACGTTAGGGGTACAATACTGCGTTAAATGCATATTATTTTTAGGTTATAATGTGCAATAGTGTCCAGTTGACTGCCCATGGGAGAACGAATTGGTAGAACCGCAAAATAATCAAAGTCCAAATGCTGTATGGGAAAAATTAGTCATTGACCACGCTCGTCTGCAAGGTAATGTTATCACCTACGACGAGGTCAACGACCTTTTAACCAATGAAGATTTGGATGCCGCCGAGTTGATGGAGGATATTCTTGAAGCAGTTCAGCAGGAAGGAATTCAGGTAGTAGATAAAATACCGGACCCTGCAGACACTCCGCACCCGGCCGCATCAGCCAGCACATTGGACTTGCCCGACGAGGAAGCAGTAACAACAGAAGGAATTCCCCCCGATGACTCGGTGAGAATGTATCTGCGCGAAATCGGACGCGTACCGCTGCTAACCCCGAAGGAAGAAATAGATTACGCAAAATTACTTGAAAAATTAAACTTGCTGATGAAACTGCAGCACGTATGGAATTACGCAACCGAAAAGTTGATGTATGAACCCAAAATTGCTGAAATTGAAAACGCGGTGGAAAGAAGCAGCAACAGCGAACTTCACGATGTAATGGACATTCTGGACGACATGGTAAAACGCAATACCGACATCGACCTGATGAGTATGACCGTGCCGGAAGTCCGCGACCGCTTCATCTCATTCCTTGACCAGCGCAGCAATGATTTCTCGGTACGGCGCGGCCAGTTGTCCAAAGAAAACATGACCGCAGAACAGTTCGCACGAACCAAGAAAGACCTGGAATCACGGGAAAAACGATACCAGGATTTGCGCCTGGAAATTGACGAACAAAAGATTCGCGACCAGCTATTCCTGAAGAAAGTTTGGGAAGAGTTCCGGTCGGAAAGCCGTGGTGAAGAAGAAGGCTTGCAGGATGAAGAAGCCGAGCAATTGAGAAGCCGCTACAACGCCCGCGAAATTCTCGACAAAGACGAGGATGAATTAATATTCACCCTGCGCGTGGGCAAGTTGTACCATAAAATGCGTCTCAACGGCGACCGTCCACCGGAAATCGTCCAAAGCCTGGCGGTTGATAAAACCCTCGCCGGCGATATCAAGAAAATTCGCAAATCAAGAGAACTGCTGGTAGACCCGGAATTGCCGGCTGTACCAACAATGACGAATATAGAAATCATTCGCGAAATGGTGCATTGGATACAGCGCGTAATCAGTCGCGGCGAGTCGTCAAAGAAACGGCTGACCGAGGCAAACCTGCGCCTGGTTGTCAGCATCGCGAAAAAATACAGCGGACGCGGCATGTCATTCCTCGACCTTATCCAGGAAGGCAACATCGGCCTTATTCGCGCCGTGGAAAAGTTTGACTATCGAAAGAAGTTCAAATTCTCCACCTACGCGACGTGGTGGATTCGCCAGGCAATCACCCGCGCCATCGCCGACCAGGGACGCACCATCCGCATACCGGTGCACATGGTCGAAACCATCAATAAATTAGTCAAGGTACAGCGCCAACTGGTGCAGGATCTTGGCCGCGAACCCAGCCTTGAAGAAATAGCCGAAGAGATGGAAGGCCCGTTCTCATCAAGCGAAGAGAAACAGAAAGCCGTACATCGCATGGGCGAAATATTCAAGATAGCCCCGGAGCCATTGTCATTGGAAACCCCAATCGGCGAAGAAGACAACAGCCACCTCGGCGATTTCATCGAAGATCAGGACGCTGTGTCGCCCGTAGACGCCGCCATGACCCTCGTACTGCGCGAGCAGCTTGAATCGGTACTTAACACCCTCACCACCCGCGAACGCGACGTGCTGAAGCTGAGATTCGGCCTCGACGACGGCTACGCCAGAACCCTGGAAGAAGTCGGCCACATCTTTGAAGTAACCCGCGAACGTATCCGCCAAATCGAAGCGAAAGCGCTGAAAAAACTGCGCGGACACAAAAAACGCCACCTATTGCGCGAGTTCATCGACAGCAACCCGCAACAGACAACATAATAAAAAGAAAATCCGCCTTGAAGAAGGCGGATTTTTCTGTAAAGACCTTTGTACGACAAATCATAATTGTGTATAATATGGCTATCTTATTATGAGAAAGATTTTTGGATAAATCTGATTTATTGAGGATACATGAAATGCCAAATGTTATTGATAATATTACACTCAGACTGGTAGATTCACTACGCGAGATGTTGGCTGTTTCCTATGGTGCAGATTGCTGTATCGGATATTTTCACTTGCGTGGATGGCGTAAGATTGATGATTTAATTGAAAATTTTAATGGTGTCCCCGGAGAACAAGCCCGCATACTTGTTGGTATGTTTCGTGCACCAGACGATGAAGAGCAAGAATTTTTGAATATACTTGACCAGCCTGAAACAGGTGTAAAAGTGATGAAACAGCGGGAGACACGTCTTGTTGAGTCATTCAAGGAACAATTAACATTTGGTATGCCGGATAATTCTTCTGAATCAGGGTTACGGCGATTAGTAAAACAATTGAAAGCAAAAAAAGTAGTTGTGAAAGTCTTCCTGCCTTATCCGCTGCATGCAAAACTCTATCTAACCTATAACGACCATCCTGCAGCACCTATTAAGGCTTTTGTTGGCAGCAGCAATCTTACTGGTCCAGGGTTGTCAGAACAAGGTGAACTTAATGTTGATGTTACTGATGTGGATACAACTAAAAAATTAAAAGATTGGTTTGAAGATCGATGGAATAATCAATATGCCCGGGATATTAGCGAATTATTAGTTCAAATAATCGAAGAAAGTTGGGTTCGTGAAGAACCAGTCAGTCCGTATTTAGTTTATCTAAAAATTGCATATCACCTTGCTTTTGAAGCATTAGAAGCACCACGAGAGTATAAAATACCCCCACTCTTTAAAGATATTGTATTGCCATTTCAAACAGATGCAATCTTGCGTTTGCGTCACATGCTTCGCAATGATATGACAAATCCTAACGCAAATCGAGTTGCATTGGTAGGTGATGTTGTGGGTATGGGTAAAACTCTTACAGCTACCGCTGTTGCGAAAATGTATCAGATCGACGAAGGTGGTCGAGTTATAATATGCTGTCCGCCAAAGTTGAAAAAAATGTGGGATGATTATATCAGACTATATGAAATTACAGGTGAAGTTATTCCTTACAGTCAAACAAAACGACTTGCAACATTACAGGGACGTACCAGACTAATCATTCTCGATGAGAGCCATAACCTGCGTAATCGTGAAAATTTAGCATGGACTGAACTACATGATTATATTGTCGACCAGGATGCTAAAGTTCTTTTGCTTTCTGCAACACCTTATAATAAACATTACATAGATTTAAGCAATCAATTGCGGTTGGTACTCGATGAAAAAGCTGACCTTGGCATACGACCAGAAGCATTATTCCGCTCAATGACTGAAGATCAATTTTTTGCCCGTTATCAGGTTTCACCAAGGTCACTTGTTGCATTTGAACATTCTTACAGCCCGGATGATTGGCGGGATTTATTGAAAATATTCATGGTGCGACGTACCCGTGGTTACATAATTAAAAATTACACAGAACATGATGACACGCTCAATCGTGATTACATAACCATACCATCAACTGGATTACGCAGTTATTTCCCTAAGCGAACACCATTAACAGTTAAATTTCCTATTACACCAGGTGACCCGTATAGCAAATTATTCAACTCGCATGTGGTTGATACTATTGGCCAGTTAAAACTGCCACGTTATGGATTAGGGGGTTATGTTGATGGGAAACAATTGTCTGCCACATCAAAAGATGACCGGGAACAGTTAGAAAATTTATCACAGGCGGGACAACGTTTAATTGGGTATTGTCGTACTAACCTGTTTAAACGTTTGGAAAGTTCCGGCTATTGTTTCCTGTTGTCATTGGAACGTCATGCTTTACGCAATCTGGTATATACTTATGCTATTGAAAACGGGTATGACTTGCCTATTGGTGCCCAAGATGTCAGCATGCTTGATACTGCTATTTCTGATATTGATGTCGATTCAGAAAAGCAAACAGCACAATTTGACGTTACTGTAGAACAGGAAGAAATTACAGAAGATATAGTTGACCCGGTAGCAATGTCCATTACCGAATTGCAGAAGAAAGCAAAAGAAATTTATGATTATTACACATCTATTCGCAGTCGCGGAAGCAAGAAATTTAGGTGGATTTCATCGCATTACTTTACTAAGGATTTGAGTAAAGATTTAATGACTGATGCCAAAGAACTTATAAAAATTGTCTGCAATGCTGGCGATTGGGATGCGGATGTTGATAAAAAATTGGATAAATTATATCAGGTACTTACGAAAGATGAAGCTAATAGCAAAGTTCTGGTATTTACTCAATTTGCCGATACCGCCAGATATCTTGCTAAGCAATTAAAATTGAAAATGAAAGATGAAGTTGAGGCTGTTACTGCTGACACCAGCAACACAACTGATTTAGTGCGCCGATTCTCTCCAAACAGTAACCAGTATACAATGGCTAAAGGAGAACACTCCATTCGAGTTTTAATTGCCACCGAAGTGCTGTCTGAAGGGCAAAATTGTCAGGATGCTAATGTCGTGGTTAATTTCGACTTGCCATGGGCTATTATCCGGCTTATCCAACGTGCTGGACGTGTTGACCGCATTGGACAGGAGAATGCCGAAGTACGAGTTTATTCCTGCCTGCCTGCAGAAGGTGTTGAAAATCTGATAAAACTGCGTAAACGCCTTTTGCATAGGTTGAAAGAAAATCTGGAAGTTATCGGTACTGACGAACATTTTTTTGAAGATGAGAAAGAACACGAGCGAATGGGTGATATCTATGCAGAAAAATCAGGTTCGCTTGATGATGATGGTGCTGATGCGGAAGATGTAGATATTCCCAGCATGGCACAGGCTATCTGGAACCAGGCGCTGAAAGAAGATTCTACTGTAGAAAATGCGGTAAAAAAACTGCCAGACCAGGTGTTCGCTACCCGTGATGAAAAAGAAGATCAAGGTGTCCTGGTATATTTTAAAACATCTGATGGTTATGACAGCCTTGTACGGGTAGGAAAAGACGGCAATATCATCACTCAATCACTGTATGGTATTTTACGCGCTGCTGCCTGTTTGCCAGACACCCCGGCTTTACAGCACCACCCTAAACATCATGAACTGGTGCAAAAAGGTGTTGAGGAAGTTATCAAGGAATATCTTGAAGTTGGCGGTAATCTCGGTCCCAAGAATTCTGCCCGACGGCGTATTTATGAAAGATTATCGGCATACCGTGAAGATGTAAAAGCCACTGTGCAAGGGTCTCTGTTCCAGCCTACTGACTTAAAAAAGTTAGAGGCAATAATAGAAGCCATCTACAAACATCCGCTTACAGAACGAGCGCGCGAACTTATCAACCGGCGTTTTCGTGAGGGTGCGAATGATATAGCACTCACTGAGTTGACATTGCACCTGCTTGATGATGGAATACTGGTAGCACCATTAGAAAAACACCAGAATCGCACCCCTAAATTAATATGCAGTATAGGACTTTTTCCAAAAGAAGAAGTCATAGATAATAAGGAAGCACAATGACAGCTATATTGAGAGATCAATTAAAAGCATTTAAATTTTCACAGGCATTTCAGGATCGCAACTGGAATCCGCCAACTCGACAACCATTTATCAGAAATATACATGATCGTGAAATTACCTGTACCACTATCGCGGAACAAGGCGGGTGGTCAGTATTAGAAATAACTGCAAATGATATAGATATCACTGCACCTTGTGAACGCGGTTGGCGCGAAATGGTAGATAAATCAATCACAGACCAGATTCACCAGCATATTCTTATTACGGGGTAGTCGGTTAGCTCCTCCTGTGCTACAATTACCCCATGACATCTTCT
>CAZWZF010000041.1:0-43445 GCA_964638715.1 uncultured bacterium | reverse complement strand
CACCTTAATTGGAAGCTTAGCGATAAACCAGTTTCTGACAAGGCACGAATACTGTTTTGATGCTGTGTGGAAAATTAATTTATAATCGCAGTATTCAAGCCAGTCCCCTACAAATTATCCTTTTTTTGGAGCGCATAACAGCTCAATAGTATTCCCGTCTAGGTCCTGTAAAAACGCTATGATGTTGCCGGATGGTCGCAAGTCAGGATCGGTTACCGGTATTCCTTGCCGGCGCATATTTTCAGCAAATTCATGAATATCATCCACCCAAAATGCGACATGGCCAAACATGGCGCCATTTTCTTTTTGCTCCCAGAGTTCCAATAGGGTATCATTTCCAAGCTTTAGAAATACCTGAAATGGCTTGCCGTTTTCATCTACAAGTTGTTTATCAAATCCAATATTAAAGTGACCCATATAAAAGTTTTGCGAAGCAATAACATCTTTAACAAAAAAACATAAATGACCGAATCGAATTGACATGAAATAAACCTCTATAATAATGTTTTTCTCTATTATCATGGGGAATCCTTCCTTATGAAAGATTAATTTGGTGAGCTAAATTGTGAATGAAAAATAGATGTAATCCTGTTTGTATTAAATCGATTTTCAAACTTATAAAAAACTTTAAAAATATTGTAAATTATTGCATTGCATCACTACTATTTGCAACAACTGTGGTATAATATTTTATCAAACCACCCCGGAGTTAGTGTATATGGATTTTTATTGACATGGTAAAACATCGGTGAAAGGGAACAGATGTCAATTAATAAGTCATCATTAGAAAGAAAAGAAATATCTTCAGCAGATTTAATCAAAAAGATGCAATCTCAGATTGATGAATTGCAAGCGGCTTTGGTCGAGTTAATTAAACAAAACGAAATGTTGAAAAGTGATAATTACGCATTAAATCAACTCCCCGACATTCAACGCCATGCAAATTTAATATATAACAGTACGTCTGACATGATTTTTTTAATGTCAGTTGAGCCAAATGATATATTTCGATGCCTGTCAGTAAACCAGGCATATTTGCAAAACACTGGATTTAAAGAAAAAGATATTATTGGTAAAAAAGTAGAAGAAATATTGGCGGATAGTTCTTCTTTCCATGTTTTAGATAAATATAAAGAAGCAATTGCAATAGGTAAGCCTATACTATACGAAGAATCGCACGATTTACCTCATGGTCTTGTAGTGGTAGAAACAACATTAACCCCGATAATTAACAAGAATGGCATTTGCACTCATTTGCGTGGTGTTTCCCGCGATATTACAGAACGCAAATTAGCCGAAGAAGTTCGCAACCAATGGCTGATGGAAGTTACTCACGCCCATGATTTTGAGAAGAAAAAACAAGAAGCATTGCAAATATTTCATGAAATTCAGATTAAATTATCACGAATACATAACCTTGATGAGTTTTGTCGTTTAGCGGTAGAACAGGGAAGGTCAAGGTTAAAATACGACCGTATTTCAATGTGGTTTAAAGGGGAGGCAGATAATATTATCGTTGGCTCCTATGGAATTGATGAGAACGGTAATTTGCGTGATGAGAAAAATAATAAAGTATTTGTTT
Organism: uncultured bacterium; assembly: GCA_964638715.1. GTDB lineage: Bacteria > Armatimonadota > Hebobacteria > CAIYQO01 > CAIYQO01 > JBAXQQ01. The sequence continues at coordinate 41,863 of CAZWZF010000041.1, read as the reverse complement.
CACCTGAATCAAATTTAGGTCGAATTATGGCTAATAAAACCCGCTGTTTAATGGTTGAAAATACCGACTTGCGCGACCAGCATGCTAATGTAGTTGGCAAAGGAACACAAATCATTTCCGCATTATGGGACGGCGATGATATTATAGGCTGCATATCAGTTGATAACCTGCTGAGAAACCGCGAGATAACCCAGCAAGACGCTGAATTATTTGAATTATACGCTACCATTATCGGTCATTTATATCGGCAGAAAGTTGCTGAAGAGGCGTTGCGAAAAAATATCGCCAACCAACATGCAATGATAGCAAATATTTCTGACGTAATCGGTATTATAAGCGCAGATGGGATAAGCAGATACTACAGTCCGAACCTTGAAAAATGGTTCGGTTGGACTCCTGAAGAGTTGATCGGTAATGTCAATTTTGCGGATGCGAATGTATATATGGATGACAAGGAACACGTAAAAAATGTTTTTAGTACAGTATTGCAAATACCAGATTCACCAATAACAGATGAATGCAGGTATCAATGCAAAGATGGTAATTATAAGTGGATAAAATATACAATTTTAAATTTGATAGATGACCCGGATATTGCCGGTATATTAGTAAATTTTCATGATATTTCTGAACGAAAATTAGCCGACAACGCTCTGGCAGATGAAAAAGAACGGTTGCGCGTAACATTGCAATCAATTGGCGATGGAGTGATTGCTACAGATATTAACGGTAAAATAATTGTTATAAACTCGAATGCTGAACAGATAACCGGATACCAGCAAGATGAAGCTAAGGATCAATTGTTATCTGAGATATTTCATATTATACATCAATATTCTCGCAACCATTATGATGATATTTCATCACGAATTTTAAAGTTTGGCGAAACGGTGGAATATAAAGAACATTCGATTTTAATTGCAAGGGATGGCACAGAACGCATGATTGTAAGTCATGGCACGCCAATTCGAGATTTATCAGGAGCTATTATTGGGGCAGTTCTGGTATTTCGCGATGTTACTGGCGAAATACAGATGCGGCAGGATATTCAGCGAATGTCAAAACTGGATTCGCTGGGTGTAATGGCTGGTGGTATCGCACATGATTTCAATAACCTGCTTACTGCCATCGCCGGCAACATTGGCTTGGCGCAATGGATGGTTGAATCAAACAACCGTGAAGATGCTGTACAATGTTTGAAAGATGCTGAAGACGCTTCTTTGCGTGCCCGCAATCTGACCCAACAGTTACTGACATTTGCCAAAGGCGGTGCGCCGGTAAGATCTACAGTAACAATGCTGCCGCTTATTCATGAGGCGGCTGCCCTTGCCCTTACCGGGTCGAAGAACAAATGTAAAATTGATGCACCGGAATCGTTATGGACTGTCAATGCAGATGCCGGACAGTTAAACCATGTACTTCATAACTTGCTGCTGAATGCCGATCAGGCTATGGCTGATGGCGGGATAATAAATGTCCTCGCTTCGAATGTAAATATAAAATCCGGAACATCACCTTTGCCTTCCGGGCCATATATCCGTATAGATATAATTGATTCTGGCATTGGCATACCCATAGAAATACAAGATAAGATATTTGACCCGTTCTTTACAACTAAGCAGCGAGGAACCGGATTAGGGTTGACATCAGCATATTCAATAATTCACGGACATGATGGGCAAATATTCGTTAATTCCACTCCCGGGCATGGCAGCACATTCAGTATCTTACTACCCGCACAATCGGATGTCGAGTCTACATCAACAGATAAGGAAAATGAATTACCTGTTAAACCATGGCGTATTTTGGTGCTGGATGACGAGAAAGTTATCTGTAAAGTTTTAAGACGGGTATTAGAAACTGTTGGTCATACCGTAACAACTGTAAATGACGGTACAGAAGCGGTTGCAGAATGGAGTAAGGAGCCGTTTGATTTGGGAATATTTGATCTTACTATCCCGGGTGGTGTAGGCGGTAAAGAAGCAATCGCACAAATTCATGAGTTTGATCCTTCCGCCCGCGCTGTCGCATCCAGCGGGTATGCCACCGATGCCATAATGGCAAATTATGAAGAATACGGTTTTGCCAGCCGTCTCGCTAAACCATATCGCGTAGATGAAGTTCTTAAATTGCTTAAGGAATTACAGCATCTGTAATTGGTAAAATTTGGTATAATTTTTCTAATAAACAACCTCTCTGGTATTCTTACATTAAATGCAAATAGGGAGCAAATAATGCAAAATGTTGCCATAATAAGAAGTATATTATATCTACACCGGCGCAATAATAAATAGCTGGGTAAAACCAACTGTGGTTTGAATCATATTTGCAATAATTGGTAAAATGTGGAATCATATATTTACAGATTTATTTTAGGGGAGAAACCATTACATGAATAACATAACGTTTATCGCGTTGTTTATGATACTAACCTGTGGGTGTGGCGCTATCTGGGCTGTAGATGCTCTGGCAGCAACAAAATCAAATCCGAAAGATGGCGCAGATATGGTGCTGATTCCCGCTGGAAAGTTTTTGATGGGAACCAGCGAAAAACAGCTTGCGGCTTGGTTGAAAGCTAATCCTAACTATAATCGCGATATGTTCGCCAATGAGATGCCGCAAAGAAATGTCGATCTGGATGCGTTTTACATGTATAAAACAGAGGTGACGGTTGCCCAATATCGCAAGTTTTGCGATGCGACGAATCACAAAATGCCATTGGAACCGGCCTGGAAATGGCAGGATAATCACCCGATAGTGAATGTTTCATGGAATGACGCGAAAGCATACGCGGATTGGGCGGGTGTAATGCTGCCAACCGAAGCGCAGTGGGAGAAAGCAGCACGGGGAACAGATGCCCGCGCATATCCATGGGGGCCAATATGGGATGCATCGAAATGCAAAAATCCATTAGGTTCAGATAGCGCGGAAAAAGGAACTGCTCCGGTAGGCAGTTATCCGGCAGGTTCCAGTCCATACGGAGTAATGGATATGGCTGGCAATGCATGGGAATGGTGCGCGGATTGGTATAGCGACGGCTACTATAAAATAGGATCAATTAAAAATCCGACCGGTCCAATAGCCGGCTCTTTTCGTGTATTGCGCGGCGGCTCCTGGCGCAGTGACAATTCCAGATACCTTCGCGCAGTAGACCGCGGTTTCTGCGGCCCGGTGTTGAGAATCAGCTACATCGGGTTCAGATGTGCAATGGCGGCGGGACAGTAGATTGTCTGAACCACTATTTGGGGGATTTTAGGATTATTTATTTGAGTAAAATAGTAAGCTTACTACAGTCAAAGGTTAACAATCTCAATCTTATACACATATTAACAATGTCACTTCGACCCCGGATGGGGTCGGATATTTGTAGAATTGAAACTAATAGAAGCTAATCGACCCCAGCGCGGGTCGGATATTCTTTTATTTACTAAATTCAAATTTTTATATCCGACCCACTCTGGGGTCGTAATATCAGTTTTGAAACTTTTTCTATAAACATCTGACTCCTAACGGAGTCAAAATAGTGGTAAATAAAATAGATTTTAAAGATGTATATAAGAGTGAGAATTTATAAAACAAGTTATTAATATTCAGTCACCGTATGGAAAGGGACGCAAGTCCGGCTGATTTTTATGAATTTATCATTATAATCACTCGCCAATCAGAAGATTGGCGTTCCTCGGAATAGCCAGACTTGTATCTATTAAAAATCAATATAATTAAGAAACAAAATGCCTGCTGCTTTTTTCAAAGCAGCAGGCATTATTTATTATGCGCTAATCAGGAGATTGGCGTTCCCGGGTATTTTATTCCAGGGTGAATGCGCCCCAGAGTTCTGGCTGCAGGTCGCCTTCACCGGGGATGTCATTTACCAGGTTGGTGGCTTTATTGCTCCAGTAGTTGCGGGATACTGTTACGGTGCCGCCGGTGTCGCCGAACAGGATGCCAATGTCTCCTTTTAACTTCATGCCGGATACCGGCACTATCCCGATAGTTTTCCAGGGGATGGCTGCCTCAACAAAATAGCCGTTGGCAATTGGTGATGAAGCTATTTTTACATCCGGTGTCATTACTACCCGGTCGAATTGGATTGAACGGGCAGGGGAGGCGAAGCCAAAACCTTCGCTTTTAACCGCACCGGGAACGTATTTCTGATTCAATACCGCAACCAGTTTGCCGTTGAATGTTGTCATCAGGATGCGGGCATTGCCTTCTCCCTTTGCCTTTTGCGGGTCTGGTCCAATCATAAGGTCAACCACGTCACCGCTCTTGAACAACAGGCGATAGTCCTGTCCTACATTGCGCAGTTGCGATTTTGGTGAGAATACACGGTAAGCTAGATACAGGTTATCGGCATCATAGCGTGCCTGTACCCGGCCATATCGCTGCTGTTTGCTTTCCTGTATTTCAATTAACGATTTGCTGTCATCCAGCAATTCTGGCCATTTCGCCGCTTTGCCGTCTATCACAATAGGTGTTGTAATTTTTGCAATCTGGTAAACCTTGGGTTCGTTTACCTGGATAGCTTTTTGCTGGAGCAATGCCTGCGCGTCAGCGAACTGTTCGGTGGTGTAGGTAAACACCCCGTTGAATCTCTTGATGGTATCAAGACCGGTTACTTCCAACACCCGGGCATCAGTGCCGCCAATAGTCAGGTATACTTTTCCGTTGGATGCTTTGATAAAGTTGCCGCCAAAGCTTTCGCCGCCGGCAGTGATAGCATCCATCGACATTCCGCGAATCGCTTTTGATGGAGTTTCATACCAGCCGCGGCAATCTTTGAATAAAGATTGAACCCACATGCCGTCATGGGTGAATAGGTAGTTTTCACCAAGGTTACCATTAAGGTCAAATATTTCGCCGGTGTCACCGCCTAAATCAGCAACTCCCATATATGATGATGGGCCAATGAGATATCCCTGGAAGGATGCTTTTGCGGTATGCGAACCATGTACTGAGGTATGGCGATTTGGATAACCGCCAATTACATGACCGGTTTTATCAACAGCGATTAACGGATCCTGGTTGATGTATACCATGCCGTCTTTGCCGCCGATAATCATACCTTCGCCGTTGCCTTTTTCAAGAACTGGCTGGTCAACTTTTACAACATAAGATTTCGATAAATCATATACCGGTGAGCCGGTTTTATTTATTGATGAGATAGGAACACGGAAAAGCGCGTTTCCACCGCTTACCAGGTATGTTAATGTACCATCATCATCCGGCAATTGCCCCCAATAATAACTGCGCAGAGTAATAGGCTTGCCGTCTGCCATCGGTGTAATGAATGTCAATTCTTCTTTTTGTACTATGCCATCGCCATTCTGGTCTACCCATGAATAGAGCATACCTTCTTTACCGGCAAAGAATGGATGTTTGAACTTTTCCCAGTCGCCAATCAGATCAGTCGGTTTGTTTACTTTCGGCACTATGCCGACATTAGCGACTGAACGCCAATTTTTGCCATCCCAAAGAACAACTTCTACTTCAGTTGCACCGCGAGCAGAACCACCGGTAGTGGCATAGGTTTTCCCTTCGCGTAAAATGGTTTTGCAGGTTACGTAATCATGTATTCGCGGCGGGAAAATTTCGTCCTGACTGCTGCTGGTAGTACCTATCGAATAAACAGGTTTCCAACTTCCTTTTAATAAATCAATTTTATATACTGTGTTATTAGCATAAGCCATTGATGAATCAAACGGATTGATTGACCCGGTGCCGGAATATGTGCCGGTACCGACGAAATCTTTAATCAGTTTTTTCTTCTTAACATCCCACAGGCTGGTGCGTTTCGGGTTCATGGTTTCTTCTGTTACCCACAAACGTCCCAGGCTGTCAATTGCTATCTGTCCCGGTTCGCGCATTGCTTCCGCAATAAATGCGCCGTGAATTGGGCGTCCGCCGCATTTGCCAATTTCACCGGTCAATTTTCCTTGTGGGTTAAATATCTTCACATTCTGATCGGTGCCGCGAACAGACAGATATACATTGTTTTTCGTGTCTGCTGTCAGGCTGTATCCATCTGCGAAGATATCTTTGGAGAATGGAGTAATTTTTCCATCTGCGCTTACGCGGAGGATTTTACCTTCTGATAAAACCAGCCAGTCATTGCCAAAACCTGTAACGGAAAGTGGTGATTTAATTTTTAGTTCTGTTTTAACATCGCCGGTTTCAGCATCAATTACTTTTACAATATTTTCAAGGTTAAGGCAGATAGCCAGCATGCCTTTATTAAGTGCGATTGCTGTCAAATTGAATTCGGCTTTTTGTCCGCCACCGCCGATGCCTACTGGCAATGTCGCATTTGTCTGTTCTTTTTTGAAGTCGGTGACTTGCAAGTCCAGCATGGGTGCTTCGTTGCCGACGGCGTCTTTCGCCATTCTTTTCCACGGTGCATATTTTCCAGTGGCGATATCGACGCGATAGATTGATGCCTCTTTTCCCTGATTTGAAATCCACAACAGTTTGCCATCAGTTGCCAGCGAAGCGCGTCCACCGTCAAATGCGACGCGATTTGCCAGGCCCCATAAACGCTGACCGGTTAAATCAAGACCAATAAGATATTTTCCGCCTTCACCCATAGGGCAGGCGAGAGCGACATAATTGCCTGCTGCTGCGGCAGCATGCGCAGCGGTATGGTCGCCGTAAAATGCGCCTTTGCCATCTGATGTATCCCAAGTTGGGTTGCCGGGATTGCCAAATGACATGGCATAATTAACATGGATACCGTCGTGGAAAATGCCTTTGAATTTATAATTTCCAATGGGAGCAGGTTTTCCATTACCATCCAACCCATCCCATTTTTCAATATTATCGCCTTTTTTCCTGTCAGCAGCAGAGATTAAATTGCGGATGCGTTTTCCATTATTATCTTCAATTGCGATAGTAACCCGCGAATCTTTGGGAAGTGTATATTTTATATCAACAGGTCCCATGGGTACTTCGGTTGTTGTGGTTTTCATCCATGCAGGTTCCGGCAGATTCAGATTTCCTTTAGCTTCCAGTTTTACATCACCCCAGCTATTTACCGCAGTCCAGAAGAATTCGCGGCTGGTGGCACCGTCTGCCAGGTTATCAGCGTAACGATGTACCGGCCAGTCAACTTCACCCCATAATAATTCGATACCCATTTGAAACTTGTCACCGGCGGCATAATTTTTCTTTAAGGTTATATATTCCCAGGGAATCAGCATTTCCTGAACATAACCTTTGCCGTCTTCATCTTTCTTGAATGCCATTTCCACACCTTCATTCAGTTTCCAACCTTCGGTGGTTTGGAATATTTTGCTGCCATCAGCACCTTCAGGGTTTAAACTTTTCGGGTAGTCAATTTGCATGCAGGATTCTTTTTTTGCGGCATAATGCCAGGCAGTAATCCAACTTACTCTGTCTGTCTTTACTCGCAATTGCACACTGTCGCCTGCCCAGCCTTTGTTTGCCTGGTAACGCGGGTCATGGATATTGCCCATCGGGGTCTGGTCTTTCCAATGCAGAGATATATAAAGGTTGTCGGCATCATACATTGCGGCTACGTTTGCGCTGTAGACATCTTCTAAAGTATCAACATCGTAGCATATTAAAATTTGCCCGGATAAATCCCAATCCTTCAGGTCGCCATCAATGGTGACTTTACCTTTTGGCGGCGGCACTGCATGCAGGCCATGATTATCAGTTTGGGTAGCTATCGCCACGCTGGACATAACCATAAGAATGATGAATAGAAATCCCATTAATAAAGGGATGGCCGAATAATGGCCAATAGAGATGATTGGATTGTTCACGAATAAACCTCCGAAAAAATATGCAAATTATAACCGATTTTGTTAATAAGTTAAACCCATTTAACAACTGATAGATGGTAGCATTAAAAATTATAGAAATCAATATATTTAAAGAAAAACAGCCTTATTTATGCGATTTTCAATATCTGACATAATTTTGCATATTTGTATTAATTAGCACGAAATTATGCAGAATGTTGAATATATTTAGTTTATTTGTTTCTTATCTCCTTAGAATATTTTTAAAGATTATTTTTGCACAGTTCAATATTCTATTGACAAATAATGAAGAAAATTGTAATATTGATAAAATTAGTTGTAGTAACTTTTTCTGTTTGCGTTAAAATATAATATTATATTGACGCAATTTTAGGAAAATTGTATAATCAAGAAAAATTGATTTTATATAAAACTTTCCTATTTGTAATAAAAATTTTTCTTTAAAAAATGCAACTTGATTATTATAAGTGGGTATACTTATATAAGTAACTCATGTAACCGGTCGATGTTACAAGAGAAGCTTGCAAAAATAATAACAAAATATAAAAATAGGCTAACCTAAAAAGGAGACATTTAAAATGTTGAAATCAAAAAAAGGTTTTACCCTCATCGAATTGCTGGTCGTGATAGCCATAATTGCTATCCTCGCCGCAATTCTGTTCCCTGTGTTTGCCCGTGCTCGTGAAAAAGCCAGGCAGACCACGTGTTCAAGCAACCAGCGTCAGATTGCAGCATCTGTTCAGATGTATGCGCAGGACCATGAAGAGACACTTCCTGATGCTGCTTCTTTCTGGACTGTATTAGCTCTTGACCCAGGAGTAGTAGTTTGCCCGACCAAAGGTAAAAATACACCTAATGGTTATGGTTTTATCAGAAACCTTTCTGGTGTATCAGTTGGTGGTGTCGACGATCCTACATCTGAAATGTTAACATGCGATGCTGTATATGCTGCTACTGACAGCGGTTACACAGTTGATTCTTACAGCAAAATCGATGGCGCACGCCACTCTGGAAAGTTTGTCGCCAGTTACCTTGACGGCCACGTAGCTCAGACAACAGATTCACCATTTGCAGTTAAATGGAATGCAAGCACAAAAACTACCAATGTTACCATTGCATATCCTGCGATGACTGCTACAGGAACTACAGTTGGAAGCAATCTTACTTTCGGTACTACAGGAACTGGAGCATGGCAAGTTGGCGTAACCAGCCTTGCCACCATTCCTGCCAATGTTGATGGTTGTGTTCAGTTTACCCCTTCAGCCACCGGCAACTTTATGATTGGCTTAACTGATTCCTTTACTCCGTCAGCAACCGACAATCGTACTACCATTAGATATGCAGCTTATTGTAATAATGGTGTACCTAAGATATTTGAAAATGGTGCAGCTGTTACTCTTAATGTTACTGCTACAACATATTCAGGCACAAATGTTGTTACTATTCAACGCTCCGGGAAAAACGTAACATATTGGGTTGATGGCACCTCTTATTATACATCACTTGTTCCTTCAACTACAAAATTAACTGTAGTAGCAACATCCAATAATGATGCCGCAACAGCAACCAATATTAGTTTTTATCGCTTTACAAAACTATAATTTTGCAAGCTGATATAGCTTAATAGTAAAATTGCACCCTCATTCTTTTATAGAATGGGGGTGTTTTTTTATTGCAATTATTGTACAAATTATATTTTTTATAAAATGATATATTTCTGTGATATTCCTGTGATGTTTCTGTGATATTTAGACGGTATTAAATTATATGAAATTGGTGAAAATATAAAAAAAATAAATTAAAGTAAAGTAAAGTAAAGTAGAAGGAGAAAATGAATGTCACCGAAAGCAAATAAAAAAGGTTTTACATTAATTGAATTGCTGGTCGTAATAGCGATTATCGCTATTTTGGCCGCGATTCTGTTCCCTGTGTTTGCACGAGCACGTGAAAAAGCCCGTCAAACCACATGCACAAGCAACCAGCGTCAAATAGCTGCAACTGCGGCAATGTATGTCCAGGACCACGATGAAACATTGCCAACATCTACAAATTTCTGGTCATCATTAGTACTTGACCCAGGTGTAGAAGTGTGCCCGACCAAAGGCAAGAATACTTCTCTCGGTTATGGATTCAACGTTAATGAATCCGGTGTGGCGATAGGTACTGTTGATGACCCGACTTCTGAAATGCTGACCTGTGATGCTAATAATTCTATAGTTTCAGACTATGCTGATATGGATTATTTACGTCACTCCGGCAAATATGTTGCCAGTTATCTTGACGGGCATGTTGGTCAAACCACAGACTCTTTATTTGGCGTAGATTGGAAAGACAGTTCTGCCGCTGTTGTCACCACATATCCATCAGGTACCGGCAGCACCATTATGTGTACAACCGGTGGATGGAATAATGGATCCGGCAGCTATGCGTTTATTCCAGCAAATTCTGATGGTTGTGTTCAGTTTAAATCTTCTGCAACGGCAGGTGATTTTATGATTGGTTTAACTGATACTTTTACAGCTACTGCGACAAATAATTATACAAACATCAAAAATGCTATGTATGCAACAAGTTCAGCGGTTGCCAAAGTCTATGAATCAGGTATTGCTAAAGTTACCACCCCGGCATCACCAGCATATACCACCAGTTCAGTATTTACCATAGAACGTAAAGTCGGTGTGGTAACATACTGGGTTGACAACACTTTAATCTATACATCATTAACGACATCAACAAGTAAATTAATAGTAGTTGCTGCATTCAACAACACTACTGCAACAGCAACAAATGTAAGTTTTTATCGTTACACAAAACTATAAAATAGATTAGTAAATTTTTAAATTAACAGCCTCATTCTTAATTAAGAGTGGGGCTGTTTTTTTAAAGTAACTTTAATTGATTTTAATTGTCTAAATTAACTAAAGTTTAACGGGTTAAATCTAAAATATTTCTTCGGAGGCATTTCATGTCCAATTTTTCGCGTTCTTGCAAACGTAGTCTACTAACAATTATGTTTATCATCACTTTGATGATGCTATCCGGCATCGTTATGGCACAGCAAACCGACAACCATATATTGCATGCCGTGCCGGCAGGAAAAGTAGTGATAGATGGCAAGTTGAATGACTGGGATCTTTCCGGTCAGGTCGATGTATTTGCCAATTATCGTATGCGCAATACTTACTCAACCAAGGTTGCTGCCATGTATGACAAAGATAATTTTTATCTTTCCATCGTATGGCGCGACCCGACTCCGATGTATAACATGGTAGATTCTAATTTTGATATCGGCAGTGGTTGGAAAAGCGACTGTTTGCAACTGCGTCTGAAGACTGATATGGTTATCGGCGATGTCACCTGCTGGTATTCTGCTGCCGCAAAACATCCAGTGGTAAATATAGCTTATGGGCGATTCACCGGTGGCCGCGATAAAGATACTGATGTAAACGCATTCAATGGCATTATAGATGCATTGAAAGTTGGTGCCCAGGAAGCATTTGTGATGGGTGAAGACGGTAAAAGTTATACCCAGGAAATTGCATTGCCTATAAAACTGATGACCGGACAATCTGCCATTGTTAAAGCTACTGGAAAACCATATCGTGAACCGAAAACTTATGGTCCTGGCGATAGTTTTAACATGGGTATGGAGTTTTTATGGGGTCCTCCCGATGGAAAAACCTTTCCTATTCATCGTTATGCCGACTTTCTACAGGAAGGCAAATCCAGTCGCGAGTTCTTCTGGACGGCAGAAAACGATTGGGGAACTGTAAAGCTGGAACCGAAAGGTAATCTACAATTGCCAAAACCGGATTATGAAAATGCCTCTAATTTCTCGCAGAAAACTCAGGGTCCGGTGGCATTAAAATATACCATGCCGTTTGACGGGTTTGCGACTATTGTGATTGAAAATGAGAAGGGGATTCGCGTTAAAAATGTCATCGGTATGGCGCCGCGAAATAAAGGCAAACAGGTTGATTATTGGGATGGTACTGATGAGGAAGGCAAATTGGTACCGCCGGGCAAATACAGTTGGCGCGGGCTTTATCACCAGGGAATCGACCCGACTTATGAAGCGAGTTACGGCACTGCCGGTGTTCCACCCTGGGACACCGCGGATGGAAAAGGCGCATGGATGAGCGACCATACCACACCGGTTGCGGTTGCTGCCGGAAAAGATACCATGGTGCTGGTTGCCGAAGGGTCTGAAGCTGGATGGGCAATTATCGGAACCGACCTGAATGGCCGCAAGATATGGGGTGAACGTAAGTTTCAGAATAACCGCGCGGTTGCCGTTGATGATAAATATGTATATGCCGGCATGGGTATTGCCGCTTGGGCAGGTATTACCACACCGCAAATTGGCCGGTTGGAATTAGCCACTGGCAAGTATGCACCATTTAATACCAAGCCTGATCCGATGCTGATTGTGCCTGTCGCAAAAGCAGATGATAAGGCAGACCTGACCGGTATCGCTGTCAGCAGCGACAAAATAGCAGTGTCATTAACAGGTTTGGATGTGGTGCGCATTCTCGACAAATCAACTGCAGAAAAGCTGGTTGATATTTCTGTTAAATATCCCGGCGGGCTTGCTTATGATGCTGCCGGGGTTTTATATGTAATATCTGACCTGTCGGTTGTAAAAATTGTCGATGGCAAGGCAGTGCCATTCATTACAACAGGTTTGCAAAGACCGCATTTCCTGGCGATTGATAAAGAAGGTCGTGTATTTGTATCTGATACCGGTACCCAGCAGGTAAAAGTATTTGATAAGTCAGGTGCATTTATAAGAGCAATCGGCGTTGCTGGTGGACGTCCGCAACCTGGAAAGTGGGAGCCGAATGGGATGTTTAATCCCAATGGGATTGCTATTGATGTGAAAGGCCGCCTGTGGGTTGCTGAAGAAGATATGTGGCCAAAACGTGTCAGCGTGTGGTCAGTTGATGGGCAGATGTTGAATGATTATATCGGTCCAACTACCTATGGCGGCATGGGTGCAGCGGTTGATTCTGCAGATAAAACCCGGGTATTCGGAAACGGCTGCGAATTTAAACTGGACTACGCAACAAATAAAGCTACCGTGACTGCAAGTCTGATAGGTGGTAATCTGGTTGGCGATTTGATGAAAATAAATGGTCGCGAGTATTTTATGGCAAAAAATCAGAAGCTATACCTGCGAAAAGGTGACGCATTGATGAAAATTGTTGATTTCGGAACCATGCGAAAGCAGGACTTGGGGAAATCAGATATTCCAATCGCAACCCCGCCGGCAACTGATTTGATTAGCTATATCTGGTCTGACCTGAATGATGACGGCAAGGTGCAGGCTGAAGAAGTAACTTACTGGCCATGCGGCGGCAATGAAAAAACTATCAACATTGGCGGTTGGGGTGGTTACTGGATGGATGAGAAGTATAATATAGTTACCGATGGCGGCGGCTATGGTAATGATTTCTCGCAACTTATACCGTTTAAATCATGGACTGCCGGCGGTGTGCCAACCTGGGATTATACTAAGGCAATAACTTATCTTGATAGGAAAAATCCAAAATCTGGTGGAAGCGCCGCCACATTGTTATTGGCTGATAAAGGCATGGCAATTTTGGGACACAATCCCATTCTTGCCGTTAAGCCTGGTGGAGAAATTGTCTGGACATTCAACGATAACTGGTGGGGAGTACATGGTTCGCATAATGCCCCGATTCCAGAAAATGATTCAGTGATAGTCGGTTTATTAAGCTGTATCGGCGTTGCGAATACCGGCACTCCTTTAGGCAAGATATTCGCCATTAATACCAACATGGGACGCATGCCGATATTCACTACTGATGGCTTGCTGGTTGCCACGTTGTTCCAAGATTGCCGTATCGGTTCAGACGCATGGCCTTCATCAGCAAAACAAGGTTCACCAATGGGTGGCGTCACCATGGGCGGCGAGTGGTTCGGCGGTTATTTCTTTAAATCAGAAAAGACCAATGAATATTACCTTGTTGCCGGCGGCACTTCGTACAACCTTATTAAATTGAATGGTTTGAATAACATTAAACAGTTGCCGGTGAAGAAATTTACCTATACTCCAAAAGATTATGCCGCATCCGAAAAGATACAGGTACAACGTGCAGCGAATGCAGGGAAAGATAATATCCTTACTATTTCAAAACTTGCTGTCGCGCCAAAAATTGACGGAAAATTAGATGAATATCCCAAAGATAACTTCATTGAATGGAGCAGTGGTCAATATAAGGCACGCGGAGCAGTGGCAACTGACGGCAAACGCCTTTATCTGGCTTATGACATTACCGGCGATGCCAACCCGATGGTCAACGGCGGGCAGGATGTCAGCCAATTATTCATTACCGGCGATTCGGTTGACCTGCAATTGGGAACTGATGCATCTGTTAATGCAAAACGCAATGACCCCGGTATTGGCGACCTGCGCTTGTTGATATCAGTGTTAGACAACAAGCCAACAGCAGTCTTATATCGTTGGAAAACCACCGGCGAAAAACGCGTTCAAACCTTCTCCAGCCCATGGCGAAAAATAAATCTTGACTGGGTTGAACAGGTAAAAGACGCGGAAATAAATATAACCCGCCGCAACAATGCCTACATCGTAGAGGCAGCCATCCCGCTGCAAACATTAGGCTTTGCCCCGGAAGCCGGCAAATCATACAAGCTGGACATGGGCGTAATATATTCCGACCCAACCGGCACTAACCGCGCTGCCCGCGTATACTGGTCAAACAAAGCAACCGGACTGGTAAATGATGTGCCGGGTGAAATAATGGCAACCCCTAATTTGTGGGGAACAGCGAAACTGGCTGAATAGTTAATAGTTAATTGGGGTCATAGCTGATATGGTTGTGACCCTGATATTTTTCTTCTAAATAATCTTCAAAATCTAAACCACATTCTTGTTATTTTGCTTGCACAACATGACACAATTGTTTTATAATCAATGTTATAATCATCATCGAATATGATGAGTTAATTATTGAGGAGTGCATATATGCGTCTGCATCGATTTCATTTGCTTTTAGCCGGTTTTATCTTTTTAATGGCTATCGGCAACGCCCAGCTTTACACGTATCCGGAACAGCTTGAACCGTTAAAACTTGATATTGGCGGGAGCAAAGGCTGGTCTGCGGAAGTTTCAAAGATTACTCCGGTTGCTGGCATACTTTATCCCGGCGATGCGATGAGTATGGAAATGACGGTTAAAAATACCGGAAAAGAAGCTATTATAGAAACACCGACTGTTGAAGTTGTACTGGTCGGTGCCAAGTTTGAAGGTTTTGACGGCACTCGTGGCGACCCGATGATTGGCGGGTTAAAGATGCGTACCGTGCCTTTAGCAGCACCTGTTCGTTTTCCATTGCCAATTGCGAAAATTGAACCCGGCAAGACCGGCATTATTAAATGGTCATCAAACGCGAAAGCATTTACCACTTTTGGGCTTTATGCTGTAATTATTGATTACCCAACCGGTGGTCGCCAGGGTGTGGGAAGTTTTGCGCGGGTATACCCGCCAAACAAAGCCGCTGGCGATGGCAAAGGTTCTCCGCTGCTATATTGCCAGAATATCTGGTATATGTGGGGACCACAGCAATTGGATACCGTGGCGCGATTGGGATACAAATGGGTTCGCACCGATGGCTTCCCCAATTGGAACGGTGTTGCGACACGCAACCATAACGGCGGACCGGACGGACCGTTTGATTGGACAAATACAGACGCGCAGATGGAATATTATAAGAAAAATCACTTGTGGATTATGAGCAATATGTATGGCGGACCGGGAGATGCGGTGACGAAAAATAATCTGAATTCATATAACATGATTCACCAGCCAATGTATGACGATACCTGGGGTCTGTTCGTTGAGGAAGCCGTTCGTCGTTATTGCGGCAAGGATGGCAATGGCCCATTGCAAATTATCGATTATTACAATGAACCTTGGGAAGGCGGCGGCATCTCCGGTTGGAAATCCGACTCTGCCCGCTATCGCACCCTTTACAAAATTATTTATGACCGTGCCCATAAAGCCAGTTCGTTCATCAATGTCGGCGGTTCTTCCAGTATCATGAATACCGAAGACAAGTTTTTCACTGTTAAAGATTGGCAAAAGAATTATAAATTTGATGTGTTGACTGACCATTATGTGCAGCCTTACGCATGTTGGGGACCGCGCCAGGCGAAAAAACTGGGCATCTACTCAATTGAAACCGAAACCTGGATGGGCAGCAGTCCAGATAGATTAGTGGCTACCAGCACCCATTTCCTGGCTGCCGGACAGAAGAAAGTCGCACCTAACCACCCGGACCAATTGTTATGGAAAAATGGCGAATTAATGTGCCGGCCAACCGCGGTTGCCGCGAATATCTTCCTTTATTTCACCGCTGGTCTTGAATTTGAGAAAATCGCATTCACCGACCACCTACCATGGCTATACCAGTGGGGAAAAGGCAGTGACGCGTGCTATATCTTAGCTGGCGATCGCTCTATGATTAATGCTGATGCCATCACCATGTATGATCAGATTAAAGCTGATGGCAACATTAAACTAAATAGCCAGGGTGGTAAGATAAAAGCTTATGATATTTTTGGCAATCTTTATCCGTCTGATAAAGGCGTATATGAATTGCCATGTTCATTCACATCTGTTTATCTGAAAGCTCCAACATTAACACCGGAACAGGTTTTCACCGCGGTTAATTCTGCCCGCATGGAAAAGGTGAAACCGGTGGAAATATTTGCCGATGATTTCATTGCTCCAGTAACCGAGACGAAGAGTGTAGATATTGATGTGCATAACGTTTTGAATCGCAAAATAACCGGTACTGTCAATATTACTGCACCAGCATCAATAACACTGGATAAAGTTTCCATGCCGGTTACATTGAATCCAGGCGAAACAGTATCGTTGCATTTCCCGATTAAGACAGCAACTGTTAACCCTGCAAATGCTTATGAATTTGCCTTTAGCTTTAGCGGTGTCGACGGCAAGGCTGATCTTCGCGAGGTGTTGGAAGTTAACTCAATAACTTATGGCACCCCTACTCTTGACGGCACAACAACCGGTTGGGAAAAGGCAACTCCGGTAATTACTCACGGTTCAGATTTGAAACGCGATATGTCCGAACGCGCCTGGCGTCCATGGGAACAGGAAAAGGATGTCACGAAGGGTCTGGCCGAGTTCCGCTTCATGTGGGATGACAAAAACGTCTACATAATGGTTCGCGACCGCAATAAAGATTGGGCACCAAAAGCAACATTGGCAAACCGCAATGAAAACCTGCTGTTTGGCAAAGATGATATGGCGCAAACCTATATTGGCGACATTTTCCAGAGTTTGCCTGGTTCCGGCCATTGCCTGCAGCTTGCCATCGGTGGTCTTGGCGAACGCAAGAAATTGCTGCTGCCGGAAACTAACGTGCCGGATAAAATGATTGTTCAGGCCGATACCGACTATGAATACGATATATGGAAAACCACCGACGGAAAAGATGAAATCTGGCGCAGCGCAGCACCAACCCTGGGTTTCTTCAACTTCCTGCCGCGATGTATGCCGCAAGGCTACAATGGCGTACCGGCAGGCGCAAAGGTGGCAATCAAGCGCGATGGTATTGATACAATTTATCAAATAGCCGTTCCGCTGACAGATATGCCGCAATTGGCACCGCAGGCTGGCAAATCATTCAAAATGACCTTCGCGCTGCCAGGCTCCGGCATATACTTCGGCACCGGCCGCAGCAGAACCCGGATGAATTCATTGACTCTGCTGCCAACATGGTCATCAACCCCGTCAAACGATATCCGCTGGGGTTTCACAAAATAATTAGTTTTAAAAATTAACATGGATAGGCAGGATGGGCAAGATAGTGAAATATCTTGCCCATTTTACATTTTAGACATGATTAACATGATTAGCATGATTAAGTTTATCCTGTTTATCCTGTCTATCTATGTAAATTATATAGTTTATCAAATAATAGAATATCTCATTGCAGGTTATAATCCTGACAATAACGAATTAATAATCAAGTATAGAGAAACGTTATTAAATGGCGAATCCAAAAAAATCATGTCAATCATGTTAATCATGTCAAAAAAATAAAAGGTTGTTGAATGTTACTTGGTGTTTTATTGCTGATAGGGACCGGACTTATTTGGGCTTTTGTTGGCGGATTTATGAGTTATACTGCACGGAATAATGTCAGCATAGTCGTACTTCAATGCGCACAAGTTCTTATGACACTGACAGTCACATTCATCATATTCCCTAATTATCCGGTGGTATACCGCCGCATACCTGGGCTTTGATTGGGATATTGCTGGCTGCCGGTTCGCTTAATGCGCTGGGGATGCTCACGGTACAGCGTGCCATGCGTACCGGGCATCAAAGCGTTATCTGGTCAGTCAGCCAGTCGGCATTGGTGATTCCGTTTTTAGCTGGCATAGTCTTCTTTAATGAAAAACTTACGATGTTGCATATCATCGGAATATCATCGCTGCTCATCAGTTTGGCTGCATTCGGGTTTGCCCGCAGCCATAGTACCGATACCCCGGCAGATGAACCTGTTAAATCGCCATCCTGGTTTCTGCTGGCAATCATAACACTTTTTATATATGGCATACAGCAGACGATGATGACCATCCCGTCGCATTTAGCGGCATTTGCAGATACTGCTCATATACGAATTCCAATTGTCGCATTGGGAAATGGCATGGTATATTTCAGTATTTGGGGAAAACGTCCGGTATTGCCGACAAAACATATATTCATGTTAGCGGCATTCACCAGTATCGTTGGCATTACCAGTTCGTTTTGCCTGTTTCACGGTCTTGATAACCTGGCAAAATCCGGCATGGCATCCGTAGGTTTTCCCATAGCAGTAGGCACCTGCATCTCCGGCTTTGCGATATATAGCATCGTGGTACTGCGCGAGTCCTGCACCCGCCTGCATATAGTTGGAATAGCAACCGGGTTAATCGGCGTGGTTTGCGTTTCTATGCGGTGAATGAAAATGCCAGTTACTCTCCATTCTCAATAGACTTCCACAACAATGATTAAATCTTTATAAATACCACAGCCCCAGAGGGGCGACATATTAATAGCAAATGTATAAAAACCTGATAAAAGCTGCAGAGCGGCGAAACATTGATTACTCAATTGCTTGCCGGACATAAAGATTATTTGTATCATGGGTGTATGATGAATAATAAAAATATCGATAATTTGAGTGGTAAGATGTTTTTTGTAGTCTGACCCCAAATTACAGACCCCAAATTACAGTGCAAAAAAGTACGTAATTAAATTAATAACGGAGAAATATATCATGATAAAATTTTTATTGATATTGTTATTATTAACATCAACTTTTTCATGGGCAGACCAAGCCAAAAGAGATGTTATCTTAAAAGATATTGAAAATATAAATACTGTTGATGAAGTTAAGGTGATGAAACAGAAAATAATAGATAATATTATAAAGGAACTTGAATTAGACTTTGAAAATGAATTAACGATGCTCAACAATATTATTAATAGAGAAAAGTGGGTGACAAGAACAAATCGTAAAGATAGAGATAATGTCACTAACATTAAATTGTACCAATCAATGATAGATAAGTATAAATATTCAAATAATTATGAATTGCAATTAATGATTGATAGGGATCAGTTATGTTACACTCATATCCCTATTGAGAATGTCATTAATGAAGAAAATTTATTATCAAAAATTGAAGGAGAAGATACACTTAAAATATTGAAATTTCATAATGATATAGTTGATTCACTTTTTAAATCAGATTATAAGGATAGAAATATAAAAATAAGGGAACATTTAGAATTTGTATTAGATACAAACCTTTCTTATACTAAATATAACGTTAGCTATAGTGATATAGTGGATGAATATGCAAAAGCAGCAAGTAATTTAATTTCATTGTCAAATGATAATGAAATTAAAAAAATGGGATTAGATTTTGCAGTATGTAGGTATATATCTGAGCAATATCCAGATAAAGCAAAATTAATACATTGGAATCAATCTCCTGCTTACAATTCTTTTTTAAAAAGTTTAAGCAGATGGTTAGATAATGCAATAAAGGAAAATGAAACGAATAAAGAATTAGTGGATCATTTCACTTTTGTTTATAGATATTTAGAAGATGAAAAGTTTAAACACGGATTAATTGATGAAAAAAAGATGCCAATGACAGTGCAAAATCGTATAAAAATGTTGGTGGAGAAGAAGATTAACAAAGAAGCAGATGCCATATATAATAAATCGGTAATTAATTTTGCGATTATATCAGGTGATATTGAATTAGTTAAAATGTTGTTGGATAAAGGGATTAGCATTGATGTTAAAGATATAGATGGTAAGTTACCAATTGATTATGCCAATGAAAATGTTAAAAATAAAGTACCTGGAAGCGAAAAGATATTAGCGTTGCTCACTTTATACATGAAGAAAAATTAACATAGATTTCATATAGTTAGCATAGATACCGACGCGGAGACCAAAATCTCCGCGTTGATAAATTTAGCTTCTTATTTCGCCGCAGTAAATTTCTGTAACTGGCTATATATTAATTGAAATTATGGTTTAACTAATTGGTTTTGACGAGAACAGAACTTATTACTTCTCGACTTCCACCAGCATTGCTTCATACCATGCCGCCCATTCATCGCGTTTTGCCGGGTTATCCGAAACACTAACCGGCATATCTTCGACGGTGGGATATACTGCTATTACGGTTCCCTTGCCAAGGTGATAGCGGGTTGCCAGCGGGTTGCCATCCTGGTCTGCTATCAATACATCTGCACCGCGAGTTTCTATTTCACAGCGTTTGCCGCGAGGAAAACTATTGAAACTCCAGTTTTTACCACCGATTTCACCAATTCTTGGTCCGGCAATAGCGCGGTAATCGACCGGTACTGCACCTATAAGATTTTTATATGCTGTTCCCCATGTCTCATTATCGACACCATGCCAGATTAATTTTCCACCGTTTAGTACCCATTCGGATAATGCTTCCGCTTCTTCTACCCGCAGGTTGATACTGGTGATAATCAGCACTTTCACATCGCCGGTCAACGGTAAATCACCGCGAACAATTTGGACATCATGACCACCGGTGCGCAGTAAATGATTGGCTATCAGCAGATGGCTGGTATTAGTAGATGGATTATTCCCCGCGTTTTCTGGTACGTCGCGGTTCCACCAGAACTTTGGCCAATACAGACCGATGGCATTTTTGGACTCAATTGGTGCTGGCAATTCATTCAGCGATTTACAGAACTTGATATAATATTCCAAACCTGGTTTTACGTTGTCATTGGCATCAATTAAACCAAGGGTTGTCTCAAATCCATGGGCGGAATAGGGATGTATATCGCCGGTGATATCGCGCAGGCACCACCATAGAAAGCCGTTGGATCCAGATTTCCAACATTCCGGCAAGATGGTTTTCAGGTAGGAATCCTGCTGTTTTTTACCAAATGTCACAATAGTGCCGAATTCCTGCACCATCACCGGGGCAAACTCCCGGGCAACCCTGGTATAAAACGGCAGCAGAGATTGGCAGAACAGGTCGGTCATGCCATCAAATGCTACCGAATGCCAGCCTGGCACCGGGTAGGCGTGCATGCTCAACAAGTCGCAATCCTGCTGATTATCTAACCGCCATCCGGTATCGCTTTGTATCTGGTTTTGTTCGTTGCCACTGATAATTATCGCATTTTGCCATTCTGTGCGAATAGCCAGGTTGATATCGCTGCACCAGTTTTGAACTGCTGACGGCGGTGCCTGCCTGCTATCTTCCAGGCAGCATAATTCGTTACCCTGATCTATTGCCAACACACAATTTTTGTGACGCGCAATTACTTTGGTCGCTTCTTTAGCAAATGCGGTTGAGCGTTCGCACATATATGGGTCAGAAAATAGATTGCGACCCTCCTTCCACTGCGGCCAGAATACGCCTCCGCTCATGAATCCGACGAAAAGAGAAGGATGGGCAGCAAGATTGTGTTCGGCAAACCAGCCAAGCAGCATATCCAATCTCTCGAAGTTTAGATGGTTGTATACACCGGCTTCCGGTTCGAAATCCTGCCAGCGCAGAAAGAAACGCAGGCTGTTTAAACCCAGCTTTACCATGACATCAAGGTCATGTTTTATTTCATCTTCCGGCCATTGCTGCCACAGTTCAACACCGCAGGAAGCTGGCCACCAGTTTGCGCCAACCGGAATAAATCGTGCGCCGTCGCACTCGAAATAACCATCAATATTAAGGGTGTATTTATTCATTTTTTTGTCCTTAATTTCGGTCACTGAGACTGTCGAAGTGACCACAGATATTACAATAAATGCCGCAAATCATCGGCAATTGTTGACTCGCACCCGCATGAAAATAGCGGTTTATCAGAGACAAGAGATTGCATTTCTGCAATAATTTTTGGCGAATGGCCATTATGGGTATTATTGTTTAAATAGATGTTGTTAGCTTCTATATCAACATGAATTT
This sequence comes from uncultured bacterium, assembly GCA_964638715.1. Lineage (GTDB taxonomy): Bacteria > Armatimonadota > Hebobacteria > CAIYQO01 > CAIYQO01 > JBAXQQ01. The sequence continues at coordinate 19,544 of CAZWZF010000041.1, read as the reverse complement.
CCGCTCCGGTTCCGGTTATTTCACAATCCTCTATCGATATATCATGAATCGGCCCCTGCAAATCTATTTGTGGCGAGTTTCCGTTATTGGCAATAATACAACGCCGAATAATACAGGAATGAACTTCAATCGGTATCGGGTCAGGCCGGGTTCCGATACCGCCGTCGCGATTATTTTCAATGATGCAATCTTCTATCAGGTTATAGCAATCCCTTGCTCCCAACGACATTCCCATTTGATTTCCGCGGAATTTAGAGTTGCGCACGGTGATGTGATTGGCGCGGACACAAAAGAAAAATCCATACCGTTCATTGTTATCAGCAACGCAGTTGTCAAATAAAACATCGGTGCTGCCTGCGCCTGGATGCAGGCCATTGCCGCGATTGCCGGTAAAACTGCTGTTTAATATTCGTACCGATTGGCACATTTGAAAACTGATGCCTTCGCCGGCAAAATCATTTACTTTTACGTGATTAACTTCTGCATTGGCAGAATTTATGAAGTATATCGCACCGCCACGGCATGAACCGAGTTCATACGGGTCGCCTGTCTTGTTCCCTTCAATGGTGAGATTAGATATCTTAATATTTTTAGCGGAGTCTGCCCATATCAGAGGGTATTGGGTGATAACCCGCGGCGATGCATTTGCGGTTAAATCATTCCGAATCCCCTGGTCGATACCAACCCATCTGTCCTTTACCCAGGTGATAGTGGCGATGGTCTCGTGAAAACCGCCGGTACGGTCGTCAGTAATCCATACCGTCATTCCCGTTTCCAATCCATCTGTTGAAACAAGCGGCAAATCGCGCATTCCGTAATTATGGTATCCAGCAAGCGGATAGACTTTCCCCGGTGCTTTGCGCAGTATGGTGTTTTTTCCTTTACCATTTATTGTGATGACATCATACAATCGCAAGCCGCGGTCAAGGGTGAAATTACCCGCAGGTAGATTCAACACACCGCCACCGGATTTTGCCAAAAGATCAATATGTTGCTGAATACTGGATGCATTTTTACATTCTTCAGCAGTTAAAAATAATTCACTCATGTCTATCTCCATCAGAACCAATACTTACTAACCATGTAAATACTGCAAACCTCACAATCAAAATAATTTTTAATTCGTAATTTTCAATTTTTAATTATTCTACCCTGTAACCTTAATATCTCGATCCAACCCGCTTTCCCAGGTTGTGGTGGTAATGCCTGGTTTTACTTTACCATACGGCATAGCTTTTACCGCCGCTTGTAATGATTCCAATAATTCTTTATTGTCGGCACGAACAAACAGTGGGATGCCGGGACATGGCGCAGAATGGCTGATAATGATTGATTCGTTGTATTCTTTTCCTGTCCACACATCTATCCAAGTTCCGCCGGGCAGGATGATATCGCGAATTAGCTGATGCGGCGCAAGTACCGGTGCCACCAACAAATCCGGGCCTAACAGCCACTGGTCGCCGCAGGAAAGGCATTCGAGACGTTCCGGTGCTGTCCACCACATTGGACGCATAATTGGCTCTGTTCTGTTAGCCGTGATTGATTGCAGATAGCTTTCCAGTGCTTTATGGATTTTCGCATACTCAAGAGCGGATTCTGCGGCGGCACCTTGATAGTTCCAGGGGAAATAGCTGAATTGCAGCAACGGGAAGAAAGCGGATGCCTCGGTCCAACGAACAAAGAATTCGTCAGTCGGAAGCGGCATATTGCTTATCATTGTCTGTACTCTGCCCGGCACCATATCCGGCATCAGCATATCATAACCCATCACTGACAGGTTTAATCCCAGCGTCACCAGTGCTGACAGGCCATTCTCTATGCCCCAGTGTGAATCTTTGCCACCTTCGCGCCATAATATATTGCGGCGTTGCGACACCCAGGCGGTGCGTGTTTCGCACATTCCGGGAGCTATTTCTTCAAACAGGCTGAGTAAAATATCGGAATAGCCGGAAGGACCCGGGCAATCGTACCAAGCCGATTCTGCCGGGTTTGGCTGGTACTTGGCGTCGCCGCCATCAATCTTGAATCCGTCAATGCCTACATCATCGCGCAACCGCAGCAATTGCGCTTTGAACCAGGCATGGCCATCCGGGTTAGTCAGGTCGATTAAACCTGCGTTACCCCCCCACCAGGTGAAGGTTGCCGGACCGTTGCCGTCTTTGCGCGGCACCAGCCATCCTTTTTCACCCAGCATGTCATAATTGGCAGTGCCGATATTAACGAATGGAGTCACCCATAATAAAACCTGAAAACCGAGTTGGTGAAGTTCGGCGATCATACCGGCGGGGTTGGGAAAATCGCTGCTGAATTGCAATTCGCCAAACCCGCTTTCCCAGCGGTCGTCGATGGTAAGCACCGAAGATGGGTATCCATGGTCGCGAATCTGTTTAGCCATATCAATAATTTTATCCTGCGTTATACAGCGCGGGTATTGCGTCCATGTACAGAAGATGCTGTCCCCCAATAGATTATTCGCCGGGGTTGGCGCAGGCCAACCGAGATGCTTCAGGCAGCGCCGGGCAGCAGAAGGAGCGTCTTTGTCAGCGAACAATCGCACAGTAACATCATCCGCCGTGCAGGATATACTCAATAGGTTGGCGATAGGGTCGAGATGAACCGACAACGCCTGGTTAGTTTCAATCAATATCGCGACGCCAACCGATGCAATCCATACCGGAGCCTGTATATTGTTGACGGCGAACTTGGGAAAATTAATATCTTCGCGTTCCAGCGGGTAAGGTTGGCGATTGGCAAAACCATGCCCGTACCAATGTCCGCCACTGGCAATATCAAAGGAAAGTACCACACCGGCAGGCAATGTAAAAACAGTATCAGCAGAAACAACCTGCCATTCATCGGGGGTTATATTATAGCGAAGAAACTTGGTCATAAAAGAATAATCCTCTGTCATATCTTATCAAATGGTAAAGGGGGTTGCAAGTTATAAGATTTAATTTGAGTTTTCTCACAATCCATTATTATTCACCACAAAAGAACACAAAGACCACAAAAGAAGAGTTTTAGAATACTCTTTGTGTTCTTTGTGTTCCTTTGCGGTGAATACATGACAATTACATTGATTTACAAATATCTTGTTTTACTTCAATATTGATTAGGTATTAATTGAAGTTGAAGTTAATCATGGTTCAGACAAATATACTTAACTCACTACCTTCCCATCAACAACAGCCACTACAATACCATCGCCATCAACATGCAATGTCGGTTCGCCTGCATCTATTTGCAGTTCTGCTGCCGGGCCGTCGCTTTCCAGTGTGGTATTGCCAACCTGGATTTTGCCGGGTCCGAGAAGAATCAGACGGGTGGTCTTGCCGCGGTTGATGGCTGCACCGGCACATCCGGCGAATGACCATGTTTCGTCGTTCACTGCTACCGGGATGCGTCCCATTACTACGCGGTCATCGATATTGTCGCCAGTAATGTGTGCGCCGACGGTACGGTTAAGGGCGGTCAGCGGGGTAGCGGTTAGCTGTGCTGCTCCCGGCGGCAATGGGCGCATTACCGCCAGCCAGTCGGTGGCACCCTGGCAATCTACTGACAGGTGGCGTTGGGCGACGGTGTCGGCGGGTTTGCGATAATATTCGTGCATGGGCAGGTGTTCCACTCGCCACGGCCGGTCGCCGCCGGCGGGCAGCAATAACTGCAGGTCGGTGCCGAATCTGCCACGGAAAAGCAGGCCATTTTTTAAGTCGCCGGATTCGTCGTGCGCCATCACCTGCAGATGCCACTGATGAATAATATCATCTTCAATATCCAGCCGGTCCCACATTATAACATAATCATCTTTCACCCACAGCCAGGCGCGTGCCGCTGCCGGTTTTTGAATCCTTGCGCGTCGATATGCTTCTTCGACCAGTTGATGTTCGCATATATCGCTCAGAAATATCGGGTCGCTGGGTTTCAGGACAATAGGGAATGCTCCCTGCTGGTAATCAGCCGTTGGCAAGGTGGCAAATTTTTCGATGCGTCCCGGTGCCGGCGGCATGCGTGATGTGTGATAGCTGATGGTGCTGTGACGCCAGGTGTCGCCAGCCTCGCCGCCATCGTATATCAGCGGTTTGCCGTCTGCCACCAGGACAAATGATCCTTCGGTGCGGTGGTATCGATAACCGCCTGGTCCGAGTTTTGCCATCAACATAAATTCGTCAGGTTGACCAAGTTTTCCGCGGAATACACCGCCAAAACCTTCTAAGCGACGGCTTGGCATGGCAGGTTCTGCTGCCGGGGCAATGTCTTCGGGAGTCAGTTGCGCTATTAAGGTGGGGATGCTGCCGTGATAGGCGCCATCCATCCCGCCTTCCTGCCATGCCCATAACAGGGCATTAGCAAGTTCTGGTTCTTTGTCGCGCAGCCAACGTCCGGTAATAGCCGCAATTTCTGGTATCCATGGCCCCAGATGGGCGTGGTCACCCATCGGTATCAGACGACGGACGTGTCTTTCTTCATTATATTGTTCATAACTGCAGCCATCACGCATAATGTCATAAGATGCCGGCAATCGCGGGGTAATGACGTTCATCAACCAACCGACAAAATCTGTCACTCGCGGGATAGATTTCAGGTCAAGGCGGCCGCGTTCTGCCAGGTGGCTTGCCAGCAGCATACGGCAGCGCAGCGATTGCAGGTAATAACAGGCGGGATTTTCGTACCATTTTCCGCTGCCAGGAGTACAATATATTCCGATTGCCGCACCAAGCTGATTGACGGAATGGCTGACCATTTCTTCGGCAGTCGGGTTATCCGGGAAACATAAACCGATGGTGCCGACGGCGTCAACGCGGTCAGCTTCAAAGTTGGCGTTTCTTCCGCCGTAACGCCAGTTCATCATGTCCGGGCTGAGGAACATTTCACCAGCCATCAATAGGCAGGCGCGCATTTCGCGTTCCTGTGCAGCACTGAACGCTCCGCTGCTGACGATGGCGTCATAGGCTTCTGCTTGCGGTGCCCAACATCTGCCGCCTACTGGTGACCATACGTCGCCATTCTCGCGGGAAAGAAGTAAAGCGCGAACCTGCGCTGGCATTCTGGATGATAACTGGCGGGCTATTCGCCACCCGGTTGCCGGGTCGCCGGTTACCAGGAAAAAGAGCGTTTCTGAACCACTGGTATTCTTTCCGGTGCGTACCTGGTCCCACATTGGCGAGGCTATTTTCTCCCACAATGGCGCCATTGCCGGGTGTTTTATCCGTTCGCGTATTTCTGGCAATTTATCGCGTTCTGCCAACAGGCAGGGACGATGACCTCGGTCTGGTTCGTCAAGCTGCCATTTGCGCAAATCGTCTAATCGCGGGAATGATGTCTTGTGGCGTACCTGGTAAATCTCTTTGCGGGGTCCATCGCCACGGGCAAAGTCTGATGCCAGCAATCCCCAGTGGCGTTCACCGGCAAAACGCGGGAAACGCATCTCTATTTTGCCGTCTGTGGTACTGTTTACGGTAATCATGGATATTGTTGATCCTACCATTTCTGGGTAAGGCCAATCTAATTCATGACCGCCCGGTGGTGGGCCGGCGGCGATGGCGGCAAAGGCGTGATCTATCCATTGTCCGCGGTTGCGGGTGAATACCGATACCTGGTCGTGGCTTTCCAGTCCATCCAGAGACGCCGACCAGCCAAATCCCGCCGGTGGAATCCACCAGGGAACACTTTCCTGCAGGCGCGCCAGTTCTTTATCTGCATCTACCAATGTATGCCAATGTGGTGTTTCACCTTCTGATGTCCAGTGCAGGTAACCGCGTCCGCCGCGAAAGTCTTCCATTCCCATCACCATTGTCGCGCCCGGTATCGCTTCACCGCTTTCGCTGACCAGCAGGTATTCCTCGCCTGCATGTGCGGTCAGGGTGAATGAACACCGTTCACGGGTGGGGAATAAATAAGAAACTTCAACGGTGATTTCCAGTGGGCCATCATGATGCAGCGAGGTAGTGCGCGAAATTACCGGATTGCCGGGAATTTGCCAGCGGCCTTCACCGCGCCAAACTTTATCCGGTCCCATTACTGCCAGAATAGGTGCTGCGGAATCATTTGCGCTTCCCCATGGAATGCAAAATCTGCTAAGTCCGGTGTCGATTACCGCGGTAATTCCATGCGTATCAACAGTTAGCATTGATTTTTTCTTTGTAGTAATTGCAGTGTTATCTTCGGCAAAATACCAACCGAATGATCGGGATGATTTTTGCGGCAAGTCAGTAAAGAATAATACCCGTCCCTGGGCATCTCGTTGGTGTGCTATTGCGCCGATATCTTCATTCCATACTAAAGTATCAATGTTAGCAGAAGGAGCAGGCCAGTCAAGACGCAAATCCTGTTGCGGGAAATTATGCCAGAATGGATTGGTTAATGTTTCCACTGCCTGTTTGTGCCATTTTCGTCCACTTAATTCGATAACTTCCGGCAGGTTGTCCGATATTTTTTCTGCTTTGGCGCTTTGCCACTCAGAAAATTCCAGGTCAATATCTGCCAGCGGAGAACCATCGACACAAATATCGCGAGCCAGAAATCGGGTAGGAACGCCATCAATACCAGGAATGGTGACTGCGACGAAACCAATTCCCGGGATAGCTTCACCGCTGATGGTAAAGGTGCCATCAGCGTTCAGTGGTGCGGATATGGTGGTTATTTCGCCAATTTTCGGCGAATCTATTCCGCATCCTTTTGCAAGGACATCATTTGGATTCACACCTGGTTCAGTTGTTTCGACGCCAAGGGTAACGGTAACATCAGTATATATTTTATCAACGATTCGAATCCGGCCTGATAATTTCACCGGCACTGCAACTCTTGGCTGTTCTGGTGGTGTTGGCCAGCGTTTGGTCAATTCTTCCAATGCGTCAATATCGGCATCAATTCTTCGTTCAGCATCCCTTGCCGCTCTGTTGACTGTTGCGATTGCTAATTTTGCGGTATTTTCATCAAGATCAGCGTTTAGCAGGGCTTTTATTGAATTAAGCCGGCGTTCAAGAAGATTTTCTTTAAAATCTTCGTAGGTTAAACCAATATCTTTTTCAGTAGATGAACGGTAAAAGTTATAACCGGAAGCGCGGGTAAAATCATCGTATCGCCGCAGCAATACTTCTATACTATCGCCGGCATCTTCAAGCGTCGTCATTGCTGTCGCCAAATCGCCAAGATGCGCCAGGGCATCATGAAGGACAGTTTTTACTTCATTGCGTTCTTCATTTGGCGATTCATTTTGTAATATTGCCAATGCAATCCGGCGCGATGTTTCAAAACATTCATCCGCTAATGCTGCTTTGGCACCGGCGAGTGTTAAAGGATAATGCCAGGGTTCTGACTTTGCATATTCATTCATAAATAATTATCTTTCTTATAGGTTTATATCCGCGAATATTATAGCTGATATCTTTTTAAAATTCATCAGATTTCTAAGAAAAATAAACCGATTTAACAAAAATATTAATATCATATATGATATTAAAAAGTAGAGACACAAAATTTTGTGTCTCTACAAGGGCAATTTTATATAAAGCCGCAAGATATTGCGTCTTTACTTTTTATAACATTTTGTAAATGCCAGGTGGTACCGCGCGGAAAGCGCCGTCTGCTTCGCGGGCAATCTGGCTTCCGTCGGTTTCTTCAATCAGCTTGCTTATTTTATCCCATGGAGAAGTTAACTTAAACTCTGGGAACACTTTTGAGCCGTCTTCGCTATGTGTTGGAACTATCAGCAGGTTGTCGCTGGCGAGTATCGCCAGTTCTCCCGGCAGGCAAACAAATGCGCGTGAGCCGCCTTTTTCTTTCAGCAATTTTGTTAAGTAACGGTTTTTCGCCTGCATTTCCGGCGCATGGATTTCTTTTATCATACCGCTTGCCACCGAGAATGACGGTGCCTGGTCAATGACGATGCGTTTGGTTTTTGTCCAGTTATTCAGTTCCAGCATAAAGTCGCGTGGACCCATGCCATCTGCTGAACGAACAGGGTTTGTATGTATCGAAGGCAGGTTTACCGGACCGTCAAAGGTTGTGCCTTCGCCGCCCATTACCGCTTCGGGATCGAGTTCTTTGATATAGGCATAAATTTCATCCATGAATTTAATTGCCATGCGGTTGGTATCACCCGGGTAGCGCATGAATGGACGCGGGGTAAAGTCGGCAGGAAATGCCCAACCCAGGCAGTCAAACCAGATGCCTTTCGCGCCGCATTCCTGAATATAGAATTTTATCCATTTTTTCGTGTATTCAATATAACCGGGATGACCGGGATTCGGGTGAGCAATAGTCGGCTGGTCTTCATTTCCCCAGGCGGCGCATACGCGTCCGTCGATGCCTTTTATAAACCAGTCATCTTCAATATCCGGTCCGCCGCGATACATCAGTCCGCTGTGGCTCATCCAGATTAGTAATGGCACTCCACGATCAGCCAGTCGTCGGCACATGGCGACGAATTCTTCTTTGGGTCCGTGATTGGGGTCGGGGTCATAACCCAATGGTGTGGTTCCACTGTGTAACGGACGATTAGTCACCAGGCAATACGATACGCCGCTGCCTTCACCGGCATCCAGTCGGTGTTCCCATTCGTCCGCCTGCTCGGTCCATGACGGCTTGTTATTCCATGCCAGTCCTTGCAACCAGAGGGTTTTATGAACCCATTCCGGCGGGGACTTGTAATAATGGGTGGCGTAATCCGCCATCCATGTCCACATTTCCGCTTTGGTCTTGCCGTAATATATCTTAACTTCCGGCATGGTCAGGTGTTCACCCATTTTAAATTCAGCGTGCAGTGTAAAGTCATAAGATACGCCGCGGCCGGCACTTTCAGTATTTAAAATATAGCCAACCTGCGGACGGCGGCAGGTAATGGCAACCCAATTTTCTGTCTTTTCGTTATAGAAAACGCCGCCGTGAAATACCATGACGCCGGGGTATATTCGCCGCCAGACATTTTGCATATACTTCTTGCATTCTTCCGGGGTGCCGTTGTCATATCCGACATGGCCGAATTCATCGGTTGGACCGCTGGAGTGCGATGATGAGAAAATCATTCGGGTATCTTCACCCCAGAATTTCCAGTTCCAGTTCATCAGGGTAAAGGTATCAACGTATAATGGCGCTTCAATTGGCGGTCCGCCGGGGCCGGGGCAGGGGAGGCTAACCTGGTCTGCCTGTTCGCGGCGTATGGTGTAATGAACGCCGAAAGCTGGATGCTTGCCGTAGGTGCGCAGTCCCATATCGCGGGAAATGACCAAACCCCAACCAGTGAAATGGTCAAGCCAGCGTTCGCCTTTTAATAGCACATCACCTTCGTTCGTCGCGAATGAACGTGGATATAGCCGGGTTTTCAGCGGCAGTCCATTCACCAGCAGTTCCGCGGCACAAGGCTGCGATTGGTCAAGCAGCTCTTCGCCAAATAATGTAACAGATTGCACCAGTCCGGTACTCTCATCATGTTTTACGACAAAATCGTCAGCCATTTTTATTTCTCCATTTAATATGTAATACGAGCATTACCCGCTATCTAATTATTATTCACCACAAAGATCACAAAGACCACAAAAGAAGAATTTAAAATATTCTTTGCGTTCTTTGTGTTCCTTTGCGGTGAATACTGATTACTTAAGAGCCTACTATTACGTAATTGGTATTCCAGGTGATGCTTTCGCCGAGAGCGATATTTATATCAATGAATGGCTCCGGGCAAACCGCGCACCCAGAGGCGAACAGAGCGAATTTAACCAGCGGTTTATCAATATTCACCGATAACCCTTGTCCGATTATATCGTTCCACAGAGTAAAACTATTATTCGCGATTGTCTGCTCAAAACCTGTTATCGGGGTGAATAATGCTCCGCGTGGGATTGTTCGGGTTATTTTCAAGATGTTTCCATCGATGACGGTTTTGTTGCCAAGCGGCAATACCGCAACTGGCGCAAACGGGAATTCAAGTCGCCACGCCGGACTTGGCGGCATACCATCCACATTGGTAAAATTATGGTCGTAATAGTATTGGCAGATTCTCTGTTCACCGATATTTTCCAACTTTTGTTCTACTGTGAAGCCAGGCAGTTTGTCGTTCAAGGTGATTTTGCGCTGGTAAATATAACCGTAATCGCGCAGCGACGCCTGCTGGGTCATGGTTATTGATTCTTCGCTTTGCTCGATATCCCATTCAGCCGGTTTAGTCACCGGGTAATTGGTATAAAAACAATAATCTTTTTTATCTGGCCGCAATACTTCGCCAACGCCAATTTTCAGGAATGTATCGCCAGGTTTTGTGGATTCGTAGGCGAGGGGACCAGTCATTCCACTGTCGCCACGGCCGAACTCGCCGCCGATTCCGATTACCGTCTGGTCGTTTGCTGTCGGGTCGGTATCGCCAAGTTTCCACGGAGAAAACCATGAATGTCCCTGGTATTCCAAGTTAGAAATATTGCTTGACCAGTCAAACCGTGCCCCGCGATAAATGCCATTTTCCCGGTCAGGCAGATGTATCGTCAGCGATAGCTGCGCTGAATGTAATATAACTGTTGTTTTTTTAGTTGTGCAACTAACGGTCATAAATCTTCCTTCGGTCATATTATATTAATAATTAACCGGTTTAACAATACTATTTGTAAAGAATTTAAAGATAAGTAATCTTATTTCTTTAGAATACATTTTATAAAGTTGGCGGGGATTGCGCAATAGTTGGAAAATGCTGTAGTAGTATATATTTTATAAATTTTTTACATCGATTAATAGGATTAAGAGGATATGATAAAACTTGATAAATATATATTTTGTTAAGTAGTGACAGATTAGAATTAGATGAACAATGATTTTGACTCCGTTAGGAGTCAGATGTTTATAGATAAAGTTTCAAAAAAGATATTACGACCCCAGCGTGGGTCGGATGTAAAGTGGCAGTGACCATCTATTTAAAAAATGAAAATTTGCTGGCAATTACATCCGACCCGCTCTGGGGTCGATTAACTTCTATATATTTTAATACTATAAACATCCGACCCCATCCGGAGTCGAAGATAAATTGATAAAATGTGTATAAGGGTAAGAGCATCACTGTGACCTATGGAATTATTTCATGAAATAAAAATAATTTAGAATAAAATGAGGGATAATTTAAAAAAATCAATATAATCATAGGTTGCAATGAATGTCAAATCAAAAGGCACCACAAATATATTCTGTGGTGCCTTTTTTGATAAACAATTATTTATCTTTCACCTGCTCAACCTGCGGAGTCGCTGAAAGTTTTAATGGCCATAATTTATCTGGTGTGCCTTTTATTACTATACCGGCGCGGCAGGGGGAATAGCCGATGCAGAAACTGCGGACTATTACTTTATTCCAACCGGCAGCTAATGTTACGGTTTTTGATGCTGTTAGCAAGCCGTCGTTGATTTTAGATACATATTTGCCGGGGTCTATTATCTTGTCATTTAATGTCCATTTCAGGAAAGTCATGGGATGGCTTTGGAACTCTAACTCTACATCGGAAGCGGTGGGTGAATAAATCCAGGTTGCGCCATAATAAACCTGCGCGCCGCCCATTACGAAACGGGTGTCGAGGTCGGCAATGGTTGTCGGTGTCCATTTCACCTGCGGATTACCCCAGAACCCCCTGGTCATTTCGCCGGAATATACCGCTTTCAGGTCTACTTTCCCATCATCTGGCGGGTATACAGCAGTGCTGTATAGTTTTTTCACTGCTTCCTTCATAGAATCAGGGTTAGGGTCGAACACAAAGTTTTCTGCACCGGGTCCGCCAAATGGCCCGCATTTCAGCCAGTTTCGTATGGTGATGCCATCGGCAATCCCCTGGAATGATACTGGCGCCCATGAACCGGGGTACAACTTGGCTTCAGTCGGTTCGTCATAGGTGGTGGTACTGGCGGAAAGGTCGCTGTTTGCCCACCAGAATTTGGTGTGTCCGCCATAGGTTGCGCTGAAGTTGATCATGGTGCGCAAATCGCTGCCGAATTGTTTGTCCAACGCGGGAATAGCGGTACGCGGTATGGATGTCAGCAGCACAAAACCTTTGCCGTCTGGGTCGACAGCATATTTGTATGCCGCGCCATCAATAGCGCCAACGTGGGCGAATGATGCCAGTTGCCCGGTGCGGTAAATCTGCGGTGTTGCCGGGGTTTTGCCGGTCCAGGTTGGATACATGCCGATTCCAACCGGCTCTGTTTTATCGCCATTTTTAAAAATGCCGAATACAAATCGCGCGTCGCCAGGCCGACCATCTGTAGTTTTGCCGGGGATTGCGTTAACATCACCCTGAATATAGAAACTAAGGGTATCTGCCAACTGGTCATGGGTGAATATGCGCGGCAGCGGTGGCAGCAGTTTTGCTTCAAATGTGTTTGCCAGTCGGGCATGCCAGCGCAGGTATAGATGTTCGGTATCAAACAGGCAGCGGACTTCAACATTTTGTTTGTCATCCGCGCTGAAGGTTACCGGTCGGCATGATTCCCAACCATCCATCGATCCGTCCATGTTGGCGCCACCGAGTGCCGGTGAGATAAGCGCGACATTTGCCTTGCCGGCACCGCCGCGGATGCTTAATACGATATCCGGCGGTGATGCAATCTGTGATGCCGCAATGGTCACTGTCTTTTGGACGGTGGTTAATTTCGTGACGGGGTTATCTTTCAATGACCAGCCTTCGGCTTCATAAATCATCGGGGTATATTTGCCGACTGCGAAATATATTTTTCCATTATCCTTGTTGGCATAGGTGAAACCAGCGAAAAACTCGCCAGGCAAGGCATAAACGCCTGGACCGGGGAAAAGGGTGTCAACATACAGGCCTTCCTGGTTGTAAAGCAATATGCCGCAGCGCGACTGGTCAATTACGCTGATCAAGCCGTTAATAGGCTTGCGTATTCGCATGGCGCCATAAATTTCACCGGGTTTAGCTGCCCAGCGCAACGCGGTGCGGCCGGTGCGCCATTTCATTTGAAATGTTCCGTCTGCTTTTGGCTCGTAATATGATATTTTGAATTGATGACCGAAATTGGCGTCAAATCCGCCGCCGCGAGCCTGAACATAAAATCCTTCTTTATCGCTGCCATCTGCCTGGCACCAATCGCTATTGTAAGAGTCGCTGACTTCATTGCCGCCGTGAATCGCATCAGCAGTGCCTTTTGCTTTGGCTTCAAATACTGAATCGGTTAGCTGTTTTTTCCATTCTTTATAAATAGGGTTGCCTTGCTGGTCAAACCCGGTGGGGGTAAGCCGCCACACATCGCGTCCGCCAATACTAAGCGCAAGGAATGAAAGGTCGGAAAGCCAGTTTTGACCATGATAAATTAACAGGTTGCCAGGTATAGTTGTAGGTGTCAGTTCGTCATCGTTAACTTCACCATTCCCATTTGTGTCATGCCACAGGTAATAGTTCTTATCTTTCTTGACTATCCCGGCGGAAAGCACCCATTTGTCGCCGGCGTATCGGTAAATATTCCAACTGCGTCCGCCGGCATAATAAAAATTGCCATTTGCGCGTATCGCTATCGGCTTTACTATTCCTGGCAATGCTGGGTTGTTGCCGACATTTGGCCATACCGCGTCAATGGTGAAAGTATGTTTTTCGTAATTAATTTTGTACCTGGTAAGCCAGTAGTCATGGGTTGGCAGATACATATCTTCGGGATGTTCCGGGTCGATGCCGTAACTGTCATTAGCCTTGGTCTGATAAGTTGGGAAGTCGCGTATGTAGGCACCGGTTTCCGCATTCCATTCAGTGACACGGTTAGGCCCGGCGGCTTCCACTACTAACAATCGGTCATTCCCTTGCTCATCTTTCCAAGTTGCCAATTTAGTAGGAGACATGAAAGTCTCTTTGTCAAAAGTGCCGGGTTTCTGTTCATCCAGTCGTCCAAAGGTGCGGGTAATTTTCCCGGCAGCGTCCAGTTGATAAACTTTGTTCGCCCTGGTATCGCTCAGGTAAAATCGTTCTTTACTGTCTACTTTCATGTCGCAAGGTTTTATCTTTGCCGGTACTTCAAAAACTGTATCCCATTTAGTGCTGTCTACCGGAATGCCATCTTTAAGTTTCATCGATACAACAGAAGTTTTGTTATTATCAGTAGATAACGCGTAAATGGTGTCGCCAATGACAGATACAGCCTGTGGCTGCGAGATAGGGATGGTCGCTAAAATAGTACCGTTATCGCCATTATGAATGGTGATTTTATTTATTAATTCTGTGCTGCTTTCGCCGTAATCAGAATAGTATTGATATTTTTTAGTAATAATTTTACCGCGCTGCGCGATGTAAATAATATTTTTCCCTTTTACGGTAGGGCTGCTCCATATCGCCATGGAAGTTACCCAGCCATCGGGAAGGTATGAATTGCGGCGATTTGCTGACGGACTGTTTCCAAAGGTGCGTCCGTCTGCCCGATAAACATATTTGGGTCCGCCGTCGGTGCTGAATGCCCATACCATTTCGCCATCGGTGACGACGGATGAACCGCCGGCAGCCCCGCCGGAACCAAAGGCGTGGATGAATTGGTCATATCCCACCGGCTTCTTTAAATCAACCATTGGGCTGTTAAGGCCATTCTCTAAATATCCGTAATAAAATACTGCAATTCCATTTGGTGAGACTGCAACATCATTTAATGGTGAACCTACCGGGTCGCCGCCAAATGGCTCTTTCGCTATCCAATCATCTGGTGACGGCAGCCAGCCGGAGATGCCGCCGAAAAATTTGGGGGTAATCGCATGCCATTCGTCATTCGCCGGCCATTTATGCGCGATAGAATAGATGCCTTTAACCGCATAATCACCAGGTGGAACTGGCATATAATTATCGTCCAACCCATTCCAATTTTCAGTAAATTTCCCGCCATTTTCATTCGTTACTGTCCGTACCATGCCGGAAGCGAATTGACTGATAATCCAATCAGTATTTTTAGGGTCGACAATCGCCAGGGTTACAAGGTAAGTTTTTGGCAAAGGCCCGGTAGTGGGAAGCTGGTAGCTGACCGGAACGCCGATTTTAGAATTTACTGTCTCCTGTGCAAAAAGCATGGATGCCAGCATAATTGAAATAAGCACGGTAATAATATTTCGCATTAGTTACCCCTTTTTGTTTTTTTGACATGATTAACATGATTGACATGATGTATTAATGAAATGTCAATCATGTTAATCATGTCAAAATTTCTTAATTACTCGAACAGGAACTCACCCCAGTTGGCTGGTGATGGCTGCAATTCGAATACAATGTCGTCTACCAGACCGGTTGACTGGTTTGACCAGTAGGTGCGCAATCGGGTGCGAACACCGGCGGGATCGGCGTGGGTGACGCCAACATCGCCGCGCAGGCTAAGTTTTGGTGCAGGTTTCAGGTTGAGCGCGCTTAACGGGATAGCTGCTTCAACGGTATAACCTTTGTTAGCGTCTGTAGTAACTTTGATTTCTGCAGTACTGATAACATCAACATAGTCAACTACCCAACCCTGTACAACACCAGAGCTGAATGTGCGCGGTTTTTTCTCATCGCTCTTGAAGCGATAAAGAACTGCGGTTGTTTTGCCGTTCAGATTGCCGATTGATACTCGCAGATCGCCTTTTGCTGCTCCGCCGCGTTTTGGGTCGGCTTTGGGGTCGGTTCCAAGCTGAAGGTCTACAGTGTCGCCGCAGGAATACATCTGGGAGATGTCTTGCGCGCCGTTAATCCATGGTGTGGCATCTTTTACCTGCCAGCCAATATAAAGATTAAGGTCATCGTATGCAATAGCGGATTTAACTGCCGCTTCGTCTGTCTTCTGGTATGATACCCGGTCGCAAATGGCGAAATCTTTATCGAAATTGCCGCTGAATTTAACGGATGTTTCACGTACTGCCAAACGGCCGCCGGCTGAAACTTGTAGTGCTTGTTCGCGCATTGCGAGTGCTTTCTTGGTGTCGGCTTCAGTAATTGTCACAGCACCGCCAGGAATAACTACAGTCTTTTCCAATCCATTTAATAACAGATTCCATGCTCCGGCTTTTCCAGCCTGGATGTAGACTTTTCCGTCTTTTGCCTGGGTCAAGCTTCCGCCGAAATCTTCGCCGCCGCTTCCCGCCGGCAGGTTTGTCATGTCTGTGCCGGGCAGTGGTTTTGCCGGCCAAACCCATTCAAATACGTTGCTGTTAAATATGCGGGTTACATAGAAACCGTCAGAACTGAGTGCCCACCATTCGCCCAGGTTGCCGTTTATTACCCAGAAGTTGCCAACGCCTGGCAGGTTAGCCGTTCCAATTGGTCCATAAGCGCCGCGGAATAAGCCGTTTTCTGGTGCCGGGGCAAGATGGGAACCATGTACCTGGAAATATGGGTTGGGGTATGTCCAAAGCAATTTTCCGGATGCAAGGTCGAAACATTCCCACAGGAATCCGGCAGGATTGCCTTTGACGGTAAGATTGATAAGTATTGTCTTGTTGTCAGCACTTGGCAATGCGCAACTGTAATTTCCCTGATAACCATTACTCATGGCATCCGGCATGGTTTTCAGTTTTGTTAAGTCATATTTCGGCGCGCCATTATCGGCGAATCCGTCGATAGCGAGTGCTTTTAACTTTCCATCTGATTTATCAATGCCATAAAATGTTAAATCCGGGCCAAGGTTGAGCGACCAGCTATTGCTACCCGAGCAGTATAACGCGCCAGCGCGATTTTGAATTTCGTTTGGCTGTTTCTGGCCATCGCTGTTCAAGTCTGTCCATACTTCGGTATTGCCGGTTTTCTTGTCGGCATCTTTAGTATCATTATCAATTTCTACCCGTAATTTGTAATTAGCATCTCCCAGCCGTTCCCAAACTTGCATGGTGCCACTGCCGTAGCGCATTTTATCTGTGATGAGATACAACTTGCCGTTAGTACCTTCGCGATAAGTGGCAAATTCATGGATTGATTGGTCAAATGTACCTAAACATGCGGATAGACCTGTTTTTGGGTCTAATTTCCACTCACAGCCTTCGCTGACCATTAAATCAGGATCGCGTGGATTGATAGCGGCACCGGATGCGCCGTAATGTGTCGGTCCAAAGAATTCTTTAACAAAAACTGTTTTTGAAGGAATCCCGGTTTTGCCCAATGCCCATACGCTGACGCGTTTTGGATAAGCGTTATGTTCCATTACCCATAATTTATTCTGGATATCTACAGCTATGCCGGCAGGTGACAACATGCTATTTGTCTGCCATGGACCAATCTGACGGCCGCCTTTATCGCCAACACGTTTGAGTTCTTTACCCTTTGCGCTGAAGATAATTACCTGGTTGTCCGGATTGCCAACACTTACGAAGATGCGGCCTTTTGAGTCAAGGGTAATTGAACGCGGGTTTACCAGACCTTTAATAACAACATTTGATTTGCCATCTGTCAGGGCAACTGACAGAATATCTCTGTCGCAAATAACATAGGCTGTCTTGGCATCAAGAATTTTAATAGCGCCTGATTTTGCCAATGGGAATGTTTTCAGCAATGTGCCGGTGTCGCCATCAATGATGACCAGACTGTCATCGGTGGTGCCGTAAAGCATGCCGTCACGGGCGTCAAGACCATTCAAATGATCTTTTTTGCCATCGGTGAATACATCTTTAACATTCAGTATATGGGTTTTGCGTCCGGTCCATTGTTTGTAAGCACCGGTTTTGGCATCTACACGAGTCATCATGATTGATGAATTCATCCATGATACTTTTTGATGCAATACATAAACCGAACCTTTGTCTACAGCAATAATTTCTGGATCGCTGGCACCGGTGGTGTTTTGCAGACCCCAGATTAATTTGCCGTCAAAATCGGTTGAAATCAGGTGGCGTCCGCCTTCTGCGCCGTTGCAAGCAAGGTACATCCGGGTGCCATCGGTCACTACCGCACTCGGAACGCCATGGTCGCCCAGCCAGAAATCTTCCGGGGTTGCCTGCCAGGGGGCGCGGCCGCCGAATCCAGCCCAACCGCGCAAAGATAATGTCGCGCCGGGATGAGCGATGGCTTTCCATGTATAGTTTCCTGCCGGTACTGGCTGGCCGGGGATTCGATATGTAGCATCGGTAAGGCCGTCCCATTGTATGGTTACCGGGCCCGCGCTGCGGGCATCCTGGTTTAACAGGTGGCGCGCAATGGTGCCGTCTTCAGCGATTAAATTAAGTGAAACATATCCGTTAAACGGCATGTTGAAAGTGATAGGTTTGAAACCCGGCCATTCAAAGCGTTTTACCAGTCCTGTCCAATCTACCGTAGGAATGCCTTCACGCATGCTGACAGGGAAGGTGCGGCCATCAGCAAGACGGACAGACTGCGGGTCAACTTTTCCTCTTGCCACGATAGTTGCCCATCCCCAGTCCTTGAATGAACGGAAGGTGAATACACGGTCGGGAGCTTTTGATTTTTCATCAAAAATATCTTTGATGGTTATGCGTCCAAACGCGCCGGCGGTGAAGTTCGGTTCAATGGTGAATTTAAAACTATCATCTACTGCCGGGGTTCGGCCAGAAACGGAGAGTAATTTCCACGGTATTGCAAGTTCCTGGGTGTATCCTTTGCCATCTTTATCTATCTGAAACGCCTGTTTTGCTCCGTTTTCCAGTGGTTCAAGGTCAGGCATTACATTGTCAGGAAATCCGTTTGTCTTGCCGGGACAGCCACGTCCCAATACCAGGCGTCCCTGGCTATCACGCCAGCCATCCCACCATGATGCTGTTTGTTCTTTTGTTCCCGGGAATAATATAAAACGACTTTGCAGGCAGTCGCCGTTGAATCCATGTCCACCCAATGCTTCCGGGTTATTTAACGGGGTGGGGTCTTTCCAGCGTGCTAAAATGTATAAATTATCATTGTCATACATGGCATGGCACCATAATGAGCTGTTATCGCGCAGGTGTTCCAGTTCGCCGCATGCAAAAATGCCGCCGCTGAGATCCCAATCATTAATATTGCCATCAATGACAACCGGACCTGGAGCTGGCAGCACGCGTAAACCGTGATTCTCGGTTTCGGTGGCAAACGCGATACTCGGCACAGCAATTAAAAGTGCGAGCAGCAATCTCAAAAACACTGGTACCCCCATACGAAGTCCGGCAGTACGCATAATGGTGTTCATTGTTAACCTCCAATGAATAAAGTTGATTTTCAAGCAAGTACCGATAATAGTCTGGTACTTTAAACCGATTAAACTGACATTTGAATTATTTAGACAACAAAGAACGTAAATAGTATCGCGAAAAACGAAGCTGTATGCAATGGAGTAGTAGTATGTATTACAGCTGTATGTTACAATAACAATACTACACCGCATAGGGGATGTCAATAGATTGTCATGGTGAATTTGGAGAAAGATTACTATTTTCTTTTATATCGATTAACAGAATAGAAATGATAAAAAAGTAGAGACGCAAAATTTGCGTCTCTACAATCATTTATCAAATCAATATAGTAATTTGATGAACACTGAACACTGAACACTGAAAACTGAAAACTGAAAACTGAACACAATTTTTAATTTTCAATTTTAAGAGGCTTTTGCAAAACCCCTTAAATTTTTAATCTAATTTTTAAAAACTACCCA
>CAZWZF010000040.1:0-44680 GCA_964638715.1 uncultured bacterium | reverse complement strand
GATGAATCCGTTATTTACAAATGGCTAATTCCTTATGGGATGACTGTGATTTATATATACAAAATCGAGCTTTTCAAGTATTATTTTAACGTAAAGAGGTGATAATTATGGGTTCGCTTGGTTGGCCAGAAATACTCATTATTGGAGTTATAATATTTGTATTATTCGGAGCGTCTAAAATGGGGGAGATTGGCAAATCGCTGGGGAAGGGGATAAAGGAATTTAAGAAAGCTCTGTCAGACACAAATGATTCTGAAGACAAAGATAAAAAGGATTAATTTGTGGGTAAATTTATATTTTTCTTAATTATAATTGTTGTTGTAGCTTTGTGGGGTTATAGCTGGTGGCAAAACAATTCATCAAAACTTGCAACTGAAGAAATTAAAAGATTTGCAAGAAATATGGTTGAGAATCCTGATGTATTGAAAGTCACAGTTAACGGTGTAAAAATAATCAGTAAAAATAATGCTTCCATAAATAAAGTAGAAATATCTGGTGATAATATTATTCTGAAAAATGGTATAGAATTATCAAATTTTACTTTGAATATTAATGAAGCTGCATTTGCTATACCGATTATTTCGAAATTATCATCCATAAAATCAGGCACAATAAAAGCTGTCGTATCTGAAAAGGCTATTACAGAGTATTTACGCAAAAAAAATATAAGTATCGTGTTTTGGAAAATTAATGCTAATAATATTAAAGTGGATATTAAGAAAAATAATAAGATGCAAATCATACTTCCTGTAGTAATACCAATTATTTCCAGAACAACAGATATTATTGTAGACGGACATTTAAAAGCAGATAATGATATTAATTTTATTGCTGATAAATTATCAATTTCTGGTATGGATTTATCAACCGACCAGTCATCCAAATTATTAAAAGCAATTAATTATGTAAATCCTGTTATTAATTTCGAGAAGGTACCATTTGTTTTTAAGCCGCAAATCTCCAGTTCTGATAATGATTTAATAGTGAAAGGGAATATAACCGGCATACGATGAAAAACACCGACCGCGAATTATTCGCTGACCAGTTTGATAAATTAGCTCCATATTATGATGAAGTTATGTCCGTTGTGCCATATCGGCAATGGGTACAATATATACGTCGTATTTTATCTAAATTCGATTATGAACCCAGGGATGTGCTTGATATAGCATGTGGTACAGGTTCGGTTGAAAAATATCTGGTAAAAAAAGGATATAGGATTACAGGTATAGATCTCTCTCCGGGCATGATAAAAACTGCGCAGGATAAAGCTGTTGAGCATGAGATGAAGGATGTTCAATACCTGGTAATGGACGCGGCTAAAATGACGTTTAGTGAGGAATTTGACCTTGCAATTTCTCTTTTTGACAGTATTAATTATGTACTTAGTTCAAAAGCTGTTCAAGATATTTTCAAATGTACTTATAGTGCATTGCGTCCTGGTGGATATTTTATATTTGATTTAAACAGCGAATATGCATTAGAACAAAATCTATTCACCCAAGATAATTATGATGATGAAATGGCAACAGTAAAACACCAGTGGAACTCAAAATATAACAAGAAAACACGTATAGCAACTGTTGAAATGTTCTTTTATCTTTCAGATGGTCGAGTCTTCAAAGAAATCCATAAGGAACGCGCTCACCAGCATATGGATGTTATACATTGGCTTAAAGATGCAGGTTTTCAATTTGTAGATGCTTATGACGCATATTCATTTTTACCAATTGGCAAACGCAGCGATAGAATATTTTATGTAGTTAAAAAAGCTGATGTATAAAAGTGTTTTATTTGATCTTGATGGCACAATATGCGATACTAATCAATTAATATTGCAATCCCTGCGACATGTTTTATCATCAGAAAATTTTACAGATGTTTCTGACACATCATTGTTAACATATTGGGGAAAGCCGCTTTATTATCAATTACATAAATTTCTTCCAGATCGAAATGACTACGATTTGCTGGTACAACGCTACAGGATGTTTTATAACGATAATCAGCCGGCTTATTTAACTGAGTTTTCTGGTATTCGCGAAATGCTTGAAGAATTATTATTTGCAAATAAAGTGGTTGGAATCGTAACCAGTAAACTCACCAGGTTCGCTGTAGAGACCCTGGACTATTTAGACTATAGCAAATATTTTAAATTTGTTATAGGATGTGATCAGGTAAAAAATGTTAAGCCAAATCCTGAACCAATTTTAAAAGCAATAGAAATAACCGGACATAAAAAAGATGAGATAATTTATATCGGAGATAACGTTGACGATATCGTTGCTGCAAGAAAAAGCAATATTTCGTCAGCAGTTGTCGGGTGGTCGTTAACAGATAGAATGATTTTATTAAATGAGTCTCCAGATTTTATTTTTGAAAAATCTTCTGATATTTTAGAAAAAGTTATTTAGTCATCACGAAACAGTATTTTTGATTATTCCCACCTTGCACTTGACATAAGATATATTATCAGACGTTTTTTAAGAATTATAAGCCTGATTCCCTCTCGAACTTTAATTTTGATAATTTATGCTTTAGGATGCGCTTGTTTATATGCTTCTTGTAATCTGCGTGCGGTAACATGAGTGTATACTTCTGTTGTAGTTAATGCAGCATGGCCAAGCAATTGTTGTACTGTTCGTAAATCAGCACCATTATTTAACATGTGAGTTGCAAAAGTATGTCGCAATGAATGCGGACTTATATCATGCTTTGCACATGTCAATAAAATATATTTATGCAGCATTCGGCTTATAGACCTGGCAGAAATCCTGGTGCCTGATTTATTCAAAAATAATTCATCGTTATCAGTAGTTTTACGGCATTTAAGCAATTCTTCGCGCGAAGCAGCCATGTATTCATTTATAGCACTTTGCGCTTCCCCACCGATGATTACCACACGCTGCTTATTGCGTTTTCCTGTTATAGTTAATGATTTGTATCCAGCTTCATCGTTGGCAGAATCAATATCAAAAATATTTAGCGCAATTAATTCTGATACACGCATTCCAGTCGAATATAAAGTTTCAAGAATTGCTTTGTCACGAATTCCTAATTTAGTCTTTATATCAGGTGCATCAAGTAATAGTTTTAATTCGTCTTCTTCTAAAAAATGAGGTAGTCTTTCAGGTAATTTGGGAGTATTAATACCTATGGTTGGATTATCAATTCTTATTCCGCGACTGCAAAAATACGTAAATATTGAACGAATAGAAGACATTTTTCGCGTAACAGAGGTTCGAGCCATATTCTTCTTCATCAATAATGCTAAAAACTTTTTAATATCAGGTGAGGATACCCTACCCCAATCATCAATGCTATTATTTTCCAAATACTCAACAAATTGCAGTAAGTCTTCAGAATATGCTTTTATTGTTTTTTCTGAGACTCTTTTGACATCTTTAATATATTGCTGAAAGTCACTTAAAAGTTTTAGTAGTTTCATAATAAAAAAACGGCTCTTCCATTTGGAAAAGCCGCTTATTGCTTTATGTTATCGGTTTTTCAGTTCTTGAATTAATGAACGGCCTATTTCATCTCGCTGGATCTGGTTTGTACCTTCATATATTTGAGTAATCTTAGCATCTCTCATATATTTTTCAATTGGATATTCGCGCATATAGCCATGTCCGCCGAATACTTGAATAGCATCGACAGTAACATCCATCGCGATATCTGAAGCGTAGCATTTGCTCATAGCAGAATACAGAGTGTAGCGTTGACCGGGATTTGCATCGATATGACGCGCTGTTGCGTAAACTAATGCACGTGCCGCTTCAACTTTCATGGCCATATCAGCAAGCATAAATCTTAATCCCTGGAAACTCGATACTGGAACGCCGAACTGCTTACGATTATTTGCAAATTCTACAGCAAGGTCTAATGCGCCGGAAGCTATACCTACAGCTTGTGAAGCAACACCTGGACGTGAAAGATCAAATGTTTTCATAGCTGTTATAAAGCCAGTTCCCTCTTTACCTAATAATTGGTCTTTATGGATTCGGCAATCCTGGAATACTAATTCTGTTGTAGCACTTGCACGGATGCCTAATTTATTCTCTTTCTTTCCAAATGAGAAGCCTGGTGTTCCTTTTTCAACAATAAATGCTGAAATACCACGTGCACCTTTATCTGGGTTAGTTACAGCGAATACTGAATAAATTTCAGCTTCTCCGCCATTGGTGATCCACTGCTTCGTACCGTTTAAGATATAATAATCACCGTCTTTTACGGCTCTCGTTTGCATACCGGCTACGTTTGAACCTGCACTTGCTTCAGTTAGTCCGAAAGCTGCTAATTTTTTACCAGAAGCGATTTGAGTCAGATATTTCATCTTCTGCTCTTCGCTGCCTGATACGATAATAGGTATAGTACCAAGTCCTGTTGCAGCGAATGCTAATGATATACCACCACATGCTTTTGATAATTCTTCAGTTACCAAAACCATATTGAAATAAGGAGAATCACCGGCCATTCCGCCGTATTTCTCATCAATATATACGCCACAGAGATCTGCAGCAGCAAGGGCCTTAATTACTTCCCAGGGGAATTCGCCAGTTTCATCACAATGCGCAGAAATTGGACGGATTTTTTTATCTGCGATTTCGCGAGCGCATTCGCGGATGAATGACTGTTCTTCGGACAGACGATAGTCGAGCATGATAGCTACTCCTGTGACTTATTTAGATAGCCAAAATTATAATGTATCTATATCTGGCTTCTTTATTAATTATAACGAATTTTACGATGTTTAGTCAAAAATCGCTACTGAAATAGTATTAGGTTGTTCATCTAAATCTTTTGATTGTCTGCGTGATATGAAGAACGGACTAATGGTGCTGATTCAATATGTTTGAAACCTAATTCTTTACACACTTGAGCGAAATATTCAAATTCATCGGGTGAATAATATTTCATTACCGGCAGATGACCGGTAGATGGACGCAGATATTGTCCAATAGTAACATTATCAATATCATAATTACGCATTTCTCGTAACGTATCACATACTTCGTCGTTATTTTCTCCCAATCCAAGCATTATTCCTGATTTTGTAACTATACTCGTTGAGATATCTTTTGCATTTTTTAATATTTTAAATGACCTGCAATAATCAGCTTGTGGTCTAACTAAAGGATACAATCTTGAGACAGTTTCGATATTATGGTTCAACACATCTGGTTTGGCATTAACAACTACTGCTAATGATGATAGATTTCCCTGAAAATCAGGAATCAACACTTCTACTTTACAATCTGGGATTTTATCTTTGATTAGTTTAATCGTCTCCGCATAAATGCTGGAACCGCCATCTGCAAGGTCATCTCGCGTTACAGAGGTAATTACCGCATACTTCAATTTTAATGTAGCAATAGCTTCAGCAACGCGATATGGCTCATCAAAGTCGCATTCTGTAGGTGTGCCACTATTTACAGCGCAAAATGCACAGGAACGCGTGCAAATATCGCCTAAAATTAAAAAAGTAGCGGTTCTGCATTTACCCCAACATTCGCCTATGTTAGGACAACGGGCACTTTCACAAACGGTATGCAGATTGTGTTGACGAACAAGCTGTTTTAATTCATCATAATCATGTCCACCCGGCGCCTTAACTCGAAGCCATTCCGGTCGAGATGCAGAGTTTGTTCTTGCAAGTTGAGGTGCTGATGGGTTATATCGCATTGGTATTGATTTTGACATATTTTCCTGCCGGTGTAATAATACCTTGCGGCAGGCTATTAGGTAAAGGTGTAACATGGCAGCATATTATCAAGAAATATTTTCTGGAATCCAAGGTGAAGGCATTCTTGTTGGTACCAGACAGATATTTGTTAGATTTCACGGGTGTAATCTTGATTGTATCTATTGTGATACAGCAGCAAGTAAAGATGACAAACCTGATTATTGTGAAATTGAAACAGAAGCTGGTAAAAGGTCAATATTACAGTTACAAAATCCATTAACATCAGAAATAATTATTTCTGCAATACTTCAATTGAATAAAAATATACGTCATCACTCTCTTGCTTTTACCGGTGGCGAACCCCTTTTAAATTATAAAGAATTAAACAAGATTGCAAATGTAATAGAACAG
Organism: uncultured bacterium; assembly: GCA_964638715.1. Lineage (GTDB taxonomy): Bacteria > Armatimonadota > Hebobacteria > CAIYQO01 > CAIYQO01 > JBAXQQ01. The sequence continues at coordinate 38,583 of CAZWZF010000040.1, read as the reverse complement.
AGCATTCCCATTTATTTAGAAACGAACGGTACATTATATGATGAATTATCATTATTAGATTTTATTCCTGATCATATAGCAATGGATGTGAAAATTCCATCTTTAACTGGTTGCGAGTTTGATATTAAGAAAATGACACAGAAATTTATTTTAAAATATCAGGAGATTTCGGAAACTTTTATTTCTGGTGTTAATTATCCAATTCAACTTAAATTGATTTTTGCTAGCGGAAATCTTGAAGAATTAAAAAATACTTTAATTTGGCTGTCTGATATTTGTGATTATCCATTAATACTTCAACCGGTAACAGCAGGTAATTTGCTGGTTGACTCCCCCACCCCAGACGAAGTTTTAGCTGCAAATGAAATGGGATTACAATTCATGTCAGATGTTAGAGTAATACCACAAACTCATATTATGATAAAACAAAAATAAAAAAATCACAATGTACCGCCTTGCCGTGAGTCCTGCAGTTCTGAACCCACCGAAAAAGGTGGATAATTGTGCTGGTAGATTTCTATAATGGAATAAATCCTATACTTTAACCTACCGCTATGACTTCCAGAACATGTAGTGTTGGATCTGAACTTTAAGGGACTATTACACGTACAAGGCAGAAACATTGTGAAACCTTAAATCTGCTGATATTATACCCCTATTCTACGCAATCTACAACCTTTTCTTCCTGTGTTCTAAACTGAATTTCATATAATTTTTTATACAAGCCACTTGCAACTAATAATTCCTGATGTGTTCCAGATTCAACTATTTGACCTTTTTCAAGTACGATAATTCGATTTGCATTTTTAATAGTACTCAACCTGTGTGCTATTACAAATGTAGTTCTGTTATCCATTAATCTTTCTAATGCTTGTTGTACCAGATGCTCACTTTCAGTATCCAGCGAACTGGTTGCTTCATCTAAAATAAGAATTCGCGGGTTTTTCAATAATGCTCTTGCTATTGCTATGCGCTGGCGCTGCCCACCTGATAATTTAGAACCTCTTTCTCCGATTATTGTATTAAAACCATCAGGAAGCCGGTTAACAAACTCCATCACATTTGCTAATTTTGCAGCCTCAAATACTTCTTCTGTAGTCGCACCTATTTTGCCGTAAATAATATTATCATATATATTTCCGGAAAATAGCATCGTTTCCTGCGGGACATTCCCTATTTGAGAACGCAGAGAAAAAAGCGTTACATCTTTAATGTTGTGTCCATCGATTAATATTTCTCCAGATGATGGTGAGTAGAAATGAGGTATTAAATTTGCAAGAGTAGTTTTACCGGCGCCGCTTGGGCCAACAATTGCAATAATTTCACCAGGTTGGACGGACATATTAATATTTTTCAGAATATCTTCACCAGCATTGTAATGGAATGATACATCTTTAAAATCTACTTTACCATTAACTTCTGGAAGTTCGATCGCGTCTTCTTTATCTAAGATATCTGGCGGTGTATCTAACAACTCGAATATCTTCTTTCCGGTTCCTTCAGCTTGCTCTCGCACCATATTAACCTGAGATAATACACGGAAATTGCTTCCGCCTCTTTGTGCAACAGCAATGAAGGATAAAAATAGTAATGATGGCATGTGAGAATTAAATACAGCGTATCCGCACCCAAATATAATTAAAACTAAACCAAAAGACGCAGTATATTCAACAGATGGGTTAAGAGTTTCAGTAACACGAGCAGATTTCATTACTTCTGTATAAAATTTCTGATTATAGTCAACAACTTTATTTGATTCATATCTTTCGCGGGTGAATGATTGTACTACTCGCAAGTTAACCAGTCTTTCAATAATGAATCCATTTAATTCTGCTAATTTTTCATATATCGACGCGGTAAGTGCCCTTACTTTTTTACCAGCCCGGTTATTAATGAAAACTACAACTGGAATAATTATAAATATAAAAATTGATAATTTCCACGATATTATCAACATTGTAATCAAAGAAAATGAGATAGTTAAGATAGCTTTAATTGCACCTGACAATTGAGGAATTAGAGATGTTTGCAGGATGGTAACATCACTTGATATTCGAGATAGCAACGAACCCGATTTATGATTTTCCATTATTGAAAGATTCAATGATAGAAAGTGGTTAAAAAGACGCTGCCTTAAATCTCTGCCAACTTGATTAGAATATTTTTGCATCTGATAATTAGCTAAAGCGTCAAAACCACATTTAAACAATAAAGTAATTGCTGTGAAAATCGAAAGGATAATTAACAGATGCATATTATTAAAATGGTCAAAAACATATAGAACTATTTGTTTTAATAATGGATAGTTGGGCATATCGAGATTCTTTTGTTCTGTTCCACCTGATGAAATAAGCCAGAATAATGCTGGAATTCCCAAACCATACCCGCCCATTTCCATAATGATGCTGGATATCATAAATATAATGCTGGTATGTAAAGCTCTTCGGTAAGGATGAGCATTTTTTAATAAACGATGCAGAACAGACATGCAATAATCATCTCTCCATATATATTGTACAGATTATTGATTAGTTACGCTACAATTATCTTGCAGATATTGCATTAATAACTAATTTTAAGGCATACTTAACACATGAAATACAGAATTGGCATAGATGTTGGCGGTACATTTACACATGCAGTTGCTATACATGCAGAATCTTTAGATGTACTTTACCAGGTAAAAGTTCCAACTACACATAAAGCGGTTGAAGGTGTTGCCGCAGGTGTAACCAATGCTTTAAAAGAAATTCTGGCATGTGGTGTCTCTCCTGATGATGTCATATTCATTGCACATTCAACGACACAGGCAACTAATGCATTACTTGAAGGTGATGTAGCCAGGGTTGGAATAATTGGCATGTCATTGGGCAGTGATGCCATAAAATCAAGTGCTGATACTAAGATTGATGATATAGAAGTATCTATGGGGAAATTTATAAATACTTCACATACATTTATAAAGTCAGCATCTTTAACTGAGGAAGATATTAATCATGCCATTGATATACTTATAACACAAGGTGCAGAAGTTATAGTCGCTGCTGAATCATTTAGTGTTGACAATACAAATAATGAATTAATGGTATTAAAGGTTTGTTCTGAAAGAAAGATTCCCGCTACTGCCAGTCATGAAGTCAGTGGTTTATATGGCTTAAAAATTCGCACTCGAACAGCAGTCATGAATGCAAGTATATTACCCAAAATGATGAATACAGCAGAAATGACTGCAAAGGCTGTTAAAAACGCAGGTATTTCAGCACCTTTAATGATAATGCGCAGTGATGGCGGAGTAATGACTATTGATGAAGTAAGAAGAAGGCCTATTCTTACCATTCTCTCTGGTCCTGCCGCCGGTGTTGCGGCTGCATTGATGTATGCAAAAATAAGTGATGGTGTATTTATTGAAGTCGGCGGGACATCAAGCGACATTACCTGTATACGTAATGGCATGGCAAATACAAAGAGTGCTACAATAGGGAATCACAAATTATTTTTAAATACTCTTGATGTAAGAACAATTGGTATTGCCGGGGGCAGTATGGTGCGATGTAAAAATGGTCAAGTTACTGGTGTGGGTCCACGCAGTGCTCATCTGGCAGGACTGAATTATAGCGCATTTGAAACTACTTCTAGTGATAATATTACTTCAGAAAATGTTCAACCTTTTCCTGGTGACTTCTCTGATTATTTAATATGCAATGATAAACTAAATAATAAAAAATTAGCTTTAACTATGACTTGTGTCGCTAATGCTGCTGGATATATTCCTGTTGATGATTACGCTTTGGGAAATGGTGAAACTGCAAAAAAAATATTAGGAAATCAGCTGGAAAAAGTATTAGAAATAGGATGTCTACAAGTACAAAATACCGTCAACTCTTTATTACAAGATTACAATATTCCATCTTCACAAGCATCTCTTATCGGTGGTGGTGGTGGTGCAGGTGCTATAGTTCCATATACAGGTGAAAAAATGATGCATTTGCCGTGGAAAATTGCGGATAATGCACCGGTTATTTCTGCAATTGGGGTGGCATTAGCACTTGTTCGCGATGTATTAGAAAAAAATATAACAAATCCAACAAAAGATGATATCCTGAAAATTCGACGAGAAGCCATTGAGGCTGTTGTAAGGTCTGGTGCTGATTACAGTACTGTTGAGGTTGCTGTTGATATTGATACCCAGCTAAACATTATTAGAGCAATTGCAACAGGATCATTAAAAATGGAACTGAAGAAAACAATTGTTAGAAATGCCAATGATGAAGAAATGATAATTATTGCTGCAAAAAGCTTGAGATGTTCTACAGAAAAAGTTGTAAATGAACTAAAAAATTCAGGATTTACTATTTATTCAACAGAAAAAATTATTAAGAAATTATTTGGATTGGTCAAAAATAAAATTAATCCAATGAGAGTTATAGATTACGAAGGTGCAGTAAGATTGCAATTTGAAAATGCACAAGTTTTAAAGTGTTCTCCTGATGAATCCAACAAAGCAATAAAAAAACTTATCGCAGAGTTTGCTGAATATGGTGATGGTGGTGAGAAGCTTCCTGCGATCTTTATTATTTCAACAGTGCGAATTATCAACTTATCCGGTCTTTCATCAATTGAACAAATATTAGCAATAGCTGATGTTGAATTAGCGTCTTATTCAGAAGACGAAGAAATTATCATAATTGCTGGTGAACAGATTTAATCTGCCCTGTTAATACATTTTCATACTCAGGTAATGAAGAAGAAATATTTCGAATTATTACCGGTTTATATTTTAAATGATAATCATTATTTTCATGCAAGTATGTGATAATCATCTTAATCACAGGTTCAGGTGTTATTAATACGATATCTTTTCGGTTAACTATATCATTGAAATCTAATATGTGATTATTATTTAATAAATCAAGATTCAAAGGTGAATCATTTATCCATCCAAGTCCGATTAAATCAACATTCGTTCTTTCAATCGTGAACAATGGCATATATTTATAGGGATATGATTTCCCAGCAACTAAAACTGCTTTTATTGTGACTGGTATAGATTTATTTATCTCTTGTATAACAACTTTACCATTGATAATATTGTTATATTCAATAATTCTAAAATATATTGTTGAAAAAAATATTAATAATAGGACTTTCGCTTTTGGTGCTATTTTCCATCAAACATCCGACCGATCCGTCAAATATGATCGATCCAACTGATTAACAAGCGAAAGTCCTGTTTATACATAAAATTATAACCATGAAAAATATAAAGAATGCTATTACTTGCCATCTAATTAATACAGAAAGTAAAATAAAAATAATAATCAATAATGAATTCGCTAATTCATTTTCACTATTAATAAATATCATTAATGCTGCAGATACAGATAGAGTTGCAGTAATAGTAAATTGAAGATTCGTCTAAGAGATAATTGATATAATAATTAAAGTAGCAACTGACAATAATTGACTATTTTTTGATTTAGATAAAATAGAAAACGATATAACTGACAATGAGATATAAAGAATAACAAAATGAAATATTGTATACCAATTAATGAACATATTTAGTGTGAATAAATATGCAAGAAGTTTTCCAAGGATGATATTACTGAAAATAATATGTGGGTCTGGAGAACCGGAATATTGACCAGAGACGATCATCAACATTCCTGGATCGTCATTAGTTATCCAATGTGGATTTAGAAAAATAAAATCGATGTTGCCAGTAATATTAACTGTGCAATAATTACTTTTATCTTCATAAAAATATACCCCATTAACTAACATTAACGGGGTAAAAAATAATTAGAACGCTAATATCGCGAGTAATACACCCATTATGCCAAGAGTCTTACCCTGGTTAGATTGTTTTTTTAGTTTCTTTTGTACTTCATCATTTTTCTTTTGTTCTTCTTCCCGGGCTTGTTTCTCAGCATCAAGATTTTTTAAAAGACTTGCTAATTTCTGATCATACTCAGCTTTCAATTCATTAAGTCTCTTATCGTTATCAGTTTTTATTTCACTCATTTTTTTATCGTAATCTGATTTCAACTGGTCGATTTTATCAGATGTTTCTTTTGTTTTCGTTTCAATAATTTTTGTATTTTCATCACGGATTATCCTATTTGATTCATTAATATTTTGAGTTATTGCTGCTACTGATTTATCGAGATTGTCTTTCTGGGCAGCAAGTGCATCAGCATTAGCTTTATCACCGATATTACGCGCAATAGCTTCATCATCAATTTGTTTTTTCATAACCGCGATGTCTTTTTTAATATTTTCCAATTGCATATTAACAGCAGTTAAATTCTCAGCTGTTTTATCGTTAATTGTGCTCATTAATTTTTCGATTTTTTCTTGGAGTGATTGCCTATCGCCAATTTCTTTAGCTAAAGCCGTTGCTAAATCTTTTTGGTCGGTAGTCAATTTTGCAACCTGATCTTTTCTGGTATTAATCTCAGATTTCAAATCTACAATAGCAGCACGCAATTTCCCATTAAGACTATTTAAGTCTAATTGAACTTTTGACTGGTCTTCTTTTGTTATTAAGATCTCTTTTTCAAGATCAACAACTCTTTTACTTAACGCCTCTGGCGTTTGTGCAAAAGAGACAAAGCTTGTTAAAGATAATAATACTAATACGAGCCATTTGTAAGTCATGATTTTCCCCTTATTTCTCTGAAATTTCTATATTAACCGGTGTATTATCTACCGGTTTCTCGATTCCACCAATTAATTTTATGTTTACATTTTCGACAGAAATAGTAGTTTTACCTTGTGTAATTGCATAGAATTTTAATATTGCTAACCTTGCTTCAGCTTGAGTTAATGGTGAAGCATCTTTTCTGCTTGCAACAATTTTAATTTTACCTTCTTCAGTATTATCAAAATCGAACTTTAACAGTGCTCCATCTTCAACAAAAGCAGAGCCTCGTGATACATCAAGCAATCCAATCATTGCAGGATCATACTTTAATATAACTGAAAAGTCAGTCATCTTTTCAGCCGGACTTAAAGTCATTGATATTGGAATAATAGTTTCGCGTCCATTTGTTGTTAACGGGACAGCAATTTTCTCCGGTGACATTCGCAACTGTTGGGTTGGTAAAGAAATATTTATATCTGATGAAACGCTGCGAGTATCAAGGTTTGGACTGGCAACTTTAACTGTTATAGCTTGAGTTCCACCTTTTTTACCATTTGGTTTGACTAACCACGACGCCTGAATTGTTTCTCCGGGATTAATTAAAGGGTATCTCATTTCAACATCATTACCGGATATTCTTGACAAACCATCAGGCAATGCCATATTTAAAACGACATTTGTTAAAGGCTGAGTTTTATCAGTATTTTGTAAATATGCCATTACAGTGAATGGTTGAGTTCTTTCATATTCAAAGGATGATTCTTTAGGTGCAGATATTCCTAATGGACCATTCAATTTAATATAACCTAATCCGTAATTTGTTGCATATTGTTTTTCCTGTCCTGGTTCTAATGATGTGTCTGAAATCCAATATAATGCAACTGCGGTATCTGTTTCATCTTCACCTTTTCTGATAAAACTGCTATTTTGAGTTATTGCTGGTATCCATGGATCATCAGCTACAGTACCCCAATCTGAAAAAAGTATCTTCTGTGGTTGTGTTGCACCACTGCCTTTTAATGTATTCTGTGAAATAACCGTTGGACGCGATAAGCTGTCAAATGCTTGCCAATAACCAGCATCAGCAGGCAGCTCATTACTTTCAAATAAGATCGGTGCCAAGAGCGCGCGATCACCTATACGAATTGGTGCACCGTCATTATTTCCACACATGGTATCAAGCATAAGACGAATTGAAACTTTGTGTTTGTCTGTGCCAATATTTTTAACATTATATTTAATCAATACTGTATCTGGATTTCCCGTATTAACTCCATTAACAAATAATAATGTCTGTTCAACGTCGATTTCACCTAAGCGATAAGTGCACTTTATTGATCCATCATCAGCTTTAATAGGCTTATTTATCTCAGTTCCAAAATTTGCAGTTCTTCCAGGCCTGCGTTCTGTCTTGCCGCCAAAAGCATAATCAATTCCATCAACTTTTACTGTAGTATAGCTTGTCCATGGGTTATAGTTGCTGCCGCCGAAAATTAATCGCTGGTTTTTGCTTTCAGATTTCTGCGGATCACCACCTGTTGTCCATATTGAAAATCGTCCGGCTTCCTGCGGACCAGGGTTTACTATAACCTTTAAGATATCATTTGATATAGTTAATTTTGCTTGTTCTTGCGCAAATGATAAAATCATTGCATAAAATGTAAATAATATAACTATTTTTCTCACAAATTACTCCCATACATAATTGCAACGATTGCCATCTGTAACTGTTACAATTAAATTCATTTTGTCTGATTCGCAATTAGGATTAACTTTTACTTCACCTGATAGAATTGCTTCTCGTATCACATTATCTTTATTATCAGATCTGTTAAGACATATCTGTTTTATTTTTGATATCTTCCCATTTAACACCGTTACTTGAAATTTCACAGAAAAATCTTCTTCATTCTTCGAGAAATTAGTATAAAATGTACCGGAATTACCTGATTTAGCCGCAGATACCGACTCGCCGCTATTTGTCGAATTATCGCCATAACGTCCATTTCCGTTACCTGGATTATCAGGAATTAAAGGTATTGATTTTTTACCATTTTTCGATATTATGACATTAGGCAGATTCCCGGTGTTTTTTACGACTTTCCCTTTGCCATTATTAACTACCGGTTTCTTTGCATCACCAATATCTACAACACTTTTGCCCCAATAATTACCATTGTCTTTTTTGACTGGTTCTTTTTTTTCTACAGGTTTAATAGCTGTTTCTTTAATTGCTGTAGGTAAAACAGGCAATTCTACGGGTGGTTCTTTTTCAGTATTATTCAACTCAAAACTTACTGAGATAATATTCAAAACGCCTGGTTGTTCTTGTACTTCGATAGGTATTATTCGGAGTATCAAGAGTAACATGAGATGAAATGCTATCGAAACAGGGAGCCAGTAACGATAGAAGGACGTACTCATATTTATTCCTCCGGCTTTATTTGAGCAATCAAACTGATTCCAGAAATCCCGGCTTTTCCTGCATCGTCCATAACCTTAATCGCAGTACCATACGGAATCTGTTCATCAGCTTTGATGACGAGATTTTTTACAGTGTTGCCACGATTAAGATATTTGAGCTTGCCAGCTAAATCGCTAAGAAGAGTAAGTTCATCATTAATCTTAATTTTCTGGTCTCGTGAAATCATGATCACTATAGAACTGGGTAACTCTGATGTACTCCCCTGCCCTTTTGGAAGTGAAATCTGAAATTGGGACTCGTTTTTAAATAATTGACTGGCTGTAACCATAAAGATAATTAACAGTACCAGCAATACATCAGTAAAAGGTGTGATGTTAATACCGGTAATTAATTTTCCTGATTTAGCGGATTTCGTTTTTATCATTTCAAAATCCTCTTATTCTTTCGCCATGTCTTCTAATTTTGATGACCATTCAGTAGCAAAGCGTTCTAACTTCATGCGGAATCTTTCTACCCATGATGTGCACCAGTTATTAGCTATAACAGCAACCATGCCAACACCCAAACCGATAGCAGTCGCAATTAACGCTTCTGCCACACCGCCTGATACTGCATTTGCGCCAGCGGATGCCTGGTTTCTAATTTCATGAAAAGCACGCATAATTCCTAAAACTGTGCCAAATAACCCAATGAAAGGTGCAATGTTGCCAATTGTTCCTAAAAGCCATAACGGTGATGCCATAGTTGCAATCTCGTCATCACATGCCATTGCCATCGTATCAGAAATAGCTGCTGATTTTTTTGCATTTATCGATAATGGAGCCTGTAGAATGCGAGCATACGGAGAGTTAATATTATCTAATTCTTTTGAGGCTTCAATGTTCTTTCCATTTAGAATTAAATCATTAACTCTATTAACTATATCAGAAGATAACAACTTAACTTTACTGAATGTCCAAATCCGCTCTAAAGTAATTGCTATTACTAAAATTGAGCAAATTGCTAACGGGACAAGAGAGATACCGCCTTGGCGGATGAGAGCCAAAAAGTTATCAGGCATTAGTGGTGCTCCTTTTACTGCAATGTTTGCTGTGATAATTAAAAAGACACCACTAAACTAAAAAAGTTTCATTATTCTGTCATACCGCGTACTAATGATATCATTAATTTTATCAATTCATCTTGTGGATATGTTAATCCTCGTATACCAATAAATGCTGCAATATTTAATAATGCTTCTGCCTGCAACCGTGTGGTGTGACTTTTATTCAAATTGTACGATAATAAAGCATCTTCTATTGGCTTTACTAAGTTTTGATAATATAAATCTTCAATCTCTTTTCTTACTTCATCAGGCAAATGTATGACATCCTGCATACCACGAGCAACTGTAAAATTATTTTTTGTACATACATCTATTGCATGTTCAGCAAATAATGCAGCAAACTCAATAAAACTACTGGTATTTTCTATACAATCAACAACTACTCGATGGCGAACTTCAAGTTCAGCAAGCATGCAATCTTTAAAAAGATCAGCTTTACTGTCATAAAAATAATACAATGCCGGCGATGTCATTTGGCATGCTTTTGCTAAATGTTTCAAGGTAAAACCAAGATAACCATAATGTCCGAACAGCCTCTTTGCTTCGGTAACCAGCAAATCTTTTTTATTCATTTTGTTCTCCAATCGATGTTCTTTAAGGTGACTTGTAAAACATACAAAGTTGGTACATATATGTCAATTATTTTTGCATATTTTTTATAAATTTACTGAAAATATTTTTAAAATGCAGGTTGAAAGCTGTTATTGGAGTATATTTACTATATGTGTGATTTAATAAAACAAGAAAAATTACCACGCTGGCGTGGATTTAATTTGCTCCATATGTTTTCTAAGAAGTATAATGAGCCATTACGAGAAGATGATTACAAATTTATTTCTGACCATGGTTTTGATTTTATCAGAGTACCTTTAAACTATTTATTTTGGATTAATAACAATAACCCAAGAGATATTAATTGGGATACTTTCAGTAATATTGATGATATTGTAAATATGGGTGTTAAGTACAATTTGCATATTGATTTAAGTTTCCATCGTGGTCCCGGTTTTAGTGTTAATAGAGAAATTCAAGAACCTTATTCATTGTGGAAAGACCAGCAAGCATTAGATGATTTTTCTTATCACTGGCAATTATTTGCAGAACGTTATAATAGTATTCCATCAAAGCAATTAAGTTTCAATCTAATAAATGAACCGGCAGGAACTCCTGAAGAATTTACCCGTGAAGATTATGAAAAAGTGGTTAGAACAACTGTAAAATCGATACGTTCCGTAGATTCAAATAGATTAATAATAATTGACGGGATAAATTACGGTAATATCCCCTGCCCGGAATTAGCTGATTTGAATATAGCGCAAAGTTGCCGTGGATATTTACCCATTACTCTGACTCATTATAAAGCAGACTGGATGAAAGAAGCTGAGTTCTACCCAATTCCAAAATGGCCAGGTGCGCCACATCATGATACGATTTGGGATTATGAAGTGATGAGAAAGCATTATGATGATTGGGCAAAGTTAGCCCGCATGGGGGTCGGGTTGCATTGTGGCGAATTTGGCGTTTTTAATCATACGGTTCACGATGTTGCGCTTTCATGGATGGAAGATTTATTATCTATATTGAAGTCGCATAATATTGGTTTTGCTTTGTGGGGATTACGAGGCGCATTTGGTATAGTTGATTCAAGAAGAAGCGATGTTAATTATGAAAAATACCTTGGTTATAATATCGACAAAAAAATGCTTAACTTATTGTTGAAATATTAAGGAACTAAAAATGACATTTTTATTAAAAGAAGAATTACCGGTTATTAAATTAACCCATAGTTCTGGTGCTGAAGCATTAATTTCACCTTATGGTGCACACTTGCTTTCATGGAAAACAGCTGACGGTATCGAGCAAATGTTTCTGAGTGAAAAATCTCAATATTCATCAGGCTATCCTATCCGAGGCGGTGTACCTGTAATATTCCCACAATTTGGCCCAGGAGCCTTGCCAGCGCATGGTTTTGCCAGAACGACAGAATGGATACCAAGTGAGATTATTACCGGTTACGAGGCAACCTCGATTAATTTCACACTTTCAGAGAATGAATACACAAAACAAATGTGGGATAATCAGTTTACACTTGACCTTGAGTTTTCAATTACTGAAAACTCATTATATATGGTATTTACTGTGCAGAATAATGATATTAAACCATTTCAGTTTACTTGTGCACTTCATACGTATTTTCTAATTTCTGATATTGCTAAAACGTCCGTATCTGGTTTAAAGTCAATTCATTATATCGATAAAATGAAGAACTCGGATATATATAAAGAAGAGGCATCTACTTTATTTATTAATGAAGAAACTGATAGAATTTATATTGATGCGCCTGACAAAGTCATTTTGCATGCAGATGATGAAGTTAAGATTGAAAAGATGGGATTTCCAGATATTGTAGTTTGGAACCCATGGATTACCAAAAGTAAAAACATGGCCGATTTCGGTAATGATGAATACCCGCATATGATTTGCGTTGAAACTGGTGCAATGGCTAAACCAATAACTTTGCTTCCTGGTGAAATATGGGATGGCAGTTGTTTGTTGTCTGTTAAATGAAGGTATTACAAGCTACGATTGATAATATAAATGTCGCCGCGAATGTTATAAAAAATGGTGGTATAGTTGTATTTCCAACTGATACTGTTTATGGTATTGGTTGTGATTTACATAATGCAGATGCTGTAGATAGAATTTATAACTTAAAAGGCAGGCCTTCATCAATGCCTTTAATTGCAATGTTTTCTTCTATTGAAGATTATCATTCATTAACAGATCAGTCATATCCAAACGCAGAAAAATATATGTATAAATGGTGGCCTGGTGCACTAACGATTATTTTACCATCAAAAAAAGAACTTCCTCAACGTGTAATTGCAGGAGGGAATACTATAGGCATGCGCATTCCTGCACATAATATTACCATAGCACTGTTGGCTGAAGTTGGATTACCAATGGCTACTACATCAGCAAACTTAAGTGGATTATCTTCTACATGCAATGTAGGGGAGGTAATACAATCACTCGGAATGAACACTAATGTAGATATTATTCTTGATGGAGGTAATACTCCTGGTGGTATTCCTTCTACATTACTTGATTGCACTAAAAATCCCCCGGCAATTTTGCGCTCGGGGGATATCACTGCTGAGATGTTAGGTTTATAATTTTATTTATCCTGCTTATTTTCAATTTTCGCCCAGGTGTCTCTCAGAGTTGCTGTTCGATTAAATACAATCTTACCTTCAGTTGTATCTTTTGTATCAATTGTAAAGTATCCTAATCTTTCAAATTGATATTTTGTTCCCGGTATTGCATCCATAACAAATGGTTCGATATATCCCGTGACAGTTTCAAGTGAGTCCGGGTTAAGATTACTCAAAAAATCTTTCCCTTCCGGGGCAACATCGGGATTTTGTGTCATGAATAGATGGTCGTATAATCGAACTTCGGTTTCCAAAGCATGCCTTGCTGATACCCAATGCAATGTTGCTTTTACTTTCCTGCCATCTTTTGAATCACCACCCTTAGTGTCAGGGTCATAAGTACAGTGAACTTCAACTACTTCACCATTTTCATTTTTTATTACTTCTTCGCATTTTACGAAATATGCTGAACGCAACCGTACTTCTTTGCCTGGTGATAATCTGTAATATTTCGGTGGCGGCACTTCGCGAAAATCATCTTGTTCGATATATATTTCTTTACAAAATGGTACCTTTCGAGTACCTTCTTCAGGTTTGCCGGGATTATTGGCGGCATCCATTTCTTCTACTAAATCATCAGGATAATTAGTTATAACGACTTTTAATGGCCGTAAAACAGCCATTACACGTTGTGAATTTTGATTCAAATCATCCCGAACTGCATCTTCTAACATGGCTATATCAACAATTCCATCAACTTTAGTCACACCAATTCTGGCGCAAAAAGTTCGCAATGCTTCAGGAGTATAACCTCGCCTTCGCAGACCGCAAATAGTCGGCATTCTTGGATCATCCCAACCAGAAACGTAGTTTTCATTTACTAATTTTAACAATTTTCGTTTACTCAGAACTGTATATGTAATATTTAATCGGGCAAATTCAATTTGTTGTGGATGATATATACCTAATTTTTCAACAAACCAGTCATATAATGGTCGATGATCTTCAAACTCAAGAGTACAGATAGAATGTGTAATTCCTTCAACTGAATCACTTTGACCATGAGCAAAGTCATACATTGGATAAATGCACCATGTATCACCAGTTCTGTGATGAGTAGCTCTTAATATCCTATACATTACCGGGTCACGCATATTTACATTTGGTGATGACATATCTACTTTTGCACGTAATGTTTTGCTGCCATCAGAAAAATCCCCATTTTTCATTTGCATAAATAAAGCAAGATTATCTTCAATAGTTCTATTTCTGTAAGGACTATCTTTGCCTGGTTCCGTTAAAGTTCCTCTGTATTTTCGCATATCTTCTGAATCTAAATCACATACATAAGCGTCGCCTGATTTGATTAATTGCACGGCAAAGTCAAATAATTGACCAAAATAATCAGATGCATAAAACATTCTGTCTTCCCAATCAAAACCAAGCCATTTTACATCCTCTTGTATTGAATCAACATATTCTGTATCTTCTTTACTCGGATTAGTATCGTCAAATCGCAAATTGCATTTGCCATTATAATCTTTTGCAATGCCAAAATTAAGACAAATAGATTTGGCGTGTCCAATATGTAAATATCCATTTGGTTCTGGTGGAAATCTTGTATGAACACGCTGGTTGTACTTCCCGGTTTTATTATCTTCATTAATAATTTCACGAATGAAATCAACACCTGCTGCTCGTTCAGATTTTTCTTCATTATTTTTAATATTTGTCATTTGATTCTCTCTTTTATATTGATTAGTGACATAAACATTGTGCCATTTATACTAAATATGGTCAACGGTAAAGTGACCATATTTGGAAATTTGGGTATAATTATATTGATGAGCAGACTATTTAAACTTAATAATCAATATCAACCATCTGGCGACCAGCCACAGGCAATTGAATCATTAGTCCTCGGACTTGCAAATAATGAGCGATTTCAAACTTTACTTGGCGTTACAGGGTCTGGAAAAACTTTTACTATTGCCAATCTAATAGAAAAAGTACAACGTCCTACCCTTGTTATTGCACCTAATAAAACTTTAGCAGCACAATTATGCGAAGAATTTCGCTCTTTATTTCCCGATAACGCTGTTGAATATTTTGTCAGTTATTATGATTATTATCAACCAGAAGCATATATTGCACAAAGTGATACCTATATCGAGAAAGATTCTGCGATAAACGAGGAAATTGATAGGCTCAGGCATTCCGCTACGCAATCGCTGCTGGAAAGACGCGATACTATTATTGTTGCATCTGTATCTTGTATTTATGGATTAGGTTCACCTATTGATTATCTTAAAATGTCGATACCTTTATCAGTTAATTCTGAAATTCCTCGTGATCAGATTTTACATCAATTAGTTGACTTGCAATTTTCAAGAAATGATATCGCTTCAGAACGCGGCACATTTCGCGTGCGAGGCGATGTTTTGGAAATACATGCCTCAGCTACAAAACAAATAACTCGAATTGAGATGTTCGGTGATTTAATTGAAAAAATTACTATTGTTGATCCACTGACTGGTGAAGTAATGGATGAACCAGATAGCACATTGATATTCCCGGCAACACATTATGCTACAATGCCTGAAAAGATTGAAGAAGTTTTGGAAAAAATTGAAGCAGAATTGCAGGAAAGACACGCGTGGTTTATTTCAAGAAATCAACTATTGGAAGCACAACGAATAATGCAGAGAACTCGTTTTGATATGGAAATGATACGCGAAATAGGATATTGCAACGGAATTGAAAATTATTCACGTTTTTTTGATGGTCGAAATCCCGGTGATCCCCCATATACTCTGTTGGATTATTTTCCAAAAGATTTTATGTGCATAATAGATGAATCACACCAGTCTGTTCCACAGATTCGGGCAATGTATGCAGGTGACAGGTCTCGAAAAGATAGCCTTGTAGAATATGGTTTCCGATTACCATGTGCCTATGATAATCGACCATTAACTTTTGATGAGTTTATGTTGAGAGTAGGTCAAATTGTATTTACCTCCGCAACACCGGGACCATTTGAAAAAACTAATTCAACTAATGTTGCTGAGCAAATAGTACGCCCTACCGGATTAATTGACCCGGAAGTTATAATCAGGTCAACAAAAGGACAAATAGACGATTTATTAAATGAAATTCGAATTCGTTCTGCTAAAAGTGAACGCGTTCTGGTTACTACATTAACAAAAAAAATGGCAGAGGATTTAACTGATTATCTGATAGAGTTAGGTGTTAAAGTTCATTATATGCACAGCGACCTTCAAACTTTTGTCCGTTCAGAAATCCTTCGCGATTTACGGATGGGTATATATGATGTAGTTGTTGGTATTAATTTATTACGCGAAGGTTTAGACTTGCCTGAAGTTACCCTGGTTGCAATTCTTGATGCGGATAAAGAAGGATTTTTACGATCTGAAACGTCATTAGTTCAAACAATTGGTAGAGCAGCCCGAAATATTGAAGGCAAAGTTATAATGTATGCTGATGTTGTAACTGATTCTATGAAGCGGGCAATATCAGAAACAAATAGAAGAAGGAAACTACAACTCGACCATAATGTGTTAAATGACATTACTCCGGTTACTATTTCTAAAGGAATTCGCGATTCAATAAATACCGGTATGATGAAGGAAGAAACCGTAATATACGGTGGTGATGAATCAGAACGTCCATTAGATGAATTAATTGCTGAAACAGAGAAGAAAATGCAGGAAGCAGCAAAAGCATTAAAGTTTGAAGAAGCAGCAGCATTAAGAGATAAATTGATTCAATTACAAGGAAAATCACCTTTTGACTCTGTAAAATCAGCAAAAAAATATCCGACTGCCAAAGAAGCGCGTCGGATGCAAAATAAAGATAAAAGAAAAAAATAATCAGGCAAAAGTTTTCACGGTTTTCTTTTTAGTTACAGGTTTTTTATTAACTGCCTTTTTTTTGTTTTTTATCGGCGTAGCCTTCTTCTTTTGTGGCGATACATCTTTTTTCGATTCAGTTTTGACAGGACGGGTATCTTTCTTAAATTCCGATTTTATAATTTTCTTCACGACAGGTTTTTTAACTTCAGTTTTTTTCATAACTATAATATCAGCAGTTTGATCAACAACTTTAACTCTTACCGTTGGCGAACTATAAAATAGTCTTGTTTCTCTGGCATTAGCACCTGCAACAACAGATTTGTCAGTCTGAATTATTTTACTGTCAACCATCATCCTATCTACATTAATACCACTTTTAATCAAATAATCCGCAACAACATTTGCTCTATCAGTTGCTATTTCAATATTCTTGTTTAAATCACCTGTTGAATCAGCACAACCAACAATCATGATTCTGATATCTGCATACTTTTTCAATGTTGGAATCATTGAGTTTAATACAGATAAAGTTTTATTTGATAAATTTGTGCTATTAGGGGCAAAATGTATTGAATATGGCAGGAATACAGATTGAGTATTTGACATTCCTTTTTCTGGAAGTGGTGTATTAATTTTTTCATTAGAAATAAGAGTATTCTTCTTGCCATTTTTAATAATTTCAACTTTTTGTATAGCAACTACTGAATTACCGGAAGAATCAACTGCAATCCAAATTACTTCATGCTTCCCCAATTTAAATAACTGCGGTGCGTTATTAGATATTTTTGGTTTAGCATCAACAATATCATGAACTATGGGTTTTCCTAATGCAACGACAGTACCTTTAGCAGATGTTTCATTCATAATAATATCTTTAGGGGCAATTATTGTTGGCGGAGTAGTATCTTCAATTTTAATACGTTGTGTAGCCATCGATCGGTTGCCAGACGCATCTATTGAAAGCCATGTAACAATTGTTGTGCCTAATTGAAATAACAATGGAGAATCATTAGCTATTTTTGGCGTAGCATCTGCGTTATCTGCTACTTCTGGATTCCCAATATTAATTTTCATATTTGCAGATGATGTAGCCTCAATTGTAATATCAGGCGGGGGCAATAATCTTGGCGGTGTAATATCTGTTACAGTAACTTTTTGCAAAGCTTTTGTCTGATTTCCAGCTTTATCAGTAGCAGTCCATGTAACAACAAATGAACCCGTTTTAAAAGAAGTCGGCGCATCATTTTTGACTAAAGGTTGCTTATCAATATTATCAGAGACAACAGGATTACCAAGATTAACTACAGTCCCATTGGGTGATACTGCTTCAATAGTTATATCATCTGGAGCCTTTAATGTTGGAGGTTTCTTATCTACAATAGAAATTTTTTGTTTTACCAAATTAATATTACCGTTAGCATCTTTCGCTGTCCAGGTTACTATTGTTTCTCCAATTGGGAAAATAGCTGGTGCATCATTATTAATAGCGGGGTTTGCATCAGAATTATCACGTATTTTGGGTATACCAATGTTAAGCTCTGTACTTTTGATGCCATCTGTAGTAATAGCATCTGCTGTAACGTCTGCAGTAGGTAAAATTTCAGGTTTGGTAACATCAGTGATAGTTACTTTTTGACTAACACGAGATTTATTCCCATACTTATCAGTTGCAGTCCAATGAACTAATGTGGTACCTAATTGAAATTTCTCTGGCGCGTCTGTAGTTACAGCAGGTATGGGATCTAAATTATCAGTAGCTTTTGCAGGTCCGATATTAACTATAGTTCCTCCGGGATCAGTAGCTTCAACAGTAACATCATCAGGAGCTATGATAACAGGGGGAATAGTATCACCTACAATTACTTTTTGTCCTGCTGTAGCTATGTTGCCGGAGTTGTCTTTTGCGGTCCATGTTATAATAGTTGTTCCCGGAAGAAATAATTTAGGAGCGTTATTTGTCAGGCTGGGATTAGGGTCGCCTATATCAATCGCCATCGCAGTACCAGGGTTTATTTCCATGCCATCTGTTGAAGTCAACTCAACATTAATATCTGCGGGAATTTGGATGGTCGGTGGAGTAGTATCAACCACTGTAACTTTTTGTATAGCCGTCAAGGTTTTATTATTATGATCGACAGCTTTCCATGTTATCGTTGTGGTACCAAGGAGGAACTTCGCTGGCGCATCGTTTGAAATTCTAAATTTATCTGCATTATCACCTACTATTAATGCATTGCCAGAGAAAGCTGGCGTACCATTTCTGCTGGTTAATTCAAGAGTTAAATCTGTTGGTACAACCAATGCCACAGGTTGCCGAGTGATAATCGCAGAGACTGGTTGTGGTTGTTGGGGTATTGGTTGTACAGGAGATAAAACAACAGGTTTTTCTGGTGCAGCTAACGCTTTTTTAATGTCATCAGCTTTCTTTTGGGCATCATTTATTAATGAAGATGCTGATTTCCAACCAGATTCCCAAGTTTTCAATCCTGCCCACGCTAAAGTCACTTCTAAACGAGCGACATCTTCGACTACAGTATTGTACTTTGGGTTCTTTTTAGTTTCATCAGCAAATGTCCATAATTCGTCTTTAATTCTCAAATTACTATTGACAGCTTCTATAGACTTTATAGGTAATTTGTTGTCATCAATAATTTTAAGAATATCATGACATTGTTTCCATCCGATATCTGCTAATGAGTTTGAACCATGGTCAAACTCATAACGTGCTACATTTAGCCAGGCATCAGATGCTGATAAGGCATAAATTGAATCAACAGTAGTGACCTTTTGACGACGTTCAGCAATCTTTTTTGCCAGATCATTTATATCCCTGCTGGAAAAAGAGCCGGCAAAAACAGATACTGCAATCGATAAAAAGCAGAAAATTATGGAAAATCTTGCTACGAACATGGCTACACCTCGTTTCCTTTCTGTCTTCTTATTAAATTATAATATTTATTTCAGATTTTGAATATACCCTTGGAAAATTATTTTAGGCCACAATGACTAACAATGTAATATAATGAATATCCAATTACAGCCGCAGCAGGAACCGTGATAATCCAAGCTGTTATAATATTAACTGCAACATGCCAGCGGACAGATGATAATCTTTTAGCAGAACCTATGCCAAGAATTGACGATGAAATCACCTGGGTAGTGCTTATTGGAACATGCATTTGAGTAATAGCCAAAATCGTTGCAGCTGCAACTGATTCAGCAGCAAAACCTTGAACAGGAGATAATTTAATAATTTTATCCCCAAGGGTTTTAATAACACGCATTCCACCAAAACCAGTTCCTAACGCCATTACGATTGCACAGGCTATTTTTACTTCTATTGGTATCCCGTTTTTATCTAAATGAAATATTGTTGTACTATGTTCTAAAAAACCACCGGAAAACAATGCTAATGTAATAATACCCATAGCTTTTTGAGCATCATTTGAGCCGTGAGATAACGCGAAAGATGCCGATGAAAACAATTGTAAAACCTTAAACTTTTTATTAACTTTGGCTGGCGATGACTTATGAAATATCCACATTATCAACACCATAAAAATCCAACCCAAGATAAAAGAAGCTACAGGTGCAACAACCATAAATAACAGAATTGTGCTTATATACTTAATATTAAGAGGAATTAATCCTAAAAAGAACACACCGGCTAATGAACCAAAAAGAGAATGTGTGGTACTAACAGGCAATCCCATCCTTGCTGTTATATAACTCCAACAACTCGCACCAAGTAACCCGCAAAGTATCATAACCGGTGTTAATGGATGATCTGGACTGATATGTTTCATATCAGCAAATTTTTCTGCAACATTTTTAGCAACACCAGAAAACATTAACGCACCAACAAGATTCAATACAGCTGCCATTGCCAAAGCTGCGGCAGGTGTTAATACGCGGGTTGAAATCACTGTGGCGATAGCATTTCCAGCATCATGCATGCCATTAACATAATCAAATGCCAAGGCTGCAATAATTACTGCTATAACCATAACTGTTTTAAATGGAACGCCTGAATTAATCGCTACCCATCCACCTAAAACTAATATGGCGAGTATTACAAGAATTATTAATCCAAGATGTAGCTCACGGTAAGGGTTGTCATGATATAAAGGTACTTCAATGTCAACATCCTTACCCGAACTATTTTCATAATTATTTGTCATGACAACTCCACTTAAGAATGTTTAACTATTATACTTTCAATAATGTCGGCTAAATCTTCACATTCATCCATTGCCTGTTCAATCTGTTCATAGATTTCTTTCCAACGGATTAGTTCCATAAGGTCGCCATTTGCAAATAAAGCACCTAACGCCTCACGATATACTTTATCTCCGGCATTTTCAAGCCGGTTGATTTCAATACATTTCTCAACGATCGCTCGTTTGTTTTTGAAACTCTTTAATAAAGTTACAACATCATTTACTTCTTTTACAGAAGCACTTAATATTTTTACCAGCTCTTTACTTGCAGGAGTTGCTTCTTTAACACGATAGAGAACAATTCTTTCAGCAGCGGCTTGAATCATGTCGATAATATCATCTTGCCTTGATGATAAAGCGCGAATGTCTTCAGCATCAAGCGGTGTTATAAACGCGCGATTAAGCTTATCCATAACCTTATGAATTATTTGATCGCCATGATGTTCTAAATCTGCGATTTCTGCTCGATATTGTTCAGCATTTTCAATATCTTCTAACATCTGCTGAAGAACTGCGCTTGCTTTTACAGCAACAATGCCTGCCTCTTCGAAAAAGAGGAAGAACGATTCGTCTTTTGGTATTAAACTAAATCCGCTCACAGTTTTAATCTCCCTTAAGGTTCTTTTCGAGAACTTTTCTCGCGGCGTCTTGATGGGCTTCTTTTTTACTCTTCCCTACCCCACGCGACAATTCAGTTCCGGCAAAAAAAACGGCCACTTCAAAAAAGCGGTCGTGTTCCGGGCCAGTTAAATTTATTGTTTTATAGATTGGTGCGTCTGAACCATTCTGCTGATACAATTCTTGTAACCTTGTTTTGTAATCAAGCAAGGTATCCAATGATGTTTCATCGATTTTCTTTTTAAAGTTTTTAAGAATGAAATCACGACAGTAATCGTACCCTGAATCCAGATATATTGCGGCGATAATAGCTTCAACAACGTCAGATTGCATTTTTTTATATAATCTTCCAGTGCTTCTTCTCTCGCCGTCTGATAATAACATAAATTCAGAAATATTCCAACTAATTGCACGATCTAATAATGAATTTGAATTTACAACTTCAGCACGCAACTTAGTCATTTTTCCTTCATCATAATTCACGAAATGGTGGTAAATATACTCACTTACCACCATTTGAAGTAATGAATCACCTAAAAATTCTAATCTTTCATAAGATTCTGAATCATGCGCAGTAGAAAAAGATTTATGTGTCAGAGCCTTAATAAGAAGACTATGATCTTTAAATTCTATTTCTAATATTTTGCACAATTCTGATATATTACGCATTATTTACTTTTTGTTTTTAAAGACAACCCTAAATCACGTAATTGAGTTGCATCGACAGGTGTTGGGCAATCCATCATCAAATCGGCACCAGACGCTGTTTTTGGAAATGCTATAACGTCTCTAATGGATTTCTCACCTAACATCAACATAATAATCCTGTCTAATCCCATGCCTATGCCGCCATGTGGTGGGGCACCATATTCAAATGCATCAATTAAGAATCCAAATCTTTCTTTTACTTCTTCAACTGGAAGATTAATTGTTTTTAGTACCTTCTCTTGAATATCTGGACGATGGATTCTAATCGAACCACTTCCTAATTCCATGCCATTTAAAACTAAATCATAGAGGTTACCCCTTACTTCAAGTGGTGCAGACTCTATTTTATCTAAATCTTCAGGTACAGGCATTGTAAATGGATGATGCATCGGCTCTACTTGTTCTGTTTCATTATTCCATGCAAACATTGGAAAATCAACTATCCATAAGAAGTTCCATGTATTTTCAGGAATCAGATTTAATTTATCACCAAGATGCAAGCGTAATCGTCCTAAAGCCTGAGCAACAACTTCCGGCTTATCTGCGATTAACAATAATAAATCGCCTTCTTCAGCATCCATTTGTTTTATTAATTCTTGCTGTTCATTATCAGATAAGAATTTAGCAATAGGCGATTTTATTCCATCTGAGTTAATTAGGAAGTAACCTAAACCTTTTGCGCCGAAACCTTGTACGAACGCTGTTAATTCATCCAATTCACGTCTGGAGAAAGTTGCAGCACCTTTGGCGTTGATACCCTTAATCTGTCCATTTGCAGCTAATATGTTTTTAAATGCCTGAAACTCTGTTTGAGCAAATACTGTACTTACATCTACAAACTCTAAGCCGAATCTCGTGTCAGGCTTATCACTGCCGAATCTATCCATTGATTCCTTGTAACTCATTCGCAAAAATGGAGTTTGAGCTTCAACACCGATAATTTTCATTAACCTGATAAATAAACCCTCAACAACATCAAAGATGTCATCTCTTTCAACAAATGACATCTCCATGTCAATTTGCGTATGTTCATATTGCCTGTCGGCTCTTAAATCTTCATCTCGTAAACAACGTGCTAACTGGAAATATTTTTCAAAACCAGCAACCATTAATGTCTGTTTTAAAAGTTGTGGACTTTGTGGCAGCGCATAAAATTCACCAGGATGAAGACGTGAAGGAACCAGGAAATCACGTGCTCCTTCAGGGGTTGATTTTATCAAAAATGGTGTTTCGATTTCCAGAAAACCATTCTCGTCTAAATATTTACGCGCTTCTTGAGAAACACGATGTCTTAACATTAAATTGCGCTGCATTCTGGTATTCCGTAAATCAATATACCGATACTTCAAACGCAAGTTTTCATCAACTTCATGACCATTTTCATCATTTACCATAAATGGTGGAGTTTTTGATGGGTTTAATATCTCAAGAGTATCAGCATTCAATTCTATTTCACCAGTAGGTAATTTTAAATTTGTCGTTCCTTCTGGTCGAGGATTAATAATACCACTTACGGCGATAACGAACTCAGAACGAATTGATTCTGCTAATTTATGCATTACCGGTGCATCCTGTGGGTTAAATACACATTGCAGTAAACCTGATCTATCGCGCAAATCAATAAATATTACACCGCCATGATCGCGCGTTGTTTGTGCCCATCCCATTACTGTAACTTTCTTACCTGCATCTGAAATGCGGAGTTCGCCACAATTATTTGATCTTTTTAATTGTACTGTCATAAATCCCCTCTTATTTAGTTATATTAATAAATATTTCATTTAAAGCTACGGCTTCTTGAGTGCTATCTATCATATTTCTGATTACTGCTACGCCATCATTAATTTCATTGTCGCCTATAATTACAACTTTATACGCGTTAAATCTATTGGCATCACGAAGTTGAGCTTTCAAACTTTTATTTTCATAATTATATTCAACTCTAATCCCATTTAATCGTAATTTTTGAATAGTTGGCAACGCTATTAATTTAGCGTTTTCACCAATTGCAGCGAAATATATAATTTTATTATTTTCAATTTCCAAAGACTTCTCAGATGATGAATCTATTAGGCGTTCTATTCCAGCAGCAAAACCTATAGCTGGAACACTTTGCCCGCCTAATTCTTTTACTAATCCATCATACCTGCCACCTGCAAGTACTGTACTTTGCGAACCCAATCCTTCAGCAATGAACTCGAATGCTGTCTTTGTATAATAATCCAGACCGCGTACAATTTTAGGGTTTAAAACATAAGGAACTTTTAAAACAGACAAATATTGTTTTAACCCAATAAAATGTTCAGAACAATCATTACATAAAGATTCTGTTATATATGGTGCGTCTTTGACAGAATTAATACAGCTTTCTACTTTGCAATCTAAAATGCGCAATGGATTTGTTTCATATCTCCTTGCACAATCGTCACATAATTCAGGTAATTTAGACTTTAGGAAATCACGTAAGTTAGCACGATAAACAGGCCTGCATTCTGAACAGCCAACACTATTTAATTCCAGCTTATATCTTATTCCTAATTCATTTAGAAAATTTGATGCAAATTCTAATAACTCCGCATCAATTAATGGACCAGTAGACCCAAATGCTTCTGCACCGACTTGATGAAATTGACGATATCTTCCTTTTTGAGGACGTTCATATCTAAATATAGGGCCCATATAATAAAGCTTAGTTATTCCGCCTTGCGAAATTAGATTATTTTGTATAACAGCTCTTACAGTAGGAGCTGTTCCTTCGGGACGTAATGTCAGTCCTTCTCCGCCTCTGCTTTCAAATGAATACATTTGTTTTGAGACGATATCGGTTTCCTCCCCTACCCCACGTTGAAATAAATCAGTTGACTCAAATATCGGGGTACGGATTTCATTATAACCATATTTTTTGGCAAAGTCTGAAAATATTTTTTCTAACTTTTGCCATTTTTCAGTAACTCCGGGCAATATATCTTGTGTGCCGCGTGGGGCTTTAAAGGACATCTAATAACTCCATCAGTAACGAGATTATCTGATTAATTGTACCAATTATTAATGGTCTATGCAAAGAAAAAACCGCCTTGATAATGTCAAAGCGGTTTTCTATTTAATAAAACTATTTTGTTGTCAAAGTAATTTTATTACTTTGGCTTGAATTACCAGAATCATTTACTGCAATGACATAATATATACTTGTTGAATATGACGCCACTTTATCTGTATATGTTACTGTCGCCGGAGATAACATAACATTTGTCAATAAGACATTATCGCGATAAACATTATATCCGGTTGCACCAGGAATAATACCCCAGGTTAAGGTATTAGTAGTCAAACCTTTAACTTTCCCGGTTAATATCGGCGCATTTGGTTTTGTTAGAACTGAAAGTTCATTACTCCAGGCTGATACTCCGATATTATTATATGCTCTAATTCTAAACTTATATGTAGTGCTGCCTTTTAATCCACTCGCATAAGTTTGTGTTGATTTAGTGGTACCATGAATCATCCAAATGCTGCCAACCATTTTTTGGATTTCGTAATAGTTCGAATTAGGAATTGCCTGCCAGCTAAGAGTTATTAAAATATTTGATGATGGTACACCTGTTAATGTTGGCGCAACAGGCACTGTTGATGTAGTTACAGTATTACTCCATGTTGAATAACCGCCAGCATTAAATGAAGCCACCCGATAAGATATAAAGTCATTATTTGGATTAGGATCATTTAACGTAAACGTTAAAGCGTCAGTTTCAGTTAATAATACCCATCCAACATTATTAACATTTTTCTCAATTCGATATCCTGTCTCGCCGGAAACATCTGACCATGTTAATGTAACTGATTTATCAAAGTTAGTAACAATTGTAATTACTGGTACATTCGGCTTGGTGGTTACAGATTTTATATCACTCCAGGCTGAAGTAATACTATTCACAAGTGAGCGAACTCGATAAGAATATGAAGTACCTGAAGTTACATTTACATCTGAATATAGAGTAACGTCCACTGCTGTTGTTTTTAAAGTTACCCAGTTTAAGCCATTTAGTTTCTGTAATTCATATCCGGTTTCACCTGTTACATTTGTCCAAATTAAATAAATAGAATTTGCAGAAGCAGACTGAGCTATGAGCACAGGACTATCTGAGATAGAATTAACAGATACTGCTGCTGAATAATCAGAAGTACTGCTAATGTTGAACGATGCAACTCGATAATAATATTTCGTACCAGTCAAAATTGAGGAATCAATCAAGGTCGTAATATTTATGGCAGTACCTGCTAAACTGGACCAGGTTATACCATCTATGCTCCGTTGGATATTATAACCTGTTTCACCATTAACATCATTCCAGGATAATGATATCTTGCCATCGTTTGTTGCAGTCGCTGTTAATCCTGATGGTACAGCAGTTTTAGTTGATCCATCACCAGTTGTCCAATCAGAAGCTGCTCCATTTTTTCCTATCGACTGAATTCGATATGTGTAAGTTGTGCCAGGTGATAAATTCATATCAATAGCAGGTGAGAATGAGGATATCTTTATCCAGTTGGTGCCAGATTTCCTTTCTAACTCATAACTATCAGCATTTGCGATAGTATTCCATGATATCTGAATTGATGTTTGAGATAATGCTTTAAAAGTAAGCATCGGAACATCAGGATTTAGTGAATAAACAATATAGCTACTCCAAAGAGATGTATCTACTGCAGTTTGTACATTAATACGATACTTATATGAAACTCCAGCACCAGTTACATTATCGGTGATTCCTGATGTTAGGGCGGTAATCTGTTTGACAGTCCCATCAACAGCTAATCTTTCAATATTATATGTTATTATTGGATTATAACTTTCGTTCCAATTAAGTAATACATTTGAATTATTAACTTTTGTGACAGTTAAAGTAGGAGGTATCGGTTTTGTATATGCAGTTAATATACTACTCCATGCAGAACTTCCTGCATCAGATATGGTTTTAATTTTAATATCAAATGAGGAATTATCAGCAAGAGCTGTTATTTCATATTGAGTTAATGCTGCATTAATATTATTAATGTCTATTCCTGGATTAACATTAATTGTATAACTTTTTGCTCCAGTAATTGCTGTCCAGTTAACTGTTATAGAGTTAGAAGATGTTGAAACTACAGAAAGCGCAGAGTTGCCTGTTAATGTAGTAGTTGAGTTTATTACTGAATCCGCAGATGTATTACCATCAATATCAACAGCTTGTATATAAACTTGATATTTTGTATTTGGTAATAATCCAGTAATATTGTAAGTATATTGATTGTTGCCTATATCAGTTGGAGCATTTATGTCTGTCCATACTGAATAAGTGTTATCAGTAACCTTTTTAATTTTGTATTTATATATACATTCTGTTTGTGCAGGAGTAGTACTAACAAATATTTTACTCCACTTCAGTTGAATTGAAGTGTCGTCAATTGTTGACAATATTAATGTCGGTGCAGCAGGTAAATCTCTTGTCTGGGCTATTATCGTATTACTATACAATGTTGTATACGAATTTGCTCCAGTTCGAATCGCTTTTACCCTGTAATTACGTTTAGTTCCCGGCAATAAATTAGCGTCAACGTATGGAGATGTTAAAGCAGGCGGAGCTGTCATCGCAACCCATCCTGCCCCATCATACTTATCTGCTTCTAACGTGAATGAAGTAGCAGCATTGATAGGAGTAAATGCCCAGGACATATTGACATTGTGACAATCTACTGAACCTAATGTTAATACAGGCGCTGTTGGAAGCGTCACAACACTTGTAGGATTCGATGCCGCAAATGCAGTTGATCTTACCGGTACAGGAGCATTATTATATGCGTAGATTCTATACCAATAAGTTGTCTCCGGTGTTAAACTTGCATGTGTGTATGTTTTTAAATTACCAGCAATATTTATTGTACCTGCAGGTGCGGCCCAGTTAGCGACAGCACCTGTACAATAAACTATATCATAAGATGATGGGTCAGGATAAGGATTTATTGCAAACCATGCTGCATAATTGGCAGGGAAGGAAAATGCTAAATTAATTGAAGTATCACTTGCTACAGTCGCTGTAAAAGTTGTAGGATGACTTGCTAAATTAATAAACGAAACAGAATCACTATATGGTGATAAATTAGTTGCATTTGCTAATAGATATGCTCTTATTCGATATTGAGTATTTGACATTGGCGGTACAGTATCATCAGTATAATTGGTTGGTACTAAAGCTGTTGCAGTTTGTACAGTCTGATTTACTTGCTGCCATGTTGCACCTATTAATCTTTCTACGTTATATCTATCAGTACCAAAAGGTAAAGTTAGATTTATTCTTGCATGATCATTTACATCAACTGTAATGGAATTAATTACCGGCTTGTCAGGAATTAATATTATTCTGATATCATAATTATTATCAAAGGTTGATGTGTCACCACTATCACCGGTTGGTTGTATAAAATAGTCATAAGTATAACCCCAATCTAATGAGTTGTTATCTACATATGTTGTTAGTGTCGAATAAGTGACAGCAGTATTCATGAATACTGTCCCAGATGGACCACCAGTCCTTTTGATACGATAACCTTTTGCGGACGCAACAGAAGGCCAAGTCAATGTTACTGTTTTATCTTTGTTATCAATGGCAGTTATTTTCGTGTTATCAAGATTTACATTGTAAATTCTTACCATTTCCCAATTGGAAGTGCTGCCTGCTGGTGCAGGAGGTACTGTTGGTTTTACTCTTACTCGATACATATATATATTAGTATAAGGATTAGTATTATTCGTTGTATACGGAAATGTTGTATCTTGAAAAGCAGTAATATTTGCTGCAGTCTTAACATTTGTCCAAGTCGGAGAAGCCGCACTCCACTTCTCTACTTCATAGCTTGCAGTAGCATCAGGAGCCAGAATATCCGGATACGGACTCCAAGATAGATTTAAGTTATTTGTACCTATTGCACCTATAGTTAAGTTTAAATTAAAGTTGAAAGTTCCAGTAGTAACAGTTATAGGGTCTGAAATATCCGAATATACAGGAATTTGTGGTAGTGTCGCCGGTAAACCTTGAAGAGGAGTTAATGCACGTATGGTATAAGTATACGTTCTATTCGTAGCAGTGCTATCAGAATAATTTGTTACTGTTGATGTAAATGGATTATTAGCTGGTCTATCGGCTCTGAATATTTCAAAAGTATATCCCGTCGGACAATTCCACATCAAATCAATTCCACTATTAGTTGACGTTGCAGATACCCAAGTTGGTTTAACAGGAGCAATATATGAACCAGATGATAATGCCGACCAATCTGTTTGATGATATTCATTGCAGGCACATATTCTATATTGATACATCGTTGGATAATTACTTAGTGGAGTTGTAACCCCATCAGTCAATGACTGACCAGTGCATTGACCGACGCTATTTCCGATACTTGTCCAAGTTGTGCCATTATCTTGTGAACGAGTGATCTTGAAAAACTGCGAGTATATAGAAGCTGACCAGTTTAGCTTGATAGTTGCACCAGTTGTAACAATTGTTGAAAATGATGGTACAACAGGATATGGAGCTTCATATTTATATATATAGTTATTATTTACTGCTGTTGTATATCTTGGCTGTTTATATGATTTTATCGTTATACCATTCGCATCAACTGATAATTTAAATGCAACAACTCTATAAGTAATCGCTGCTGATTGAATTAAAGTTGTTGTATATGCATATGATCTTTTCGATTTGTCAACATCAGTAACTAAATCAATCCATGTTGCACCATCGCTGCTATATTGCAAATTAAAACCATCAATAGAACCTACATCTGACCAAGTAAAATCAATTGTTGCCTGATCATATTTAACTAACCAGTTTGAATATGTTTTTGTTGATACACCTGTTGAATCTATCAAATTTTTGAATGCCTGAACTCTATAAGTTAATTTAGGCAAGTTGGTTAATGTTGCATCAGGATTAGTATAAACATGCGCATAAGTATTTATATTTGCCGCAATATTTGTATCTAAATCAATCCAGGTTACACCATCAAGGCTATATTGTAAAATATAGCCATCAACACCCGGATACGATGTCCATGTAACATTAATTGTATCTTGAGCAGAAACTAATTTTGGTATTGCTGGAACTTGAGCTGCAAAAGAAATTGCTGAATTAGAAACAGCTCCCCATGACAATCCTTCCATAAAATATACTGAATCACTCCAAGCAATATTACCTGAAAGCTGGTTAATATTACCAACTTGATATTCGTAAGTTGTTCCGATTATTGGTACTATATTATCTATATAAGAAGTATCGGTATTAATTAAGTAGGTGTCAGTAGGTATTGTAGGGTCTGGTTTTATAACATTCCAATCTCTTCCACCGTAAACACGTCTTCTGACAGTAAGCTTGTAACAATCTGTTATCTGATCCCAAGTAAGACTGATTCCAGAAGCAACTTGAACAGCCTTAACATTTGAAGGTTTATTTGAGTTTTTTAAAACAGTAATATCTTTATATGCAAAAACTCTAAATAGTGCATCACTACCTTGCTCGCGAGCAAAAGCGTATAAACGATAATTATCATCTTTAGTTGGAGTAAATTTAACAGTATTAATTAAATCATAAGACTTAAGACTACTCTCTGTTGCAAACGCATTTGACTGGCTGCGATATGTAAACTTATACTCAACACTTCTACCTCCGGTGGCTAAAGCAGAAATATTTATTGGATTATTGATGGTATACGGAGGATTTTCAGTTATTGCAATAGAAAGGTCATTAATATCAGGTGCAGTAGTAGCATCATACAAACTATATTGTATCGATTTTGTTAAAGGCGTTGTAACAACATCTCCAAATGAACGCACATATACTTTCAATGAATAATTACCTAATTTAGCTGGTGTCCAAATCATTGTTGGGGTAACACTGTAATCTCTTATAATATATTCACCAGTAAGGTCAGTATATGTAAACTTATATTCAGGATTTATACCATTTAAGATACTTGCAGTTAAGGTGACAACCATACCATTAGTAAATTGAAATGGAGATACTGGAGTTGCAATCAGATTACCAATTTGAAGGTTTGTTTGGGTTTCAAGTACTTGATAATTGATTGTTTTTCTATAGTCATAATCATTTACACTACCAGTTTCCTTGCAATCAATGGTTACAGCATAATTCCCTTTAGTATCTGGTGTCCAAACAAAATTACCATTAACCTGATAAGCATTTGAGATGGGGAGAATCGTCCCATCAGCGGCTTTAATACTGATACGATAATTAGGAATGATACCACCTTGTGAAACACCAGTAAAAGTAACTTGATTACCCAAGATTACAGAATTTGCAGGATTCGCTGTTACATTTACTCCACTAAGTGGTTTGGGGTTAACGTGCAATGAAACTGGTTGGGATTCTGCTTCATAAGCAGATAAATTCCCTTTACTTCTTACTCTACTTTTAATTAAAAAATCACCAGAACCCGTAGGTACCCATGTTGCAATAGACAAAGAAGAATAATTTTGTATGGGATTCCATGTGGTACCATTATCAGCAGAATATAAATATGAATATTCAGCATTATTTCCGATATCTGATACAGAACTAATTGTTACCGCATTAGATAAAAGAATTGTACTTGGGTTAATTGATGTTGTAACCGTTGTTGCTCCGGGGGTTATTTTATATATTACCTGATATCTTACATCATAATCTGTTGTTGGCACTGGTATAGTTGAGTATTCCTTTGCACATACTTCTACAAAATATGTACCGGTTGTATCAGGTTGCCAAATAGCTGTTGAATTTAGAGAATAATCTTGAATTGTGCTCCAACCATTTCCAGTGGAATACCTAAACCTATATTTAACTATAGCGCCGGTGATAACATTTCCATTTACTGTTGATGCTGATAAATTTACAGCAGAACCTAATGCAGCAGAAGTTCCCGGAGTTATTGATAGGTTTACTTTTGATAATCGCGGTCGAACTGAGATAGTTGTTATAGCTGACCAATCTTTATATAACGTTTGATCTGACATCAAATCTAAATAATCTATCATGTGAACCGCCACTTGAATATTATTCCCTGCTTGTGCAGTAGTAGGTGTCCAATTAAATATCGGACTAATAGACCAATTAGATAAAGTTGTCCATGTAAATGTTGCTGTTGCCTTGTCATAAGCATAATAAAGATATTTATATCGCCAAGTCACACTGGGAGTTAAGGGGGTCGCGGTAAATTTAAATGTAGCACCTTGAACAAGCGTGCTTCCTGGTGATACGGATAATGATACTTGATTAGTATCAGCAAGAGATGACATTGATAATATTATTATAAGTGCTAATGAAAACACAAATTTCAACATGAAAATTCCTCCACATTATTTGCTAATCTATAATACCATAAATTTCACCCGCTGGTTGCAAAATCAGCGGGTGAAATAGTTAATTTATGGTGTTGAAACCGTAGCTATTGCTGAAACAGTTGGGGTAGTTATGCTTGGGGCATTACTTGCAGTAGCTCTATACTGGAAAGTAGTAGCGGCTGGCATATTCGGCTGATTCCATGTTGCAGAACCCGCAACAGGAGACAATGTTGTTCCAAAAGTCCAAGCACCTGCACCTAAAACTCTATATTCAATTAATACACTACGTGCAGTGTTGACTGCTATGTTTGCAAGATTAACAGTTACAGGAATTGTATATACTGCACCTGCAGCAACAGGTGTAATAGGTCCAATACTTACAGATGGTGGTGCAGTTCTTTCTATTTGAACAGGAGAAACTGTTGTTGATTGGATAACATTAGCACCTATAACAATACTGGATTTTACAGATGTAACAGCAATGGTATAATCTGAAGAGTAGCTCATATTTGCACCACCTGGAGATAGGGTACCGACAGTTAAATTGTAATTCAACTGACCGGGTACAGCTGGTACAACGAATGGTGCTCCACCGTTTACCGTGACGTAGTAGTAATCCATAAGATTATCAGCCCATGAATTAGCAGTTGTCCATGCTATATCTAATGAAGCTCCAGTACCCCCAGTAATAGTTACTGAAGCTGGCGGTGGTGTCCCTACATAAACATCAATTGGAGTTGTCAGGTTTTCGCTGCCATCACCAGCACGAGCATCATTACCATTCAAATCAAACCATGGCACGATTTGATAATGCGCTGCAGCAGTACCTGTACTCATGGTTGCAGTAACTACACCACTGAAACCTGCAGCAGTTTTCGTTACTGATACATTTGTTAATGATGTTGTATCAAGTATAGTCATATTAGTACCGACTAATGTATTAACAGTAATTACATCCCATCGCACATTAAATCCATCTATAACTCGTTGCGGTATAATATCACCATCGTAAATACGACCTACGACATCTATACTCGCTGAGGTATTTAAGAATACATATGGATATATACTCGGTCCATTGTTCACATAATTAGTATTAAAGAAAACATCAGCACTAACCGGACGTGTTACTCTTACGTTTGAAATATTATCAAATGTCGTTGTCACATATCCGTTAATATCTTGACCTTCAACCTTCAGTGATAAGCTTCTTTGTGAGTAATTTACCCCAGCTGTCTTCAGGTCAAAAGTATACCCGAGTGTATCCCAGATAACATTACCAGTACTATCTGTTGTTCCGGTTACGCCTGTATTAATAGGATTAAGCGGATCTGTATTGTCAATTAATGTTACTGTGTATCCACCAGGTAATGGAGTCGTTTCTGTTAATACATAGAAGTATGGACGCGGTGTTGAAATTTTACGTATTGTGCCGATGCCATCTTCAGTATAACCTGAGATTGTGCTATTCGATGCAATAGCATCTTGCGGGTCATTTTCAACCGGTTGTTTCAATAAGATATTAGTAATATCAGGCCCATAATGGGTGACCACGTCACGAATTTCGTGAGTTCTGCCATGCTGGTCAACAGGTCTAAGATTATCAAACTCCAATGATACTAATCCAATATGTCTTGAATCACCGCGACTGAAGATGATAGCTTCATTGTTTGCGTCAAACTTCAAGTCTGTTGTTGATGTTATCGGCGTATTGTTGCTATCTTCAAGCAAGCTTGGGTAAGCTTTCGTATTGAAATATGCTGATACTCTGTAAGGAGTTCCAGGCATAACTGGTTTGCCATCATTATCGTATGCTTTCACTACAATTCGTGATGACATAGTGCCGTCAAACAATATTGCAGCCGGTTCTACAGAATCAATCTCAAATGCCTGATAAGCTCTTCCTGGTACCTGACCTGCTATTGCATAAGTCATATTTGTAACGATAGTATTTTTGGTTACAAATCCACCAGTTGAATCAGTCATTAGATATTGCTGATAAGTGGTTGGGTCTACAACATCATTTAAATTATTTATAGCATTAAGAACTGTTGCAGAATAACCTTTCTTAAGTGCGTATGCATACAAGGTATACTGACCAGAATGGTTGCTGGAGAAGTATGATTTAGCTTGTCCGTTATTATCCGTCATAGCATATCTGGTAATATTACCAGCACCACCAGCTTGGAGATCGGTAGCAGACTTAGGATCGGCAGGATTTGTCCAATGTGCCCAAGCCTGAGTAAACCAAATCGGTGTTTGAGACATTACTGTTTGTCCTATTAAGTCATAAAGTGTTACAGTTAGTGTCATCTGACTATCAGAGAATATTTGTGGCGGATTGCCAGTATTTGGAATACTGGTTAATGTCATCTTATCAGGTGGTCCAATAAGAACAGGATATGAGTTCAATGCTGCATTTGTAGTTATAGCAGCTCCCCCACTATCCTTAACTGTTATAATCGGTGAACCAAGGTCAGCTACGGTTGGTGGAGTAAGTACACCGGTATTTATTTTATCATCAGCTCTACCTGTATATCTTAAGGTTAATTGACCATTCACATCACATATTCCAGTAAATGTTTTCACGTAAGTATCAGTCGCACCAGAATGGAATACGAAATTACCACGATTATTTGTGATGTCAACTTGTATCGTTGCACCAACAGATGGTTGGAGAAGAGTATCAACACAAGTGATTACGATGTCTGTTTCTTTACGTATACCATCAGTTACCTGGTCGTCTGGGTCAGCAGAGAAATATACCCGCTGGTTAGCAACATTAACAGCTATCACATAGCTATCAACTGGTGTTGCAACATTACTAATAGTTACCGGGAATACATTTGACCACAATGAACCACCACCAGTGCCAACAGCTTGAGCACGATAGAAGTAATTGTTACCGTTAGTTACTGTTGTATCAGAATATGTAACAACACCACCACTGGTAGTAGTAGTACCAAGTAAATTGGCATAAGTTATACCGTCAGGACTACGCTGTACAGCATAGGATGTTGCACCGGTAATTGCAGGCCATGAAACTATAACCTTAGTACCGGCTACAGCAAGAGCTGTTATTATCGGAGCTATCGGCGATGTAGCACCTGCAACTGCAGCACTATATACTGACATTACACCGTCAGCATTATATGCAGCTAAACGATATTCATAATTATGAGCATCAGAAAGACCAGTATCATTATATGAAGTTGTTCCAGCAGGTAAGTCAATAACATCAGCAAATACACCTAATGCATCAACATCTCGACGTTGTAACTTAAAGCCAGAAGCTTTAACATTGTTCGCCCATGCACTCCAGTCTATAGTTAATGCAGATGATGGTGATGTTGCTGTTGCGAATACAGCTATATTAACAGGCTGGTCAAGTAATGTAGCTAATGTAATTACATTACTTGGAGTACCTAATGAATTCGCAGCATCTGTATATGAAATTACTCGAATATCATATGCAGTACCGGCAGATAAAAGTTGAGCAGCTTTTGCTGTTACTCCTGTTGTCTGAGTAATAGTATATGATGGAATTATCGAACTTAAGAAAATTTGGAAACCAGCAGGATCAACTGGAGTTCCTAACGCAACTGGTCGTGAAATAATAGGTGGCCAAGCATCTGTTGTCAGCTTAATCTGAGGAACATTCCAACGAACAGAATTGTTGCTAACGATATTAATCGCCAGTTGAGTGGATGAAGTTACTGCTTGAGCAGAAATTGTAACATTACCAGTTGCCGGTGGTGTTGATATAACACTTTCTGCACTTGGAGCCGATTTATACCCGAGTGCATTTACAGATACAACTCTATAATGATAAGTCGTTCCTGCTAATACAGTATTATCAACGTATATTGTAATATTACCAGCATTTACATTGCCGGTAGGAGCCCAAACATTATTCCCATCTGTTCTACGTTCAATAATGTAAGCGGTAGCTCCAGCACCCATGTTATTATCCCAGGTTACTACCACTTGTGTCGGTGTGTCTGATGTAGTAGTAACTCCCGTTACTTGAGTCGGTGCAGTAACAGCAGTTGCAACAGCTGAGGTAGAGAACGTTATTGCTGTATTAGTTGGATCAAGATACTGGTATTGAACTTGATAACTATATGCAGTATTCGATGTTAAACCCGTATCAGTAAACGAATTGGTATTTATTTGTGTCCCGGCAGCAATTGATGTATAAGTTGTCTGCCCATTACCTCTGCGTTGTACTGTATAAGTAGTAGCGCCTGTTAATGTCGGCCAACTTAATGTAACAGTAGTATCTGTTGCTGTATTAACCGTTAACACTTGTAATACTTCTGGAGCAGTCGTTGCAGATGCAATGCCACTCCAATCAGAATACGTCTTTCCGACTTGGAAAAGATATGATCTTAGACGATATTCATAAGTAGTATCTGCATTTAATGCTATATGCTTTACGGTAAATGTAGCAGGTACTACTAATGTATTAACTGTTGGATTAATACTTATCAAAGTCCATGCATTAGCAGGTGTCCTATACTCTAATTCATAACCGGCAACTTTAGTCGGGTCTCCAGTCCACGTTACATCAATTTCATGTGAATCAACAGTAACAGGTACTACAACTGGTGGGGCTGTCACTAAAGTTGTAAGGTCAATAGGATCTGACCAGTCGGAATAAGCAGTATAAGCTGTTCCAGTATTAATACTGTTTCCGTCAATAGTAGCAGAACCAGCAATTGAACGTAATGCTCTTACACGGAAATAATAATGTGTATTCGGTTGTATCGACTCTGTTGCTGAAAGATCAGTAATTGTGTATGTATTAACATTTGCATCAACTGTCTTTGTTGCGCCATTAAGATGAATGGGTTTCCAAATTCCGGTATCAGTATTGGAATAGCATACATCATAACCGGTTTCGGTATCAGTATCATCCCATGTTAATTGTACTGAACTGCTTGTTATCACCGGATTAGCACTGATAGTAGGAGCAACTGGACCTGGACCTGTTATTAATACTAACGGTGTTGTATTCCAGTCAGATACATACTGATCAAATGTAACATCACTTACATGTTCTGGTGACACTGATCTAATTCGGAAATAATATTGTGTCATCGGACTGCACAGATTATCAGTATATGTAGTTCCGGTTACAGTTCTCGGTAGGTCCCAATCTGTTTCATCAACAGGCGGGTTTGCGTCGCTGCGTGATATCTGGTATTTAGTTACGCCCGCAACAGGAGTCCAGGTAAGTTTTATGGCCGTACCCAGGACATCAGCAGATGCTGCTGCAATTGGTACGAATACTGGAGCTATCGGTGCAGTGCTTGAAGTAAACGCGGCATACTTCGTTGATAAGTCGCTATCAACATTTAAAGCGTATACGCGATACTGATAAGCAGTATTGGCTGTCAACGTTGTATGGGTATATGTCAGCAGCGTAGTTGTAGCCACCGGAGTCCAGACGC
>CAZWZF010000039.1:0-45388 GCA_964638715.1 uncultured bacterium | reverse complement strand
GGGTTGGGGATGGGGGCTGTAATTTACTACCCAACTGAAAACTTAAAACTGCCTAATACGGCAACGTATTAACGGTATCCAATATCTGTCCGCCGCGTCCGGTGCCAAATCTTGGCATTGGCAAATCCAATGCTTTCAGGCGCAGGTACATGTAATATGATTTTTGCTGTTGGCTGTAATATATTGACATATCCCAGCAATGCAAATCGCGGGTTACCAGGTATTCGTTATACAGGAACTGTTTCGCGACGAAATCGTAGCCGGTCAGCCAGCGTATCCGCCATTTCTCGGTTGGTTTCAGGGTTAAATCACCGGAAACGCGGCGCATTTTACCAAGTTCCATATTATAGATGGTGTTGCTGTGCAGCAATACCGATTCGCCATTGTCCCAACTGAATTGGCTGTTCAAATCGCGCCAGACCCCGATATTCGGGTCGTAACCCAGGGTGTGGCTTGCCTTAAATCTTGTCCCGAGGCTATGGTCCAGTCGCAGGTTGACATCGTCCCAGCGATTAGCATCCAGGTCTTTACCCGCATTCAGGTAAAGATTCATATTGCCTGTCCGGTATTGTATGGTATCGCCAACTATCTGGTTTGGGTAAATGCTGTCAAACCTGAATGGGGTATAACCACCCATGCGAACGCGATTATATCGCAGATTATTGCTTAATGTCCCATTCGAGGATTGCAGGTTTAACCCGCCGTTATAGGTATACATGGCAGTGGTATCGACATCGCCGTATACCGTTTGCTGCAGATTGCCATTGAACGAAACTCTACCAAGAGTAGTATCTTTCGCTGGTGGGACAATTTGCGCGCGCAGCATATATCTATCAAGCGAGACAGAATTGGGCATTTCGTTATAAAATCCCCAACCCATTGATATTGTACCGGGAAAATTTTTCATTATCGGCAGGTTTGAATTATAGGAATTGGCGGTGAATACTACTTCCGGCAATCTTTCCATGCCGCTGAATGGTGCGGTATTGCCGGCCAGGTCGTCGCGAATATCATATTTTACCGCAATATCAGCGGGACCTAACTGCCGGGTGGCGGTAAGGTGATGCCATAACTCCTGGGTATCTTTCGTATTGGCGATGAATGACCCGTAACGGCTATATTGGGCATTGTAGCCGTAGGTTCCGCGATCTACCCGCAGGTTGTAGCTTAAGTTCGCGTTTGTTGAATCGTATTTAAATGTACTGTCGCTTACCCGGTGATTGAAATTAATCAATACGTTTGAGGCAGATGTATTTTTACTCAGCGAAACATTATATACGGTCAACGTGCTGGTACTGCCGTAGTTTGTGCTTTTGCGCCGGTCTACATCAAAATCTCCGGTGAAGTTTGCGAAAAGCAGTTGCTTGTGGTTTAGTTTCGTCTGGAATTCGCTGCCGTCGGTGCGGGTGTAATATAACAACTCGCCATTGCCGCTGCCAAAGTCGTAAAAATGGTCAACGCCGATACCGATTGGCAGTTTTTGCGACAGGTCTAACCGCAGGCCGCCTAATT
The DNA here is from genome assembly GCA_964638715.1 of uncultured bacterium. Lineage (GTDB taxonomy): Bacteria > Armatimonadota > Hebobacteria > CAIYQO01 > CAIYQO01 > JBAXQQ01. The sequence goes on along the minus strand of CAZWZF010000039.1, from coordinate 43,876 downwards.
CTTTATCATTCAATGCATATTGGAACAGCGAATGGATATAATTGCCTTCAATATTATTTTGTCCTATTTCATATTGAAAAGGAACTTCCCATTTTTTTAAAAATATTATGAAATAGGGGAAATACAATACTTTTCTGCCGCCAAGGCTGAGAAAACAATCGCGGGCAATCATTTTATCGCCGGGAATGATGGTAATTTGCCGGGCGGTTATTTCGTAGTCTGGTTTGTCTTTGGTGCAGGTGGTAAATTGTGATTTGCTGGTAGTTATCTTGCCATTGCTTTCAAACGCATCTTTTCCCTTCATGTACAAATCGCTTTTGAAAGGTTTCCCCAATGAACCCGGCAGCAAGTCGGCTTGCCAATCAGTAAATTTCCATGCCCTGGTATAAACATCTATCTGTGCAGATTTTCCGGTGAATAGATTGCCATCACTATTGTTCATGGTGATGTTTCCGGTTGCGTATACCATGCCTTCCTTATCAGAATATGTTACTTCGTCAGCGGTCATTTTAAAATTATCAGATTCTACAGAAACGGAGCCGATATATTTAATAGTTTTATCAGTGCCGCTTACCAGCACTCGTTTTCCCTTAAAAACCAGTCGGCGATATCCCGCTGCCGGTGGCGGCAATTCATTTGATGTGTTTGTAATAGGCGGGGTCGTCGCTGCCGGCGCGTTAACCGGGTTCTCTTCTGTTAGCGACGTTTGTTGCGCGAATAGATTACTACACGTTATAGATATGAAAAACAGCAAAAGTAATAAATTCTTGCCTGTTTGCATTAAATCTCTTCGATTTCCTCTGATATAATTTTGCCATCTTCGACAGCGAGGATTTTTTCTAATTTTCCGCTGGCATCATTTAACTGGTGCTGGCAAAATTTTATCAATTCTGTCGCTTCCGCAGTCATTTTTAATGCTTCAGCCAATGGTAAATCACTTCTGTCTAAACTGTTGACAATTTGTTCAATTCTCATCACCGCTGATTCGTAAGTCAATTCGGGAGCATTTTTTTTTGTCATGTTTATTTTACTCTTCTTTTTATGGTATAATATAGCTGGCAATTTTAGCCTGTTAATTAATTCTTGATACTGGCGACATATTCCTGCCGAAAGAGTATATGCCTTTATGTTATCTATAGCAGTATTTACAGAATGTTATCATCCTATGCGAAACGGTGTGGTGGTTTCTATATCATCCTTCACGCGTATGCTGCAGGAAATGGGACACGAGGTTACAATTTTTACCGCGCGTCATCCAGACCAGCATGGTGAAGAGTCTCATAATATAATCCGTTTTCCATCGATAACATTCCCTGTTAAATTGAAATATCCTATACCCATACCTATAGCGACTCGCGAAGCTCGCGAACGTTTGCAGGATGGAAAATTCGATGTTATACACACCCATGCCCCCATGATGCTTGGGCATTTTGCCATGGCGTATCGATTGCGCTCGCATTTGCCGCTGGTATTTACCTACCACACCATGATAGAGGATTACACCCATTATGTGCCGCTGCCGCAGGGGTGGTCGCGCCGCCGCGCCATTGATTTGAGCCGCATTTATTGCAACGCCAGCGACCATGTGATTGCGCCAACGCCGGCAGTGGAAAAAAGATTGCGCCAGTACCGGGTTATGAGTCCAATTTCTGTAATCCCCACCGGTATTGATATAGATATAATTGACCAGATCGGCCCAGGCAATTTTCGTGAGCAATATAATATTCCCCAGGATGTTCCGCTATTGGCATACGCGGGCAGAATTGCGAAAGAAAAAAATATTCCCAGACTGCTATCTTCATTTAAAGAGATTGCAAAGAAAGAACCCGATACCCACTTGCTGCTGATTGGCGGCGGGCCTTATGATACTGACGTCCAGAAATATATTGATGACAACAACATGGCAAATCGTGTAAGGATGACGGGTTTTGTCCCTCGCGAACAGTTAATAGCCGGGTTGAAAGAAGCTGACATTTTCATATTTTCGTCACTTACAGAAACCCAGGGACTGGTAATTGGCGAAGCGATGGCTTGTAATCTGCCGATAGTTGCGGTTAGCGCCGATGCTACCCGCGACCTGATAGATAACGGATGTGAAGGTTTGCTGACAAATGACAATGATGGTGAAATAGCAGAAGCAACCATTGAATTGATAAATAACAGAACCAGAGCAGCCGAAATGGGTATTGCCGCCAGAACGCGGGTGGAAACGATATCAGCCAGAAAATGTACTGAACGGCTGATTGATATTTATCACCGCGTCATCAGCAATTCACCGTCAAAACATGACAGCACATGGCATCACATGAGGGCAATATTTAAAATGTGGATGCGCAGAAGATAAATATAATGGAGAGAGTTATGCGATTACTGACAATCGGAATTTTGTTGTTAATGACTGCAACTGTCTTTGGACAGCAGTCATCAGCCGCTAAAGCAGTGGCTGCGAAAAATGGCGACGCGGTGGTGGCAGTTAAAATTTCTGTTAAAATGCGCGTTTCCGGTGATGGTCAAACATCAAATGAAGAGCAGAAAAATGAAATCATCGGCACTGTTATTTCTCCGGATGGAATAATACTTGTTCCATTGTCAGCGACTGACCCCACCGATATCATTTCCCGCGCTATGGGCGATAACGAAGAATCCAACTTTAAAATGAATGTTGACGTGGTTGAACTTAAGGTGCGCACCCCGGAAGGATTGGAAATACCCGGCAAAGTGATACTTCGCGACCAGGATATGGATCTGGCATTTATTAAGTTGAATAAAAAACCTGATCATCCGATGGTATATGTCGATATTAATAAAAACTCAACCGTGGGCCTGCTGGATGACGTTATCGTTATGGGACGCACCAATCCGTCAATTTATCGTTCGTTATGCGTGGATTGTGAAAAGGTTGAAGTGATGGTGAAAAAGCCGCAGCCTTTTTATATTTTAACTCATTCCGGCAGCGCATCAAACCTGGGGTCGCCTATTTTTGATTTTTCCGGCAAGTTTGTTGGCATTATGGTTTTGCGCGCTACTACTCAATTAAGAGGCTCCAAAGGCAACAGCGGTCCCCACGCAATCGTGCGTCCGGCAGCAGTAATAGCGAAATCCGCTGGAGCATTATTGAAAGGTTCAACAGGATCAACGACAGTAAAGATAGGCAAGATTTCACCATCTAAAAACGTTACCAAAACTATTACAGGAAAAACAATCTTCATTCCTGGTACAAAGAAGGCAGCAACTCCGGTTAAAAAGAAAGCTGCAGCAAATGTAAAGCCAATTGCGGGCAAAACACCGGCAAAAAAACCAGCAGCTAAAAAAGTTGAAAAAACTAAAAAAATGGAAATTGTCCCGGTCAAGAAAACGAATTAACGTATTTGTAGAGGATTTTGCAAAACCTATTTAATTGAATTACAGGTTTATATCCTGAAAGCCCCTCCCCTTAATCCCCTCCCCGGCAGGAGAGGGGAAGAACGACTTTCAGTGACTGACACCGAGTGGCGAAGCCAGGAAGGTGTCTGTCACACCATATTATCACAAGGATTTGCAAGAGCCAGTGTAAATATTGTTTATAAAGTTGCCCCAAAAAATATTTTTTCAGCAACTTTTTATTTTGTAACTTTGTCTTAATATATGCGTATTACAATTTATGGAAAAAGGAATACCTATGAGAAATGAATGGGATGAACTCTCAGTCATCACAAATATAATAAAATCTTACGAAGCGGGGGAAAAACTCAGCTATTCGTATATGGAAAAAAACTCTCCATCGTTATTGCGTGCGGCAGAGCGAATTTTTGGCACCTGGGCAAAAGCAGTACAGGCGTCAGGAATCGACTACAACACTATTCGCAAATATAAAACCTGGGACAGAAATAAAATTATTGACCGTATTATTGAACTGAATAATCAAGGCGTCGATTTAAACTGGCGTAATGTATCCGAAAAAGCCGACCCCGGTTTAGCCGCCGCGGCACTGCGTAAAGGCAGATTCAAATCATGGAACGACGCTTTGACATGTGCCGGTTTAAATCCTGATGATGTATGCAAATACCAGCGTTGGGACAACGACCGTATCAGCGACGAATTGCAATGGCTTTCAGACCAGGGTGTAAACCTGGACCAGAACAGCCTGCTGCGCGAAGCCCCAGCGTTGCTGGCAGCCATATATCGCATCAACGGCAGCCTGACAGATGCCCGTATAAATGCCAACATAACCTCGGAAGAAAAAGAAGAAGCACTGGTTTAAGCTTGCCGGGGACAGACACGAATCCCGGGTATCAGTCATTGTAAGTTTTGATAAATTTGCGGGATTCGACCCAGTCCCCTACCACTGCCAATCATTTTTATTGAACCGGATACTGAAATAAATACGGCAAATTTCCACTGTCCACTATCCACTGTCCACTGACTCCATCTCTTCTTCAATCCGTGCAATCAATCGGGATAAATGGTAAATTGTTCCTTCTGACAGTGTGGGCGTTGAGTATAGTTCTGCGGCGACGGTGGCGGCTACGGCTACTCGGTCAAAATCACTTACTCCCAGGCTGTGCAGGTATGCCGATATTCGTTGTACCATCGGCAGGGATTTGTCGAGGGGGATTCCGCCATTTATTGATATCGAATAGTGGGTCATGGCGGCGCGGAGATAGATATCTTCCGGTATCAGGTCTTCTATGGTGACAGTGCTGTTATTATTCAAAAATTCAGAGATGGTAACAATGCCGTCAGTCTTTTTATAATGGTTATCCACCAATGCGGCGATATTCACGCCGTCGCCGTGCATTACCGCGACGTTCAGCGCATTCAGAATACCATCGCCAGCAGGAACAATTGTGGTATTTGAACTTAATCCAATATGGCCATTCTTATGCAGGCAATGTGATATCGCAGGCAGCAATACTGCTTCTGATTGTCCCAACACCAGCAGAATCTTGCCGTTGCATATTAATGATGATATCCAGTTTAAGGCAAATATCGCCTGCAGAGCGGCGGCGGCGTCTCCGCGCTGGCCATGCTCGTATTTGCGTATCTGTACCCCGATGCTGCCTTCGTCGGCGATACATACGGAATCCAGCGAATCGGTATCCAACATAAAAGGCAGGTGGGTGGTATATATCAATTGGTTGCGGTCGGCGTATTCGCGCAGCCTTTTTTGCAGGTCTTTCTGGGCAGCAGAATGCAGGTGCAGACCCGGTTCATCCAGCAATATTATCGCGTTGCGCAACTCGCCGCGGGTTTCATACATCAGGTTCATGTCGAAAGAAAAAAACCATTGGAAACCTTTTGACCGTTCTTCCAGGGGAATGAGCAGACCGGTGGCTATATCCCGCACAAAGGTGATGAAATGGCTGCCGTCGGCGCTGAAAACAATTTCATATTTCTTCTGCGACCAGCGATGGGCTATTTCATGGGTAAGTGCAGAGGCGGCGTCATTCAAATCAAGCATCCGCGACTCGCGGTCCGGGTGATGAATCTTCTTAACCTCATCTTCCAGGTTAAGCCCGGACATTTCCATTATCTTTATCAGGGTGGCATCTTCGCTGCTGCATTTCCCTGCTTGCTGACGATTAAATAACTGGTCAAGCTGCGCGGTACCGCTGAATACTTTACATTCATCCATCAGCATAATAGTGGGAATCCAGCTATTCACCAGTTCAACTGCTAATCGCATTGGCGTTTTTTTGCTGATATTCTGTACTGTCCGCTGTAGGGAAAGCCGCAAATCTTCCAAATTCTTACTCGGTTTTGGCGGGGTATCGGCATCTTTCATGAAGTTTTGCAGCATATTGCCGGTTCCGCTGCGCAGTCGATCATAGGCAACCTGTGGAGATTTGGCAACTTGTTCCTTAATGACATTAAACATCCATTTCAGGTCGCGCACCGGTTCTCCTATTTCCGGCAAAAAAGTGAAGTTCAAATCGCCGCGATAATTTTTCTCAATAATCACCCCGGTAACGTGGCGCAGGGTTTCCTCAATATCTTTTAATTGCGCACATTCTTCGGGAGTAAACTCAAATTTTATGGTGACTGCCGGGGAATCTTCAGATGCTTCTTTTCGTCTGCTGCGCGGCCATTCGCGCGCCAAATCAAACGGGTCGTCTACCGGCGGGTTAAACTTTTGCAATGCCCGCAGCAATGATGTTTTTCCCGACTCATTTCGTCCCACAATCGCTGTCATCGGGCCTGTCTCTACCCAGCCCGAGTCGTCAATACAACGGTAATTCTGCACTCTAAATGCCGTCATGCGCATTTTATTACCACTTACCTCCAGAATAATTTAAGAAGTTTTGCAATAATGTCATGCCGTCGTCGGTTAATATTGATTCCGGGTGAAACTGGACGCCTTCGATGACATATTCTTTATGGCGCAGTCCCATGATTTCATCTTCTGCCGTCCATGCGGAAATCTCCAGACAATCCGGCAGGCTTTCTTTCTCGACAATCAGCGAGTGATAACGTATAGCGTTAAACGGTGAAACAACGCCGGAAAAGATGCCTTTGCCATCATGAATGATTGGTGAAGTTTTGCCGTGCATCAATCGCGGAGCGCGAATAACCTTGCCGCCGAATACATATCCAATGCTCTGATGTCCCAGGCAAACACCGAGGATGGGAATGACGCCGGCAAAACGCTGAATGGCGGCGCAGGATATTCCCGCCTCTGCCGGAGTGCATGGACCGGGTGAAATAACCAGGCGTTCCGGACGCATTGCCGACAGGTCATCGACAGACAGGGCATCATTGCGGTATACTTGGGGAGTAATACCGAGTTGACCAAGATATTGGACAATGTTATATGTAAATGAGTCGTAGTTATCAATTAAAACCAGCATGTTTAACCTCATTAATATAATTCTGACTATGTCGTTGATATCCTTTTAAATACAAATATCAAGATATTTTTGATATTTTCTTAATAAAATTGCGATATTTGTTAAAAAACTATTGACATCCATCGTCAACTTAACTACAATTTACCACTGTGTGTACTGAAGTATGCTCATTTTTCATGCTTCAGTCTAATTTTTTTGCGTCATCCCGGTTACGGGAATAAATGTATAGCGAAGGAGAGGCATATACGTGCCGACCATTAACCAATTAGTTCGGAAAGGGCGTCAACGGAGACAGACTAAAGAGCTGCCTACCGTTCGTTGGGCACTTGGCTGGACATTCAATTCCAATCAGCGTCGCTACGTGCGAACTGAAGGGCCATTGAAACGCGGAGTTTGCACCCGCGTGTGGGTAGTAACGCCGAAAAAACCGAACTCGGCGCAACGAAAAGTAGCCCGCGTCCGCTTGTCCAACCGTATTGAAGTTACCGCATATATTCCAGGCGAGGGTCACAACTTGCAGGAACACTCTGTGGTGATGATACGCGGTGGTCGTGTAAAAGACCTGCCGGGTATCCGCTATCACATCGTACGTGGTGTTCTTGACACCGCTGGTGTTACAGCACGCAGACAAGGCCGCAGTAAATACGGTGCTAAACGTCCAAAACCGGGTGCAGCAGCAGCTAAAAAGAAATAGTTGCCCGGTTATTGCCAATAAACAATAATTTTGGGGAATAAAAGATGCCGAGAAAAGGACCAGCCCCGCGCCGTGTTATCATACCGGATGGGGTTTACAACAGCGAATTAATTGCGCGTTTCATTAACAAGTTAATGTTGCGCGGGAATAAAAGCGCCTCAGAAATGATCTTTTACAATGCGATGATGATTATCAACAAAAAAACCAGCAGAGATCCGCTGGAAGTTTTTGAAGGTGCATTTCGTAACGTAATGCCAATGGTAGAAGTACGCCCGCGACGTGTCGGTGGTGCTACCTACCAAGTTCCGATGGAAGTTCGCCCAACCCGCAAACTTGACATCACCATTCGTTGGATTATCACTAATTCACGCAAACGCGGCGGCAAAACCATGCAGGAAAAGCTGGCTGGCGAGTTGATGGATGCATTTAACAATACCGGTGCATCAGTGAAGAAACGTGATGAAACCCATAAAATGGCAGAAGCCAACAAAGCATTTGCGCATTACCGTTACTAATTTCTAAATATAAAAAGTTAAAAAATCCCATCCCTGAAAGACGGGGTGGGATTATTTTGTGTTTTATGTTAAGCTAACATAAACCTAACAATTGTTGGGTATAATCACAACGTATTAAATCAAATAAAGGGAAAACCATGTCACGCGAATATTCATTGGAAAAAACTCGAAACATCGGTATCGCCGCTCATATCGACGCCGGCAAAACCACGACAACTGAAAGAATTCTATTTTACACCGGTCGCCTTCACCGCATCGGCGAAGTTCATGACGGCGCAGCCACCATGGACTGGATGCCGCAGGAACAGGAACGCGGTATCACTATTACCAGCGCAGCGACCTCATGTATGTGGCGCGATCATCTTATCAACATTATCGATACCCCGGGACACGTTGACTTCACCATGGAAGTTGAGCGTTCCATGCGCGTACTCGATGGTGTTGTAGGCCTGTTCTGCGCAGTTGGCGGAGTTCAGCCGCAGTCGGAAACAGTATGGCGCCAGGCAAACCGATATAAAGTACCACGTATCGCATTCATTAATAAAATGGACCGCACCGGCGCGGATTTCTTCCGCGTGCTGGAATCAATGGTTGAAAGACTGGGCATCCGTCCGGTCCCCCTGCAATTGCCAATCGGCGCTGAACAGGATTTCCGCGGTATCATTGATTTAATCCACATGAAAGCTATTCTGTATAACGATGACCAGGGACAAACCTTCACCGAAGAAGAAATCCCTGCTGATATGCTGGCGCTTGCCAAAGAATATCGCGAAAAATTAGTCGAAGCTGCCGCCGAAGGCACCGACGAAATGATGAACAAATATCTGAATGAAGAAGACCTTACCATTGAAGAAATCGAGGCTGGTATTCGTATCGGTACCGTCAAGTTCACCATGGTTCCGGTACTTTGTGGTTCAGCTTTTAAAAACAAGGGTGTGCAGCCGTTAATGGACGCGGTAGTTGATTATCTGCCATCGCCACTTGATAAAGGTGTAATACCAGGCATTAACCCCGATAATGACGAAGAAATCACCCGCGAACCGAGTGATGACGCTCCATTCAGCGCATTAGCATTCAAATTAATGTCCGACCCGTATGTAGGTAGATTAACCTATGTTCGTTGTTACTCTGGCGTTCTTGCAAAAGGCACCGCCGTATTGAATGCGTCAAAAGACAAACGCGAAAGAATTGGCCGTATTCTGCGCATGCACGCAAATCACCGTGAAGACGTTGATGAAATCCGCGCCGGCGATATTGTTGCCGTCGTCGGATTAAACTTGACCACCACTGGTGATACTCTTTGCGACCAGAAACAGCCGATATTGCTGGAAAGAATCCATTTCCCAGAAACCGTTATTTCAGTAGCAATTGAGCCAAAAACCAAGGCTGACGAAGAGAAATTGACTGAAGCATTAGTACGCCTTTCCCAGGAAGACCCGACATTCCGTCAATTCACTGACCAGGAAACCGGTCAGACTATTATTGCCGGTATGGGCGAGTTGCACCTTGAAATTATTATTGACCGTCTGCGCCGCGAGTTCCGCGTTGAAGCTAACGTTGGCCGTCCGCAGGTTGCATATCGCGAAACCATTCAACAGGCAGCGAATGCCGAAGGCCGTTACATACGACAAACCGGTGGCCGTGGTAAATTTGGCCATGTTTGGATTAAATTAGAGCCAGGCGAACAGGGAAGCGGATTTGTATTCGCTGAAGAAGTCGTTGGTGGTTCAGTACCTAAAGAATATTTCAAACCAGTTGAACAGGGAATTAAAGAAGCCACCCAGAACGGTGTTCTCGGCGGTTATCCGGTAATCGACATCAAGGCTACCCTGTATGATGGTTCATACCATGAAGTTGACTCTGACGAATTATCATTTAAGTTTGCTGGTTCCATGGCATTCAAAGCAGCTATGAAAAAAGCGAAGCCAATTCTGTTAGAGCCGATTATGAAAGTCGAAGTTGTCTGCCCAGAATTAAACATGGGCGACATCATGGGCGACCTCAGCAGCCGCCGCGCCCACATCATGGGCATCGACGACCAGTCCGGCAACCTGAAAGCAATCCGCGCCAACGTCCCACTGTCAGAAATGTTCGGTTACGCAACAGTAACCCGCTCACTCAGCCAGGGCCGCGCAACATTCAGCATGGAACCGTCACACTACGCCGAAATGCCGAAAAACCTTGCCGAAGAAGTAATGGGAAGCCGCGCCAAAGAGTAGAACGAAATTGACAATTGACAATTGACGATTGACAATTAAAACGCCGTACAGGTTATTGCTTGTACGGCGTGTTTTTTCACTCATCCGAGAGGTGACCAGAGCGTCCCACTCGGAAAAAGAAATAACCGGAAATAAATTTCAGCGCTTTGCACCTTCTTGCACAGTTAGCGTCACCGGGACGGTGACGCCACGTTTTCACTATAAAAAGGCAAGTTCCTTAATAAATTATAGTCACAGTTTGGAACTGGGCGGGAGCCCGGCACAATTGGCAGTATTTTGATTTATACAACAATATTAACAATCATTCTTTTATACTGGGGTTCGCCGGGCTCCCGCCCAGTTCCAAACTGTGACTGAATTTAATTAAATATTTCAAAATTTAATACAACAACTTTATCATATTTTCAATTTGCCATCTGCAATTTCACTCTTCACTCTTCACTCTTCTACAAATCGTCCGCTCCCATGCCGGCATCAGGACCGCCGAATTTCATGTCTTTGCCGGGGGTTATACAGCGCAGTTCTCCCCATAGTGCGGGGGTTATCCGCGCTTCTGACGGCAGGTCGCCGAGGATGATTTGGGATTTATTTGCCCAATATTTTCTGCTTACTGTGGCGGTGCCGCCCTGGTCGCTTATCAATACACCAAGATCACCGCGCAGTTTTTGGTCGGTTGACGGCGGGTCAACTCCAAGGGATTTCCACGGTATCGCCGCTTCGATATTCCATTCTGAACTGTTAAATGAAGCGATGTCGGTTATCTTCACTTCTGCGTCGGTAATAACCTTTACCACGTCGATAATCTCTTTTCCTACCGGCGAGGTGAATATCGTCGCTTTGTCTTCCGGCGTACCCGGCACCACTGGCTTGTAAAGGACAATTACCGGTTTCCCCTTTACCCGGGATATTACCAGCCGGAAATCTCCTGCCACCGGATGCACGCGCTGCGGGTCTGCCTTGGCATCCATCCCTATCATTACATCCAGGCCATCACCATACTGGAATACCCGGGTGATATCATCGGCACTGTTTTTCAAAGGAGAATCATCTGACCCCTTGCCGGCAATATAAAGATTGTCATTATCCCACGCTACGGCGGCATACCAACCCTGGGTAACTTTTCCCTGTTCATTTCTCACCTCGTCTATAGGGACAAATGCAGAGTCAGGCCAATCATCAAGACCGCCATCAATATTCATCTTTGTGTCAATTTCGGCGAACCTGGCTATTTTGGGTTCCTGACGCGCCAATTGTTCTTTTGCCGTCTGTACTTCCCATTCCTTAGTCTTTTGTATCGCCTCGGTCGGCACCGTAAATGCGCCGGTGATACGCTGCATTTTATCCAATCCGTCTACCCGGACTATGCTGTTGTGGTTTTTACCGGCAACCGCGTAAACCTTGCCGTCCTCGCATTTGGCAATACTGCCGTAAAAATCTTCAACTGTCAGGCGCAAATCGGTAAGGTCGGTTTTTCCCGGCTCACACTCCGGCATTGACCACCAGCGGCGGCCATAACCGGACGGCCCGCCAAATATAGTCGCTGCCAGCAATCCGTCCCGGGTGAAGGCATACCAGTCGCCATGGTTGCCATTTGTCACGTATAATTCTTCACCGCCGATGGTGAAATGCCCCATCATCCGCAACTCGCCAACCAATACTCCGGCCGGACGATTGGCGAATCCACCCGGCGCGTTTGCGGATGTCTGTACTGATGCGTAATTGTCTGGATAATACCATAAAGTCGTTTTGCCGTCTTTATCCAGCATACGGCTGCCGGTATCAAAAATGCGTCCGTCAATAGTGGTGACCGACGCTGGACCAGTTATATCTGTCAATATTTCCAGCGATTTCATATCGTAGTTGGGAATGCCATTTGCTGAGTATGACACCGGACGAATACGCGCGGCAGGCTGCCCGCGGAAAAGGAATGACAAATCATCTCCCACCAGTGTGACAAATTTCAGTGGATGTTTCTCTGTAATCTGCACCTCTGAACGCTGCGGGATGGCATCGTTATTCGCGTCGCTCCAGACGAACCCGAATTTTGTTTTGTCTAAAGTTTTAAATTCATTGCGCAGTTCGGGAATCTTTGCTGCCTGCGACCAGTATGACAGGTTGCCTGCCGCTGCCAATGGCACGGCTATGCCATCACGTTCTTCGAAAATAACCGCAATCCCGCCATGGTCGGCAAACAGGCTCATTCCCTCGTCGCCTACCAGGTAACGACGACCATCGTGATAAATGGCCCTGTCCGCGAATGCGCAATCTTCCGGTCGATTGGTACGGCTTTCCAGTTTCCACTGGCGGGTTTTATAATCCATGACAAATTTCATGCCCAGGTAGTTAACCACTGAGTGATTGCCCGAGTCGATATGACCGCCGCCGCCGTAGTATGTCGGACCCATAAAAGTTTTTTCCAGTTTTCCGTCGCGGCTCCAGCGGGTAATTCTTTTCGGCTGGTTAAACTCGTCAGTAACCCACAATTTGCCGGCACTGTCGATAGTTAAATCAACTGGATTGTCAAAGCGGGTCGGGTCGTATGGCCCCAATTTATAGCCGCCCGGGATGCCAATAGTGCGCTCCAGCTTGCCGGTGGCGATATTGAATACTTTTACCACGCAAGGTCCTGCATCAATGACATATAACAAACCGTCAGCATCAAATGCCAAACTGCGCGGCAACTGCAACTGGTCGCGGGAAATAACAACCTTCGGGTCAGCGGTTAATTTTCCATCCGCAAAAGATATCACCTGGCGGTCAGACACTACGTATAAATTGCCGGTTTTATCGCAAGTCATGAAGGTAGGTTTTTTCACCGGAACGTGCCGGGTTATTGTAGCGGCTGATTTATTGTCATCTGCTCCCGGCAGTTTTACTTCCGTAATTCGTTCGTTAAGTGCCGGCGGCAATTCCGGGTCTTGGCCGGGGGTGTAAGAATACGCGATGACATCTGCCACATACGCGTCGTGATTGCCGGTGATTACCGGTCGTCCCAACACTAATGCTCCTGCAGGCACGGTGGCGCGAATGCGAATTGCCCGGGTCAGCCGGTTATCGCCAAAATCTACGTTCATTGCCATTGGAGTTTGCGGGCAATTCAGCGAACTGTCGCGTGAAACCACAGTCCCCGCATATTTCCAGCTTTTATCATCATCCAGCGATTTAGCCGGGTCGTCATCTTTCGTTCCCACCCAGTAATCTACCGCGACTGACCCATACCTGGTGGTGCCGATTAATGCCGCGCCGCGCAATGAAACTTCATCTTTCCATACCAGCGCATACTTTGGCGCGTTTCCGTCGGTAATTGGGTTTGTCGCCGGTCGCGATACCGACCATTTGCCGGTCTTGCTTATTGAGCCTTCGCTACAGATACGCTCTGCATCCGGCGCGATATCTTTATATCGTCGGCTTAACACCGTGCAATATCGCAATGTATTCGTTTTAAATCGTAATGCCCGTGTCAATATTCCGGGAGAAGCCACTGCCAATCCCGGTTTCCCCGCTTTTGACTGGTTCACCAGCGGTACCCATTGCTCTTCATCCAGCGGGTCAAAATTATCGCCTTCATCAGTTGGCTCTTCGCTATTCGGGTCGGACAGTCCGATAGCGTCGAGTTTTACATCCGGTTTCAACGCGTATACTTTAATGGTGCCATCCTCGACAAAGACAGTACCTACCGGCACCGGACGATTAAATATGGTTGTCAGCGTGCCGGATAATGGCCCGGCCTTGGGGGCAGGCCCAAACTCCGACACATCGGCACTGGGTACCGACCCGGTCATGAATACCGAGAAAAACTTCATCCTGTCGTCATAAGCCGCCTCGTGAATTACTTTGGGACGCGGCTTTAACCGCGGTACGCTGCGCTCGAAATCAATCGCGTCATCAGGGAAAGACGACTGAATCCATGGGAGTGATGGCGCGTTGTATGACACAAACAGCCGGTCGCCAAATACTGCCGCGCTGCCGCCATCGGTATTGAAATTGCCATAATAGCTATCCCCGGCGGGCAAATCGCGTGTATATGAAAAACTGATAAGTTTGCGCGAGGAATATCCGTTTTGCGGGTCAACCCGCACCACGCCGGACGGGGTCACGGTATACAGGAAGCGGTTGTCAGCCACCATCCGGTCGGCACCGAGATGTCCAGCCCATATTTTATTGCCGTCAAGGTCGGTGGCGATAATCGATTGGCCGTATTCCGCGCCATAAGTACCGAGAAAAACCTTGTCGCCAAGACTGCGAACAGACACCGGCGTGCAATGGTCGGACATCCAGCCACCGCCGCCTGTCACCGGGGCGTACCATGGCGGATTGCCGGAATTATTCACCGACCCTTCATAGGTCAGGCGTATCTGCGGCCGGGTAATACCGCTCCAGGTATAATCGCCGGGAGCGACATAACGGCCGGCGTCATCTTTCAAATCCCAGCTTTCTTTGATATCGCCTTTCATCCGCGCCACTTCGGCAACCAACCGCCGCACATGTTTCCCGGTCTTTTTGTCATTAATATCAATGGCGGCAAAACCATCCATCGGCATCTGGTAGGAGATATTAAATGGCGCGGGAGTTATCAACTTCGGCGCGTCTTCATTAGCCGCCAGTGCGGTTAGCGGTATTACCTGCACAAAATTATTCGTTATATTATTCTGCAGGGGAGTTAATTTTATACCCCGGGTTGGCTTAACATCAGGGTTCACCCACATAACCGGCCCGACACCGGCGGTGGCAACGTCCGCCATCTTGCTCCATTGCAATGGCGGCGCCAGGGTGGGGTGTTCAGTACAATCAATCTTCAGCGTTTCCACCCGCACCGGGACTGCTGTTCTTGATATGGTAACCAATCCGTCAATAGTTACCGGTTCCGGCCAATACCCGCACCAGCTATCGCTTGACGCGCCTTTTATCACCTTGCTGTTGCCGCGAATCAGCGTGTTGTAAAATCTATCTTTCAGCAAAACCGCCGTGCCCATTGCCGACGATTCCGCCCCCCATTCCAGGTTTGCCCAGGGCAACTGAACGCGGCGGTCAGAAAACCGCAATGCCCGGGTGGTCGTACCAGCAGGAAGTGTTTTTACCGCACCCGGCGGTAATACCACCCACTGTTCGGTATCAGCAACATCGCCGGGGTAAGCCGCGCCAGCTTTTAAATAGGCAACCGATGTTCCGGCGCCATATTGAAACATCGTCTCCGCCGAACGCCCGCCGGTATAGTCGGTACATATCGTCCCGATAGCCACCGGGTGGGTGAAAGCAATGCGAAAATGCCGGTCCAAACCAGCCACCTTGCCGGTAGACCAGTCAGGCAGCTTGCCATCAACACGACGCAAACCCAATAACGATTCTACAACATCCGCCGATGGCGTCGCTATCAGCCTTTTGCCCTCAAAAGCCGCGCATTGCGCGATATCAATATCCCCCGCGATTATCGCCGGTGTCATCTCCACCGCAAACGCGGAAACAACGAAACACAGCCATATTATTACGCACATATAAAGCCGATTAGTCATATTTTAACCTCAACAAATGGGGGAGTTACTTAATTATAGCAATATTATACCGCGATATCACCCGATTGCCAGCATTCAGAAATAATAAATAAAAAACCCACCGGAACCGCTCCCAATTATTGTTATAAATATACCTTATATTTGCTGGGGGATGCAATATTTGTGCGGGTATTTAAATAAAATGTATTGGATCGCAGGCTTCCAGCCTGTCACATAGTGGTACATTAAAATAGTAAATTAAGCTTTATACGAAGTTTAAACTAATACAAACATCGTCCCAAAGAAATGGGAAGAAAACATTTATTTTAACAGTTAGGTCTGAATAATGAATCATAATATAACTACTATGTTTTCGGCAGTTCTTCTTCTGAACTTAATCCGTTATAATATTCTATCATGTATGGATTATTCTCTAACAAATTTTTTATAAATGAATATTCTTCTAAATATATTGTATCTTGCATAAGAAGAATTTTAGATATAGGTTTTAAAGGACTTATCAAAGACAGTTTAGAAATAAAATTTTCAAAAGAAACTGAATTAGCAATTTCAGTAAGAAACTTATTTTCAAATTTCTCATCATTTAATCTATAATGACTTTTGATATATTTATATAATTTAGCTTTTACCAGAGTACTTAACGTATTATATCTTTTAAGACGTTCATTCTCTTCATCAATAACTTTTTCATATGTTTCAGGAATTGTATTTTTCATTAATGTCTCAAGATACTTTTTTAATGTCTCATTATTTTCTCTTAAACATTCTACTTGACCACTCAAGTCGCTTAATTGTATCTGTTCTGATCTTTTCTTTAAAAAATCTCTAAATAATCCTGCCCACTGTATTCGAAGCCAATTTTCTATGTCAGAAAACATTTCAAATGTCTTAATAACGTTTTCTCTTGGTATTTTTTCTATTGCATCAATAAAATAATAAACATCTACAGAATCTGCAAATGCATAAGTCAAATTCTCTTTATCCTTATTACATTTATAAGTTTGATATTCAGCATATACATTTTTTTCCACAAATATATACATTGGAATCTTCTTCTCCGCAGCAGTTTCATACTCAGTTTTTGTTATACTTTCATACGTTACAGGTGAATCATTTTCACCACCTTCTTTTTCATTTTTTTCTATTTGTTCACTCGCTTCAGAACCATATCTACCACCAATTATCAACACGAAAATATCAGAATTAGCAGCCTCTTGATAACATGACATATCTATTTTTTCACCTGGCAAATAAGTTATATCACCTCTTTCAAACAATATCGGTTCATATCCCAGTGACTCAATAAACAATTCCATTGATGACCTTATATGCTTAAGGTCATAATATGTCGAACTAACAAAAACACGTGGCTTTGCCATAACTGTTATTCCTTTTTAACTTATGCTCTATATCAATACTTACAATTTGCATGTTTTCTTTCTAAAATATGCATACAAAATTGTCTTATCACTTAATCATTTTACCAGTCATATATTGATTAAACAATCAATAACAAATATTTGTAACAAAAATTATAATAAAATTATTACTTTTAAATACTAATGTGAACTTTGCCCACAACCCATTACTATTCACTACAAAAGACAGCAAAAGAAGAATTTGAAAATATTCTTTGTGTTCCTTTGCGGTGAATACCTGACAATTACATTAATTTACAAATAACTTGTATTATTTCAACATTGTTGAGTTAGAAGTTATTAATCTGCTGTTACTATCTTTCACCACAATCATTACATTGACATGAATCATTTTTTTCACTTCTAATTATTGATGTAGGAAATTCACTTTTAAGATATTTTTGTAAACATCTTCTACAAACAACATATTTATCATCGATTAACCAACGACGGGATTTCATATAAGTATAACATACTATAAATCCAACAAATGCCATTATAGTTAAGATTGAGTATAATTCACTATTAGGATTATGCCATGCCACGGGAATAGCACACCGGAACCCACCACCATAATAGTAATAGTTTGGAGCAAGACCTGTTCTACATGCATTACGAATGATGCCATAGTTAAAGTAGTAACCTTCATTCAACCAGCCACCACGCATTACACAAACGTTACCTGTATCAGGACCAGTCGGATTTTTCAATGGCGCAATTTTATAATAGTCACTATCATACCAATCCTCGCACCATTCCCATACGTTGCCTGCCATATCAAGACACCCATATGGGCTGACACCTGCCGGAAAACTTCCCACAGGTAAGGTTTCCCCGTTTGAGTTTATTATCGAACTATTTATGCATTTCTTGGGTTCCCAGACATTTCCCCACGGATAAATACGACCATCCGTTCCTCGCGCAGCTTTCTCCCATTGTGCTTCAGTAGGCAATGTAACACCAGCCCAGACAGCGTAGGCTTTTGCATCATTCCATTGGACATTTACGATAGGATGAGTGTCATGCCATTTCCATGAAGGCTCCTCTGGCATGTCACGTTTAGTTGCTTCACAAAATTTACGGTATTGTGATACTGTCACCTCAGTCTTATATATATAATAGGCATCCAGTTCTACCTTACGTTGCGGGCATTCATTAGTGAAATCTATATTACTATATAAAGAACTCGGTTTGGCTTTTAACAACATCATCTTTTCTTCATCACTAGTACCCATCAGAAACTCCCCAGCGGGAACCAACACCATCTCAGCATTATCTTTAGAGTTTAATTTCGTTGTAGGTAAAGTCAGTAAGTGTCGCGTTAAGAAGACTCCACCTAAAACCAACCCCAACATTAGTAAAATCACAATTTTCATAAATATAACCTTCTTAAGAATTGATTTAAAAATATCCAAACAAATGCTGAAATCATCTTAATTAAAGTGCAAATTAAGTTCATATTAATTAAATCCAACATTCAGCATTTCAAATTGTAGACAACTTCAGTTTTAAACTAAAATAGGTTACAGTACTTTAAGATTACTGTTTACGTTATAAATCCTCCTCGCATGTTCGTAACCACCATTCACCTATAACAATGCCGACATACTGAAGTACAAAGGTAATAACAGCGAATATAATAATTGTCCAAAAGGCTTCCCATTGGCCTTTGAATAAAGTTGCAAGGAATGCCATTGGCACTACGCCAATACCATACATACTACATCCAACTATAGTCCAAAATGTCCCCCAAAACACCTTTACTACTGCTAGACACCAAACCCAAAGAGAAAAACCACAAACAGCACTTGCTAATGAAAACACTACTGAACTTATCCAACGCGCACGCCTAATTGCCATCGTCACTAATCCTATTAATACGCAAGCGGGTACACAATAAGCTGTCAATTTTGTTGTTAATGGATAGACCTGATCCATTATAAATGGTACCCCTTTAATAAACATTAGTATCACAATCAATAATGAAAGAATACCAAATACTATCATAGTGCACCCATATGTCATAAGTGTGGGATTATCAGAACTGTATTTATTATTATACATGTTGTTTCATTCCTTAGTCTGTAAAACCTATTTGTAATTTACTAATTATGATGGCATATTAGCATCCTGAAATTAAGATGTCAAATTATTCTTCAACTTTATTATCACTCTTCAGTTTTAATAAAAATATGGACGCTAATGTCACAAAAATTGTGATTATATTAACAATAGACCACATTTCTCGATTAAGATAGATTTTTATAAAAGGATTATATAAAATTGCCATAACGCCAAAAACCCAAATCCAATTATTATCTTTTCGATTATAAGCACTAACTGATAAATACAGAAAAACTGCACAACAAATTAATCTTAATAAGTTATAGTAACCATACGGATTGCCGGGATAATATGCCCAAATTAGCATCAGAATTGCAATAGTTTGAGGTATCCATATTTTTCTCATAGTATGCTCCTTTAATTTACAATCATTTTTATTTATAATGCATTAATTATGATGGATATATTATCATAGCATTGTGTTGGCGTCAAAGGTTATAAATTGAAAGTATAAGCATCCTTTTGCTCAGTACCACTAAATTTCTACCGGGGGCAGGCAAGATGCCTGCGGTCCAATACATTTTTAATTTTACATTTTCAATTTTTAATTCAAATTTACAATTTGCCATTTACCATTTGCAATTAATCACCCCCTACCTTTTGAACGCTAAAAATGTTAAAATTCACCTGTGAAAAATTATCGTCATATTATATGGGATTGGAATGGTACTTTGCTGGATGATTCGCGGGTTTGCTTCGACATTCTTAATAGAATGTTGGCGCGACGCGGATTGTCGGTGGTATCGCAGGAGCAATACGAAGAAGAGTTTGGTTTTCCGGTTATTGACTACTATACTCACGTAGGATTCGACTTTAAAAAGGAATCTTACGGCACTTTAGCGAAAGAATTCATAGACGAATATGATTTGCACGAACTTGAGTGCCAGGTGAGAGCGGATGGAATAGCCGCGATTGCAGAATTTAAGAACCGCGGTTACCGCCAGTCGATATTATCAGCATTGGAACAAAGTCGATTGCACACCGCAACCTTGCGGCTTTCATTGCAGCATTATTTTGATGACCTGGTGGGTGTTGCCGATTATCTTGCCGGCGGCAAGATAGAACGGGGAATGCAATATATCGTTGGATGCAACAATTGCAATGCGGAAGAGATATTAATGATTGGCGATACCCCGCATGATTATGATGTGGCAAATGCGCTGAATATAGATTGCG
Organism: uncultured bacterium; assembly: GCA_964638715.1. GTDB lineage: Bacteria > Armatimonadota > Hebobacteria > CAIYQO01 > CAIYQO01 > JBAXQQ01. The sequence goes on along the minus strand of CAZWZF010000039.1, from coordinate 23,393 downwards.
CGCTGATACCCGGCGGTCATGCGTCAATTAATCGCCTGCGCAATACCGGCGCACTAATTTACACCTCTATTAATGAATTAATGGGTGATATACTGAAACCGTAATCCAAATAAATTGGATACGTATTAAGTGTTAAGTTTTCGGTTTTCAGTTTTCAGATGGAAATACATTCTGAAAACTTAATAGGTTCTTGAAAGTCCTGTAATTACACGATGGGACAGACACCTTCCTGGCTTCGCCATTGGGTGTCAGTCCCTGTTAATCTTGTCGAATTTTTGTATTATAAAAAGGGAGATACCGATGCCTGAACAGAAGCCGATTACCTACCGGGATGCCGGTGTAGATATTGATGCGGGAGAACGCGCCGTAGAGATGATGAAAAAGCATGTTCGTTCTACTTTTAACAGCAGTGTATTAGCCGAGTTAGGTTCATTTGGCGCCATGTTCGCACTGGATTTGAGCGGAATGAAGACCCCGGTACTGGTATCCAGCGCGGATGGCGTGGGGACAAAGTTAAAGATAGCATTTGCCGCCGACCGCCACAATACCGTGGGACAATGCCTGGTGAACCATTGCGTTAACGATATTTTGGTTCAAGGTGCCCGCGCGCTGTTTTTCCTCGATTACTATGCCTGCGGCAAGTTAGACCCATTGGTGGCGTCCGCCGTGGTGGAAGGCCTGAGTATTGCATGTCGTGAGAATGGCTGTGCGCTGATTGGCGGTGAAACCGCGGAAATGCCCGATATGTATACCATCGGCGAATACGACATGGCGGGATTCATCGTTGGCATGGTAGATAAAGAAAAGGTATTAACCGGCGAAAATATCAAACCCGGCGATATGGTTATCGGATTGCAGTCAAACGGTCTGCATACTAACGGCTATTCATTGGCGCGCCGACTGGTATTTGATGTCGCCGGATTAAGGGTAAACGATATCTTCCCATGGGGTGTCAGCGTTGCCGACGAATTGCTGCGCGTCCACAAATCCTACGCGAATTCAATTCACCCGCTGTTGGAAAAGAACTTGATTAACGGCATGGCGCATATCACCGGCGGCGGCTTAATCGGCAATCTGGTGCGTTCATTGCCAACCGGTTGCCGTGCGTATCTTGATTCAGCTTCCTGGCAGCACCAGCCGGTATTCACCTGGTTATGCGAACAAGGCAAACTGCCGCTGGTGGAACAGCACCGCACATTCAACATGGGCATTGGTTTTACCGTGGTATGTGCCAGCGATAAATATGTTGAAGTCATGACCCGTCTGAAAGCCGCCGGCGAAACGGCATGGCTGATAGGCGAAATCAAAGCCGGCGAAAAAGGTGTGGAAGTTAAATAACTTGTCCATGAAACCTGACATACGAGAAGAGGAATTGGCGCGGCGCGCACAAAAAGGTGATGGGGCTGCTTTTGACAGCCTTGTCGGCTATTGTGCCCCGCGCCTTTTTAATCTCGCGTATCGTCTGATGGGCAATCGCGACGATGCCGATGATATTACCCAGGAAGCTTTCCTGCGTATTTACCAGGCACTGCCGCGCTTTAAATGGGATGCTTCATTCAACTCCTGGATGTATAAAATTACCACCAACCTTTGTTTTGATGAAATGAAACGCCGCAAAAAACGCCCGCTTAACTTCGCGGAAATCACCGCCGAAGGTGAAAATGAACCGGAATTCACCGCGGAAAACTCTGACCCCGCTGACATTATTATGAAATCGACAGATTCCAGAATTGTACAGCAGGCTATCAACGAATTGCCAGCAGAAGCGCGCGCGATAATAGTGATGTTTGATGTGCAGGGAATGAGTTATCTGGAGATTGCTGATATTATGAAATTGAATATGGGCACAGTAAAATCGAGGTTAAATCGCGTCCGCCACACATTGCGTGAAAAAATAGATAAAATGCGTGGAACATTATGATACAAATGACAGTTATAATATATGAGAGAAGAAAATATGCGAAAGTGCAGTGAATTTTCCGAGTTGTATACAGATTATATCGACGGCGCATTAAACGAAGAAATGCGCGCGGAGTTCGACGCGCATCTTCATAATTGCCCGGAATGCGCAAAACAACTGGAAAGTTTCAAATCTGTCATAACATCGCTGCACGAATTGCCAGTAGAACCACTGCCGGCAGATTTTCACACTCGGCTGGCAACGCGAAGATATGTAGAAAAAAGACGAACCGCATTGCTGCTTCCCACATTGGGAGTAGCCGCTGCCGCCTTGATTATCGGTATACTGCTGGTACAAAACCCACTGAATAAACCAGGTGAAGAACTTGCATATAATAATTCTCGGCACATCGAGAAAAGAACAGAAATAGCAAAAAAGAGCGACTCCAGAGCAGTTGATACACTTGCTGGTGCTCCCGCGGCACCGGCAAAAAGTTCGCCGGCATTAAGCCTGGCAAAAGAGAAAGCACCAGCACCAGTAGCAATTCAGAGTAATAAAGTAAAAAGAGCGATATTGCAAAAACCAGGCAGCGAACCAATGAAGATTGCCTTGCTGCCAAAAGATACTCCTATAAGCAGCAATGAACCGAAGATTGCCATGTATGATTTCGATAAGGGAAACTCTCTTTTAGAAAAAAATCCGAGTATCATTAGTAAAAGCGGTATTGACGGCAAAGTGGCACTGAATCCTGGCGAAATAAAAAGCAACACCACACCGAAAACTGAAATTACCAATGATAACATTAAAATGGCATTCAATGGAAAAGACGCCACAAGTTCTATAGCGATGGCACCGATTGCGGCAGGCGGTGCTGGTGCCAGCGCGGATGCAATGCCAGCAATAACTGACGATGAAATAAAAGATAAAAAGATAGCATCAAACAGGAAATTTGCACCTGCGAATGGCTTGCAAATACCGCAAGCCACTGCGATGATGTCGTCGGCAATAACTGCTGAACCGGCATTGCTGCTGACCTATGTTGCTGAAAATAAAGCCATCGTTAAAATAAAAAACAAATCCGCCACGATAAAAGTAAACGAACAAAACGAATTGCTTATCGATAAAACAAACTATCTGTTGATTAGCCAGAATAATAAAATGAACACTGAAACCGGTATAATTTTGCAGAAAGCGGCAGTGAAAGAGAAAGTTGCCGTGCTGATACCGACTGAATTGGTACAGAAAAAACTGCAAAATAGCGTGAATGAGAATAGCGGATTACGGTCAATAGCCGGTTCATTGGACGCTGAAATATACTTTTCTGGTAAATTTGTTACAATTCTGCCAAAAAATCTGCAATAAACACTTGAATTCGCTGTGAATAAAGTGTTATACTTTTACGCCAACGAAAATTCAGAGGTATGGAAAAATGAAATCCGGGATACACCCAAATTACTTTAATGCAACCGTTACATGCGGTTGCGGAAATAGCTTTCAGACTCGCTCAACTCAAAAAGAAATGCGCGTAGAAATCTGCTCTGCCTGTCATCCGTTCTACACCGGACAGCAGAAGATTCTCGATACCGCAGGCCGCGTTGAGAGATTCAACAAAAAATACGCAAGTATGCTCAAGAAATAAGTCCGTACAGGTTCATCCGAACCTATATGGTTGTACTTTCAACCCTCCGCCGAAAAATGCCGGCTGGAGGGTTACTCTTGTTTGGTAGTATGGAAATTAGTTGACGGTTGACAGTTGACAATGGACAGTTATGGTAACGGCAGATAGCAAGGTAACTAATCAGGTTTTCATGTAATGTATAATGAAAGATAAACTAAACTCCCCTCCTTGCCAAGGAGGGGGCAGGGGGTGGTTGGGTTTATATGAATACTTCCAGTAAAAACAACCACCCCGACCTTCGGCCACCCCTCCTTGTTAAGGAGGGGAGTTTAAAGTTATTTTTTTAGTAAAAAAAGAACATTCCTAATTCCTAATTTGTAATTAAACCAACGACAGCGGGTCTACGTCTACTGACATGATTACTTCTCGCGGGGATTTTATGGTCATTGCTTTTTTAGCTACTGCCAGCAGTTTTTGCTGATCGCTGCCGCGCAGTATCACGTGATAGCGATAACGGTTGCGCAGTTTTTGCAGCGGGCATGGCGCGGGGTCATTCACTATCAATTCCTGGTATCCATCATCTTCCGGTTCTTCTATTTCATCTGCTTTTTCCGGAATGTGGTTGAATAACAGCTTCGCGAAACCTGGCAGGATTATTTCTTCTTCCATCTTTGGCAGCTTATGCGCTCTGGCTCCGGCATCCTTCGCTTTTTTTGCGATCGCGTTTACCGTGGCGATTACATGGCTTTCATCTTCGCCGGTCACCACAATATTTATCAGGCTCGTTTGCGGCGGCCAATTGCCGCCGGTTGATTTGCGCTGGACAATTTCATGAGCATAAAAGCTGTCATAGTCATGCTGGGCGGCAAATATTACCGCGTAATGATCTGGCTGGTAGGTTTGCACCACTACCTCGCCCTTCCACTCGCTGCGGCCTGCCCTGCCTGCCACCTGGGTTAATAATTGAAATGTCCGCTCCGGGGCGCGAAAATCAGCTATTCCCAGCGAAGTGTCCGCCATGATAACCCCCACCAAAGTTACCTTGGGGAAATCAAATCCTTTCGCCACCATTTGCGTGCCGATTAATATATCAGTCTCTTCTTTTCTGAACTTCTCCAATATCTCGTGATGCGAACCCTTGCGCGAGGTAGTGTCTCTGTCCAGCCTATCGATGCGTGCCGTTGGCCAAAGCGCCTGTACTTCTGCCTCTAACTGTTCGGTGCCTACCCCGCGAAATGCGATGCGAGCGCCTTTACAATCGGGACAGGTAGAAACTGCCGGGATGGTATGGTCGCAATGATGGCAGCGCATGATACCGCTCATTTTATGATAAGTCAGCGGAACCGCGCAGTAAGGGCAACTTTCCTGTCTGCCGCAATCGCGGCACAACAGCGTGTGGGCAAACCCTCGGCGATTGAGAAACAGGATAATCTGCTCTTTATTTTCCAGCCTTTTCTCTATTTCTTCGCGCAACTGCACAGAAATCACCCGGGAACCTTTTGCCATGGTGCGCAAGTCCACCACCTTCACTTCGGGCATGGGACGGTCGGCGATGCGGTCGGGCAGTTTCAGCAACTGGTGCCTGCCTTTTTCCGCCTCATACATAGATTCCAATGACGGGGTGGCGGATGCCATTACAACCGGCGCGCCGGTCATGCGTCCCAGTTGAATGGCGACATCCTTGGCATGATAGCGCGGAGAACTGTCTTGTTTGTACGACGACTCGTGCTCTTCGTCAATGATAATTAATCCCAAATTAACGACCGGCGCAAAGATGGCACTGCGTGCGCCGAGAATAACCTTTGCTTCGCCTTTGCTTATCCGCTGCCACTCGTCGTATCTCTCGCCAACCCCCAGGTTGCTGTGCAGCACCGCCACCTGGCCGGGAAACCTACCGTGGTACAACGCCATCGCCTGGGCAGTAAGTGATATTTCGGGAACCAGAATAATCGTGGATTTTCCTTGTTCCAACGCATGGGATATTCCGTGGAGAAAGACTTCGGTTTTGCCGCTGCCGGTGACGCCATACAATAAAAACGACTTCGCAATCGATCCGTCGATGGCGGCATTTATCTCATTTAACGCTGCTTGCTGGGTCTGGCTCAGCACCGGGGCAACCTGTCCGCGTCCGGTGATGCTGCTCCACGGGTTGCGGCGCAGTTCTATTTCTTCCAGCTTCACCCAACCCTTTTCGATGGCGGTTTTCACTATTGCGCTGCCCACTCCGGCACGTTTGGCTGTTTCAGCTATTCCGCTGAATTCCGTTAGCAGGTTTTCTGCCGTCCAAGCTAAAAATGCCGCCTGTTTCGCCTGCTTTTTAGGTAATTCCGCGGCAATTGCATGCATTTCATCAGCAGAGATAGCCGGTTTAACAACTGAAATAACCCGCGGTTTTATCTTCGTCGCCGTGTTCGATGGCCGCACCTTGCCATGACTTAATAACAGCAGCAATGCCATCTCGCCGTTATCGCCAAACTTGTCCTTAATAGCCGATGTTGATATTCCCGGATGCTGAACAATATAGCTGTAGGTCTGTTGAATGAATGAATCGTCGAAAAGAATGTTTATTTCGCCATCACCAACTGCGTTCCAGTGTTTCTGTCCGGTCAACACGCCGGAATCGGCCAGCGATGGTTTTAATGCATCAGCAATTGAACACAGGCACCGCTGCGCAATCCACGATGCCAGTTTTGCCTGAATAAGGTTGAATGCCGGCGGGGCCGGCGATACGGAGATTATCGGCTTCAGCTTATCAATCGGCACATCCGTTGAGTCCATAACATCCATCACAAAACCGCGCACCTTGCGTGACTGCAGCGGTATGTAAACGCGACTCCCAGGCTGCACCGCACCCGCAAGTTCATCAGGAATAATATATGTAAACAGGGCATCCAATGCGCTGTCAGCAGTATCAGGCAATATATTGGCAAACACGTTAACAGTGTATATATGAAACAGAAAATCGGCAAGGGGAGGGAGGGGAGGAATTGAGAATTGAGAATGGAAAATTGAGAATTTTAGTGATGGGAAAACTGGGTTATTGATGAGGATAATAATATGTCTGATCCCTCCAATCTGACAGTTTTTTATAATTTCTCTCATAAATTCCACCAATTTTCAATTATACACCTTATTTCCTTGCTATAACCCTCAAATTTTTCGTATTATATGTGCACGATGGTAGCATTGCGTTACAGCACGCTTATAGTTTTAATATTTGTCATGTCGATTGCGTTTGCAATTGACGATGCCGGTATAGCCACTGTAGGCCGTGCGGTTTCGCACTTATCTAATGGCGATTACAAGAAAGCTGCGGTTGTGCTGGAAAGTGTTGATGCTAAATATCAGGATGAGCCTTTTGTCACTGTCGTCCGCGATATGTCATTGTTATGCGATGGCAATGCTGCAGAAGCCATGAAAGGTTTTAAAAGCGCATTGCAAAAAGATGATAAATGTGTACCGGCGCTTTGGGGATTAACCATTAGCCTGCTCAGCAAAAATAATGCAAGCGAAGCGTTGCCAGTCATCGAAAAAGCAGTTAAGTTAAGCCCGCAAAATGCGCAATTACGCGTATTGCAGGCATACACCAGCCTGATGCTGGGGCAAAAAGATGAAGCAAAGACGGCGGCGCAGACAGCAGAAGAGCGCGGAAGCACCTCGCCAATGCTTTATGCCATTCTGGCGGAGATAATGAATCGCGAAGGCGAAAACCGCAAAGCCGTGGAATACGGACGCAAAGCCGCCAAGCCATTCATTGGCATGAATTACCTGAATGAAGATATTCGTTTGCCGCTGCCGTTAACCGGCGAAACATCCGGGCAGGCATTTACCCGCTTTAACAAAACCACCACCCGCGATATATTCTCCTCCCGCCTTCCTATTGAAACCATACCGGAAGAAAGAAAGACTTTAACCATAGTAATGCCGAACTACAGCCAGCAGATAACCGGCATTCAAACTATACAGATTTTATACAAAAGTACCCGCGTACCTGCATATTTTACTTTTTACGTTGACGACGTTCTGCGCGGCTACATCACCAGTTCGCCTTATCAGTTTAACTGGAACGCGGATATGGCGTTAGCGGGAAAACATGAACTGGTAGTGAAAGCGATGGATATCAGCGAAAAAGTTATCGCTCAAGATAAAATAGTCATCGACACCACCCGCCAGTTGCAGGACAAAAACGAAGAGCGAATCGACAAGATAAATAACGATATGATGATGGCCACCGTGCCAACTCCCGCCCCCGCTTCGTTTTATGCGTTAATGGGACAGTGGTATCGCGATGCCGGCCACCACGAAGGCGCGCTTGCCGCTTACGAAAAAGCCGCCGCTATCGACCCTGCCTGCGACCACGTAATTGATAAATTAGCTGAATTATACCGCATCAATGGCTTGCATAACCTGGCATACAGCGGTGAAATATTTAAAGGTCCGGCAACCGGCAAAAAACTTGTCGCGCTGACATTTGATGACGGCCCGAATACCTACACCCCGATAGTGCTGGCCGACCTGCAGCGATACAATGACCGCGCAACTTTCTTTGTTGTAGGCAAAAAATGCCAGGAAAACCCGGATATGCTGAAAGATATCCTGGCGCAGGGGCATGAATTGGCGAACCATACCTACACTCATCCAAACCTGACCAAGTTAGACATGACCGGCGTAATAGCCGAGATACTGCGCGACCGCCGTGCCATACAGGAAATAACCGGCGTCAACACTTACCTGTGCCGTCCGCCCGGTGGACAGATAGACGCTGCCGTAGTTAAACAACTGCGCAAGCTGGACTATAACATCATATATTGGGACATTAATGCTGGCGATTATAAAAAGATGGCGCCGGCAGAACAAACCGCGAAGATATTATCACGAATGGAAGACGGCAGCATCATTCTGCTGCATTCCGGCCCGGTAGACGGCACGACGAATATCCTGTCAAAACTGCTGCAGGGAATAAGCGAAAAAGGTTTTACCTGCGTCACCGTTACCGAACTCATGAACTCTAAATAACTCTCATCCGGGAGGTATAATTTATGGACCCTACACTGATTTTCAACCTCATAATGGGATTAATCTCTTATATTCCTGGTTCTGCCAGCAGCGGGAATCCTTTAATAAATGAATCATTAGTTCCCACCAGTGATATTTCCACACCAAATTTCTCCAATAACCCGCCACCCGAATCAAGCCTGCTGCAAGAAAAGGTAGAACGCTTAGCACTGGTAAATGCTGCCATGTGGAGCTTGCTGTCAGAAAAATTAGGAATTACCACCGATGATTTGATAGCAAAAATACGCGAAATAGATCTCGCGGACGGCAGACCCGACGGAAAAATAAGCTCAACCGCAAAGAACTGCCCCAAATGCAACCGCATCCTGAACTCCAGCACTGGCAACTGCCTGTATTGCGGCTACACCCCATCCCCCGCCGACCAGTCCATAGAAATAGCATCCGGCAATATGCGGGTCATTGATAGTGAGGCTGGGAAAACTTCAATATAATTCCTTTAAAAAAACAACCTTGCGGGTACTGGCACGAATACTGTGATTGTTGGTAATTGGAAGTTTGTTGGTAATCGCAGTATTCAAGTTCAGTACTGAGTTTACCGAAGTGCAGTCCCCTTGTTCTACCGCACTTTTTTATTATCACTTTTGCTAAATTTTGACGGTTTCATTTCAGTATCAGGTTCAATAAAAAAGATTGGCAGTAGTAAGGGACTGAGTCGAATCCCGCGTTTACATCAAAACTTACAATTGCTTGATATTCGGGATTCATGCTGTCCCCGGCAAGCCTATACAGCGGAAAATATTAAATCAGAACTCTCGCTTGAATTAAAAAATGTTACTTCAACTGCATTTTGACCTTAAGTGAAAGTTCTGTCTATAGCATTTTCATGACATCTTCATGGGTTTGAAATTTAGAAAAATCCTTCATTCTAATCTTGACAACCTCTATCATACCAAATATACTTTCATTATGAAAATATCCACTGATGAAAATAAATCGGCGGCAATTAAAGAAAGTGCAAACCTTATTGTAGATACCATCCCGCGTGTAATGGCTTTAATGCGTGCTGATTTGCGCAAAGCGGCACCGGATAAACTTACCGTGCCGCAATTCCGTTCGCTGGCTTATCTTTTTCATAATCCAGAAGCATCGGTTTGCTCTGTAGCGGAATATCTTGATCTTTCAGTTTCAAATGTATCAAAGATGTTATACGCGTTAATGGAACGCGGATATATCTCATATACCACCGCTCCTGAAGACCGGCGCCGCGTAGAATTGCAACTAACCGAACAAGGCGTTGATATATTAAATACAATCCGCCAGGTCGCCATCGACCATGCCTCATTACTATTAAGTGAATCATCAATAATCGAACTATCGGAGATATCAGCAGCAATGCGCAGCCTGCAAAAGATTTTACCTGTAATAACACCACATGGAACCTGTCAAAAACAACCATGCTTGTCATCAATACCGGGAGAAGAAAATCCAAATGACTGAACATGAAAAGACACCAACTACACCAAAAGCAAAACCGACACGACACGGATTATTAATCGGCATATTTCTGCTGATAGTCCTGGGCATCCTGCTTGGGATTCATTACCTGCGCGAATCCAGCAAACGAATCAGCACTGATGACGCCTACCTAACAGCAGATATAACGCAAATCGCTCCCCAGGTAAGCGGGTCAGTGACCCATATTTATGTAAAAGATGACCAGAAAGTTACCGAAGGACAATTACTGGTGGAACTTGACCCCAGTACTTACCAGGCAAATGTCGAACAGGCGCAGGCTAATTTAGAGGTTGCCATTGCCCAGGCAAATGGTGCCGCGGCATCTGTCACTCTGACCGGGCAAACCTGCAACGCGCAATTGACCCAGGCACAAGGCGGAGTAGCACAGGCGACCAGCAGCATATCCGGCGCACAATCTGATGTTAAGCGGGCAACCGCAGCCGTGGAAAAAGCTACTGCCGCCGCCCAGGCTGCCAACTCTAATATAGATACAGCACAGGCAGCTGTCGAAGCCGCTATTGCCAATAAAAAACGCTCTGCGTCAGCCGTTGAAACAGCGCAGGCGCAGGTTAATACTGCTAAGGCAAACGTTAAGGCTTGCCAGGCAGCGGTCAACGCCGCTCAGGCAACATCAGAAAAAGCGGCACGGGATGCTGAACGATACGCGAAACTTTTGGAGCAGGGAGCTGTCAGCAAAGCTTTGGCAGATCAATACGCATCAACCGCGCGCGTGGCGCAGGCACAGTTGGAAAGCGCGAAAGAACAGGTAAATATGGCACAGGAAGCTGTATCTGCCCGCGAGGCTGATATTATGGCTGCCCGGGACCAGGTACAGGCTTCAGAAGCCCTGGTTAACCAGGCAAAAGCCGCGCTCAGCTCTGCCCGTTACAGCGCAAACGCATCACAGGCTGATATCAACCAGGCAATAGCGCAAAAACAAACCACCATACAAACAGTACAGCAAGCGGAAGCCAAACGAAAACAGGCAATGGGAACATTGGCGCAGGCTAATACCCAACCCCAGCAGATTGCTGTCATTTCCAGCGGACACAACCAGGCAGAAGCGAAAATTAACCAGGCTCGCGCCGCTTTGAACGCCGCTAAACTGCAGTTGGGACATACGAAAATATATGCGCCAATTACCGGTATTGTAAGCAAGAAAACCGTCCAAATCGGTGCATTGGTACAAGCTGGTACACCACTGATGGCATTAACCCAGACCGATACCATTTACGTGGTGGCTAATTATAAAGAAACGCAGTTAAACCGTATTTTGCCGGGACAGCGCGCCGAAGTGCTGATAGATGCCCTGGACGACAAGCCATTTACTGGTCATGTTGCCAGCATCTCGGCGGGAACCGGGTCAACATTTGCATTATTGCCTGCTGATAACGCATCCGGCAATTTCACCAAGGTCGTTCAGCGCGTACCAGTACAGATTCGTCTTGACCCGGGACAGCCGGGTTTGGAAAGATTGCGAGCGGGATTATCAGTTAACGCGACTATTATCACCCGGTAACATCAGCAAGGAAATTTATATATGGCAAACCCGCCGGGCGATAAAACGCCAACAACAGTTGAAGAACGACCGGAATACATGGAATATTCCTCAGCTACCCGCTGGATTATTATGGCTGCGCTTATCATGGGCACACTGATGCAGATGATTGACACCAGCATCGTCAATGTTGCGGTTCCAACCATGATGGGAAATTTGGGCGCTTCTCTTGATGAAATCACCTGGGTAACCACCGGGTATATGCTGGCAAATATCATTATGCTGCCGCTTACGGCATGGTTTTCGTCATTTTTTGGCCGCCGCAAATATTTAGCCGGTTCAATGGCAGTTTTTACCGTTGCGTCTTTGTTATGCGGCGTTTCCACCACATTAGGCTTCCTCACCTTTGCCCGTATTCTTCAGGGTATCGGCGGCGCCGCCCTTATCTCCACCGCGCAGGCAACCATGATGGAAATATTCCCGCCGGAACAACTCGGTACCGTACAATCTATATATGGCCTGGGAGTTATTGTCGGTCCCGCGTTAGGCCCTACCCTGGGCGGGTGGATTGTTGACAATATGAATTGGCACTGGATTTTCTACATCAATATTCCCATTGGCATCATCGCGACGATATTTACCTGGACATTTATGCACGACTCAAAATACAAGCAGAAAAAACAAGGAAAAATAGATTTAATCGGCATCGGGTTGCTGGCTGTCGGATTAGGATCGCTGCAATTGCTGCTGGAAAAAGGACAGAAAAATGGATGGTTCGATTCTGAATTTATCATTGTCCTTGCAGTCAGTGCGGCAGTGGCACTGATAGCCTTTGTCTGGTGGGAACTAACCATCGAAAACCCGGTGGTCAACCTGCGTGTGCTTCGCCACCGCGGCTATACCATGGGTGTACTTTTTGGTACTGTATTCGGGTTTGGCCTTTACGGCGGCACATTCATCCTGCCGGTTTTTCTGCAGCAAATCCAGCGCTATACCGCATTTCAAACCGGGTTGATCATGCTGCCCGGCGTGCTGGTAACCGCACTTATTATGCCCTTCACCAATGTTATTATGAAAAAAATGTCGCCGCGCTGGCTGATTGGTCTGGGTGTATCGGCATTATCGATATCAATGTTCATGCTGATGTTATTAAATGCGGATTCCAACCCGATGACATTATTCTGGCCGTTAATCCTGCGCGGTATCGCCATGGGAATTATCTGGGTTCCACTGACGCTGGCGACATTGACTATTTTAAAAGGCCATGAAATAGCGGAAGGCACCTCGCTGTTCAATCTTTCCCGCCAACTCGGTGGCAGCATGGGTATCGCCGTAATGACAACCTTCCTCGCCAACCGCATCGTTTTTCATCACTCGGTACTGCTTGAACACGTCTCAATCTATCAGTCATCTATACAGCAAAGAATGGCTATGATGCAAGCATTTTTGATGTCAAAAGGTATGTCCGCATCCGCAGCCTATCAACAGGCCCTGTCATTTATGAATAGAACCATCCTCGGCCAGGCATCCATACTCGGTTACGAAGACGTTTTCCTGATAATGGGCCTGCTATTCCTATCCACCATAATCCTGCTCTTCTTCTTCGAGAAAAGCAACCTGCGGAAACAAAGAGTCAAAGTCGAGGCTGAGGATTTTGAGTAGGGGAGATTACTATCTATTTAAATATTAATTCCATCACAAAAACAAAAATCATATCTCAATAGAAATTCCACATCCCACAGCAAGATCATCATTCTTACACAATTTTTTACCAATGCAGCTTCGACCCCGGATGGGGTCGGATATGTATAGCATTGAAACTAATAGAAACTAATCGACCCCAGCGCGGGTCGGATATTCTTTTGCAAGCTAATTTGCATTTTATTATCCGACCCACTCTGGGGTCGTAATATCTATTTTGAAAATTTTTCTATAGACATCCGACTCCTAACGGAGTCAAAATCATTGTATATTCAAAAACAGTGGATAAATACGAGAGTAATGCATATGTTCAACTCTCATGCTATTTTTCCCACATTTCCCCTACCAAATTTCCTTAAATAGATGTACCATTATTTCATAACTTTTTAGCGACAATTGTGTCATAAAATGCACTTGCATCTTTTATGCGCGGGTAAGGGAATTTTTATGTTGCCGAGAAATATTTCTATTGCGCTGGCGTCTACCATGAGCCGGCCGGGGCAGGTTGCGGAGAATCTGGCGGAAATTTCTGCCTATGCTGTTCGCGCGGCGGAAGACGGTGCAGATATTTTGCTGACGCCGGAACTTAGTTGTTGCGGTTACGGACCGTATCCCGAAGTAATCGCTACCGCTGAAACAGCCGGCAAAGGGCCGATTTATGATGAATTGGCAGATATTGCGACTACTACAAATGTCGTTATTTGCGCGGGATTTGTTGAGGCGTTTGAGGAAAAACGCCATCTCGCCCATTACGTGGTATTTCCCGATGGCAAATATATCGTACAGCGCAAACATCGCGTTACGCTGGCAGAAAGGCCATTGGACCCGGGTGTGGAATTGATTCCTTGGGATATCGCGAAACTTGGCCCGCCTGCCGACCCGGCGAATCCCGGACAGCCAAAAGAACTGAACTTCAATTTTTTCACCGTTAACGACGTTAAATTTGCGCTGACTATCTGTGCCGACGGCGGCATCGACAACCTGCACCAATACCTGCGTGATAACAACGTCGATGTCCAGCTAAACCCCGCCGGCGCCGGCGGCAGACGCGAGGACAGGGTGACCACCTCCGACCTTGCCACATCGGAAGGTCGCGAGAAATACGCTACCTGGCTGGAGATGGTATGTTTCCCCGGCAAGACCCGCATTATTGAATGCATAAAATACGACCTGACCTATGTCGGCGTGAATCAGTGCGGGTACGACGGCATAAATTACTGGCACCTGGGACATGGCATGATAGTCACCCCAATGGGAGAAATACCCGCTCTGGTACACGGATTCCCCAATATAGACCGCATGCGGCCTATGTATACCCATGCTGTTATTGATGTAAATGAAAGAATTTCTTTTTGACAGGATTAACATGATTTACATGATTTTGGCTTCGCCAATTTATATAATCTTGTAAATAATGTTAATCATGTCTAAAAAAATAAGGTACTAACTATGAAAAAAAATATTACTGTTACCGAACCTATCAGCCGCGATTGGAATGATGAGGCTATCTGGATTGACGCTGCTGCTGGCAGTGTCGCGATTAATGCCGCTGATGGTGTGCAACTGCCGTCGCAATTCAGCGGGCATAACCCGTATGACTTTCGCGAGAAACAGCGGATGTGCGTCAAAGTAACCTTAAAGGCTGACCAGGTGCTGGATATCGCGGTGCAACCCGGCACATCAAATAATACAACAAATCTATTTTGTGTTAACGAAACAAGCGGCGGGATTGAAATCAGCAATGGTACATTATCGGTAATGGTTCCGCAAAGCCAGTCATTCGACCCGGGATATGCTCCCGGTCCGGTGCTATCATTGTCATTCAACGGCGAACTCCATGGCAAAGGCAGTTGGGGCAAATCGGAATACACTGGAAGAATTGAAACAGCGGTACTTGACGCCGGACCGTTATTCGCACGCTGGATAGCCCGCTACATACAGGATGGCAAAGAACAGGCAAGGTACGACTGCAAATTGTGGGCGGGCGAGGATTTTATCCACATCAGCGAATCAAGCCGGTTGGACGCAGGCATGATGTTCCATTTTGACATGGCAGGAAGCGACACCCCCAAAGAATGGTTCAGCTATGGCGGCGGCGAACAGACAACGGTGGTACGCGGTTCCCTGGATAACCCGCCATCACCCAAAGGATGCAAGCGGGACAATGAATTAATCCACATCGATTTTCATTCGTGCCATTTCCAGATGAGTTACACCTGGGGTGGATTTACGCTAAATGATGACACGGCAATCGGAATTGTCGAACTTAATAATTCGGGATTATGGGAATACCCAAGCCGCAACCGTATAAAGGCAATGCTAAATGATGACGGTGGCGTTTCCTGGCTGCTGCCCGCCAATGGCGGGAGAAAAGATTACGCGTTGTGCTGCGGCAGTAAAGCCGATTACGCGCCGGAAGCCGGTCTCAGCAAATTCTGCCATATCAAGCGCAGAATCAGCGATTTGCCGTTGGAAAAGACGCGCAAATGGCAGACCCGGTGGATGCCGGAAAAACGCGAGCGTCCTCTGCTTTACCCTGTCGGCACTGTGGAAAATTGGCGGGAAAAGCTGAACGCCTGGCCGGAGTTGGACATCGCCTACCAGAAAATCGCGGAAGAAATGCTGGCGGGTAAACATGTCCTTGCCGGCGCAATGCTGCCGGCATATCTGGCGTCTGGATGCAAAGCTGAACTACGGGAAATGCTGATAATGCGTATGGAAAATGATATCAACGAGGCCGTCAACCACGCCATGGACAATGGCTATCTGCGACTTATAATATTCTCCGGGCGCATGTTGAAGGTTGATTTGGAAACCATGGATATGCTGTTGTGCCGTGGTGAAATCGAACCGGATCGCGCGCAGAAAATTATCCAGAAAATGTTATTTATCTCATACTGTTTTGCCGATGATAACTTCTGGCCGTACAATGTTTTATTCCGCGAGACATCCGACCCGTTAAGCATGGGGTTGGAATATATCAATGATATCGGTCAAAGCCTGGGACCGCCTAACTTTACCACCGAATATTACACCAGTTTCGGACTTGCAGGCTTAACATTTCCCGGTCACCCGGCGGCGGAAGAATGGATAGAGCAGTCGGTGAAACAATTTGAACGTCAATTGAACTTCCATTTTTACGAAAGCGGCGCATATATTGAAAGCCTGAATTACCATCACCACGCATTGGGGATGATTGAACAGGTGGCGATAGCGCTGAAGGCTGCCGGAAAAATAGACTTTTTCAAACACCCGGTATACAAGGCTAATTATGGGTTTTTCCAGAATATGCTGACCCCGTCGGTGTTATGGAATCCGGTACATGACGAACCCGCTTCCGGCGCAGGTATTTTGCGCCCCATGATAGCGGAAGAAAAGAAAGCAATGTTGCATAGTTGGGGAAATTCCGGTCACGACTGCTGCGGTTATCCAATCCCTTCATTCCTTGCTGTTGGCGCGGGAATCTATGCCGATAGCGACCCGGAATACGCAAAGAGCCTGATGGGAGCATGGCACAGCGGACCCAGCTATTTTTGCACCCATTACACCGGGTTAAACCTGATAGCATTGGGACGGCCGGATATTATCGACGCGCCGCTGAATTTGCAAAGCGAAATTGTTGAAGGACTTGGCGCGACATTCCGAAGCGGACAAGGCACCGCCGAAGAGATTTTTGCCTGGGTTAAATGCAGTACCGCCACCCACCACAATTGCCGCGACGAAGGCGGGATTGTGCTTTACGCTTATGGAGCCGAATTGCTGGGTGATTTCGGCTATCATCATCTTACCGCTGATGGCAAACAGGCAGGTGGGTATAATACCTGGAAACACACCTGTGTATCTTTTGACGGCAACAGCACTTCCGCCTATACCGGCGTAGAAAAAGCAACCCCGCCGGAACTGTGGCGCAGCACCGATGCGGCAGATTTACTGGTTGCTCACCTGCCGGTCGACTACATCATTCCCGACGGAAACGCTTATCTCGACACGGTGCATATCCCGCGAATAGACCACCGTCGCTGGATACTATTTTGCAAGCCGAACTATTTCCTTATGTTTGACTATATCCCGGCATCCACCGTAACCGCAACCTGGTGGCTGCACGCACTGGCAGATGATATTGATGTCAGCGAATTGGGCAAGGCATATATAAAAGGAAAATTCGGGGTAGATTTGGATGTGCGAATGATAGTACCGGACAAAGCACAATTCCTGACCGCTGAATATGGTTGTCAACGTCACCTGCAACTGGAAATACCAGCAGGAGCCGGAGAGTTCATGTCAGTATTGACCCCACTTGCCAAAGGCATGACCGGCCCGACATTGGTGAAAAAAATAAGCGATAACGAAATATTAATCACCGGCAGTTGGGGTGAAGACCGCATCACTTTGGCACCGGCATTGGGCATACCAGCACCATTGCCAGTGAAAGTGACGCGAAATGGCAAGGTTATTATTGAGATTTAAATACAATTTTAGACAGGATTTACATGATTGACATGATTAAATTTTTCCTGCCTTTCCTGCCCATCAATGTTAATATCTACATTTTATAGATATTAATTTACTTACCAGTTAACCACAACTTAGCTGGTAAAATTGTTTCAAATAATGTATATTTATTTCATCTTGGTAAACTTGAATAAATGACGCGAGGAGATATTATGTCAATATGGCGAAATATGGCGGTATTTATACTGCTGTTATCTATCTGGGCAATTGCAAGTGCGGCCGATTTGCCGCGCGCATTCACCATTGACGATATAGATTTGTCTCAATGCGCATCATATTCTGACGGAAAAAAAATTAACGAACCCACTGCTGATCAACTTAAAGCATCTTTTATAACCGGAAATGTAAAAGAGGCATGGGAAACTGGCGAATTAGCCGGTAAAACCAGGCACTTTCTGATAACTTTTAAACAACCCATTGAAGTAGGAACTATTTACACCGCTGATTATAATGGCCCGTTAAAACGAACATTGCAGCCATTGGGCGGGAATTATATAAGTTTGTTAAAAACTACCTCGCAGGTTCCGGCTGATGTCAGCAAAGAAGACCAGTGGAATTTATTGCCTGCCGGCGATATAAAGATTTTACCCACCGGAACAAAAACCCGGGCGATACGATTTACCATGATATTCCCCGGCGAGTCGTGGGGAGCATCCTGGACATTTGATTGGAATGCCAAACTGACTTCATCGCTCTGGTTCAAAGACCGTTATTACAATTCATTATTAACCGGTGGCACCAAACGTTCCAGCACCTTAAATACCGCGCAAACCATGTGGCTGACATGGAATGAAATGCAATCTATATCCGGCATAGTAGCAGTAAATGTACCGTCATACCGTGTGGATATTTTAAAAGAATCTGTCACCCGACACGCGTTAGTTGCCACCGAAATCGATTGGATAAAATCAAAAGACCCACTGGTGGGAACTACTCTGTTAGTATTCCCGGATGTGGTAAATACCAAAGGAGTTCGCCTTGTCGGTCCGATGATCAATCGACCGGAACCGCCATTCGGAAAAATAATCCCGCTTACACTGTTAGCGGCAAATCAAGACCCGCCCAGTCTGCTGCCTGCCCCGCCGCCAGTGAAGATAAAATATAACATGCCGATGGATGGTTTTTCGGCAATTGAAATAATGGACAAAAAGACTGGCAAACTGGTGCGCAGATTATTATCTGAGACTGCCAGGGAAAAAGGCGAAATAACTGAATCATGGGATTTGCTTGATAACAATGGCGACTACGTAGCACCGGGAGACTACACCTGGAAAGGCATCGTGCGGCCGCCGTTTAAATTAACCTACGAACTAACCGCGAATAACGCCGGTCAGCCGGGATGGTGGGCACCAATACCGGGCAAAGGCGGCGGTGGATGGCTGGCCGACCATGGCGCGCCAAACTGTGCCGCGGCGCAGGAAAACATGATGTGGTTCGGGTCATGGGTATGCGAAAACGGCCATGCCGCTATCGCCACCGACCTTGAAGGTAATAAATTATGGGGCACTCATTCATTATCATGGGGATTCCGCGGGCCTAACCGCATCGCCGTTGATGACCGCTGCGCCTATCTGGCAACTGATACCATCATTTCCCGGGTTGACCCTAAACGCGACTTTCTACTTCGACAACTATATACATTTACACCAACAGAAACCTTACCGTGGAATGGCAGCGATTATGACTGCACCTACAAACGCGGCGGTATCGCGGTAAAAGACGGCAAGCTGTATTGCTCCGTTAACACCCCGCCTAAATCCTGGCTGTGCCCGTCATTCGCGTCAGACGTTATTGACCCGTCGCGCTGCCAGCCGGTTGTTTTCCTGAAAAAAGGAAAAGGCTCCCGCGCTTCCCGCGCTGATAAGAATTATGGCGAAGGCGAATATGACGAGTTAATGCAATTATACTCTTGTTTCCTCACCGAAAAAACGCCTACTGTCACCAAAACTATGGCGGACACCGGCATACCGAATTCAACCCAGGGAGGACTTGGCGACGCGCCAACCAGCGGCAAACTGCCAAACTCGGTTGTAGTCGCTTTCAAAAAACCAATTGCAATCGGTTCAATCCTCATCCCAGACTGTAAAATAGCCGTTTATGCATTGAAAAAAGGCGAGAAGGTTGCTCCTCCTGGAACTGATGATATCGCGGAAGTCGACCTTGGCGGTGGCGGCGACGCGGAAGACAACCCTGTGGATAATGAAGCGGAACGCTGGATATTGTTGAAAAATATTGGCGAACCCGGCAAACCCGGCATCGCGGTAGCACCGGAAGGCGGCATTTACACCGCCGGCTTGCGATATAAAGTAAAAAGACTGGCTTTTTCACAGGTGATGGCACACCGCATGGAAAATGTTGCTACTGACGGAGAAATTGTATTTAACGAAGGCAAATTAACCCCGCAAGGCGGATGGATGGTAACCCGTGATACCAGTTCATTTAACAAAGTTAATCCGGCTGTGGCGGCACTGGTTTGGGATAAAGAACAACTGGTACGCGGTATATCGCTGATTTTCCCGGTATTGAGTACCAGCTATGTGGAAATATGGAATGGCGCTGCGAATGAAGACCCTAAAAAGTTCCTGACTGACAATACTAAATGGAAGGTTGCCGGTACTGTTGACCCGATAAAATTTAATGGTTATTACCCGCAGGCACCATCTGTACGCAGCATTGATTTTGGCGAAGAAAAAATGATTCGTGCCGTCCGTATCAGATTCACCGATTGCCTGGGAGAAAAAACCGCCGGTTTCCAGTCAATATTCGCATTTCGTTCTATGGGTGATGACCTGAAAGATTTGCCGGAAGTACTGAATGAAAGAATCACCGTATTTGAAATACCCGGCATTGATGATGACAAGGGTGAATTAAAAATCCTGAAAAATATCAAACTGCCCAAACCAAACAACCTGACATTCGCGCCGGATGGCACATTATACTGCGTATCAGATGGCCAGGTAGTAACCGTTCCGCTGAATGATGGCGACACATCAAAGGTGGTAATCACCCGCGATAAACTTGCCGAACCAGCCAGCATTACCTTTGACAAAGACGGCATGCTGTATGTTGGTGATGACGGGCCGAAAGTTATTAAGATATTCGACATAAAAACCGGAAAATTAGTCCGTACCGTTGGCACCCCGGGTGGTCAGCAATTAGGCAAGTGGGACCCGGCGCGCATGGATATGCCGGCGCAAATCGCGGTTGATAAAAATAATCGCGTCTGGGTAGCGGATTTCAGTTATCAACCCAAACGCATTATGCGGTTTGACGCAAAAGGACAACCCGACAAATGGTTCCTTGGCCCGACGCAATACGGCGGCGGCGGATGGATGGACGAAGGCAATCACAGCGTTGTAAATTACAACGGCATGAAGTTCGTCATTGACTGGAAAACCAGCACATGGAAACTCGACAGCCTTATTTATCGTCCCGCCGACCTGGCATCATCTGGCACTGTAATGCCGGACCGGGTGGTATATTACAAGAATCGGCGCTATCTGGTTGGACCTGCATTGGCGCATGAAGATACCGCGGTAATCTGCGAGGAACGCAATAATATTGCCGTGCCAATGGCAGCGATAGGGTCGCTGGACAGTTGGACTGATATTGACACTCGACCTGACCTGCGCGAAGCATTTGGGTCGCTGGATAGAAAAGTTACCGGATTTTGCTGGTACGATAAAAACGGGAATGGCAAACCGGAAGCAGATGAAGTACAGACTTTTCCTTCCGGCAGCCGGGTTGGCTGGAATGTCGGTGAAGACTTAACCTTTATTGCGGTAGGCAAACGGGTGCACCCCACAGGAATTATGCCTAATGGCGTGCCAATGTATGATATAGCTAAGATAGAAAATTTTAAAACATTCACTCACGGTGATGGTGCCCGCAATGAAAATATTTGGGGTACAGCGGATGGCCGTTCATTCATTATCGGCACCCGGTTAGTAGCCGCCGATGGCAAAACCCAGCTATGGGAATATTTCAATCAGTTTGCAAAACACGATGGTTTCTATGCCAGCGGATTCGGCTACAACCGGCCGGCCGGCGTGTTGAATCAGGAACACAAGCCGATAGGCCATATCTATGTTGGCAAGGAAGAATATTTCTTCACTAATACCGACCAGGGCGACTGGATGTGCTACACCGGCGATGGTATGCTGGTTGGCTGCATATTTGGCGGTCCCGCTGGTTATGGCTTGCGGCGCTGGACAATGCCGGAATGGGAACCTGGCAAAGTCGATTTATCTGATGTGCGTCTGTCCCAGGAACATTACCAGGGATGTGTAGTGAAAGCGGAAAACGGCGTAGTATACGCGGTGGCTGGACACAATCACATGAGTATTGTGCGAGTAGACGGTCTGGAACAATTGCAGCGGCTGAATGGAGAATTAAGCATATCAGTTGATGATATTAATAAAACCCAGGCATGGTCATTGCTGCGAGCGATGCAGGAAAAGCTGCACCAGGAACCAAAGGTTGCCAAAATTCCAAATATTGAAAGGCCTATAAATATAAGCGGCAGCCTGGAAGATTGGCCTGCGGAAATATTTATGCCAATTCATGAATTCTGGAAATTAAGTCTTACATCCCGCGAATATATCACCTATGCAACCGGGGCAATGGCTTATGACTTTGACAATCTATATATCACCGCAAAGGTGCAGGATGACTCGCCATTTAAAAACTCTGCCGATAACCCAACCATGATGTTCAAAGGCGGAGACGCTGTTGACGTTACACTGGGGTTAGACCCGAAAGCCGACCCGAAACGCACCATGGCAGTGGCGGGAGATATACGGATATTAATCGGCGTAGTTCGCGGCAAACCGGTAGCAGTGCTGTACAAACCAGTAGACCCAACCGCGCCGGCAGATAAACACGCCAAGTTCACCTCGCCGGTTGGACAGACGCTGATGGATCGCGTGGAAGTAATACAAGACGCGAAAATTGCCATTGCAACTGAACCCAATAAAGAATCCACACCTTGGGCAATTGTTGAAGTGGCAATCCCTTGGACATCACTGGGAGCAACCACGCCGGAAACCGGCACTAAACTGCGGGGCGACATCGGCATACTGGAAAGCGACGCCAACGGTGTAAGCACCATCAACCGGCTCTACTGGTCAGGCAAATCGCAAACCGTAATCTGCGACATCCCGTCAGAAGCCAAATTAACCCCATCACTCTGGGGTGAATTATATTTCCAAGACCCGGATAAATCCATGAAATTCTCAACAGACCAGCCGGAAGACCCTGAATGAATAATTTAAACAGGCTCTTGCAAAACCTATTTTCTGAATTATAGATTTTCGCCTTAAAAAGCCCCTCCCCTCAATCCCCTCCCCGGTTGGAGAGGGGAAGAACGACTTTCAGGGACTGACACCGAGTGGCGAAGCCAGGAAGGTGTCTGTACCATTGGGTTTTGCAAAAGCCTCTAAAATTAAAAATTAAAAATTAAAAATTATTGAAACTTGTATAGTAAAACTTCAAAATTAGAGTGGTGAACAATTGTTTATCCCTTTTTTTATTTATATTCATAAACTTTGTACGTAATAATTTTTAATTTTTAATTTTTAGAGGCTCTTGCAAAACCCCCAAAAAAGAGGATAGAAAGACCTTTTGTAGAATAT
>CAZWZF010000038.1:0-45759 GCA_964638715.1 uncultured bacterium | reverse complement strand
AGAGTTATGATTTGCATCTTGCTGTTGGTGAGCATGTTATTTCCGCGCAGACATGGTGGCTTGGCATTATGGCACCACACGCCCAGATGTCTCATCGGTCAGGTTTTATCGTTGCGGCAGAAGGGGAGTGGGGTGAGGTAATCTCTACTGGTTTGGCTCCCTGGATGACTACATTAGTTCCGGCGGTATCATTTATAGAATCAGGTTTAACCTGGGGCACCGGGGCAAAGGTGCGAGTTGATGGCAATAATTATCCATGGGGATGGGAGACTGGCGAAGGTAATGACTGGGTTGAGCCTGTTAAAATTATTATAGGTCGGTCAGCATCAGTTATCGATAGCGGACATTATGGACATCATCAGGGATGGTTGATGACGCCGGGAACTTTACCGGCAATGAAAATGGATGAACAGAAAATTGGCGATGTGAGATATTTGACTGATGGTTTTCAATACCCTGTTGATGATAACAAGAGTATTAAAAATGAAGCAATCAATTGGAATCTAATGCTGAATGCCAGTGGGAAGATAACTATTCCTGCCAACACTACCAGAGTCGCGGTTATTGATTTAAATGATTATTATTGCGCTTACCCGCAGTTAACTGTATCTGGTGGGACTGGATCAATAATAAATATTCACTGGGCAGAAGCATTATTTCTGAAAAATGATGGATATTCTGCAAAAGGGAACAGAAACGAAATTGAAGGAAAATATTTTGTCGGCAATGGCGACGAGTTCATCCCGGATGGAAACGAAGACAGAACCTTCACCACTATATGGTGGGAAGCCGGCAGATATGTCGAAGTCTGCATAAAGACAGGAGATTCCCCGTTAATTATTAATTCGTTAACGTTCGTTGAGACTGGATACCCGCTGGAAGTTACCAGTAGCTTCACCTGTGATGATGACCGGGTTAACGGTATATTGCCGATTGCAAAACGTGCCATGCAGATGTGTATGCACGAGACTTACATGGATTGCCCATATTATGAGCAAATGATGTATATCGGCGATACCCGGCTGGAAGTGCTGGTTACGGATATGCTGACATTGGACGACCGATTGCCGCGCAAAGCATTGCAAATGTTCGATTATTCGCGCGAGGCTACCGGATTTACCTATTCGCGCTATCCCACCTGGGAGACCCAGACCATCCCGCCATTCACAATGTGGTGGGTTTGTATGATACATGACCACTGGCTGTGGCGGGGTGATGTCAACTTCCTGCATACTTTATTGCCAGGTATGCGCAGTGTGATGGAAGCATTCAATAATCTTATTGTTGATGATATCCTCACCGTGCCTTCTGGCTGGAACTTCACTGATTGGGTACCGAATTGGGACGCGGGGATAGCTCCTGATTCCATGTATGAACCGAGTGGAATCTTGAATGCCCAGTTTGTTTATACACTGCTGAGAAAGGCTGAATTAGAAGATGCCTACGGTGACACCAGAATGGCAGAACGCGACCGTGATATTGCTGAAAAGGTTATGCAGGCAACCTTTAAACTATTCTGGAATGAAGAAAAGGGGATACTCGCTGATAATTTATCGCACAGTTCATTCAGCGAACATGCCCAATGTCTCGCACTTCTAACTGGTATGGTACCGGCAGACAAGCATGATAGAATGGTGCAAGGTTTATTGACCATCTCCGACCTTGCCCGTACAACAATATATTTCTCTCATTACCTGTTTGAAACCCTTTATCAATTAGATAGAATGGATCTGTTTTTTGAGCGATTAGGATTGTGGTTTGACCTTGAGAAAACCGGTTTTAAAACAACATTTGAAATGCCGGAACCATCACGATCAGACTGTCATGCCTGGGCAGCACATCCAATCTATCATTTCTACGCCTCAATTCTTGGAATTAGGCCAATTGAAGGCGAGTTTAATAAAGTGCGCATAATGCCGCGACCAGGAAGTTTAAAGCAAGTAGAAGGCGCAATCCCGCATCTAAATGGTACAATTTCTGTTAAATTAAATGTTGAAAAAGGTATTATTAACATCAATTTACCGAATGATGTAACTGGTGAGTTTATTTGGGAAGGCAATGTTGCTAAATTGATGGCTGGTTTGACAGAAATAACTTTATAAAATTAGAAATTTGCCCACAAGAACACAAGGATTAAAATATTTTCTTTGTGTTCTTTGTGGCTAAGTTTCAGTTTTCATTTGACTATACTGACTTCAAAAAGGCATAATTAATTCATGAGTGATAATTTAGCGGCTGATTTAGTGGTCGGTTGTATTGCCGATATTGATATTGATTTGTTGATAGAGCGCGGTATTGCCGGGGTGATTGTCGATATGGATAATACTCTGGCACCGTGGCGTTCAACAGAAGTTCCACCGTCCCATATAGACTGGGTACATAATGCGAAATCGCGCGGTTTAAAAGTATGTATTTTAAGCAATGCCGGGTCTGATGGAAGAGTAAGGCCTGCTGCCGAAATGTTGGGGATATCATTTATAACCAAAGCATGCAAGCCATTGGCGGTAGGGTTTAAGCGGGCTGCCAGGATGATGAACCTGCCGATAGAAAAAATTGCCATTGCCGGCGACCAGGTTTTTACCGATATCTGGGGTGGAAACCGATTAGGGATGTTTACGATACTGACAACTCCATTGTCAAAGCGCGAAGCAGTAATAACATTAGTTCTTCAACGACCATTAGAAAGGCTTCTTGGACGACGGCAGAAGTAATTAAGAATTAAAAGCAGTGGCGACGCAAAGGTTTATATAAGATTATTAAACAGACCGTTCTCTTTATATTTCACCTATAATTCCTATATCTCCCACAAAATTCCCATGAAAATACAATAAAAAAACGCCCCTCATTTTCATGAAAGGCGTTTTTATTCTACCTATTAAAGGCTTGGGTTTTCGCTTAACGCTTTGATCCGATCGAATCTGCGGTCTACTTCAGTCTGGATAGCTTCTGCAATCGCAATATTTTTCGGGTTGCTGATATGTGCAAACATGCTGCCCATGGCAGTTAGAGCGTCAGTTACAGGAATCTTAGCATTTGTTTTGCTTGGGTCATAGTTAAGTGTTGTAATACCTTTTTCAATTTCGTATAACGGATGAATACAGGATTTTACAATTTTATCTATAACTTCATTGCCTTTTTCTGGTGCACTTCCCCAGTTGAGCGGACATGCACTGAAAAGTTTTCCGAATGCAAAGCCGTTATTGCGTACAGTTGCCTGTGCCTTGCGTGCTTTGGTTATCATGTCATTCGGGTTGCTTTCGGCAGCAGTGAAGATGTATGGAATGTTAGTACCACGCATGATTTCAATGATGTCTTTGCTCTGGGTCTGTTTGCCGGTCTGTCCCGGGCCAACATGGCTGTTTGAGTTGCGCTGACCTAAAATACCAGTGTAGCAAAGCTGTCCGCCGGTATTCATGTAACCTTTGTTATCATATTCAAGATAGATAATCGGGTCGTTACGCAATGCAGCGCCAATTAGCTGGTCCATTCCGATGTCATCGCCACCGTCGCCGGATACGCAGATGAAGGTGATTTCTTCGTCAGGAATCTTGCCTTGTTTGCGGAAGCGGTGATACATTTCAACAATACCGGTAGCGGTTGATGAAGTGTTATGGAACAGGTTATGAACATAAGGAACTTTGAATGAGGTTAATGGGTAGCCAGTGGTTACAACCATGCCGCATCCAGTGTTGAACATTAATACAACCTGACCGTCAATGCCGCGCATAAACAGGTTTAAGTTGGCGAAGATACCGCAGCCAGGGCATGCACTCTGTTTGTCGATACGGCTTGGCATTTTCGACAGTTCACGAACTGCTTTGATGTCAACTTTCTCGATATCTTTGTTCAGAGTGGTTTCTTCAATGGTAAGCGGTGCAATTGATGGTGCTGGATTGTAATCAGCTTTGCCTGGCCATGCTCCCCAGTATCTGCCTTCAAGGGTTTTCAGTTCTGGAGCAACATTTGGCCAGTTAACTGCCAGATCAAACATCGGCTTGGCATCTTCGTCTGGGCGGAAGTTAAGACCGCCAATACCATAGACGCGGCTGATAATTTCGCATTTGCAATTTCCGGCTTTTTGCAGGGCTGCAGCAACTTCATTTTCCAGATAGTTGCCGGCGCCGTATTGGCTTACACGCTCTGCTACTACTAATCTCTTCATGCTGCCGACAGCTTCAACCATTTCCTTAGCAGGCCATGGGCGGAGTACGATTGGTTCGATTAATTTAACCGGGGTACCGCCGGCAATCATTTCGTCAACGACGATTTTAGCTGCTTCAGCGGCGGAGTTTAATGCCAGCATACCGGAATCTGCATTCTTGTCGCCATATACTTCAACGAAGTCGTATTTGCGGTCAGTTGCAGCTTCGAAATCAGCAAAGATCTGCGGAATGATTTCATAAGCCTTTGCCATCTTCTGTTCCATGTTGACTTTGGTGTTGATAACATCATCGTTCATGTATGGACCGAAGGTGGTTGGGTTTTTGGTATCAAGTACATTGCGCATAGCAGGCTTTTCGCCAACAAATGCTGCAACATCGGCTGCATTTTCGAAGATTAAGATGCGGCGGTTAGCATGACTGGTATGGAAACCGTCATAAGCTACGATTGCCGGCAAGCCAACAGCTTCTGCAACCTTGATGGCGATGATGTTCATGTCGTAAACAGCCTGAACATTTGGTGCCATGAAGATCAGCCAGCCATACCCAAGGGCAGCGGCCAGGTCGCTGTGACCATTCTTAATATTTAAAGGAGCAGAAATTTCGCGGCAGGACAGGTTAAGAACCATCGGCAAACCCATACCACTGATGGCGGGCATTTCTTCTGCTTTGAGAAGAAGGCCTTGTGCGCTGGTGACGTCGAGAACACGTCCGCCAGCAACTGCCATACCGGTACAAATGCCAATAGCTGCCAACTCTGATGTGCCAACTACGAAAGAGATATCGCTCTTGCCATCTGCAACAGCTTTGCTGATAATTTCGCCTACCTCGGATGATGGGGTGATAGGGTAATAACCTTCGCCGTCATAACCGATGTGCAATACTGCCTGAGCGGCAGCATCGTTACCGTTGCCTAAATACATTACTTGATTTGATTTTATTCTTCGCATGCGAGGTCTCCTTCTGTCAGTGCCTTGCCTTTCTTGGTGGTTGGGCAAACCGCAACGCAGCGGAGGCAGGCCTTGCAATAGTTGAGATCAATGCCGGCCATTTTAGCGTCTTTCCAAACAATAGCACCCGGGTCTGCGCACACGGCGAGACACTTAGTGCAGTCGATACAGATTTCGCGGTCAAATTTCGGTGCCGGGTTGGAACGTGCGCCAGCATTGCTTTTCTTGATGGTGCTATGAGTCAAAGCATCAATAGCTCCACCGTCTAACATGTTGGTGTATCCGAGTGGTGATTTAATATCCAGAGGGTCTTCAAGCTGATATTTGCCATCTGCAGCGAAGGTTTCGCTGACGGCACTGCTGACAGCTTGTTTGTAAGCGAGGATGTTTGGCTCTTTTGCACGTGGCCAGGTATCTTCGATAGCATGAATTACATGATCTTCCGGGAACTTCAGCACGTGTGAGAGCATTGCCATCATCGGCATATTCAGGCGGCTGCCTGATGTAATAGAAATAGCTGCCGCATCTAAACAATAGATGGTGCCGCTATGCAACTGCAGGATGTCGCGAATCTCTGCCGGGGTCTTGCAGGTGTTCACGATAACTGTCGCGTTTTCCTCCAGGCCGTGGTTGAGACCCAACGGACGAATCAAGTTTTCGCGGAAGATGCACAGAATGTGCGGGCGGTTATTGGGGCCGCTTTCACGAACAGGATTGCCGTAGTTGCAAAGCTTTAATGAGACATCGGTAGGGGTACCTTTTTTCTCGCTGCCGTACTTTGCGTCGTACGCGCCGTCAAGGTTAAGATACTTTGCCGCAAGTTTGAACAGGAGCTTGGCCGCCATATTTGCACCGTCTCCGCCGATAGCGGATAACAGGCAGTTGGTGAAGCCTCTCTTGTCCTGATAGGGAAGTTGGTATTCTGCCATACGTCCTCTCCAGTATAAATGTCTGGGGCTAAAAGCAGCCCCGGTCTGACGCAAACCGATGGATTATAGCAAATTTACAGGAACTGTACAAATGCCCGACGCACACATTTACTCTCGAAATGTAAAAAATGCTAATAAATCGTGAAATTTTTATCTTTTTTTATTTTATTAATGCTTCACTTCTTTATATAATTTATTGTTAATTTCCACTTGATAATGGGTATATAAACTTGAAATTTGTCCGTTAAGCACAAAATATGGTAAACTTTTGGTGTAAACTTATCGTCCGATAAGTGAAATAAGGGGTATTTATCGTGATAATTATAATGGAAGAAGGCGCGTCGAAAGAGGCTATTCAAGCTGTTATTGATGGTATTGAAGGCGAAGGTTTCAAGCCGTTTGTCAACCCGGGTGTTGAACGCTCGGTTATTGCAGTATTAGGAGCAGTAAATGCTGAAAAGATGGTGATTGCTGATAAGTTTGCATCATTTGAAGGTGTTGAACGAGTAGCCCTGGTATCTGAACCTTATAAATTAGCCAGTCGCGCTCATCATCCTGCCGGCACTATTCTTGATGTATGCGGAGTACCGATAGGCGGTAAAGAGCTATGTATAATAGCCGGACCGTGCAGCGTTGAAAGCCGCGACCAGACATTAGATATAGCACATGCGGTGAAAGCATCTGGTGCCCACATGCTTCGCGGCGGAGCATTTAAACCGCGCACATCACCATATTCATTCCAGGGTTTGGGCGTTGAAGGATTGAAGATATTAGCTGAAGCCCGCGAACAGACCGGATTGCCGGTAGTTACTGAAGTTATGGATTTCAGTGATTGCGATGCTGCTGCCGATTATGCAGACGTATTGCAGGTTGGCGCGCGCAATATGCAGAACTTCCGCTTGTTGCTGAAATTAGGCAAGATGAATAAAGCTATCTTATTAAAACGCGGATTTGGCTGCAAAGTTGAAGATTTATTGATGGCTGCTGAATATATCATGTCTGAAGGCAACCAGCAGGTTATATTATGCGAACGCGGCATCATTACTTTTGAAACGTCAACGCGCTATACAACTGATATTAATGCAGTGCCGGTAATCAAGCATCATTCTCACTTACCGATAATAGTTGACCCCAGCCATGCGGCAGGCGACTGGCGCTATGTATCTGATATCGCGTTAGCAGGCATTGCCGCCGGTGCTGACGGTCTGGAGATAGAAGTTCACAACAACCCGTCAAAAGCAAAATCTGACAGCGCGCAGGCATTAACACCAGAAAAGTTTGCTGAGTTCATGGGACGCGCACGAAGAGTAGCTGCCGCGGTAGACAGAAGTATTAGTTAACAGTTTTAAGTGTTAAGTGTTTAGTTTTCAGATTTGTTTTGATTATAACCCGAATATGATTTATAACTGAACACTGAACACTGAACACTGAACACTGAACACTTAAAACTAAAAATACGTTTAAAACACGTTAAAACAGTCAATATTTATTGACATAAATTACTTACAATTGATAATATAACTGCGCGCCTAATCTTAGGCGCGCGTCTGTTTTAGAGAGGGGAAATAGGTGAAAAAGCAAACTTATAATGTTGCTGTTGTAGGCATCGGTGCTGTAGGATCAGAAATGATTCGGGTATTAAAACAGCGAAACTTCCCATGCGAATCACTGCAGATATTTGCCCGCAGTGCCAGACCTGAAGTCGTGGATGGCGTTACCTACCATGTACAACAGATTAGTGAAGAAGCATTAGATAATGTAGATATAGCATTATTCGCCGGTGGTGAAAAGGCTGAAGACCATTTTGGTTTAAAAGCTTTAGAACGCCGAAAACAAGTTAAAGGTCTTAGCGAGCTGGTAATTATAGATAACGGCAACGCTTTTAGAATGTATCCTAACGTTCCATTATGTGTACCGGAAGTAAACGCTGAAACTTTGAGAACGCATCAAGGTATTGTTGCAAACCCGAATTGCTCAACCACACAAATGGTAGTAGCAATGAAGCCTTTGCATGATTATGCCCGTATAAAACGCGTGGTAGTAAGCACATATCAGGCAGTCAGCGGAAAGTCTGCGCAGGCTCGCGAAGAATTAATGAAACAGACAATTGACGTTGCGAATGGCAAACCAGCAACGATTGATCCTGCCATTTTCCCATATCAGATTTATGGCAACTGTCTGCCCCATATCGATGTGTTCCTGCCGGATGGTTATACCAAAGAAGAACTGAAAATGATTCAAGAAACCCGTAAAATTATGGGTGACGATACCATTCAGGTAACCGCAACCACCGTTCGGGTGCCGGTAGATAATGGCCACGCCGAATCAGTAAATATAGAGTTCTACGAACCTATATCAGCAGAAAAAGCGCGCGAATTGCTTGCCAACGCTCCTGGTATTGTATTGGTAGATGACCCGGCAAATTCCAAGTACCCAATGCAGACAGAATGCAGCGGTACAGACCCGGTATTTGTAGGACGTGTTCGTCAGGACAAGTCAGTAGCATTTGGCATTAATCTGTGGGTAGTATCAGATAATTTGCGCAAGGGTGCTGCTTTAAATACTGTACAAATTGCCGAAAAGATGATGGAAATGAACCTTATTTAGGGTTTATTATTTATAACTGAATCAAGCAATCTTTACGCCGAATCTGGCCGTGGGAATCCCGGCCTTTTTCGTGTATTTAACCGGAGATAAAAACGATGCAAGTTGTAGTACAAAAATATGGCGGGAAATGCGTTGAGCCAGGCGGCAATGAAATGATTACGGCTGAACGAATTATGGAAACCCGCGACCGCGGTGCATGTCCTGTGGTTGTTGTAAGTGCAATGGGACGCGAGTTGGCAAGTTGGGACGAAGAAATTGAAAAATTAGTTCGTAAACCGGAAGGTGCGCGCAAATTAGCTCTCTCTCACTTTTACTCAACGGCAGAATTAGTGCGGTTAGTTCGTGAAATTGACCCGGCTATTGAACCACGTGAATTAGACTTGCTAATGAGTTGCGGCGAAATTATATCAACCGTGCGACTGGCACATTTATTGAAATCGAAAGGTTATAAAACTGTTGCGTTATCAGGTGGCCAGGTTGGTTTGTATACTGACGGTTTTTTTGGACATGCCCGTGTAGTTCAGACTGATATTAAACATCTTGTGAGCTATATTGATAACCAGACAATTCCTTTAGTTGCAGGTTTTCAGGGGGTTGCGCCAACTGACCATGCTATCACCACATTGGGTGAAGGCGGCAGCGACTATACTGCAATTTGTTTGGCGTATGCATTGAAAAATGTTTCCCGATTGCCATTGCAGGAACCATTAGAATTAGGTTCTGTTGAAATCTATAAAGAAGTCGATGGCGTAATGACTGCAAATCCTGCGAACTTCCCCAAGGAAGCATTAAGAACTAATACTGGTCCCATGATGATTCGCAAACTTACCTTTGATGAATTATGCGCAATGAGCCAATATGGTGCTGATGTTATCCAGGCAGAATCTGCCCGCATGGCGCGTCGATATGAGATTCCTGTTGTTGTACGAAACTTCAAGAATCCTGAAGACCCCGGCACTGCTATTGAAACAAATGAACCGGCAACGAAGCGGGCAATAACTGGTATTGCAGATATGCCCAGTCTGACAGCGTTTACAGTTCCAGATGCAACACCACGTACAATTAAACGGGTATCAGAACTGCTTGGTCAGACACGCTTGAATTTCCATGTTCTGAGCATGAATGATGGTAGTGCGAAATTTGCGGTAAAACGCGAGAAATATCGCAGCGTAAGCGATGTTGTTCGCCATCAGTTGCATGATCATAATTTGAAATCAAACTTTGAAGATGGGCATTGGGCATTAGTAACCTGTGTAGGCGAGGGGATGCGGGGAATGGTTGATGATTGCCAGAAGAAGGTTGATGATGTATTATCTGGTGAGAAGATTAAAGTTGAAGGTCATATTACCGATCAATTAAGTTATTCTGTATTAGTACAGGAAACTCAGCGTAAAGACGCGATTATTTCATTACATGATGCTTTAGTTACTGGCATGAAATAAATATTTCGAGGAGAAAATAAAAAATGGCACGAAAAGTATTTACCGGCATATATGTTCCATTAGTCACACCTTTTGGTAAGGATGGCAGCATTTGCCCGTCAACATTGAAACAGTTAATTGACTGGGTGATTGAGAATGGGGCATCCGGCGTTGTGCCATGCGGCACAACAGGCGAGTCACCAACATTATCGTATGATGAACATCATGAGGTTGTTGAATTGACAGTAAAATATACTGCGGGCCGCGTTCCAGTTATAGCAGGTACCGGTTCAAACTCAACAAAAGAAGCTGTTGGTTTGACAGAATCAGCAGATAAGGCTGGCGTTGATGGCATGCTGGTGATTGCGCCATATTACAACCGCCCGAATCAGGCTGGTGTTATTCAGCATTTTAAGGCTGTAGCCGCATCCACTGATAAGCCGATTATAATGTATAACATTCCGAAAAGAACCGGGATTAATATGGAAGTTGCAACTATTGTCGAATTATCCAAGGTTGCGAATATCACCGGTATTAAAGAAGCCAGTGGCGATATCGACCAGGTAATGGCAATTATATCCCAAACGACTGACTTCAGTGTTTTAACCGGTGATGACAATCTGTTATTCCCGTTATGCGCATTGGGTGGTCATGGCGGCATCTGCACCAGCAGCCACATCTTGCCGGCTGAATGGTTGAAAATATATACTTTATGTACCGAAAACAAATTATCAGAAGCACGTGCGCTGCATTATAAATTGCTGCCGCTTGCGAAGGCCATGTTTGTTGAGCCAAATCCGGCGCCGTTAAAAGCCGCACTGCAATTAGTTGGCATACCGGTAGGTGGTCCAAGATTGCCGATGATGGCAGCGTCAGAAGCAACAATTGAAAATATGCGAAAAGTATTAAAGAGCCTTGGGGTTATTTAGTAATCAATTAAAAAGCCTTCCAGCTATAAAAGTTGGAAGGCTTTTTTGGGTTTAGATATTATTTTATCCAGTGTTGCAACATGACGATCCATTCCTGAAACGATAAGCGGATAAACTCCAATCTTCCTATTAACAATGAAAATCTGCTCATTACAGTATTTCCAAAGATAACACCAAGGGTTATCATCATGAAATATTTTCCCATATTAGCCGGCTTTTTTATCCATTCATGTTTATGATTAATGGTAAAAAAGAAATAGGACATCACTGTAATAAGTACGATGAATGCGATTGTTTCCAGTGGATAGAAATAAAATCCACCACCTAAAGGTATCGCGCTGTATTTAGTCATAACATCGGATGATTGTTGTATTATGCTGAGATTTGCTGGAGCATAACTGGTAACAGGAGGACGGAAAGCAGCAATTAATTGTGGTCCCATCAACCCTGCAAATCCTTTAAATACAGTACCGGCAGACCAGCCCATAAGGATGCCGATAGCCAGTCGATTAATCCATGCCAACTTTGTGAAATAAACTGTATAGAACATTAACCCGCAGACTAATGCCATTGCCAGCCACCATTGACCTTCGCCATTTGGATACATTTGTGCCGGCATCATTGATGTATACCATTTAGGTATAATGAATTGTGTCCAGGTTATAACAATACCGTAACCAGTTGCTAAACCGACAAAGATATGTTCTACAAACCTGTAGGTAGCGTTATCGCGAAATACAATCGAAAATACTGCCAGTGTTGCCAATACTCCCAGCATTTTTTCCATATCATTAATTAATCCTTCCCGAGAAAGTGCTACACTTGCGGATAAGATTACTAATGCTGATATTGAGATAAACAAATTAGTTAGCTGCTGTTTGCGTTTTTGTGTTGATTCATCTTCTTCAACAGGCGGGATATATTCCGGTAAAACTGGTTTCTGTTTGCGAGTGACGAAATAGCCGATATTTCCAATAAGGATTAATATAATGATAATCAAGTGGGCATTGCTTTGAGTAGTCATCAGCTTTAATGCTGAAGCACTTATGGTCTGTTCAATATCAGTTATTTTGCTTCGTGGATCATATCGCAGGTCAGTAACTGTCGCTTCTTTTACATTTACTAAATTCTCATAATCTGATGCACCTTTTAATCCTATCAGCATACCGCAGATTTGTTTGGAATCAAGCAAGGGAAAACCGTCAGATGACATTACGTTAGTACAGGCATATCCTATTTTAAGTGGAGGATTTGTTTTCGGTTGTACAAATTGTATCCAATCTCCCAAGGATGCTGATGCAGTGAATTCAATCAGCATGCCAATATTGTTATCTTTCAACCCTTTAATATTTTTCATTATAGGGTAATCTTTTATTGGCTTTTTGTTCAGTGCATCAACTTTTATAGTTTTATTAATATCATCTAAAAATGAAAATATAAAGGCAAGAGTGCGAATATTATAGCCCATATCAATATAATCTTTACCATATTCAAGATTATATTGGGTTGCGACATCTTTACCGATTGCACTTGCGTTTGTTGCGCCTTGCTGTTCAAATGATATGATGGCATAAGGTTGTTTTTTTAAGGCTAAATGCCGGATAACCGCCCGCATTTGGTTACCATTTTCTGGCAATGTGCTGCTGGAAAATGTAACACTAATGAATACCAGTTTATCCTTTGGCAGATTTTCTATCTCATCATATAACTGCTGTGCCTGCGCTCCTGTTTTTGATGGTTTTTCAACAAAACTGCTATTTAACGAGAATATCAGCATAATAGCAAGTGCAATATAGACCCAGCGCCTGTCAATTTTTTGTATCATTATCCAAAATTTCATCTATTATTGCTCCTTAGAGAAGAACGAACCACGTTCTAAGCTGAGCCAGATACGCATTGACATGGCTAATGCTCCGACAGCTACTCC
Source organism: uncultured bacterium (assembly GCA_964638715.1). Taxonomy (GTDB): domain Bacteria; phylum Armatimonadota; class Hebobacteria; order CAIYQO01; family CAIYQO01; genus JBAXQQ01. Next base: position 32,836 of record CAZWZF010000038.1, on the reverse strand, counting down.
AATTGTAATGGCACGGAGAGCAGACATATTGATATATTTAAATAGAAATTGTTGAATAGATTCAAGTGGAACTTTTGGCATAATTTTTGTACCTAATGAAACCAGAGATATCATGATAATTAATGCCGATATCATTAGGAGTGCTGATTCAGGGGTACGTATTCTGAATGCGCGATACGCAGCAGAAGTTATATAAAATGCAAGTAAGGCAAACATGGCAGAATCAAGATTAATCAGCATTTTGAAAAGCGCATTATTTATTATATTAAATGTTAATAATTGTCCATCCGGCTTTTCTATATAGCTGTATGCATAACATATAAATCCGACAACTATCATTGCTATCATAGCAATGAAAAAAGCATAGCTGTTAATTGATTCTTTATTTTTAGAAAATATCTTTTGCAGATGGACTTTTGTAAGGCTGATTATTCCCAGCCCAAGCATCCACATTGTAGAAAACATGATAAAGTTTGATGCAGGTTCTACCCAAGGCGTAATTACATTTCCTTTAGTATTATGAGGCAAATTATGCGGTGGCAAGAAGAATTCTAATGTAAAAAATAACCCGGCTAAGAATGTTAGAACTATGATTACCCACTTTTTTACAGTAGGTGATGAATAGTGCAATGTCACTATAAAAATAACGAAAAGTAATGCTAATATAATATTGCGAAAGAAAAATTCATCGCTGGTATTTGCATGAGACCAAAAAGTTTGCCACCATGTCATGTTATATTCCCCTTGGAATAGCTTATTCTGCATTAAGCGCTGATAATCCTGCGTAAATGGTAAATTTATCTATCATAAAGCCTTGCCATTGTATAATTTAATGGCAAGGCTAAAATAAGATTGAGTTGATATTTTATTTCTTTTGCAGTTCGTCTACCGCTTCACCCATCTCTTTTATTCGGGCAATTATTGGCAGATGTTGAGTGCAGGCAGCTTCGCAGGAACCGCATTGGGTGCACTGGTCAAAAAATGATTTATCCTTGTTATTCAATGCCCAATGCCAATTCATTCTATTGACGATTTCCTGTTTGTTATTTGTCAACATATATTGATTGTACGAATCCATCAACTTTGGAACCGGCAATCCTTCCGGGCAATGGTCGCAATACTGGCATCCTGTGCACATGTGGTCGAATGATTCCGTCATTGATTTACGCATTTCATCAATGCGCTTTTTCTCAATCGGCTTATAACCTTCAACCGCGCTGATTGCTTCTTTAAGTTGGTCTTCATTGCTGAATCCAACCAGTGTGACAGTGATTCTGTCATCGTTTATCAGGAATCGCAATGCTGCTTCAACAACAGTTTCGCTTTCTTCTGTTTTCAGGAATGAGAAACGTTCTGGATGCTGGGGGATAATGCCGCCGCCAAGAGGATTCATGACGACAACACCCATATTTCTATCTGCCGCGGCCTGCAATCCTACTTCGCGATAATTAAAGTTCATCGGAGAGTATCCAAGAAGTATAGATTCAAAAGGATAATCATTGAGCATGTTGCCGATATCATTGCCATTCATGTGGGTAGATACGCAAAGATGTTTAATTAATCCTTCGTCTTTCAACTTTTCAAATTCTTTTAAAATCGGCTTGCGTGATTCGTAGGCTTCGGGTGACATTAAACACCAAAAATGATAAAAATCTATATAATCGAGACCCATGCGGGTTAATGAGGTGTCGATATCACGGCGCAGATCATCAGGAGTACCAGCGAATGTTTTTGACGAAACATAAAACGGTTTTTCTGCACGTGTTTTTAACATTTCTTTTAATGCTACACCGAATAACTCTTCTGATTTTCCATATCCGATAGCGGTGTCAAAATAATTAATACCTGCGTCATAAGCAGCTTTTACTAATGCGCCGCTTTTTTCCGGGTCGTCAGGATTGCCAAACCGCATTCCGCCAAAACCCAATGCAGATAATTCAATACCTGTTGATTTGTGAATCTTATAAATCATTATATCTCCTTTAAGATATCTGTATTTTACAGTAATAGATTTTTTATTTTATACTCGAAAATCGTCCTTCGCCTGATATCGCAACACTTTTATCAGCGAAGATTTCAACAATCGCGTATGCAGGCGTTTCGCCAACTACCATTGCGGGACAAGTAATGTATGGTATGTCATTAATATATGCCACGTTTCCAGCATGTTCATGACCAGAGAATACCGCAATTATATTATCTGATTTATTTATAACCTTATTTACATCAAGATAATTCTGAACTACATGCGGGTTATAAATCGAGTCATCAATTCCGCCATCAATTCTTTCGTGACAACAAATAATAGTCGGCATATTATTCATCAATTCTTTCTTGAACCAATCAATTTGCTCTGGTGAAATCCATGCGTTATCCCATGAGAAATTATTCCGGCTGAAATCACTGCCATCTTTATGGCAATTACCATCTAAAATGCAAAAATTTATCCCATTGCAGTTGAATGAATAATATGAATTTTGCATCTTCATTTCATGCAAAAACTCTTGCTTACTGAACATTGCGACATCATGATTGCCTATTACATGATATATGGGAACATTTATTGTGCTTAGCGCATCATTAATTTCTTTGCACAACTTTCTTTCAGCATCCATTGATTCAGCCAAATCAATAGTATCACCGAGATTGATTATAAAATCAACATTTGATTTTTTGAAAAATTCAATAGCTTCAATCATTTTTTGCAAAGACAGAGTTCTTAATCGATCACCGTCATCTTCGTTTGAATAATGCAAATCAGCAAATATTCCAAAAGCAGCTTTCTGATTTGACATATTAATCTGTTGATGTCGATTTAAAAAACTCAATAGTCTTTACCAGGCCGTCACGCAATGGTACTGTAGGGGTCCATCCTAATGTTGTTTTCGCTTTTGAAATATCTGGTTTGCGGCGTGTCGGGTCGTCACTTGGCAATGGCTTATAGACTAAGGTTGACGATGATTTCGTTAACTCTAAAACTAATTCTGCTAATTCCAACATGGTGAATTCACCGGGATTGCCCAGATTTATCGGTCCGGTAATATCGTCTGGAGTATCCATCATGCGAATAAAGCCCTCTACCAGGTCGCTGACGTAACAGAATGAACGTGTTTGCTGTCCATCGCCATATATGGTGATATCGTCGCCGCGCAGAGCCTGCATGATAAAGTTTGACACAACCCGCCCATCGTTAGGATGCATTCCTGGTCCATAAGTATTAAATATGCGAACCACCTTGATATCTACTTTATGCTGACGATGATAATCGAAAAATAAGGTTTCGGCGCATCTTTTTCCTTCGTCATAACATGATCTTACACCAATCGGATTTACATTTCCCCAATACTCTTCTACCTGCGGGTGTATTTGTGGGTCGCCATAAACTTCTGAAGTAGATGCCTGCAGTATTCGCGCATTTACTCTTTTCGCCAGACCTAACATATTAATAGCACCGTGAACGCTGGTTTTTACAGTTTGTACCGGGTCAAATTGATAATGCACCGGGCTGGCAGGGCAGGCGAGATTGTATATCTGGTCAATTTCTACATATAACGGTAAAGTTACGTCATGACGAATAAGTTCGAAATTAGGGTTGGACAAAAGATTAGAGACGTTGCTTCTTCTGCTGGTGAAAAAATTGTCCAGACAGGTAACTTCATGGCCATCATTCAGTAATCGTTCGCATAAATGCGAGCCAATAAAACCGGCTCCACCGGTTACCAGTATTCGTTTTGATGAGTAATGTTTCATTTAGTGTTTGACCCGCTAATGTGAATTTTGTCGCAGACGATTATTGTTTAGTTACTTTTCCATCTTTCAGTAGTTGATTAAGCTTTTTCTCAGAACATTCTTTACATCTATATTGGGGTGCGGAATCATCGCTGCGGTCATAACCACCGGGTGCTTTCACTAATCTGCGCACCAGATCTGTCTTGCCGCAATCATAACACTCGCCGGATTTCATTAATTCCCACTGTTCTAATTTACTGCTGTTAAAAATAAATCTATCAACCCAGAAAAATATGCAGCCGCCTATTAAATTCGCTACTCCGGCCGCAAGCCATTGTGTAGGATCAAACATTTTTTGATGTGTATACAGCGCTACAATAGGTGCCAAAATTGGTGTTGATAGCTGCCAACGCACAAGATAAAGGATGAATCTGACCATAGGTTCATTCTCCGAAAAATTATTACGCCGGGTTTAACCCCGGCGCTGTTGCAATATTATATCATTATTTAGCAGAAATTGCAGGCTTTGGCATGTAGCTCTTATCAATAGCCATTAATCTTTTCGGCGTATCGTAAAGAGTTGTTTGAGCTATATGCATCGCATATTCTTCATCGCAAAATCCGCGTTCAATTCGGTCGGCAAGAGCATTTGCCATCACTTTTCTGGTCATCAATGCTCTGCCATATATCCATTCTGCGCAATATCCATCGCTGAAAAATCCGCAGATTCGATCAAGCGGCATCATATCTAATCGCATATTCCAGCTTTGTTCCATATTAGTTGCATAAAAGTTTTGATACCAGAAACCACCTAATGACATATTGTTATAAGCAGTCGATAACGAACAGAGTGCCTGTTCATCCGGTGCATAGCTTCCCAACATGTTAAAATGAGTGTCAGGATATTCTGCTAATAAATAACCAAAAGTTCCAGTAAATGCTTGTGATGCTTTAGCAAATGGATGCGCAATTTGTCCGCTTACATATTGAGTGCCGTAGCATAATTGAACAACAGAAACATGTTGTGATGTAACCCTTGTTGTTTCTCTAATTAATAAGCCTTCTAATAATCCATTTTCTTCTGCGGTTAATATTTCACCGGCAATCGCTTTTTTAATCAGAATGTCTGCATTTTCATCAGTCATAGGACGGAAATCAGCTAACGAAGAAACCCATTCTACGAAAGTTTCTCTGCCTTCCCATTTGATAAAATCAGTGAAATATATTTTAGCTGCTTCGCGTAATGTTTCAATTCCGGTTATTTCTATCTCTAATGGATTTCGTCGTTTGAATATTCTTTCAGGATTGTGTCTTATCCACCAATTGAAACGCTTTTCCCATGGAACATAATCATGTGTACCGTTCATCAGTGAAGTTTCGGTGGTAGGACGATAAAAAGGCGCATATTGTTCCGGCATTTCATCATCATGTAAATTACTTGCTAAAACAACTTCAATCTTGCCTTGTTTTAAAATATTGTGTCCCCAACCACCTTCAGCATACTTAGCATAAAATATCTCTGATAATTCAGATAAGTTCTTAACAGTTAACGGGCCTTTAACATTGTATAGTTTCCCCATTAATTGCTCTAACAGCCATCCAAACCCCTGTGTTCGCATATTTCTGAGGCCAATTTCAATTTCTTCGGAAAATGTTGGCATTATTTCGCGCCAAAACGGTTTCTCTTCTAATCTTTCATGTCCTGGCCAGAGAGTTTTTTCATCAATTCCGGCAGCGCGCAGCGGATAGCGCAGCATGTGATAAAAAATCAAATTTTCGATTTTATTTTTATCAAGATTACCGGGTTGCAGGTGACTGTGTATGTCAATTATAGAAATATCACTAAATGCTTCAAATAATTTATCAGCAACTTTCTTTTTACTCATAATTAATACCTCTATATTAATTCTTTCGCAGTGCTATTATGATATCCTGCATTAAACGAGTAATTTTTTAAATTTCTTTTACGCTGCCGCGAATCAAAATAATTCGTGGCAATATAATCTGCATTATATTCAAACTCTAATTTTTAGGCCAGACAAGACGCATCAGAATTATTTTAACATCTGTTCCGCTCATTGATTTTATTATTACTGATTCAGGTTTGCTTATTTTCATTTCTTCTAATACTTTCTTCAAGCTGTATAAATTTGTTACCGGCTTCCCATTCATATCTGTTATCAAATCACCAGTTTGCAGATTAGCAAGGTCTGCCCATGTAGAATCTTCTACACCTTCAACGTATGCACCCTTTTGTTCGTCATTCCACTCGTTATCTGCACGGTCAAACCAGGTAATATCGCGTGCGCTGAATCCGCAGGTGCTTTCTTCATAAGTTGGCATATCACGAGGTGAACGTGGTGATTGAGATAATTTTATTTTCACTATTATCGGTTTTTTATCACGAATTATTTTTAACGCAACTGTTGTCCCGATAGTATATTGCCGTATCATATCATTGAAAGTGTCAATTTCTTCCGGTTCGCTGGTTTCAATTTGCAGATTATCAATTGCTACAATAATATCTCCAATTTTTAAACCAGATGTTTCCTTTTCAGTATTGGGATAGATTCGGGTAATTCTAACACCGGTCCTACCTTCTAATCCAAGTGATGTCGCCAGATCGCTTGTAAGTACCTGCACTTTTATAGGGAGCCATGGACGGAGCTTTTCCATGCCGCGGGTTATCTTGTTTCGTTCGCCAACGCGAACTACGGTCAACATTCTTTCGTAATTTCTGGTGAATTCAACAGTTAAAGGAACTTGTTCGCTTTTGCCATTGACAGCAGATTTGGTTATTTTCAATAAATCATCCATACTTTTACATTCTTTTCCGTCAACCATTGTTATAATATCGCCTTCGGACAGTGGTGGTTTAGCTGTGCTTGCCTGACCGCCATCCTGAAGACTTCCTATTTGAACACCCCATTTTACTTTCTTATTCTTTAATAAATCCATTTCGGGTACAGTATTTGCAGACATACCCCAGGTATTCAAATATGATTCTTTTTCAATAATTGTCGGACGGGTTATAGGGGTTATTTTAGCTGAAATTTCTTTGTCATTTCGGATATATTTAATATCAATTTCTTTTCCTATCGGGAATTTAAATAACACCTGGTTCAATACTGGCACGTCTTCATCCGTTCTTACATCAATGTCAGTACCATTAATAGATGTAATGATGTCGCCAGTTTTGATTTTACATTTATCAGCAGGTGAACCGGGCATGACAGAGGTTACTAATATTCCTTTTGCATCTTTCTTTATAGCAGTAATTTTTTGGAAAGAAAAGCCGAACCAGCAGCGAGTTATTTTCTTATCTTTTATTAATTTATCTGCAGATTCTTTCGCCAAATTGCCGGGAATAGCTCCAGATAATCCTAAATCTATCTCATTTATCCCGATAATTTCACCTGTCATATTAACTAACGGACCGCCTGAATTTCCCGGGAAAATAGCCGCGTCATGTCCTATCCAGCGAATTGCACTGCCTACATCTTCGCCATCGAGGCTTAAATACCCGCCATCATAATCTGGCATTACCAGCTCAGTATTGCTGACAATTCCCATGGTAACAGATTGCGAATATGCAAGTGGGCTACCCATTGCAAGTACAAAGTCACCAGCTTTTACATCGTCAGAGTTGCCAAAAACTGCGGGGACAAATTTCCGGTCAGTTGCTCGCAATTTGATGACGGCAATGTCAGTTAAAGCATCAGTTCCGACTAAATCTGCTTCGATTTCTTCTTTATTACTCATGGTGCAGGATATATAGATAGCCTTTCCTGCGACGTGATGATTGGTGATGATATAGCCATCTTCACGTATTATTACACCGCTGCCGTATGCTTCTTGTTTTGTCTCTTTTCCATCTTCAAATTCAGAAGAAATAATGTGAATACGTACCAGTGCTGGCTTAATGATAGAGACTGCTTTCTCTAACATTTTTCTGTAGCCAGTGTCTGGCGTATCTGCGCCTTGCGCTTGCAAATGCATGGTTGACATACAGATAAATGCACATGCAATTAACTGTAAAAAGATAATTTTCCTCATCAGTCTCTCCTGTCCTATTCTTTTACACTCAATACATCAATTACTTTTTGTAATAACGATGACATGGTAAATGGTTTTTGAACGAAATGTGTTCCTTGCGCCAGCATACCTTCTGTAGCTATTACATTTTCAGAATATCCTGAAACATAAATTACATTCAATTCAGGTTTTATAGCCAGCAATCTTTGTGCTAATTCACGACCGTTAAGCTTTGGCATCACAATATCTGTGATAAGCAAGTTAATTTTATCTTCATTTGATCGGAAAATATCAATAGCTTCCAACGGGTCAAGGGTACTGAATACCTCAAAACCACGTGCGGCAAGAATATCAACCGCAAGTGCTCGTACCAGATCATTGTCTTCAACAACCAATACAGATGTTGTTTTAATAGGAACATTGCTTAAATTGTTAGTATCGCCTGAAGCTGATACAATTTCAACAAATCCTTCAACTGCCGGAATCAGCACTGTAAATGTAGTACCTTTACCAACTGCACTGGTTACCTTAATATCTCCGCCATGCTGTTTTACGATTCCATAAACTGTTGCCAGTCCTAAACCGGTACCTTTATTCGGTGCTTTTGTAGTGAAGAATGGTTCAAAGATATGCTGAATAGTTTCATCATTCATACCACAGCCGGTATCTGTTACCATCAATCTAACATATCTGGCAGCTTTCAAATCACTCCAGCTTTCAGTTTCCGCTTCGGTAAGGTCATATTCATCAACAATTATTGTAATTGTTCCGCCATCCTGCATAGCATCACGCGCATTAACGACAAAGTTCATTACAACTTGCTGCATTTGTGACGGGTCAGCTTTTACTACACATAAATCAGGTGACATGCGGGTAACTAATTCCAATTTTCCACCGACCATACTGCGCAGAATCATGGTAAAGTCGTCTACCAGAGACACCATACTTAATGCTTTTACTTCTAAAACCTGTTTGCGTCCATAAGCTAACAACTGGCGTGTTAATTGCCGTGCTTTTTCTGCCGCTTGCAGTGCCTGGTTTAAGATTGGGAATAGTGGATTATCCTGCTGCATTTGTACTAATGCCAATTCGGTATAGCCAATCATTGGTGAAAGCAAGTTGTTCAAGTCGTGAGCAACACCGCCGGCTAATCTACCGATAGCTTCAATTCGCTGAGAACTGCGCATTTTTTGTTCAAAGTTAATCCGCGCTTCTTCTTCCTGTTTTCTGCCGGTAATGTCCATAGCCAGGAATAAAGCCGCTTTCCTGCCTTCATAGGTTAAAGGCGACATTGTGACTTGCCACCATATAATTTCGCCACGTATTGATGTCGCATCATCTTGAGTTATCGAGACACCAGAGTCGATAACCCCACGTGCATTGTCCAACTGATATCGTGCAACGTCAGGTGGAAAAATATCAAACATTGTTCGTCCAATAAAATCAGGAACTTCTCCGCCAAGGGTTTGTGCTGCTTGCTTATTAATAAATCGGAATATTCCGTCATAATCAAATACGATGATGATTTCACTTACGCTGTTAACTATTAATCGGTGACGTTCTTCACCTTCTTTCATTACCTGGTCGGTTCGCATTCTTTCGGTAATGTCGCGTTCAATTAATACAACAACTTCCGGCAACCCACTGTCATTTAATACTGGAGCGCCATTAATCTCCACCTGAAATGTGGTGCCGTCTTTGCGCTGAGCAGTAAATACGTCTGATTTCTGAAAACATTTTTCAAAAATTGTCTGAATGAAAGTATTCAGGCGTTCTTTATCTTTCTCTGCTACCAATGCAGCAACAGATAAATTAGCCAAAACTATTTCGTCAACATTACGATAACCATGAGATAAAGCGCAACGCTGGTTCGCTCTTTTTATTATGCATTTCTTATCAACATGAATGATAGAATCTGGTGAAGATTCTGATAATGCCCGGTATGTTTCTTCTTCCATTTGTAATGCATCAGTCGCATTTTTAACCAGTGTAATATCATTTACTGTCATGAATAATTCGCGTGGATGGTCGTCGCCTAATCTAAATTCAGGCACTGCGTCTACCGATACCCATCGGTACGAGTTATCGCGCGGGTTATACATACCCATGGTAGCAGATGCTGGTTTGCCGGTTCGTACGGCGATATTTGAAGGATATTCCCAAACAGGGAAGGGGGATTCATCTTCGCGAACCGCCGCCCAGTTTTTATCATTAATATTTCTATTTAGCAATTCATCGTGAGATATGCCAAATATCTTTTCAGCAGCAGGATTCGCATCAGTTATTTGTCCTGAATTTCGCAGATATAATACACCTTGCATCATTCTTTCAAATAACAGGCGGTAGCGGCTTTCTAAAGTGATGGTGCTTGCTTCGATGGTAATTAATTGATAAAGGATTGAATTAAAACCGTAAACAAGTAAGGCAATTATTAATAAAAATAATTGTGCACTAACAATGGAAATTCCTAATGGAACTTCAGGATTTGTCGAATAAAATGGACCTGATTTCATGTTAAAGCCAATAACTGCGATAACACATGTTGTAAGCAGGCTAAAACTTGCACCTGTGATTCCAAAACGTACTACCGACCACACTAAAATAGGGAAAGGCAGATAAATTGAAACAGGAGCAAAAATAGGGTCTGACTTAACGCCGATAAATGAAACGAGATTCAGGATAATTAAAATTGGAAACAATAATATTCCTTCTAATATACGTCCTGCTGGTCGGCTGTCTTTTTTATAATATTCGTCTAAAACTACAAGTATCGACGGTGTAATTGCGGCATGAGTTGCAATGGCAAGCATTGCGGTTTCTGCGAATGATGTAAAGAAACGAGTATCAAATGCCTGTTCAGCTATAACAGCGAAAGCTCCGGCTACTGTTGGCGCCATCAGGATATATATCAATATATAACCAATCCAAGAACGCCAATGGTCAAATTTAGGTGCGCCTTCCAGAAACATGTGAGAAGCAAGACCTGCGATAGCGGCTTGAACAAGTGCGCCAAGATAAAATATCAATGTCGGGTTGGTAGCATTTGCAACACCAAAAAATGCTGCGATAATATAATGAAGAAGAACTGTAATTAAAATAGCAAAAGGCCATGCCCGGTATCGCAAAATAGCAAAAGCAGCAAGCATAATGCCAAAAGAAAAACGTAATATTTCCGGGTATTGGTCACCGCTTAATACTGCATTTTTATTTAACGAATAGCCATAAAAGTCCAATGAATCGCAAATTATATATAGAATAGAGAATATCAACCACCATGTGATTGGCTTTGCCTGCCATTCGGGGATATGATTCTCTTTATTATTTGATTGTTCGGTCACAACTGTTTCCTTAAATAGCACTAATAGTTTTGCTTATTATAGCGTGAAAACTCGCTGTTTAACAGTGTTTATCGACAAAAAAGTAAAAATATCTTATATCTATTTATACCGGTAATGACCGATTATCTCACTACAGAATAAAACGTCCTCCATTACTTGTCCGCTTCCCCAATTATGGACCATATAGTAATTGCCGCTTAAGGCTTTGACGCTGGTTACTAAACCTATATGCGGCAATCCATTCATTAATCTCCATATAACTATTTCTCCAGGTTTATAATCTGATGATATTTTTGTAATAGGAAGAGTCTGACCTTTGCGTTTAAAAAATGTATTTAAATTGTAAACACGACGATGGTCGATGTTAGTATCTGTATGTGTTAATCCCCATTGCTTTGGATATATGTTGAAATTGTTTTTCATATCTTCATGGACTTTAACTTGCAAATCAATGCCAACTTTTCGATATGTACGGATAATGACATCTGAACAAACACCTGTATTTGCTGGTATATCGCCACCCGGATATTTAATTTGGATATATGCAGCTTTATATGCAATGTTTGGGTCAACAATATCTTCTCCTGCGTATGCTAATTTAGTGTAAAAATCAGTCGCCGGTTTGCGATTTGCAACAATTATCGCAGGAGATTTGAATGATAAATTGATATACAGGATAACAACCAATATTAATATCGCTACAGTTATGATTATTTTTTTCATAGTGATAGTCTATCATAGCTTTTACGTATTTTAATATTATATTGGTATAAATGATAGATTTAACAGAAAATTTATATAACTGTAATATTTTTGTAAAGTTTATTTCGGCATATCATTAGTTTGCAGGAATTATATAATAATTAACAGAAAATATTAACATCAAATTAAAAAGGAATCGATACCATGATAGAGACTGTAGAATATGGCGGCTGGAAGAATAATATTAAACTTTCAAACGGCTCCATTGAATTAATTGCTACTTTAGACGTTGGACCACGTATAATATCTTTCAGTCCTATTGGCGGACCGAATGTAATGAAGAATTATCCTGATCAAATTGGCAAGAGTGGCGAAGATGAATGGCAAATTCGTGGCGGACATCGTTTATGGCATGCCCCGGAAGCTAAACCTCGAACATATAGTTTAGATAACAGTCCGATTAAATGGGAAAAATTAGATGATTTCAGTGTGAAATTGATCAGCAACCCGGAACCGGAAAATGGTATTCAAAAAGAAATTGAATTAATCATGGATTCTGAAGCAAATGTCGTTACTGTTATTCATCGTACCAGCAATACTGGAAATTGGGCAATTGAGTTGGCAGCATGGGCATTAACAGTAATGGATGCCGGTGGTATATGCATTGTTCCATTGCCGCCAAAACGGTCGCACACGGAAGTTTTAGTTCCAGATTTCCCGTTAGTATTATGGCCTTACACTGATATGTCCGACCCGCGTTTCCGTTGGGGCAAAAAATATTTCACCTTCAGTCAGGATTCAACTAAATCACCGGCAAAATTTGGCATGGCTGTTAAGGATGGTTGGGCTGCATATCTGGTGAAAAATACTCTGTTTATGAAATATTTTGATTATGATCCGTATGAGCAATATCCTGATTTTGGCTGCAATTTCGAAACATTCAGCAATGAAGAAATGTTGGAAGTTGAATCATTAGGGCCAGTGATTGTATTAGACCCGGGTGAAACTTATGAACATGTCGAGACCTGGAAACTGGTCGCAAATATACCGGCAGTCAGCAGTGATGAAGATATCGACAAAGTAATTCTGCCACAAATCGGATAATATATAATCCACATCCGGTGTTATTCTATTACACCGGATGTTTTCATTACAGCCTATTCGCAGCACGAGGGAAAAATGTCAGATATTTTAAAGGTTACCGGTGGCATACCGCTGTCGGGTGAAATAACTCTAAGTGGAAGTAAAAACGGTGGATTGCCAATAATAGCAGCTGCTTTATTGGTATCAGGTACTGCTGTTTTACATAATGTCCCGAATATCGCCGATGTAGCGAATCTATTTCAATTAATGACAGTATTAGGCGCAAAAATAAGTCGTGACGGCGATGTCGCGATTGTTGATGCATCGAATATTACCGGTTATGAATTAGATCGCCAATTAGCTACTTCCATGCGCGGGTCATATTACTTAATAGGCCCATTGCTTGCCAGAATGGGTAAAGTCATCGCCCCGATGCCCGGTGGTTGTTCAATAGGTGCTCGCCCTGTGGATTATATCATGCAGGCAATTCGATCTTTAGGTGTGCAGGCGGTTGAGCAAACCGATGAGGCTATATGTACCGCACCAAATGGATTAATTGGCGGTAGAGTTATGCTGGATCCGACTTATCGAAGTCCGGGAGCAACATTTAATGCTTTGCTTACAGCAGTATTAGCAAAAGGTCAAACAGTCATAGAGAGTGCGACTGAAGACCCGGAAATGACAAATCTGTGTGAATTTCTCATTAATGCGGGAGCAAAAATAAGCGGAGTTGGTACTCGCAAGGTAGTTGTTGAAGGGGTAGATAAACTCCACAATGTTCAACATACGTTATGTGCTGACCGCATTGAAGGTGGTACATTTTTGCTTGCTGGCGCGGCAACCCGTGGTAAAGTGACAGTTGGTAAACTTAACCCGAATGATTTAGGTTCTTTGACTGATATATTCAATGAAATGGGTATAAAAGTGGTTAAGGGAAATGATTATATAACAGTTGACGCGACCGGGCTAACTCCTGCTGGTACTATTGTTTCAACTCAGCCTTTCCCCGGTTTTCCGACTGATTTGCAGCCGCCATTAGTAGCAATGATGTGCCAGGCAGCCGGACGAAGTGTTGTTCATGAGAATATTTATTCTGGCCGTATGGGATATGTTAATGAATTGCGTAAAATGGGTGCACGTATTAAAGTTGAAGAAAATAAGATTGCCAATATTGAAGGTGTTGATAAATTGGAAGGCAGATTATTGGAACCCGCAGATATGCGCGCCGGTGCCGCGCTGGTAGTTGCGGCATTATCTGCCCAAGGTGAATCTACAATAACTGGCAGACATTTCATTGTTCGAGGATATGAGAACTTGGAAGAAAAACTAAGACATTTAGGTGCAAAAATCGATATTGGAAATAAATGTAAATAAATATAAGTTAATAAAGTCTTAAAGATATCCGTCACCATATTTTGATAAAGGATATCTTTTTTTATTATCTCACCAGAAAATCAACAGCTTTTATTATTCCTTCGTTGTCATTTGCAATAATATTTAAAGCATCACACTCACCACGGAATGGGGAGTATGTGTAATAAATCTTTGAGGATTTTGTTTTTATTTCTTTTGATGGCAACAGATAACCGCGCACTTGATCATAAATAAGCAGATTATTTGCAGGTGTGCCAATAAGGACAATATCAGTATCTGGTGTATACCATTGTGGGTATTTTTGTATTGCCGATGTCGGCTGCAATGACGAGATAGCTTTATTTGGCGCGATTTCCTGTATATCAATTTTACGACCATTCAGCATGTAGAAATCACTCAATCTTTTTACTTCTGACATTAATACAACGTTATTCATTTGTTCTGCTGTCAGTGCAAACATCAATGGCTTGTTATTTAATTCAAATGCTTTAATAGCTTTCGCCTGGTTTTCAACTATTATATCGTCAGTGTTTGAGGAAATAGTTTTTTGTTGAACATGATTGATTTTTATATTATCAGCAATACCAGACAACAGTTCTTTTACTGATACTAAGTAATCACCGGAAGGGTCGTTATCTTTTATTGGAAGTTCAATATTTAAACCGCTTGCACTGAAAAATATTACTTTGTCAGTATCATTTTTAACAGTAATCTCAAGCGGGATACCAGTCATTTTGCCATCATTTATTTTAACATTCAGATTGTAAGATGATGGATTTTTCTTTATAACCGCCCTCATAACTTTTATCTCTTCTGTTGGCAATGCGAATAATTGAAAACCTTCTGATGTCAGGTCGCATTTTTCAGCATCAATCTTAGAAATTAATTTTTGACTTCTGACATTATATATAGGCCGCTCAGTATTCCAAATGATGTTACCAATCTGCGGTTTTACTGACATGCTTGCATTTTTACCATCTACAAATCCTTGGTTTACTACTGTGATATAAATGCAATTACCAGCTTTTGATGGTACCGTCCAGATAGTTTTTTCATTCGAGTATGCGATTGGTTTATCTATAAATTCCAATGCTTTTTGCAGTTTGCTGATATTATCTTCATTTCGTTTGAATAATTCCGGTGTTAAATCTATTTCAGATTGAGTAATATATGCCGCAATTTTCATTCCGGTATTGATGGATTCAACAGGTGAAACTGATTCATCATCTGTAATTATGATGCCACCTTTAGTCTTGAATGTAGTAAGAGCCTTTTCTAAACCACTATACCATACCCAGGTGTTGTCAAACCTGTTTAAGCCGGTTAACAGGATTACTTTAATATCTGCTGGTTGTTCTCGTTTTAATTCTTCGGAAGTAATTATGCGTGCCGGCCAACCTGCCGCATGACATAGAAATAATGCTTCAGTGGTTTTGCCTTCGTGAGAACCTTGATATAGTTTTTCTCCCGGATCTGCGCCACCTACAATTTCACGGCTTATCGCCTGGTCGTGCACATACAGGATTCCAATTTTTGATAGTGGCCGCATCATAGAATATGGACCACCACATTTATGTGCCCATGCAAAAATTTCTTTATAATTATTAACTTTCTTTTCACGGACTCCCGGTTCTTTTAGATTATCTTTTGTTTCAATATCAGTTGTATGTGCGAGGAAATTTCCACCGATTCCCTGTAATCCTCGACTGAGTGCCAATGCGTATGCCCGGTGCAGGGATTCTCTGCCAAAGAATAAACCGAAGTCATCTACAATTGACCATGTAGGTTTGTCAGGATTATAGCTATGCAATCTGTCGATTAAGGCAACATTTTGTATTGGTTTGGATGACGACTGTTCATTCCAATCATAAGCCGTTTGGATACTTACCTTGTCTTCCATCGTATTGCCTGGGATAGATGCCCACGGCCAACCTCCACTGCCGCCAACTCCGGGTGATGACCCGAAAGAACCTGTTGTAAACATCAGGTTGTCATTAATAGTTTTTACTGCATTATTAAAATAACCATACTGCTTATAAGATTCATCATATCGGTCTATATAATTAATGAAATCTTTCTGAGTTCCCTTGATTTCATAATCCTTTTTTACTGATATAGCCGGTCCTATGGGTGTTTTCAACTTCTTATCTTGTTGAAATGCTTCAAAGCTGCGTCCCCATGGCCGATTTGGAATTGGTGGTGCCCAATCCCAATATGGCACATAACCTGCGTTATCTGCACCGGTGAAAACACCGGTAAAATTAGGGTACCTGTTGAATCTTTGAGTAATTAGCTGGTATTCACGATACAATGGTGCGTGCCATTCCGGCAGTGTATAGCTATGAAATGCCATATTGGGATGACCCATCGCACCCCAACCGGCGTATCCGGTTGCCATTGCGCCTAAACGGATATTTCGCTCTGCCAGCAATTTTGACAATTCATCATAATCTGGATTATTTTTATTAAATGTATCTTCACTCGTTGTTTCAAATAGATTATCTACGCCAAGGTTTGCCAAGTGGTCTGCATATTCAGTGAGCGTTCCTTTGAAGCGTGTAATATGGTTTGCGGCTGTTAATAGTCCACCGCTCATTCCGGCGGACATAGCCACTAAATGGGTTGAAACTGGCGATAATGGTGTATCTATGTTGATGTGAGATTTTAATGGTGTGGTATTGATGTTATTATTGAATGATGGCGGATAAGTTTTGGCTTTCATATCTTTTAAGGCTTCATCATATTCTTTTTGATATGCAAATGTTTCAGGGGTTAAGAGATTCTTCACAAAAATTTTCTTGCCTTCACCAGGAACAATCAGATTAACTTCAATCGGTAAATCTTTCGGATTGCCTAATTTTACTTTTTGTAATCCTATATCGAATTTAACAGCTTCGCGTCCATTTACAGACAATTCGTATTTTTTATTATTGATATTAGCTGGCAATAAAAGAGTAAGAGATTTAAATTTTTCATTTCTTTTATAAATAGATTTTCCATCCATAATTAAATCAACAGAATCGATATCTGCATCACCTTCGCCAGAAATTATTATGGGGAAGACCCATAACTCAAATTCGCCGCTGCTGGTACGTGCTGTTGAGTCTGTCGAGTATACGTAAAATTGTCCCCAACGCCAGGTTACAGCACGAAACCATTGTCCGGTTGGCATTATCTGATTATCATAATCCTGCTTCATTAAAGGCATTTCCTTGCCGTTAATTGGCAAAGAAACTTCTATAGCCTGTTTGCCGCTGTCTTTAAATAACAGAATATCAGGTTTTCCTGGTATTTTGACTCTAATTTCCGGCCAATCCACCGCATTTGGACCGGTTTTTCGTTCAGCCGTCATTTTCATTCGGCCATCAATATGAGCAAATGGTATTGGCATATCATATCTACCCAGAGAAACAGATACAGGATATGTTATTTCAGGAATGTCTGCCTCGGTTGCTGGTCGGGTTTCTATTTTATTATTCATATCTAAAGTTACCTGTTCATCGGTTAGTGCTGCGGCGTAAATATGCAAATCATCCATTCCGCCGCGCCATTCTGCATTTCCAAATTTCCAGTGGTCATTAACTGGCCTTGTTTGATACGGTGTACTCGCAGTTAATACTGCTTTTCCATTTAAATATACTTTACTTTTATCGCTTTTGTTAAATACTAAAGCTACATGTGCCCATTCACCCAGCGGCATTTTCCCGCTTGTCGGTCCGTGATACCATCCACCGCCCCAATAACCATGAAAGAAAAACTCAGCTTTGGGGGTTATGGCAATTTGAAATCCATTATTATCGCCTTTACGGAAAAGAAAACCTTTATTCAAATCGTATGTAGATGGAAGAGTATCAATTTTAACCCAGGCAGTTATCGTATATTTCGTTACCAGATTATTCAGCATTAATTTGTCATCCAGTTCAATTTTGCTGCTGTTTTTATCAAAGTAGACAGCTTTCCCATGTCCTTCGCGTTCCACAAATGTAGTATCTATCAACTTTGCACCGCTATTCATACCGCTTGCATCTATTAATTTGCCGGCACTTGCCGCGTCAGGTTCCATATTATAACTTGCAATTAATGGAACTTTCTGGCTGAATAGCGTAGTGGTGAACAATAAGCAAAGAAAAGTGAAGTAGAGTAGTTTCATGTTGACCTTTCATAAATGAATATTTATATATTATATGACAACTGTAATAACTGAAAGTTATTAAAAATAATAAAAATTCATTACCCTCGATTATTCAAATCAAGGGTAATGATTGGAATGATTATATCTATTTTTTATCCGCCAGCGGTTTTATATTCTTTACAAGCCTGCACGTATGCAACAATATTTTCCCAAGGAACTTCTGGTTCTAATAAGTGGGTAGGGCAAACGAATAATCCGCCTGCTGGACCGGCGATGTCAAGATTTTTAATTACAGTGTTCTTTACATCCTCCGGTGTGCCAAACGGCATGGTTGTCTGTGTTCCAAGAGTGCCATTAAATGCCAGCACATCTCTATATTCACTATGCAATTTTTTAAAGTCCATACATTCCGGCTGTACCGGGTTAAGAATATCAATACCGCATTCAATTAAATCAGGGATATATGGCTCTACATAACCGCAACTATGATACATTACCAGAATATCTGGCTTAACTTTTTTTGCCGCGGAAATAATTTTCTTGAGTCTTGGTTTCAGCCATTCGCGGTACATATCTTCAGACATCATAATTTTATCCTGCATACCGATATCATCACCCATTGATAAGATATCAACCCCTGCGTTGGCAAAAGTGATAGCCTGTTTAACTGACCTCTCAGTTATTTTATCTAAAATATATGTTGCCTTTTCATCTTCAATTGCCATATCCATCATTAGTTGAGTCATATCACGAATATACCAGGCAGATTCCCATACTGTGCATGCCATACCGCCAATTGTTGGAACTCCATCATTGTGGGCAGAAGAAACTGCAGAAGTGATATGGTCAACATTTTCATAATCATATTCTGGCCAGGGATAATTTTCCATTTGTTCCAATGACTCAAAGTTCGCCATTGGATGATGCATTCGCCACAGGTGGAAAGAACCTTCACCACCTTTTGTATGAGCTACGCCAAATTCGCTAAAAAATGTATCATCTGGTAGTGCATACGAGAAGAATTGACGCCAATCAGGTTCAGTGCGTGGCATCATATTCGGACCATTTATATATTGCTGTGCAAATCCTTCGGGGTATTCAAAGTAGTCCTGCAAAGAGATATCACCAATAGCGGCTTTCTTCTTTTCCCATAATGATGGGCACATACTAAAACTTACAGGAGCAAAACTATAACCTTTGCGATGATAAAGGTTAAGCAAATTTTCACGTGGTGTCATTGAATTTCTCCACTTTTTTTTTACATTATATCTTTTTTAATAGTAAAAATCATTTAAATATTTCATAGATGGTAAAAAAATATGAATAGTAGTTATTTGATACTGTTTATTTTTGCAATATCTGGTGTAATTTTATATAATATAACAGCCCTTAAACTTTGATTTAATCGGGCAAGAAAGCTGGGTAATTTTGAATGAAAAAAGCATTAAATAAAGTAAAATCTCCTGTTTCTGATCATGCATATTTGCAAATTGAATCTGATTTACGTGCAAGAATCCGTCGTGGAGAATGGAAACAAGGTGTAATGTTGCCTGGCCGGCGTCAATTGGCAGAAGAATATGGTGTTGCTGTTAATACGCTTCAGCGTGCTATTCTTGTTTTACTTGATGAAGGGGTATTAACATCGCATGGCGGTCGCGGAACCTTTGTTGCTGATGATGTGATATTCGCAAGTGAAGGTGATTTCGCGGGTGTTAAAATAGGAGTTTTGTATGTAAGCGAGTCCGTGCTGGAAGATGAAAATGATGAACAAAATTGGGTTACCCGAATAATTGATATTATGAATGATACCGCGCGGTTAAGCAATGCTGAAATAGTCAGAATTAATATTGGTACCCCTGGTGAGAGCAATCATATTTCCATTAAAGATGGTTTGGCAAAGTTAATAGAAAACCATGTAAACGCTGTCTGCTTGATTAATATTTTTGACCGGCAAGGAATTTATGAAGAATTGATAAATGCTGCGTCGGGTATTATAAATATCCCTATTTTATATGTGTCTGCATCAGATGGTATCAGTCCGATACCGCGATTATCTATTGATAACCGTCATCTTGGTTACCAGGCTGCTGAACATTTAATAGC
Organism: uncultured bacterium; assembly: GCA_964638715.1. GTDB lineage: Bacteria > Armatimonadota > Hebobacteria > CAIYQO01 > CAIYQO01 > JBAXQQ01. Next base: position 12,340 of record CAZWZF010000038.1, on the reverse strand, counting down.
TGCTGGTTATAAAGAACTGTTATTCTTATTGCCGATTAAAGACGAATGGGCAAATGAAAGATATGAAGGTGCAGTCGCCGCGGTTCGACAATTAGGCGGCAGTAAAGTTAAATTGACTGTTTACCCGCCAAATAATGCTAAGGACTGGGAAGCTAATGAATTTTTCACCATGGAAGTTCGTGATAAAATCCGACAGCGAGAGAATGAATTTATTATCGATTGTGTAAAATCTGGTATATTTGAGCTAACTGGTAGTGGTGAACCACGCGGTTTTATTGCTCCATATGACATTATGGCTTTCACAATTATTAAGCAATTAAACGAAAAAGGCAAAAAGCTGGGAGCGGATTATGGATTAGTCGGCTTTGATGATTTAGAGATGGCTAAAAAAGAATCACTGACCAGTTTGCGTCCTCCATTGGAAGATTTAGGTGAAAATGCTACTAATTTATTATTGAAAGCTTGCAAAGGTGAAAGAATACCAATGCATTTGCGATTGTATTCAATGCTAAAACCCCGCGCGTCTACTGTGAAAGGTTAATTAATGTCGGCTGCATATACTCCTGGTTTATTAGTTACGACTTCTGCGATAATTAACCGTTTGCGTCGTCTTCCTATTAATGGCGAAGTGCTGGTAAAGGTCGGCGATAATGTTGATGCGGAAGATATAATTGCCTGCGCATTATTGCCTGGACCTGTAAATATTATACGTATCGCTGAAAAGTTAGCATTAAATCAAAATGAAATAATGCAATACATGAAAGTTAAGGAAAATGACGTCATCAATAAAGGTGATGTAATTGCAGAAACCAAAGGCTTCATGGGCTTTTTCGGTTCAAAGATTGAATCGCCTTACGAAGGAACTATTGAATATATCAGTCGTACCAGCGGAACGGTTGGCATTCGTGAACCGGCAACCCCATTAAATCTAAAGGCTTATATCTCAGGTACTGTAACAAAAGTTATTGATAATGAGGGAGTAATAATAGAAACTGCCGGAGCAATGGTGCAGGGAATATTTGGTGTCGGTGGTGAACGGCGCGGAAGGATTAAAACTATTTCCGCCAGTGCAGATGCCATGCCGGATGACAATGCAATTAATGAACAATGCGCAGGTACTATACTTAACGCTGGTGCATCAGTAAATATTAATCATATTCGTAAAGCGGTGCAGGTCGGTGCAATAGGGATAATAGTGGGGGCTATAAACGATGCTGTGCTTCGCGCATATTTGGGATATGATATCGGCGTGGCTATCACCGGGCAGGAAGAGATTCCACTGACATTAATACTAACAGAAGGCTTCGGCAGTTTAGATATGGCATCGCGAACATTTGACTTGCTTAAAAAGCTGGATGGAGAATACGCTTCGATAAATGGTGCTACTCAAATTCGCGCAGGTGTAATCAGACCGGAAATTATTATTCCTCATTCCAATAGCGGTGATATTGTTGAAAAAAACGCAGACGCTGAACTCGTTATCGGAACTCGGGTACGGGTAATTCGCGAACCTCATTTTGGCAGATTTGCCAATATTACAGAACTGCCTGCCGAATTGCATGTTATACCAACTGGTGCAAAGGTGAGAGTAGCAAAAGTAAAGTTTAATGCCGAAGAAGAAGATCTTATCCCGCGCGCTAATCTGGAAATATACGCGGAGTAGTCTAATATTTATCCGCGTGATTTTTGAATCATTGTTGTCATTAATTTCTGCATATCATCCCAGTTGATTTCAGGTGAAAAACCTATTAATACACACATCTTTCCAGGATAGGTTAAAACACAATATGACCCCTGTACAGTAGTATTTTTAATATCACATGAAAATTTATACAATGTAATATTATTACCGATATCTTCAGTACCTAATTGCTGATAATTTGGCGTTGAACTAATATCGTTTGTTAATAATTCGACGACATTGTTATATTGTTCGGTAGTTATTACATCAGGTGTTGTATTTTGTTCAACTTGAAATTGTATTGGTTTACTGCCAGGATAATGTATTACAGCTCCTTTAGTGCCATCTGAATGGTTTCTTATTTGAAACATCCAATTTTTTGGATAAGGAAATGTGATATTTAAGTCTGATTTATAATAATCCCACCCATTATTATCTGCAGGTATCTCAATGATTATTGGTCTTTGAATAGTAAAAGAACGTATAATTGCAATTATCATCAACGCAGCGAAAAGATACGACAATATTCGCGATGCTATCGGTACTCCTGGCGATGGCATCCATATTGGAGTTATTTCATCTTGTTTGTCAGGTAAGCTATACATTTTTTATGGCAAAGAAACGATAATCTTTTCCCTTTGATGATATATTGTTTGTTGGGTATATCCGGCTTGTATTGCTAATTTTACAGCTTTTTCATAATGACGGGAAATTTCTTCAGGTGCATGGGCATCCGCGGAGATGATTATGGGAATATTGCGACGGCGTGCGTTTATCAGAATGTCAATATCAGGATACGCGGATTTCGCAGGTTTATCCCAGCCGGCTGTATTTATTTCAATAGTCATTCCGGCATCAGAAATAGCATCAAGAGCATTATTTATTTGAGCAGATAAATCTATTGTTGGATAAAAAGCGAATTTCTTGCATAAATCAAAATGGCCGACAATATCGAATAGCTTAGATGCGGCAAGTTCTGCCATTGCAAGGTAATAATTGCGCCATATAATATTTATTTCGGCCTGAGTTTTACCCGTCCACTTCTCAGCAGTTTCATCCAAATGAAAGCCATCAAGAATATGAATTGAACCGATGATATAATCGAAGCTATGTTTAGATAATTCAGATTTTAAGTTGTTTATAGTTTGGGGAAAATAGTCGGCTTCAAGTCCAATTTTAAGTTTGGTTGATTTTGAATTTTCAGCGATATTTTTTAATTCATTGATATATTCATCCAGAAAATCCAGCGGCATTGACCAGCATTCTGTCTCACTGGGCGTCATTACAAAATGGTCTGAAATGCCTATTTCAGCTAGCCCTGCATTGTCCGCAGCATCAAGCATCTTTTTTGAGTCTGATGTACCGTCACTCCATATAGTATGCGTATGATATGAAACAAGCATGAAATATATCTATATCCTAATATGAAAAGAAGGCGCGCTATATGGCGCGTCTAAAGAAAATATATTAGTATGTTTTAAATGATACAATATTTGAGCGCGACTGAGTATCTGTAATCGGAGTTGTACTATTTAAAGCTTGTACTCGCCAATAATATGTTTTTCCTATTAGTAATTTTTGTGATGCGGTAAGTGTATAATTAGTTGCGGAGTTAACAGTTACTGTAAGAAGGGTCGTTGCAAAATTGTCTGCACTTAATGTAAATCTATATTGTGAAGCACCTTTTACAGGAGTCCATAAAAATGTTGGTTGAACACTGGTGACGCTTGCATTATTTACCGGCGCTTTGATTAATGGCGCGCCGCCGTAAGTAGTAAAGTTATATACTGATGAGTTTGCTGATTGGTCTGTAAACTCACTAATATCATTAATGAAAATATATGCGTATAATTTCCAGTAATATTTTTGTCCTAAATGAAGTGGACCTAACTGTGGTAAAGTATTTAATTGTACCGTGGTTAATGGTGATGCCTGGTAAGTATAAATAGTTGAAGTCCCATCATATAAGTAATACATCGGGGTTGAAAAATCTACATAAGTGTTGGTAGTTTCAATTTGATAAGATGGAGTTGTCATATCAGCATTAGTTGATATTTGCAATCGATATGCTTTTGCATCCCTTACCGGTGTCCATTGTATTCTTGGTGTGGCTGAAATCATTTTAGCAGTATCATAAGGTGCTATAGCAACTGGTATACCACCATGCACTGTAAAACTACGGGCAGGAGACCATGATGTCCAGTTTGCATTAGGTGGAAACACTGTTGAATCATAAGTATCATTGCATGCACGGACATGCCAATAATAAGTGCCATTTAATAAAAATGGGGTAGATGGGAATAATTCGGTTTTTGTATTATATCGAGAATCAATACGATAAACAGTAACAGTAAGGGTTGATGCAACGATCGCATCTGTATCAAGCAGCGGTGTTTGGGAAATGTTTACTTGATATTGGGTAGCCATACGCATCGGAAGCCAGGAAAAACGCAGATAAGATGGTGCATTTGTCATTACATCTGGCGGACTGACCATGACAGGATATTGCGCCATTACTGCGGTAGAGATTAATATTAATAATAATGTTGCTAAAAATTTCATCTTTTTCTCCCGTACTAACGATATTATATAGAATTACATTAAAATACGCAATTCTATCCCACATAGTTTCCGTAATTTTATGTCATTTTTTTTGTGATTATGCAAGATAATCAATAAATATCATTATATACTTTATTTTCAACATTTTTTTCTTGACATTCAACAGGTCATGGTGCTAATCTTTTCTCAGTTATGAGTGATTTATTACAACAATTAAATGAGATTGAGTCCGTTGCAATTGTTAATATTGCAACGGCAAATAGCAGTGAAGCCCTTGATGCTGTTCGTGTAGAGTTTTTAGGCCGAAAAGATGGCAAACTAACTGCGGTACTGCGCGGCATGGGACAGCTATCGGCAGATATGCGTCCTGTTGTCGGGCAACGTGCTAATGAAGTGCGAATTAAACTTGAAGAAGCTCTTGAACAACGCACTTTGGCAGTGGCAGCTATCGAAGAAGATTGCAAATTAGAACAAGAACGTCTGGATATTACCCTGCCGGGACGAAGTCCGCGTCTGGGTAGAAAACATCCTTTATCGCGAACATTAGACGAAGTAAAAGAAATTTTCATTGGTCTTGGTTTTGATATATTAGATGGTCCTGAAGTTGAAACTTTTCATTATAATTTTGGTTCATTGAATTATCCCGACGATCATCCGGCAATGGATGAACAGGATTCATTTTATCTTAATGATGAAACCTTATTACGTACTCATACAACTGCAATACAGACAAGAGTTTTGAATGAAAGAAAACCGCCGGTGCGGGTATTATATCTTGGACGTGTGCATCGCCGCGAGCAAGTTACTCTTCGTCACAGCCATACCTTCCATCAGGTTGATGGTTTATTAGTCGATGAAGGCGTTACATTTGCCGATTTAAAAGGCACTTTGGATGCTTTTTTCAAAGAGATGTTTGGCAGGCACACTCAAATGAGATTCCGTGCTGACTTTTTCCCATTCACTGAACCAAGTGCAGAATTTGCTTTCACCTGTTTTGAATGCGGCGGGACAGGATGCCGATTATGCAGCGGTTCAGGCTGGATAGAGTTTGGCGGTTGCGGTATGGTTCATCCCAATATTCTGCGCCAATGCGGATTAGATACCGAGAAATATACTGGTTGGGCTTTTGGTTTTGGTGTTGATCGGGTAGCAATGCGCAGGTATGGAGTAGGCGATATCCGGCTTTGGGTAGAAAATGATATGCGCTTCTTAACCGGCGTATAATCTAAACCGATTTTTCCAGAGTTTTAACAAGTTTCCACAATGTTTTATTGACCGGGACGGAGATATTAAGTTTTTCTCCGTACTCGGTTATTTTTCCATTTATTGCGTCTATTTCTGTTTGTTTTTTGTTTAAAATATCAGATAACATTGAGTTGGTATTACCGGCAGTTGCCCGACAGATATTAATAGTTTTGTCCAAATATTCATTAAAAGACAGGTTGACTCCCATACCATTGGCAACAGCAACAGATTCAAATATCACATCTCTCATCAAATCCATTGTTCCTTCAGATAAAAGCAACTCGCCATTCTTTTTATTTGTAATTGCTCCTAATGGATTAATGGCAGAATTTATTACCGCTTTCCCCCAAAGAACTTGATTTATATTGTCCGATATTGTTGTTTTCATGCCAGCTTTATTAAAATCGTTACAAATTATAGCTGAAATGGATGAGTTGCTGCCTATAGATATAATGCCATTGCCAGTATTTTGAACTGTGTTTATACTTATTCGCAATGTACCTTGGGTGGTACTACCAGCTATTATTGTTTTGTTTGTCATAATAGTTTCCAGTTTTTCAAAGTTGCCTAAACCATTTTGGACGGTTAATATAACATTATCGTTTATAAATGGTTCAATCAATTTCCCCGCATCGCTGGTGCTGTAAGATTTAGTGATTATTATAATTGTTCTGCTTTGTGTGACGATTTCTGGATTACAAGTTACTGGGATAGGTACTGTAATAGTAGTTCCTTCAGCAGATATCAGGTTTATCCCGGAATCATTCAATATTGCGGCTCTTTCCGGTTTATAGTCAAGTATTGCTGTTTGCAAACCTGCATTATACAGATTTGCTGCAACATACAATCCCATTGCACCTGGACCGACAATAAGATAATCGAATTGATACATTTAATTCTCCGCTTGTATTTGCGGTAAAACTATAGACAGTGTATACCGTGTGAACCAGCGTCTTGATACTTTTATTATATCAGCAGGAGTAATTTTTCTTATTAATCCAGGCAGCATTTCGTCGTAATTGTCTGGTTTATCACAAAGTTTATTCCAAGCCAGATCAAATGCGTATTGTGAACTGCTTTGGTGTGATATTGAATATTCGCCAATAAGCATTTCTTTTGCGCGATTTAACTCAGCCTGGGTTGCTTCTTTCGTTTGCAAAAGACTTAATTCTTCTACAAGTGCGTTTTTTACCCGTTCCATTAAACTGCGATCAGTAATGGTATAAGCGGTGAACATTGCGCCATCCGCATAAGGAGCATATAGTGTTGCCGCATCATAAGCTAAACGTTGTTTTTCACGAATAGATTTAAAGATTCTGCCGCCGGTACCACTGCTGAGTAAATGATTTATCACCTGCATGGTAAGGCTGTCAGGATGTTTTAAACCAGGCCCGGGAAATGCCATCATCACGGCTGTGCTGTTGACTGGCATCTCAACTAACTGTACATCGGATTCTGTCAGTAACTGAACTTGTCTTACATCACGCTGAATCTTATTCCCGCCTTTCCAATCAGAAAATAGCATTGTTGCTGTCTTGCCTGCACTTGCATTATCAATATCTCCTGCTGCTGCGATAATGCAATTTGATGGAATAATATATTGTTGATATGCGAGTCGGATATTATCAGGTGTTAAGCGATTAAATTTAAATTTGCTTTCAGACATGGGATAATATGGGTGATTGGCAAATATCTCGTTTTCACTCATACGATATGCAATATTCATAGAATCATCAGGCTGCTGAAATTTACGGGCAGCTAATTCATTCAATACCTGCAAAATAATATTATCGTTTAAATCTGGATTAGTAATTATTTTATGTAATAAAAATATCGCGGAGTCTATTTGATTTGCAGGTACTTTAGCTGCGAACTCTAAACAATCTTCTTTTAATTCGACATTAATATTCCCGCCAATGTCAGCAATATCAGGCAGATTGTTAATATTTTTAAGCATTGTGACCATTACAGCCTCGCGAAGACCACTTTGCATTGCTGGTTCATCCATAGCACTGTAATCTATGAGTATCTCAATTGAAGCAATAGGTGCAATTGCCATTCGCCTGGTGATAACCCTTACGCCATTGGTTAATGTTAAATTTTCTGAATAAGCGCACAATGTCAAAAGGCAAAGAATTAATAAGGTAAGATATCTCATCTGCCGCCACCTTTTGCTATAATAGCGACCGGTTGGACAGATGCAAGATTGCCGACTTGTCTTGATGTAACAGCATCTATCTGTTGTATATAATCGGATAAAGTATATTGTCCGGTATCCATAGCTTGATAAATTGCGAGAGTTGCTGCTTGCCTTGCAAATGTTTCGTTATTCATTAAATATTCCGCTTTTACTTTCAACTTTGCTTTGGCTAACATTTCTTCTGTGATATTCTGTGATAACGCTAATAATCCGGCAAGTAATATTTTCTTTGCTGTATCTGCGTCTTTTTTCGCAGTATGAATCCAAATAATTATTCGACCTGCATAATTAGAAGTAATATATTCGCCACCAGTTGATATTACGGTAATATTTGTATCTTTCAGCCATTTATAAACAAGAGCATTATTCCCGGTGGTAAGCATTGTTATCAGAATATCTGCAGTAGAACAGCCAGAGAAATCATTCGCTGCCGAAGTAGGCAATGCAATTGCCTGCCACACTTCAGTGTCAGTTGGCAGAACCGACGAGATTTGTTTGCAATCTTGCGGCTGAACTTTTATAATCGGTGCAGGAATAAAAGATTTCTCATTAGTGGTGAAATATTTTTCAGCAGCATCTAAAACAGTTTCAGTTTTGACATCCCCAACTACAACCAGGCTCATATTCCCCGGTTTATACCAGCGTTTATGAAAATCACGGATTTCCTCACCTTTTAACATTAGTACGTTTTGAATTGTGCCGGTAGTAGGGTTGCAATAAGGATGATTGCGGTAAGCAAAATAATAGGCAGAGTTAAGAAGGTTAACTTCCGGGTCATCATAATATCGTTGTATTTCTGCCAGAATAGTTGGCCGCTCCCGTTCGAATGCTTCATCAGATAGAATAGGATGGAGAGTAACCTGTGATAAAACTGATAACATCAAGTCGATTTTATCAGCGGTAATCACGCCTTCAAAACGTGTGCTATCGCGGTTGGTAGTGCCGGTGCAGTAACCGCCTTTTTCTTCAATTAAATATTGCGCAGATAATGGAACAGGATATTTTTGTGTCCCTTGAAATGATAAGTGTTCAAGGTAGTGGGGGATTCCTTTGCTATCGCTGATTCCAGAACCAGCACTTACTACAACACTAACTGCAACTATTGGTGCGGCATGGTTTTCCTTCACCACTACCCGCAAACCATTTGGCATAGTCGCGTATTTCACTGATTCGTCTGGGAATGGATCAGGAATAGTAACTGCGAATGCAGATATTGAAAGTAATAACAGCAAGAAATATTTTATCATGCAGTTTTTTTCAAACTATTAAACAGCATATAAATACCAACAACGATAATTAAAATTGAGAATAATCTGGTTAAATATATATTTGGAATTTTCTTTAAATATCCTGCCGCAAAAAATGCAATCAAAGCAGCAGGAATTCCTGTAAAAATTACTATACGCCAATTTACAAGATTATTTCCTGAACTCATTATTGTTGCCGCTATTGCTGTTAATATAATTACGGCCAATGATGTTGCGTTAGCATTTCTTTGTTCTAAACCTATGGCAGCTACAAAAAATGGTACTAAAACAACGCCGCCGCCAATTCCACACAATGCGGCTAATGTACCGCTTAATAAACCTATGAAAATACAATAAAAATCAACAGGTAGCATTCGAATCTCCCATAACGTTTTATATCTTAATTTTACTCTCATTATTGCTATGTAACAAGGTTCATTCTGATTTACCTCTTAGCAATTAACAGTAATTTTGTTATTATTAATCAGGAAAGTTTTATTGTGGTGGGTTTTAATATGTTTACAGGCATAATTGAAGAAATCGGTACAATCAGCAATTTTAAACGAGATAGCAATGTAGCACGATTAGCCGTTAAGGCTGAAATAGTTATTGCTGATATGAAAATTGGCGATAGTTTAGCTGTGAATGGCGTATGTTTGACTGTTGAGTCTTTTGATAATCATATCGTTAATTTAACAATGATGCCGGAAACCCTGAAAACTACGACAGTAGGTTCCTTGTTGTCAGGTAATAGAGTAAATCTGGAACGAGCTATGCAATTAAATGGCAGATTAGGTGGGCATATTGTCAGCGGGCATGTTGATGGTATTGGGAAGCTGATACGCATCGGTGGAAATGGTGAAGAAAGGATTTTGTACTTTTCCATGCCGTCTGATTTGTCAAAATATATTGCTCATAAAGGATCAATTACAGTAAGTGGCGTTAGCTTAACCGTTATTGAATCAAAAGAAGATTCGTTTTCGGTTTCATTAGTTCGTCATACCCTTGCTGCCACCATATTGAATGATTTAAAAATCGGTGATGCAGTAAATATTGAGATTGATGTCATAGCACGATATATTGAAAAGTTGTTAAATAAAACTGAAAGCGGCGGGTTAACAGAAGCTAAATTACGCGAATTAGGATATTAAGCTATTAACATTTTATGCAGATTAATAATATTATTTTTTGCTTTTTCTATTGTACTTGTGTTATCAATTACGAAATCGGCACGCTTGCATTTTTCTTTCACTGAAAGCTGACTTTTTATTCGCATTAATGCATGTGAACGTGTATAACCACGACTGTGCATCATTCTTGTTATCTGGTCTTTTTGTGTAGATTTTACAGCAATTACAGCATCAAATTTAGCTTCAGCATTTGTTTCGAATAATAACGGTACAACAATAATTGCGTATTTCGGAGGATTCGTTTGTTTTAATAAAAGTTTAACTTCTTCATCAATGGCTTTGTATACTGCGGGATGGATAATTTCCTCTAATTTTTTACGCATTGCAGAATCGTTGAAAACGATTTCAGCAATCTGGTTGCGGTTAAGATTGCCGTCAGGTAAAAAACAATCAGCAGGAAAAGTTTCTTTTAAAAGAAACCAGGCAGGTTGACCTGGTAATACAACCTGCCTGGCAAGGATATCTGTATCTATAATCGGCACTCCCAATGCGCTGAAAGAATCAGCAATCATCGATTTACCACCAGCGATTCCGCCAGTGAGGCCGATAAGCTTCATTAATTAACCCTCTGTTTCAGTTTTTTCTTCTGTTGCAGTTTCAACAACTTCAGGAGCAGCTTCAACTTCTGTAGTTTCAACAACTTCAGGAGTTACTTCAACAACTTCTACGACTTCAACAACTTCTGCTTCTTCAGCGGCTTCATCTGCATTACCGAATGCCCCCCCCAGCATATCGCCGATGGTAACACCACTATTGCGATTGTTCTGTTGTGGTGAGAAACTTGCTGCTGCTACTGCGGCGGCGGCGGCTTCTTCTTCCGGTGTGCGAATTACTTGTCGCAGGCTCAATGTCATGCGGCGTTCGCCGGGACGAATGTTGATAATTTTAACATGTACTTTCTGGTTGATGTTAACAATCTCTTCAGCTTTGCCGATATTGTAATCAGCCAGTTCGTGCTTGGGAATGATACCTTCAATGCCATGATTAAGGGTAACAAATGCGCCGAACTGTACTATTCTGGATACCTGACCTTCAACTTCTTCGCCAACGCTGTAGAATTCATCTACATGCTGCCATGGGTCTGGAAGAATCTGTTTTAAACCAAGGGAGATTTTTTCGTTTTCAGTATCATATTTTAATACGATAACGTCGATTTTTTGTCCTGGTTTTACAACATCTGATGGGTGATTTACCCGACCCCAGCTCATTTCGGTTACATGCAATAAGCCGTCGATACCACCAAGGTCAATAAACGCACCATAATCGGTAACGCGACGTACAACACCGCGGCGAATCTGACCTTCTTCCAATGTGGTGATGGTCTGGTCGCGGCGAATCTTTTTTTCGTCTTCAACTGCTTTTTTCTGGCTAACTACAACGCGTTTGCGATGGCGGTCTACTTCAATAACTTTTAAGCGAATTGACTGACCTAAAAATTTATCTAATGCATTGACATTCTTTGTTGATACATGGCTTGCCGGCAAGAAACCGCGCATGCCTAAGTCAACAACAAGTCCACCTTTGACACGGTCAACGACCATAGCTGTCAATGTTTCATCTTCTTCATGGGCGCGAACAATATCATTCCACGCTTTTTCATAATCAGCTTTCTTCTTGCTCAATTTGATGTTGCCATCTTTTGCGCCATTGCTGATAACATACACGGAAATCTGGTCGCCTACGCTCAAGGTTTTTGCTTCTTTTGAACCAATTTCATCAATCGGAACTAAAACTTCGGATTTTGCACCGACGTTTAAAAGCGCACCTTGTTCATCGAGTGATTCCACTGTGCCGACGATGATATCGCCGTTTTTAAAGTTAGTGAAACCCATCTGCTCTTCCATCAACTCATCCATTGAAGGAAGAGATGATCTTGCAGCATCATCCTGCTGCATTTTACCGTCGAGATTTGACATTTTCTTGTCCCCTTACTGTCGAAATTTTACGGATTCTAACCGCTTTTAGGAAGTCCTTGCGCATGATTTATTTAATTGCGCGACGCGGGTGAATTATTTGCGGTTTAACTTGTTTGCAAACATTGCAGTCACAATAAAACGCGGGCGCACCCGTATATGTGCTCCCTTTCGCAAATATTATACACCTTATATCGTTGGATAACAATAGATTTTGATGAAGAGACGACGTCGATTTATTAAAACTTATGTAAGTATTCGGTAAACCCCATCTATTATAGATGATTTTTTTGTAATCCGAA
>CAZWZF010000037.1:0-46498 GCA_964638715.1 uncultured bacterium | reverse complement strand
ATATCATACTTATGTTGATATTTGAAAGTTTTGCTCATTTATATTAGGTTGGAGTATGATTTTGAAAATAATAATAGTTATAATTTTAAGTTTTGTTATGGATATTGCAATTTGTCAAGTTCAAACCCCAACACAAATTGCAAAAGCTTCATTTCCATCAGTCGTACTTATTACTATAACTGATGACAAAGGTCAGTTAATTTCATTAGGTAGTGGTTTTTTTATTCGAGATAATATTGTTGTTACAAATATACATGTCATTGAAGGAGGAAAGAAAGGATATCTTAAGTTAATTGGACAGACACCTGTTTACGAAATAGATGGTATTATTGGTATAGATACTATACATGACTTAGTTTTACTAAGTGTAAAGTCTGTAAAATGTCCTTCTTTAATTATTGGCGATAGTAATAAAATTGAAGTTGGAGATGAAGTATATGCAATAGGAAATCCATTAGGTTTAGAAGGTACGTTTTCAGAAGGTATAATCGGTGGTATACGTAAAATCGATGATTATACATTAATTCAAATTTCTGCTCCGATATCTCATGGTAGTAGTGGGGGACCGATATTAAATTCTACTGGTAAAGTAATAGGGGTTGCCGTATCAACTTTTATAGAAGGACAAAATTTAAATTTTGCAATTCCTTCAATTTATGTAACGACTTTACTTGATCACATAATTCCATTATTACAGCTTTCAAATAATATTACGAATAAAGAGTTTACAATGACTTTGCCAGCAGATAAAGGAACATTCAGTGATACTATAGTTATTGCCGGTGAAGCCACAGCAGGTACCAAGGTAAATATCATCGTTAATTATGTAGTATACGCCATGTTCAAAATTAAAGGTGTTTTATACAAAAATACAGTCGTAGCGAATGACAAAGGTGTATGGTCTACCGATGCAATTAAAACCGCAGCACCGTTGATAGGCGGCCCGTCAGATGAGTTGACAATCATCGTAGACCAATTAGATGCAAATGGCAAAATAGTGAAAACTATTACCAATACGGTAGCGTATAAGCAGTAAAAGTTAGTTCGAAAATTAAATTAAGGATAATCGTAAATGATTATCCTTGATTTATATTATGACAATCACTTATTCTTCATAAGAAATTTATATTAAGAAACTGATGCTAATTAGACTAGTTGCTAATTAGACTTACTGTATGCTAATATAAACATGGTTAAGACATTTATAAACGAGTACTAATAATGAGTTATATTGAATTAATAAATCACTATAATGGGATAATAATGGCAGTATCTTCAATTATCTTAACAGTAATCACTTATTTTTATTTAGTAGAAACTATAAAAATGCGTGCTATCTATGATAAACTTATAAACCATGATAATAGTTTATTGATTATAGAAATATCACCTATAAATCATGATAATAAAACAAATTTAATATGGTTTGAATTAAAAATGAGAAATATTGGATCAAAACCATTAAGAAATAGCAGTTTTAAACTTCTCACAAAACGTTCACCGCGAGAATGTATATCTCATAATGTTTATCTATGTGATAGAGAAACTTATCTTCGAAATTTAAAAATAAATTATATCGCAAGTAACGATTATGAAGGACTAATGCCTGGTGAAACAATTACTTACTACATCAATATTCAACTTTCATTTTTAGATTATGACAAATCATTTTATGTTTGGATTAAATATATAGATTTTTATAAAAATATTGATGACGAAGTTCGATTGATAAGTATAGCAGATGAAAAATCACAACAAGTCCTAAATATAAATGTCCTTAGAAAATATGATAAAAATTCAAAATACCAGTATCATATAACTAAATTACTATATTATTCAAAAAGGAGACTAATATGTATTTAATATCTCAAGTTGAAATCGAAGGGTTTTGGGGTAAATACAAAGTAGATGTTAGAGTAAATCCTGATATTAATATTTTTATAGGAAAAAATGGAACCGGCAAAACTACTTTTATTAATATGCTGTCTGCTGTATTAAAAGTTGATCTTAAATCGTTATTAATTCTTGATTTTAAAAAAATTAGTATATTTCTAAAAAGTTATGATGATGCAACTAATGCTGATCCTGATATGATTTCTGTCATAAAGACAATAACAGTTGTAAAGTCTTTGATAGATGATAAGCCTGACCAGTTAATTAGTTATACCCTAGATGACTCTAAAGATAAAAAGTATGACATTGTTTTGAATCTTCGTGATATTGATATGTTAATGCGAAATTCACGTAGGCGAGCATTAATAGGCGCTTCTTTCCAAGAGTTAGAAAAAAGGATTTCATTATTAATTAATATATCAAGCTTAACAGTTCATAGAATTACTTTTGATTATTCTGAAGAAGATTATAATTATACGAATCGAAATGGATTTGTTGTTCCACATATTGACCAAAGACTTAATGAATTAATGGTTCGTCTTAAAAGTTATCAACTTAACTTGGCTAAAAAAAATGATGAAATATCATCAAATCTTCAAAAAGAAGTTTTAAAGTCAATATTATATAATAGAGACTTTGATTTATTTTCTATGGATAATTTAAACAGTGTTTTAACAACAGAAAAAGAAGAGTTGATAACTGCATACCGAGAATTAGGGGTTTATGATGATAATATAGGTAAAAAAATTAATAGCCATACAAAGGTTATAAATAAAAGTATAGCTAAATTACAAAAAATCAGACTAGATGATTCATTACCATTAACAGCTAATGATGTAATGCCAATATCCTTATTAAAAAGAACTCAACATATTATTCGCCAGTCTTTAAAAGCAAAAGAAGATAAACACCAGATATCTGAATTGATTGATTTATATATTGAAATAATTAAGAAATTTATTTGTGATAAGCAAATATCAATATCTCAAAATGGTGACCTCCAAATTAATATCGAGACAAAGGAAATTTTATTATCTGACCTTTCATCAGGAGAAAAACAGTTGTTAATCATATTAACAGAAGCTCTTCTACAAGAAAACACACCATATATATTTTTAGCAGATGAACCTGAATTATCTTTACATATTGAATGGCAGAGAAAAATAATACCATCAATATTAATGTTGAATCCGTCAGCTCAAGTTATTGTTGCTACTCATTCACCAGAAATAGCTGGAAGTGGGAAAGGTAAAATAATTGATATGGAGGATATTCGTAATGTCTGATCTTTCTTATTCAAGTGGAGCTCTTGATGTTTTATCAAAATTTCACAGAACTAAATTTACTATTTTTGTTGAGGGTGAAGATGATGTAACCTTTTGGGATACTGTATTAACAGCTTTTGAAATTGATAATTATACAATTGAACCTACTGGAAGTGTAACTACATTAGATGAATACATCAATTCTATTTTAGTCGATGATGTAAATATTTATATAGCAAGAGATTCAGATTATCATGAAATATTGGAGACAAAACATAATCATGAAAGGATAATATGGACATTCGGTCATTCAATTGAAAATTCATTGTATCATCCAAGACATCTCTATAAATTAATTAGAAATTATTCAAGAACTCAAAGTTATAAATTAGATGATATTGATAATTGGATTAACTTATTTACTAGTGAATTTATGGAGTTGTTAATTTTTGATATAGCAAGCATACACTACAAAAAAGGTCTTAAAGTTATGGGTGATAAATGTTGTCAATTCATGACTGAACATAATCATCATATTCCTTTTAAAGATGTTATAAACAGAAAATTAATTGAAGTTAAACAACATTTTAATAGAGGTGAATATGAAGAAATTAAAAATAGAATAGTTGCTGTAGATAAAACGACGTTTTATTTAATTAGAGGGCATTTTCTTACAAATGCTGTCATTAATTTCGTAAAAAAGGAAGTAAATAGGATATGTGGAAAAACATTTACTTTATCATGTGAAAATTTATTTTCTGAATTAATAACTGCATTTGAATTAGAATTAAAAACAAATTGTAGTCGTGAAGATATTCAATATTTAAAATATCAAATTAGTAGATGTTTTAATTAGTACAGAACTATTCTAAAAAAAAATTATAAAAAAGCGAAAGTTTTGTAGATAAACTCAGATACTATTATTTATTTAGAGTAAAATGATTAATATACTAAACAAATATCCACCCTAATCGTCACAATCTTCTTCGCGCCAGCGATAACTTTCAATTTATTGCCATTTACCGCAATTTCACTCATAAAGCTCTCATCCATTTTGCATAAACTTGCGCTTTGCAATGATTTGCCAAATGTCAGGGTGGCAGATAATTCGGCGTCGGTTGGATTAAAGAATCGTATGATTAAACCGTTGCCGTCTTCCGCACCTTTCACTGCTGTTACGTGAAGGTTGCTGTTGTTTATAGCAAATAACGAGGCGGATGAAGGCAAACTGCCCTGACCGCGGCCGGTCATGGCTATGCGCACCGGTGTGTAATATTCGGCGGCCTGCTGCAATAGTCCGACACTTTGCCAGTCGCCGGCGTGAACCGCGATGGCGTATTCGTAACTGCGGGTACCCGGGCATTGTACGCCGGGGTCGGGCAATTCAGCCATTTTTTCTTCGCTGACGGCAAGTTTTATCCGGCATGCCCGCAATATGGTGAGCAGCAGAGTATTGTCGTCATTCTCCAGTGCTTCGTATTCAAACAGGCCTTTGCTGAATATCGCCAGTCCATCTTTGCCATCTGACATACTTACAAAGGTGCGCAGCGGATGAGTGCCGCCAGCGGGTTCAACCCAGCCGGTGCTGTCAGGAAGTGCGATTTCGCGGGTTACCACATCAAAATGGCTATCAGCATTGGTATAATTTGTCTTTATCTGTGTATCAAATGCGGCGCGCAGCCAATGGTCTTCAGCGTGATTATCTACGGTAATTTTCACTCGCAACTGGCTCTCGCCAGCATGAAGTTTATATTCAACCTTCACCGGCATATCTGCCAGTTTTTCACTTCGCGACTGACCATCGGCATAATCTATCGGAATGGGGAAATTATACGTCGCCGCGATTCCGCAAACCAGCGGGCCATTATCAGTCACACTCAAGTCGGCTTTTACACCCAGGCTATTGAAAATTCGGTCGGCTTTTGGCGTCACATGTTTCCAGGCGTTGCCGCACTCACCCTGGTCATACAGGTAGTTAAGGTTCTCATATCGCTTGCCAGTCGCCTTGTTTACTATATTTACCGTACCGTTGCCATTAACTGTAACCTGCAAATATTCATTTTCCATGCCATTATCGACAGTCAACATAGTGCTGTTGCAACGCAATTCATTGTTTTGCGGAGTAATATCGTAAACCCGGTAACCCAACGCAGGCAGCGCGGACAATTTGGCGAAAAACTTCATCCTTACCGAGTCAAGAATCGTCGGAACATCATAAAGGCTATCTACAAAAGAACCGGATATTTCGCTGCTGATGGGTTGACAATCAACATCCTTGTCATCAACTGAACTGATTTTCACTGATTTTACGCCATCAATATTGGGAACTTCCAAGTCAACCATTGCTGTTACATCACGTTGATACGGCAGCGAGTTGTATGCTATCAATTGCATTGCATCCGCCGACTTGCCTTTCGGGGATATATTGGCGGCAATATAGGTCATGGCGTCTTCGGTGACGATATCGCCGATGTCCGCCGCCTGCCGGTAACGGTATTCCATATCCTGGCACACATGGTCGGGGGCGCAGCCGCCGTTGGCATCGTGGGTATGATTGCTTAAAAGTGCCTGCCAGCCGCGGTCGAGATACATTTTAGGATAAGCCGCACCGAGTGTCTGTGCCAGTGCCGACAGCGGTTCCGCGATATATGCCAGTTTTACGGTGGTGTTAAAATCCTGCAGTTTCAAATAAGTGCGCGCACTGATGGTGCCGGGGAAAAGAAAGGTCCATTTGCCTTTTTTCAGGTATGACCGGCGTTCGCCAGTCAACACCGGCAGTGACGCGATATCCAGCACTTCTTCTATTTCCTGCCAGTATTTTTCCAGGTCAGTGTGTTCTATATCATATTTGCCGGCAAAAACTTCCTTCGCGTCAGCGATAACTTCGGATTCCCGCGGGTAGGCGCAACTGATGTCGTGACCGTTCATCGCCAGGAAAATATTGGTGGTGAAATGCGCGCCTTCCTCGTCAACCATATCTTCAATGGCTGATTTCAATTGGCTGGGATCATAATTTTTAGCAGGTTTTTGCAATATAAATGACAAATCTTCACCCGCCAGTCCATCACTGAAGCGGAAAGGCACTTCGTCGCGCTCTCCCCAGTTGTAATCTTTGCCAAAAACCCGACCGGTAGATACCTTGCGATGTACCTGGTAATACCAGTTATAGCGGCAATACAGCGCGAACCGGCTTGCCAGCATTTTCGTGCCATCCGGCGCCGACCATATCCACTCCGCATCAGATTCATGGTGGGATATTCCACGGTAAAACATCATTTTCGTTAAATTAAAATCCGCAAAAATCTGCGGTAATTGTCCGGTTTGTCCCCATGATGACGGGGTATATGCCACTGTACCGCATTTTCCGCCATATTTCTCGACGGTTTTGCGTCCCCATATCAGGTTGCGGATTAATGCCTCGTGACCGATGGAGAATTCTTCTGCCAATGTATAATATGGTCCGGCAATCAGTCGACCGGTTTTTATAAATCTTTTTACCTGTTCAGTGCATTCCGGACGCATTTCCAGGTAATCGTCAATTAATATCGCGTGGCCATCCAGCGTAAATGAATGATATGTCGGGTCAGATTCTAAAATATCCAGAGTGGTATCCATCATGGTCAGCAAACGGCGGCGCGTCTTCTCAAATGACCAGCGAAACTCCCGATCCCAATGTGTATTTGAAACAACCCGTATTTTTTTTATATGACTACTATCTTCTTTCATAATTACCCCTTGTAACTGATACAATCATATCGCATTTAAAATCATTTGACAATAATATGGGTCATCTGTAAAGAATTATTTAATTTACATCGATTTGCAGGATTATTAAGATTAAAATTTTCATCAGTTATTTACAGATTATTTAAAGGTAAGGTATTAATTATCTTGAAAAATAGGAGTAATTAAATAAAAAGAGGTTAAATATGAATCTGAATAAAGTTGATTTCAAAAGTAAAGTGACCGGATGCTGGATGGGTAAGAATATTGGCGGCACTATTGGCGCGCCGATGGAATGGCGTCGCCAGGTGAATGATGTGTCATTTTACCTGCAAAATTTAACCGGCGAACCATTGCCGAATGACGACCTGGATATCCAGTTATTGTGGCTGGTGGCATTGGAAGAACGCGGGATAAAACTTACCGCACACGACCTTGCTGAATATTGGTGTCTGTATGTGACACCACACTGGTCAGAATACGGCATTGCCAAGATTAATATGCGCAGCGGATTAATGCCGCCGATTTGCGGAACTTTTCGAAACGATTTTAAAGATAGCTGCGGAGCATTTATCCGTTCAGAGATTTGGGCTTGTGTTGCACCCGGTATGCCACAAGTGGCTGCCCATTACGCCATGCAGGATGGCATACTTGACCATGGAAACGGCGAGGGAACCTTTGCGGAAATTTTCTGTGCGGCATTGGAAAGCGCGGCATTCGTAATATCTGATATCCGCAAACTTATTGAAATAGGTTTGAGCTATATCCCGGAACATTGCGGCGTCGCTGGGGCCATTAAGCTGGCAATTGACAGTTATGATAATAAAATGGCATGGTTGGATGCGCGGCATCTGATGTTGGAGAAATATCGCGGCGGTGCATTCTTCGGATTTGAAAATCATGTCTCGGATGATGATAAAAAACGCGGCTTTTTCACCGGCAAACGCGGGTGGGATGTCCCCAGCAATATCGGCATGCTGATTATCGCATTGCTTTATGGCGAAGGCGATTTTGCTAAAACTATTTGCACTGCTGTTAATTGCGGCGAGGATACCGACTGCACCGCCGCCACCGCCGGAGCTATTTTCGGCATATTGCATGGCATTGATTCCATCCCGCAAAAATGGATTGAACCAATTGGCCGCACTATTAAAACCGCCTGTCTTAACCTGGGAGAATTAGGCTATTTCGGCAACCAGTTACCCGCTGATGTAGATGTAATGACTGACCGCACCATCAAAGTCGCCAATGAAATTATCAGCAAAAATTGGGGTGCGCCATCCATCAGCGACCAGCCAACATCGCTGGAAGATGTAGACCCAGCACGATATTTCGCCGGCAATATGCGCGAAGCGTTGCTGGAATACACTATCTCCCCGGTATTCAAATCATCAGATTTTGAAGTATTCACTGATTATGATAACGATCCGCTGGTGCGCAGCAATGTGGCGAAAAAAGTAACCATCACCATCAAGAATATCGCGAAAACCCAGGCTGCTCTAAACCTGCGGGTATATTCACCGGATGGCTGGACGGTAACGCCTAATTGCGGCGCCATGTTGTCAGTGCAGCCATATTTTGGCGAACCATTGAAAATAGAATTAAATGTCCTGAAAGAAACCATCACTGAACCGACAGTGCGAATGACCCTTGAAATATCCGTTGCCGGCAGGCCATTTGTAATGCTCGTGCCGATAGTATTGTTGAATGGGGATATGTATATTTAAGGTTAAATAAAAAGATCTGTATAGGCTCTTGCAAAACCATATTAAAGATATAATCAACCAAACCACCCCCTACCCCCTCCTTGGCAAGGAGGGGAGTTATGATAGTTACTTGATAAAATAATGGCTGCTTTAATAATCAAAACCTTTGTTTTAAACTCCCCTCCTTGCCAAGGAGGGGTGGCCGAAGGTCGGGGTTGTTTCGCCTACCACAAACCTTATTTCAAACCTTGTATTTTTCATTGGAACATTTTATACTTAATCATAGTCTATTAAGCAACGACACAATTTGTGGGGTAAAAAAATGAGAAAAAGTATAGTTTTGTTACTGGTTTCACTGATTCTCGGATTATGCGGCCAGGGTATGGCAATGCAGGTTGCAGTATCTGATAATGACCGAATGGGACAGTCCGACTTGATTGCTGTTGGTACGATTGTCTCTGACACACGCATACCGGATGTTGATTATTGGCGGGCAGGACAGGTAGTAATTAAAATCGACCAGATATTGCGCGGGCCAAAGATTGACCAGATTACCGCTATTCACGCTGCACCGCCGATTATGCCTCCGGGAATGATAATTATGGACCATGGCGGATTTAATTTAACCCCGGGACAAAAACAGATATTCTTTTTGCAAAACGGTCCTGACAGCTTTAACTTTGGCTTTGGTTACCAGGGAATGCAGCCGGTTACTGATATTGAAAAATACAAAAACCTGATTGCCATGTTCCCATACAAGGCAACTTTGCAAACTCCGATTGCCCCGTTTTATTTTGGCAAACCGACAGATGTAACTGTTACTGTAAAAAATACCGGTGCTGACCCGATTAAATTAAGTCCTATCATGTTGGAAGGCAAATTTTATTCACCGCGCATGGAAAGCTACATTCAATTTGAAGAAGCAAGAGATGATAAACAAACTATGATGCTTAAAATGCCGGACCCTGTGACAGTAAAGCCGGGTGAAGAAGGAAAAGTAACCGCGAAATTTTTGACTAAAAAGCCTGCGTCATGGCAATTGTTCCCGGCAGATACTTATTTCCAAACTCCGGTTTTACTACGTGCCAAAATATATATCACCATTGATACACCTGTAAAAACCGGTCAGCGACAGGATGGTTTTTATATTGCTTCCAACTGGGCAACGGTAACTATAGGCTTCCCATTGCCAGACCCGAATGAAGACAAAACGAAAACAGATAAAACAACAGCAGAGACAACGCCGCCTGTTCGAATAATGGCAATCGATTAAATCTGAATCGACAACTAATAATACCCAAGTCGTTTTTGCGATAATATTATTTTGGTTAAATTACTCATTTACAATAACTAATCCAATAAGTTGATTCCGAAATATATAGCATTTTCTTTTAATCATATTGTCTGAACCACGATTTTGCAGGATTTTACGATTAATGGATTAATAATCCTTTAATCCATTAATCCCCCCAAATCGTGGTTCAGACAAAAATTCGACACCCCGATGGGATAGACACCTTCCTGGCTTCGCCGCTCGGTGTCAGTCCCTGATTTATACTCAACGTTAAAAAGATATGTTTCGAAAGTGGACACGTAATTCGTAATTCGTAATTTTTAATTCGTAATTACTTTTCGCTTCCAACGGCTAACAACAATTGCGCTGTTGCGATTTGGGCTTGCAGGGTTGCTTGTACTATTGATGTTTTTGCGCTGGTGAGGAATAGTCTTGCCTGGTCTACTTCAAGACTGATGCCTTCGCCGTTTACATAGCGCAATTCTGCTATTCGGTAAGATTCGTTAGCGGCTGCCAGTTGTTTTTGCGCGGAGATTTTCTGCTGCTGGGCATTTTTCAGATTCAACCATGCTGAACGCACTTCCAGGGCTACGCCAAGGTTGAATTGGTTTATTTGCGTCTCCAGCATCTCGCGCTGGTTTTCTGCAATGGCGACATCATTGTCATTTTTTCCGCCGTTGTATGCCGATAATGAAGCGACTATACCGAGTTGAATTGAAGCAGGGCCGTATGGTCCCTGGGTGACGTTCTTCACCTTGACACCCATAAACGGCGGTAGAGTAATCAAAGACAAACCGCTGATAATTACCTTTTTATTGAGCTTTGCCAGTTCAATGCCAGCATCAAGAATCGCTTTTCTGTTTGTGAATTGCACTGCTTCCGGCCGGTTCTTTTTGGCATCGGCAATTAACGGGTCAATGGTATCGGGTGCCGGTGCCGGGTCTTCCGGCGTTACTAATTCAACTACAGCATCCGGCAGCATTCCCATTTGATTTGCCAGAGCAGCACCTGCCAGATCAACGGCGTTTTGTGCCTTCATTTTATTCACTTCAGCATCTGCAACTGCGGCAGTAGCCTGGTATTCATCAATTTTCGCCTTGTTGCCAGCCTTTATTCCGGCAATAGCCAATTCAAGCTGTTTATTGGCTATTTTCAATGCTTCGTCGGCAACATTGGCTAATTCGCGGGTGGATATCAGTTGATAATATGCCTGGCGAACATTAAAAGCGACCTGCTGTTTACTGCGGCGCAATGACTCTTTAGCGACAGTCAAGCTTGCTTCTGCAATAGTTATTGGTGCATTGAATTGTGATTTCGGCCATAGCGGGCGGTTTACTACTGTTTGCAGGCCAACGCCATAACCGATACCTTTAACGCTGTCTGTCTTACTGACCCCAGCCTGACCATTTACAGTTACCTTAAAGTCATTCCCAATATTTGCAGTCTTTAATTGTATTTCGGCAGTCACTAAATCTTGCTGCGCTTTTATGATGGTCGGGTTATTTTTCAAAGCATATTGAACAGCAGCATCAACAGTCAT
The DNA here is from genome assembly GCA_964638715.1 of uncultured bacterium. Classification (GTDB taxonomy): domain Bacteria; phylum Armatimonadota; class Hebobacteria; order CAIYQO01; family CAIYQO01; genus JBAXQQ01. Next base: position 35,077 of record CAZWZF010000037.1, on the reverse strand, counting down.
TGCGGCGGACGCAATCGCAACTTTTTCCTGCGCAAAGGCAGCAAAGGCGATAGTTAACAAAAACGGTAAAAAAAAGTTTCTAATTGTCATAGAAAAACCTCATTTCTTCTTTGAATACCGACTGTAGAGTGATATAATATATCAGCGCAACCGGCACAGGATTCATATCCTGCATATTTATCACACTTTTCATACAATTCGTCAAGTGCCAATCTAAGCCTGTCGGAGCGCACGGAGAACGGAAATGAAGGTAAAACAAAAAAAAGATGAAAAAAAAGTTGAAAAAAAATCAAATTTTTCATTTAAAGCCTTGTTTTTAATGTTATTCACTGCTTTCATAATTGGAAGCATGGGAACAAGTTTAATATCTAATATCAGCGGTGCTGTCAGGTCTATAAAAAGCAATAACGAAATCCAGGATAAATACAAACAGGCACAGACAGAAGTTGCTGAACAGAATAAAAAGATTGATGGATTAAAAAGTAAAGAAGGCACCGAGGCCATTGTAAGAGCAGACGGGATGGTTAAAGACGGAGAAGTGCCTGTGCAAATTCAATTTGCACCTGGCAGCAATCCGGCGAAAGAAGATGTAAATGAAAAACCTTCTCTCTTTAATCCATTGAGCGGATTAATAGGGGTTTTAATAGTGGCATCAGCATTAACAACGATCTACTTATTTAAAAAGAAGAAAATTAATTTTCCGGTATCGGCACCACCAGCAGAACAACCCGAAGGGCTGATAACAAGAACTAAAGATTAAGATTTAAAATATTTTGTGTGAGATATGGAATATCATAAAACAAGCTGATGAGTAAAAATTAATCTTGTCAGGGAAAAACTGGTAAATCTATTATCAAACCCCGGTAAATACAGTATAATGAACTACCTAATGGTTTAATATAGGCATTTGCAGGTAAGAATATCAACGCGCAGAATTAATTTCTGTAATTTAGTGGAGGCAATACGTGGCAAATTTATCTGAAGTAAATACCGCGAACTTTAGCACTGAAGTTTTAAACTCGACAGTTCCGGTTCTGGTTGATTTTTGGGCAGAATGGTGTGGTCCTTGTCGCGCTTTGGCCCCAATATTAGAAGCGGTTAGCACAGCATTAGATGGAAAGGTAAAGATTGTAAAGCTGAATGTAGATCAAAATCAGCAATTAGCCATGCAATATAGCGTTAGTTCAATACCGACTATGATCGTTTTCAAGGGTGGTCAGCAAGTTGACCGAATAATGGGATTAGTACCTAAAGATGCGATTATCGCAAAGCTTAGCACACAATTATAATTAACGGAACGATAATGACTGAAAATATTCATGATTTAGTAATAATCGGCGGCGGTCCTACCGGACTTGCCGCCGCAATTTATGCGGCACGCGCAGAAATGAAAACGCTTATATTAGAGCGGATGATTCCCGGCGGTCAGGTGCAAAACACCATGGAAATCGAGAATTATCCCGGATTTTCTGAAGTCAGCGGCTACGATTTATCAGAGAAATTTCACCAGCACGCCTTAAAATTTGGCGCTCAGGTTGAAATGGTTGATGTCAGCGGTGTTGCAATAGAAGATGGCAAGATAAAACTGACAACTGATAGCGGTGATATTTATGGTCGTGCCGCCTTGGTAGCTACCGGGGCAAAAGCGCGATTCCTGAATGTGCCCGGCGAAGCGCATTACCGCGATATCGGCGGCGGCGTGTCATATTGCGCGGTTTGCGATGGCGCATTTTACAAAGAACGCGATGTCATGGTCATCGGCGGTGGGGACAGCGCGGTTGAAGAAGCTATTTACCTTACGAAATTTGCTAAATCCGTAAAGATTGTCCACCGCAGAGGCGAGTTGCGCGCAGCTAAAATGTTGCAGGAACGCGCCAGAACAAATGAAAAGATATCGTTTGAATGGAACAGCGTGGTAGATGAAATTCTTGGCGATGATAAGCATGTTAACAGCATCAGGTTGAAAAGCACCATCGACGGAACCACCCGCGAAATACCATGTTACGGCGTTTTTATTTACGTTGGCATGTCCCCAAACACCCAGTTTTTACAGGGAGTCATTGACCTGGACATTGAAGGATTTGTGAAAACAAATGAGCATTTAATGACTTCAATGCCTGGCCTATTCGCTGCCGGCGATGTTCGCAGCGGGGCATGGCGGCAGATAATAACCTCCGTAGCAGACGGCGCGTTGTCTATTAAATATATTGAAGAATATTTGAGTTAATAGTCAGTTAGCAATCAAATCCGAATAAAAAAAGTCATGATTTCAACAGGTACTTGCAAAACTTTGTGATAACATAGTGGTACAGACACCTTCCTGGCTTCGCCACTCGGTGTCAGTCACTGAAAGTCGTTCTTCCTCTCTCCAACCGGAGAGGGGATTGAGGGGTGGGGCTTATAGGGTAACAATCTATAATTTAAGAAAAAATAGGTTTTCCAAGAACCTTTCAAATTGAAAATTTCATAATGGTTACTTCGACAGTCTCAGTGACCCACTCTGAAAACTGAAAACCTGAAACTTAACACTTTTCCTAATTAAGAAATAATAATCCTGACAGATATTAACTGTCAAGACTATTTGCTTTTATCAAATAATCTAAAACTTCGTCACCATGCATTGGTTTAGCTATATAATACCCCTGGGCCATGTGGCAGCCAGTTTTAGCCACAAAATCCCAATCTTTTTTTTCTTCAATTCCTTCTGCTACAACTTCCATCTCTAACTGTTTAGCCAGATTTAAACTGGCATTAAAAATAGCTCTTTTTGTGTTGTTTGAACTTACATTATGAACAAAGCTCCGATCAATTTTCAATTCACTAAACGGAATATCATGAAGCTGGGTAAAAGATGAGTGACCGGTACCAAAGTCGTCAATGGAAAGTAAAAAACCTTTTAGCCGTAACCTTGTTAAAATTTCCAAAGCCGCACGCGGGTCTATCATCAATCGACTTTCTGTAACTTCCAGAATGATATTTCGTGGCGACACACCTGATGATTCCGCATAGCATGCGACAATATCTGGGAAATCAAGAGACTTCAAATTCTCCATCGACACATTCACTGCCACACGAATATTAACGCCGGCGTCCAGCCACTTTTTTGTTTGGCTGACAGCATTATAAATAACCACCTCTGTCAATTCGTCGATCAGATTATTTTCTTCTGCTACGCCAACAAATTGGTCAGGATATACCAGGCCATCACGCGGATGCTGCCAGCGAACCAGGCTTTCAACACCCACCACCATACCAGTCGTAAAATCTATTTTGGGTTGATAATAATTTAATAACTCGTTGCATTTTATTCCCTCACTCACTTCTTCTGGTTTATATATATTTTTTTCATTTTTCTTTGCTAATGCTTCCAGGTGAGGTGTTACCTTAGTTAGTAAAGAGGCAAATAAATCAATTCTAAATGGTTTGTGCAGATATCCTAATATCCTGATATTATTTGAGTGCGCCAATTTCTCAACAGTTTGTAAAATACGTTCTTCAACACCGCTTACCAAAATCAGATTACCGGTATAATTACATTTCACCAGATGATTAACATATTCAATACCGTCCATTTCCGGCATCATCAAATCGCAAAAAATCAAATCTGGATGATTATTTTTTTCACGAATATATCCTAATGCCTTTACGCTGTTATCACACATTGTTATATTAAAATAACCTTGAGAAACAAGCATATTCTTTAATAATTTAAGCATCATTGGTTCGTCATCAAGAACGAGAATATTTATATCTTTCGCTTCCATCTTTTTCTTCCTTTTTAAAGTATTAACCTTACCCCATCATAGCCCTTATAAAGGTGTTCACTGCGACAAACTCATTTTCGAATTTGGGCAGAAGAGCAACTAACTTCTCAATGTTGCCATCCATGCCGGCGACCTCTATCAAGGAGCATAACTCACCAAAATCTTTAGCACCTACAGATAATGATGAGGATTTTAGTCTATGGGCTGCCCCCTCAGCAGCGCCACAATCGTTAGCGAAGACAGCATTGCGCAATTCCTCTGCAGTCTTTTTTGCACTTAGCAAATAATCATGCAAAAAATCATGAATAACAGTCGGGTCGTCACCTACCAGTGATTTTAATACATTAATGTCAACAATTTTATTACTGGCAGTCTGTGATGTTTTCTCTTTTTTAATCTCGAAAAAATCCCGTAAGGCACTTTCTAATTCGCCAACTTCGCGTCTTACAATCGATATCAATTCACGGCCGGCCTGCACATCGCCTGTACGTACTATCATTTCCAATCGCAAGCACGCCTGCTTAGCATGGTGGCCGCCCATAGTTGCAGCGGCTCCTTTCAGGGTATGGGCATTTATTGCGCATGCCTCTGCATCGCCGATTACTAAAGAGTCTTCTATTTTTGTCAACAACTCAGGAGCACTTTCAAGAAATCGTATTGCCATCTTTTTAGATAATTCCATATCGCCTTCCATGCGTTCAAGCAATGCTGCGCTGTCAAAAACGTCAGTATTCTGTGGTTTCTTCTGCTTTTTTTCACCATCATGCAATTCTTCGCCAAACAGTTCAACCAGCGCGCCTACCAGCGATGCGGCGGTGAAAGGCTTGGAAACATAACCATCCATACCGGCAGACAGACAGCGTTCGCGGTCGCTTTTCATGGCATGCGCTGTCATGGCAATAATGGGTATATCGTGACGGCATACTTTAGACTGCGGGTCGCGAATTGCCGCCGTGGCAGTAAAACCGTCCATAATAGGCATCTGTACGTCCATCAATACGACGTCAAAATCTTCCTGTTCAAGTTTACGCAATGCTTCAGCACCATTTTCCACCACTATAACGGTGTGACCACGCCGCTCAAGGAAATGCACAGCCAGTTCCTGGTTCATCAAATAATCTTCTGCCAATAATATTTTAAGTGAACGTACAGTCGGAGTATCAATTGCTTTGTTCCTTTCATTAGTAGCAATTCCCATAGCCAGCATCATTGCGTTCAGCAAATCAGATTGCCGCACCGGTTTTACCAGACAGGCAGCAATGCCTAATTCTTTTCGACGTTCAACGTCACCCATGTCGCCTGTTGAAGTGAGCATAATCATAATCGGTTTCAGGAAATTTGGTTTTGTTCGAATTGCCGCAGCCAACTGGTATCCATCCATCTCCGGCATTTGCCTGTCTAACAGAATCATGGTAAAAGGTTTGCTATCGTTTATGGCGTTTTCTGCAAGCTGCAAGGCTTCTGCGCCACTTTCCGCTACGGTTGGCAGCATACCCCATGATGTTGTTACTTCGCCATAAATCAAACGATTCGTCGCATTGTCATCTACTATCAGCACCCGCATATCTTTCATATCATCAAGAGATGCCGGCATTTGCGACTTGGTGTTTTCAGCAATCCCGAATTGAGCAGTGAAATGAAATACGCTGCCTTTGCCTATTTTGCTTTCCGCCCACAGCTTTCCATGCATGCAATCTACCAATTGCGACGAAATCGCCAACCCCAATCCAGTACCGCCATATTCCCGGGTGACTGACGCATCCGCCTGTCTGAATGGCTCAAATATCTGTTTTTGCTTGTCTTCCGGTATCCCAATGCCGGTGTCAGTAACGCTGAAATGCAAAATAATATCTTTATTTTGTATATTTTCAATATCCACAAATACCACTACTTCACCTTCATTAGTAAACTTTATGGCATTTCCCACCAAATTTACAATAATTTGTCTTAACCGTCCGGCATCACCCACCAGCATCTCCGGCACATTCGGCGTAACTCTGCAAGCCAGTTCAAGTCCTTTATGGTGTGCTCGTTCTGCCAGCGCAGTCGCGGTACCTTCCACCACCTCGCGAAGTACAAAAGGCGTTTCTTCCAATTCCAGTCGTCCTGCTTCAATTTTCGCAAAATCAAGCAAATCATTTAAAACCGATAATAAAGAGTCTGCCGATTCGCGCACTGTAGACAGGAAGCGTTTTTGCTCTTCACTAATCGGAGTCTCCAGCACCAGGTCGGTCATGCCAATAATCGCATTCATTGGCGTGCGTACTTCATGGCTGACATTAGATAAAAATTCGCTTTTCGCGCGATTAGCCGACTCAGCGACATCCTTTGCAGTCCGCAATTCCATTTCCAGCAATTTAGTATTAGTAATATCATGGGCGGCCGCAAATATGATTCCTTCATCAACAATAGACCGCGAGTTCCACTTTATCCAACGATATGACCCGTCTTTGCAACGATATCTATTCTCAAATGAAACAACATCCTCTCCCTTAGATAACGCAATGGCAGCATTTGTAGTAGATTCCCTGTCATCTGGATGAACAAAATCCATAAATGGCTGGGATAGCAGCTCTTTATCTGTATAACCTAACACTTTCCCCCATGAAGGATTAATATCTTTAAAATATCCATCAAAACCGGCGATGCACAACATATCCAGGTTAACCGAGAAAAATAGATTGCGCTCTCGCATAGCCTGCTCAACCTGGTTACGCGCCATCATTTCATTTGCCATTGCCGTTTCAGCCTCTTCCTTGGCGTTAACCAAGGCATGTGTACGCTCTTCCACACGAATCTCTAATTCGGCATTCATGTTTTGCAAGGCGACTTCAGCACGTTTCTGTTCAGTCATATCGCGGGTGATTTTTGCAAATCCGCGCAAATTCCCCTTATCATCCGTGAGAGCCGTTATAATCAGGTTAGCCCAAAACTGCGTTCCATCTTTTCGCACCCGCCAACCTTCATTTTCAATCCGGCCTTCATTAACAGCTGTAATTAACTCATTATCCGGCACACACTTTTTAATATCATCTTTTGTATAAAATATCGAGAAATGCTGACCGATAATTTCATCCGCGCTATATCCTTTCAGACGTTCAGCACCGCTGTTCCAACTGATAATTTTCCCGCCGGTATCCAGCATGATAATTGCATAATCTACAACTCCCTCTATCATCATCCTGAACTTTTCTTCGCTCTCCCGCAATGCATTTTGCGCCGCTCTTTCTACCGATTGGTCGCGAAATACCATTACAACGCCGGATATATTTATCTCATCTTCATCATAAATTGGCGCCGCACTGTCTGCGATGGGAGATTCTGTGCCATCACGCGCGATTAATAATGTATGATTTGCAAGTCCTACCACAGAACCATCTCGTATTACACGCTGGGCGGGATTTTCTACTGATGAGCGGGTTTCTTCATTTATGATATTAAAAACTTCTTCCAACGGTTTTCCTTTAGCTTCTTTTTCTGTCCATCCGGTTAATTTCTCCGCTATTCGATTCATCTGGTTTATATTGCCTTTGCTGTCAGTAGTGATAACCGCGTCGCCAATGCTGTATAGTGTAGTGCGGTATGTCTCTTCAGCCATTCTTCTTTCCATTTCTGATTTATAAATGCTTTGAACAATATCCAATTGCCGTTGTCGAAAAGTAAATGCCAATATTGCGGCAGTGAGCAATATCAACAGCACTGCAAGAATTGCAATCCCCCAGGCGCGATAGGCAGTTTCTGCTAATATTTCGCTGGTATCGACTTTGGTCATCATGAACCAGGATAATTCAGATATTTTTCTCAGGTCGGCCAACACATCTATACCGCGATAATCATTGCCAATATATATCCCCTGCATGCCTGAAATAGCCTGTACCATGGGATTATTCATATCTGTTAATGACAGACGCATAGTTAAGGCAGTGCCTTTACGGTGACGAAGTTCATTTATAACCAGGGCATCATTCCCTTCACGTTTAAAAATAATCGTTTCTGCCATGTGGCTGTGGGTTGGCCAGGACTGCATGAGCGGGAATAAATTATCGGCTGCGATGCTTCGCAAAATCATGACTGCCAATGGATGTTTGTCCGCATCACGCGATACCGCAGAAACATCAAGGTGGACAACGCCATCTGCATGGCTGTAAAAATCTGAAAGAACAGGTTCTTTGCTTGCAAGAGTTGCTTTTACATTTTTTATGGTATTTAAATCGACTAAATCTGTTTCATTTTTTGCTGCAAGTATTAATTTTCCTTCCGTAGAAACCACAATTACATTATCATACAATTTCCCTTTTTTATTAACTTCCAATATCTTTTTCAATTCTTCCTGCGACACTGAATCTCCCGGATTTTTTGCCAGTGCCAATAAATCTTTTATAACAGTAGGTCCGTTAGCCGCTCTTGACGCATCAGAAAAACGCTCTTTTTTCCACTGAATTATCTCTGCAGATTTCATTTCTGCAATGGTAGCAATATCGCTGTATTTTTCTTTGCGAATACGGTTGGCTTCCCCGCGATAATACCAGAAGGCAAGCGTTAATATAACGAGAGAAATTATTATAAATATTCGAAAAACTATTTTAAGTTTATCATCGCTATGCAAATCATGGCTTTTCATTAATTTTCTCCTTGAGTCTGCATTATTACAGATATATTAATTTCAATAGAGATTTTGTTGTGGATAATTTGATATATGCAGATAAATTATGCCGATTTTTTCATGTGTATTAACCAGCATAACCGAAAGAATTTCTTGAACCGATAAGCAAATAGCAACAGTAAAACAGGGTGTCTTTTGCATCATATCAATATCCCCCATCAGTGCTTACATAGCTTCCTTGAAAAAGCACTAAATATACATTAAATAGTATACCCTGATATAAACATAGTCAATAGGTGAATAGCATATTTTTTAATAATTTAATATGTTAATGGTCAGCTTTCATTATATTGTATAGTTATATTTTTACTAAATATGAAATTTGTTTAAATAATTTACTTTGTGGAATAATTAGGTGTATTGATAATTCAACCAGTATGTAGTATCATACTTTTCAGAGGATTCATATTATGCGGCGATATTTGATTATAGTGCTGGCTTTTTCTTTATTTCTGCTTGCAACGGGTGTTAAGCGTACCAGGGCAGATGATGCGTCAGAACGTGCGGTAGTTGCAAAAAAGTTTGTTGACGGATATTTTCGCACCGACTATGAAGTTATGAAAGCATGTGTGCCGGTGAGTTTCAAAGATATGACCGGACCTTTCCCGTATGCCAGCCAGCCGACTATCATCGCAATAAAAGTTGATGAAAACCAGGCATTGGCAGAATTTACTGTAAAAGTAACTGAATCAAAAATCCCCACCCGCGGTGCTGTGTTGTTTTATAAAAAAAGCGGTTTATGGTACGTGCGTCAGGTGATGTATTTTAATAAAATTCCCAAAGTATTTGGTTTGCCAACTAAAAGCAAAACAGCGGCGGACAAGTCATTTGAAGCGGTAGTTCATGAGACCGCTATAAAGTTCTTCAAATTGTGGGAAGAAAAGAAATTTGACGAAATGGAATTATCATGGTTCCGCTGGCCGGATATGGACCGCGAGCCTATTGATAAACTGTCAGTTCGCAATATAAAAATTACCCAGGATGAAACCAGTTGGAAAGACCCTTATATCAACTTTTCATGCCAAATCGCCTATAAACTGACCAGTTGGCTGCCGCCGGCGACCATGCAGGTGAAAGGGCATTTCATGATGGTGAAGGTTGGCGACACCTGGAAAGTACGCGGCAACCAGATAATGCTGGAATTTCCGTAGAATTTATTCATATTCTCGTAATTACACAACATATCAGAAACATTTCTGCGGTATAATATTATCATGAATACAGATACAGATAATAAAATACAGAACTATGTAACCGCGTCTTGGGTTATTGTGGGTGTCGGTATCCTCGCGGCGATTATCGCATACCTCTTGCTGCCTGCAATAGTTCCCACTCATTTTGGCATGAATGGTGAACCTGACCAGCACGGCAGTAAAAATTCATTAATTATCACGCCGATAATAGTTCTGGCGGTTAATATCTTCTTTCAATTCATGGCAAAAAGGCCGGTGGATAAATTTAATTATCCGGTAGAAATTACTCCCGCAAACGCTGATGCCCAACATGGTTTAATGAGATATTTCTTTGCGATGATGCGCGTCATCGTCGTTTCTGTCATGACCCTGGTTTACGGTTTGATTATCGCAAGCATGTTTATCGGCCACACCGACATGCGCGCCGTTGTCCTCACCATGGCACTGGTAATCGTATCTGTAATAGTGCCGGCACTGGTATATGGTATTAAAGCATCTAATTTAAAATGAAATGTTTACCATTTTTGCTGTTAATAATGATTATCATTTCCGGCTGCGATTTGCTGGTGATGGATGCGCTGGCATATCGCGACCCCAAGATAAGGTCGGTTAATTACATTATCAAACAGCAATCGCTGACCATGCGCATAGATGACGCCGCCGCAGATTTCAGGGTAAATGTCGAAGGGAAATACCGAATAATGAATACCGGCGAAGAAGGCATTATAGTGTTTCGCAATCCGGTTTATTATCATGATATGCCAACATTTAACATCGATTATTTTGACGTGACCGCCACCGGTAAAAATCCAGACGCATCATTGACCGGGGTAAAACTGATATTCACCATTTACTGCCGCAATCGATACCAGGACTACAACAACTCCACCAGTTTGCCAATAACCACCATCCGCGAAGCAAAAGAAGTCTGGGAATATTATAATGGCACCATGACCATGGTATCACACAGCGACAGTTTTTAAATTATATTGAAATATAGTAAACGAATTACGAACTACAGAGGCTTTTGCAAAACCTTTTTTTTAAATTATAGATTGACACCTTAAAAGCCTCTCCCCTCAATTTCCTCCCTGGCTGGAGCTGTGCTTTATACACATTATTTAATAATAGTGCTACTTTTAATAGAAATGCTGTTAAATGGGGGAAGTTGTACCCAACTTCCCCGAAAGAACCGGAATAATGATGTAAAAAAGCTAAATAGCGACAGATTTTTTGCGTGGTGTTGTAATTGCAAACCTGATTTTGTCGTCACAACCCATTCTTTTTATTAAGAAAAACACTTTCGGGGAAGTTGGGTACAACTTCCCTCCCACTCAACGAGACTATTTGTGTTCTATCAAAACATCTACTTGAGCATAAATACTCAATTTGTGTATAAAGCACAGCTGGCTGGAGAGGGGAAGAACGACTTTCATGGACTGACACCGAGTGGCGAAGCCACGAAGGTGTCTGTAACGTGTTATCACAAGGTTTTGCAAGAGTCTGCTGTACGAATTATCTAATAATGATTAACCCTATTGTCAATTTTAATACACTTTCTGGTCAATTGAAAATGTCTTGCATACTGAGATTATTTCTTCTGCGGTCAGGCCTTCTGCTTTTTCACCAGCGGCAAGATTCATATATTCGTACCGGGCACCGGTGTCGGCGTATTCTATCAGGTCACAGGCTTTTTTTACGCTGGTGTGACTGCGGGCTACAATTCCGTGTTTACCCCATACTACGACATTATGGGTATCCATCGCCTTCATAGTACCCTGCATCAGTTTTTCTGAACCTGGGATAGCAAAAGGCAGCAATGCCACGCCGGATGGCAGGTTGACTATCAACTCCGGCTGCCAGCGCAAGATACGCTGGTTAAGGTATTTCTCATCCTGGTACTGCGGCAAATGAGTCAGAAATGTCAGATGTACCGGTTGGGCATGGATAACAGCGTGAAAATTGCAATCGCCTTTTGCCACCTGCTGCTGATGCAGTGCCAGATGACTGTTAAACTCGCTGGTAAGACGCGCAAATAACCGGCGATGCGATGTATACAATTTCGCCGAATTACCGTCGGGGTTTATCACCACCGCGCCAATATTTGCTTCCGGGTCAGCACCGATTTCGCGCAGGCGCCTGCCGGATCCGGTAACCAGAAATAGGGAACCGGCAAGTTGCGGCACCGCCACCGGCAATGCAATTTCTTCTTCAATGGGAAAACGGCGGCGCGGGTCGGTTGGCCAACCGATGAATACAGAAATATTCCCGGCGGCACCTTCGCTGGCACCAATTTCGGCAAGACGGCTTCCCGCCTCGCCAATCAAGGTAATAATTTCACCTAATCCAGGATATGGTTCAGATATCATTTGCACTTTGCTCATTTTATCTCCTAAACACCAACCACGGGACAGACACCATCTCGGCTTCGCCGTTTGGTGTCAGTCCCAATATTCACGAAATTTATCTCTTCAATAATACATCTTTTTCGTATTGTTGTACTTCCTCAATCCAGGCGGTTCCTATCGGAACATTGTTAACCTGGCAGAAGTAATCCCAAACAGCAGAAAATGGCAGCGATTTGCATTCTTCCATCAACGCTAATCTGGCAGCGCCATTATCGTTCATTTCGTATTCTTTCAGCATTTTTGTCGGCTCCAGCAGAGCAATAAGCAACGCTTTCTGCATATTGCGCATGCCGATTGTCCAAGCCGCCACCCGGTTGATTGACGCGTCGAAATAATCCAACCCGATATGCACACGATTAAGGAAACCGCCGCGGATAATCTCTTCTGCAAGTGCCTTCAATTCATCGCTGAGAATTACCACATGGTCGGAATCCCAACGAACGCCGCGGCTGACATGCAGTAAAATCTCGTCAATATACATTAGAACAGATGAAATTTTATCGGCAATACCTTCAGTCGGATGAAAATGCCCGCTATCGAGACACAGCGATTTCTTATTCTTAATAGCATATCCCATGTAAAACTCATGAGAACCGACAACATAACTCTCCGAACCGATTCCGAACAGTTTACATTCCACTACATCAATAATCCCCGGCATTTTGGCAGCGAAAATCTTATCCAGCGAATCCTGAAGCCGCAAACGCGGTGCCAGTCTATCTGCCGGCAAATCTTTCGAGCCATCAGGAATCCACACGTTAACAACACATGGATTGTTCAATGCTTCTCCCATTGCGGAACCGATTTTGCGGCAGGCGATAGCATGATTTACCCAGAACTCGCGGATTTCATCGCAAGGATGGGATAATGAAAGGCCATTTACCGCTTTTGGATGCGCAAAGAAAGTGCCATTAAAATCAAGCCCAATACCGTTAGCCTTTGCCCACTCAATCCATTTCGAGAAGTGGCGCGGTTCCAATGCGTCGCGGTCTATTTTTTCTCCATTTGTTTCAGCGTAAATTGCATGTAAATTAATGCGGTGCTTGCCGGGAATCAGCGAGAAAGCTTTTTCCATATCTGCGCGCAATTCGTCGGCATTTCGCGCCTTGCCTGGATAACCGCCGGTCACCTGCAAACCGCTGCCATCCATTGTCCCCTGATCTTCAAAACCGGAGACATCATCACCCTGCCAGCAATGCATGGAAATAGGCACACTGCCAAGGGTTTTCATTGCCGCTACGACATCGACACCCAGGTCAGCGTAACGCTGAACAGCATATTCATAAGCTGATGTAATTTTATCCATCGTTTCCCCCGAAAATTGTTTTCATGATAAATTTTCTATTTTACCACTTCATTACCTTTTAACTAAAGGTTAAGTTTATAACTATTTAATAAAAAAAGCCGGACAGAATAATCTGCCCGGCTTAAAAACTCGGATTTTAGAACAGGGCTGGCAGAATACCGTCTGAACTGTTGCCCGACTGGTCATCGCGCAAAATAGTCGGGGTGATGAAAATCAAGGTTTCGGTATCATCTTTTGACTTTGCTGCCGTCCCGAACAACATTGGTCCAATAATAGGAATATTGTAAAGCAGAGGAACTTTATTCAATTGTGATACTTCAGTTTTGCCAACAAATCCACCCATCATAATAGTTTCGCCATTCTTAACGCGAACTATAGTATCAATAAGGTATCTGCTGCCGCCGTGCAATTCGCCAATTCCACCGGGGATAGGAATGCCGGCACCCGGAGTTTCTAATTTCGGGTCAACGCGCAGGGTAACTGAATCGTCAGGATGAATAGTAACTTCCTGAACAGTAAGTCCCTGGGTGAATGTTTCCATTTCAATAATAGGAATCTGGGTGGTATCGCCGGTTATTACATTTGGTTCATTCTGGAATAATACAAATGGTACTGAGTCATCCATCAGGAAGGATGCGGTGCCGCCATTTTGTACTACAACGCGAGGGTTGTTAACAATCTTGGCTTTCCCTTCTGATTGCAGAGAAGAAATCGCAACTCGCAAATTGCCTTTTACATAACGTGCCGAGAAATCGCCTTCGTTGCCGCCACCGGTGTGAACCATGCTGAACGGCATACCGGCAAACTCGAATGATGAACCGAGTGACATTGCTTCTTTAACCGAAGTCTGTACGAACATGACTTCGACAATACATTGCTTAACTGGCTGGTCAAGCCATTTGATTAAATCTTCAAACTGGTCGAGTGATTCCTGGCTCTTGCCTTTTACTAATAATGCGTTTAAGCCTACCAGACCGAGAACTTCATCAATATCCGGCGGCATGAATGCTGCCAGGTCGCCGCCTTGATTGGCATTTGAAACGCCAGTCGTTGGAGCACTTGGATTTAACGGGTTTGTGCCTATTGGCTGTTGACCAAATGGGAACTGCTGTTGGCCATACGGATTCTGTTGCTGACCATAAGGGTTATACTGCTGTTGTCCATACGGATTCTGTTGCTGACCATACGGGTTGTATTGCTGCTGGCCATAAGGATTCTGCTGCTGACCGTAAGGGTTATACTGCTGTTGCCCGTATGGATTCTGTTGTTGACCATACGGATTCTGCTGTTGGCCGTATGGTTGCTGGTAAGGCTGCTGCTGATAAATCTGATTAGATTCAGTTAAGCTGCCTTTATTAAGCAAATTGTTAACAGCACCGGAATACCATGCGGAAGCCTGTCCACTGGCGTTATTTGCAGCGTTAGTTAAGGTATTATTGATAGAACTTGCGGCATAACTGGATAACGCTGTTGGCAGAGTAGTGTCATCACCATGAACTAACTGGTCGCCAAGCGGTCCATTAAGCTGTTTTACGCCAGGAGAACCAAGTAAAACTTCAATGCGTTTGCGGGCACTTCGTTTTTGCTTAGTGTCAGCATAAGATGAACTTTTTATGCCTAACATATAACATATTTCTGCAGTTGAAATGTATTTCAAGTCAACTCTTTTAATCACTGGTTTATTTCGTTTTGTAGTATTAACTGGCGGTAATGGGACATCGTCAATAGCAGGAGTATCATATTCCTTAACTGGCGGTACCGGGTTTGGCAATAATGCAAGATAATCGACACCTGCTGGTTTTGTTACTTCATCTTTAACGCCAATATAAATAGAATCGCCATTGTGCCAGAAAGACAACTCTGCCTGACTTGCTAATTTGCCGATAATTTCATCCAGTGTACCGGTTACATTTACTGTTAAGTTAGGATCTGTATCCGCCTTCAGGACAATATTTACATTTTCCTGACGCGCAAATTCATTTAACATCTGAACCAGTACAGATAACTGGCCAGTGTTATTAAATGTTATTTGTTTACCAGCAGCAAAACTGATTGTAGAAACAACCAGTAATAATACACCAGTGATAATCCCGCGAAGGGATTTCATTCGGGACAATGTAAGCAATGATGCTTTCCGCATGCGTTTTTCCCCTTTCCATTAAAGGAACCACAAAATTTGATGTCTGATTTGCTCCTGCAGTCGGGTTTATTATATTAAATATAGCGCATTATGTCACTACAACGCAACCCGCAGGGGGTAATCCTGCGGGTATTTTATGCATTTTTTTTAAAATATTTATTATTTGTTGTTATTAATGGCATTCTGAACATTAGTTCTTGTTGCCTCAATAGCACTCATCAAGGTGGTAACACGAGTTGCCCAGTCATTTTGATTCGCCGGATCCCGAATATAAGTTGAATTATTAAAATCTGTCTGAATATCATTAAAATCAGAATTGTGAGTATCAACTTCACCGGAATATTGATTTTTAACTGCATCAACCGAGTTGCTTACCAGTGTTCTCAATGTATTTATTTGATTACGGAGAGCATTGATAACGTCTTGTTGAACGCGATAAACGTCCTGCTTAACAGCAACTATTCGACTTTTAACCTGAGAATTAAGTCGTGTCTGAATACTTGATATATTTGGATTATTATTCATTAAATCTGTTTGAATCTGATTTATCGAATTTCTTATTGTTGTTTCGCTTGATTGAATAGATGTAATTTTCGGGAATTGTGCAACGTTGAAGTTGCGGATAGCATCATCAATTCCCTGCAAATCTGTATTTGCAGTGGTTAAATCTGTTTGGATTGTTGTTGTATCAGTTGTTGTGCCAGTACCATTGCCGGGATAATTATTTTGATAATTATTAATTTTGGTCGTTAAATTATTCATACTGTTAGTAAGTGAGTTGTAATTATTTTGGTTGTTAACATAATTTTGGTTGTTAACCAAATTTCTCAAATTATTTACATCTGTTAATATGCTGTTTAAAGCAGATGTTTGAGCAGACGTCATTGTGGTACCGTTTGCATTTGACCGTAATGTATTATATTGCGTTTCCAACTGAGAAAATTGTGTCTGGAAGTTATTGTTTGTACCACCATTATTGTAACCGTTGTTGTAACCATTGTTATTATTGTTATAGCCGTTGTTGTAACCATTATTATTATTGTTATATCCGTTGTTGTAACCATTCTGATTATACCTATTGTTATACCCATTGTTATAACCATTTTGGTTGTAGCCATTATTATAGCCGTTTTGATTATACCCATTGTTATAACCATTTTGCTGACTCAGCGCCGGGTTCAATGCTGCCAACATTGGGTTCGTTGTGTTCTGGGTAATACCCATGTCAACTGAAACACCTAAAGCTATAAGAATATCGGCGGCAGTCTGTAATGATGCAGCAGCCTGGGTATTGGTAACCTTTTTGCCGGCATTATTTATAATAGAATTTTGAGCAGCATTAATGTAAGTTTTTACTTTATTCAACTGGGTGCGATATCGGGAATTATTAGCAAATTGCGTGACAGCCTGGGTATACGCAGTCTGTACTGTTTGCAATTGGGTATTGATATTTGAACCTGTTTTAGGTGTAATTAAGTTACCATCAGAATCATACTGCGGGGTTTGATTCATATTCATTTGCTGTGTCATTGGGTTTACTAATGAAGTATCCATGGCGCGAATATTATCAATGTCAGATTGCAGCGACATTAAACGGATCTGCATTTGGCTGATACCTTTATTATCAGAAATTCTCCATTGATCCTGGACATCTGTTGCTATTCTATCGTGCTTATTTTGCAGTGAACGTATCGCAGAAGCAATGCCGGGATTTTTTGACATATTCAAGCTGAAAGCCTGAGTTAACAGCATCTGATAATCATAATCAACAGCCTGATATAAACTGCTTAATCGGGTTAAATCAGTCTGTGCACCTGTAGCTCCAAATCCATAACTGCTGCCGGTTCCAAGCATCGGAGAAACTCCGGTTTGATTATAACCTGTTTGATTATAGCCTGTTGGATTATAGCCTGTTTGATTATAGCCTGTTTGATTATAGCCTGTTTGATTATAACCTGTTTGATTATAACCTGTTTGATTATAACCCGTTTGATTATAACCCGTTTGATTATAACCTGTTTGATTATAACCTGTTTGATTATAGCCAGTAGGACTGTATCCGGTTGATCCAAGAATAGGTGTTGTCCCTGTACTGAGAGGTGTTGATGACGAACCGCTGCTGCCAGCCCACCAGTCCGTTGACTTCTTGGTGCCTGAACGTGAGTCATTAACGTTTGACGTCCTTACACCTAATGACAAAGCTAAAGAAGCAAGGTTCATTTTAGTAACAGGAATAACGCGGACAAAATATTCTGATGACGCTGGCTTGGTAATTGATGTTGAACCGGTATTGCTTTTCTTTTCTGGTTCCGGCATAAATCCGTTATCAGGTTCGCCAGTTGTATCGCCACCGCCAGTATCAGTACCAGGAGTACCGGTATTCGGGTCAACAATCACTGGGTCAGCCAAATCCCCGGGACCTGCCGGATCACCAATACCCACAGGACCGACTGGACCAGTTGCAGGTCCAACTACAGGCACGTCATTATAAGGCTGCAAGTCAAATGCAACCGGCGGGTCTGGCTGCAGCGGATTTCGTTTTGGTTGTGCCGCCGTACCATTATTATTTTGTCTCGGTGGCTGATTTAATGGATCCATACCCGGTGGTGGGGTAGGAATAGTATAGGTAGCGCCAGCTTTTGCGAAAATAGAATAAATTGTTGACCCATTGCTGCCGGGGGCTTTGGTGAAATCTAAAGGAACGGATGAATCATCAAATATTTTTCTCAAGGTCAAATCAAACGGCATGCCTTTAACATCCATGCGGGACACTCTGCCGGCCAGGAAAGGAGCCGCGCTCTCTTCATATTTAACCCTGTAAACGTCATTAGTCGATGCAAACATCGTATTTAAAACTAATAACATATCGACATCGCGTATTGCCATTGTAACAGCAGTACCGTTAGTTGTTATCTGTTGCGGATAAACAGCACCAACAATGGATAGCATTGCTAATACAAAACCGACCTTTAAAAAATTGTTTTTCATAATCATTTTTCCTTTAACCATTAACCCAGTTCACCACTATAAATATACGTAATTGAAACTATTTAAGTTTCATCGATTTCCCCAGCGTGGCGGAGAATTGACCGGTACATTGGGGTCCGCATCTACAGTTGTTTCTGAACCCCACTGAAAAGTATCAATTGGCTGCAATTTTAACTGGAAATCACGAATTCCATTAGTTAATGTTAGCGAATTATAACTTATAGCTTTGACGGTATAACCATTTAATTGATCGCCAACGGAAACAGCTTTCGGTTGATGGGTCTGGTCTTCAAATATCGCGTAAACCTTGCCGCCTTCAGAATAGACATATCCTGCATTTCGGCCCGGTGGTGTCTCAATATTATCTTCCTTGCGCGGCACCGGTACATACGGCGTTGCTTTTAATGATGAGTTATGTACAAAAGGAATATAAGCAATATAAATCTCGCCTTCGCTTACATTTGCAGTATTGGTCTTGGCGGATTTATCCATAATGCTATCATAAATTCTCTGGTATTTAGTATCTACCCATAAAGTTGGATTTATAACTACCGGAGGTTTTGGAGGACGCGGTCCGCCACTGAACGGATCGTATTTAGAACTTAAAGATATTGGCGGTGTTAATGATGGCAATACTGTTGGAGGTATCAGCGGTGGAGCCGGTTTGCTCATAACACCTGCTGTTGTTGCACCCATTTTAGCGGGAGGCATGCCGGTTGATGCCGGGGGATTTCCCGGGGCATTGCCTTGCGGTGCTGGTGGTGTTGTTGGAGCACCTGTACCGGGCGATGCTGGTTGCGCAGTTTCCGCGGGGGCAGGCTGGGTAGCTACTGTTTCGTTGCCTGTCGGAGCCGCAGGCTTAGATGCTGGCTTAATCAAAATCACCACGAGTGCAATTAACGCCACAACGAATACGCCGGCCATTATCATTATTTTCTTTTTTTGCTCAGGTGTTATCACCGTAATTATCTCCGTCAATAATTATAACGCGAAAAAATCTTTTTTGTTCCAACCATTATATTATACCACTTTTTTACCACATGGATGGTTCTGGGAATGAAACCCAAAATGAACTTTTTGGCGGCATTGTAGGCTTAACCCATTCTTTTATACCCTCTATAAAAGTTCTTGGCGGTTGTGTTGGATCAGCATTCCATGTTTTTCTTATCTCTTTTGGCTTGCCCGGGTCAGCTACTACCCGTTTTGCTTCTTCAATCTTAGTTTTAACCCCGGCCTTTGACCCATCGCCATACGGATCCCAACCTCTGGTCATAAAATATGCCTCTGCGGAATATTTGAACTCGAGAATTGGTTTTACAGGGTCATAAACATTTTTGCCATTTATCTCTTTTATAACAGTTATTGTCAACGGTCCCGCGCCAGATGCAGCTGGAGCGGCTGCCGCTGCTGGTGCAGCACCTGCGGCGGCACCGGGTGCGCCAGTTGGCGCTGCGCCGGGCGCACCTGTCGGTGCTGCACCAGGTGCTCCTGTGGGAGCTATTGGAGCAGCTGCGCCGGGTTTTACCGGTGGACCGCCTGGTGACGGCGGAGGGGCTTGAGCCAGACGAATATTGCTATTTATAAAACTACTGCTGATATAATATCCCTGATAAGGTTCAGTATATGCATTCTTTATGCCGGATGCTATTCTGGCGCCATTAATGGAAATACTTGCTTTCTTTCCGCCTGGAGGGGCTGCCGCGGGTGGAGCTGCGCCGGGAGCAGCAGGTGCGCCGGGAGCAGCAGGCATTGCACCAGGAGCACCGGGAGCGCCGGGTGCTGCACCGGGTCCGCCAGCGGCAGGAGCGGCAGCACCGCCGATATCAGTGCCAACAAATTTTATTACATACGGACAATAACCGTACCCGGTCATGGTGGAAATTTTTCGCGCCAATTCATTATATCCGCGAACTCGAACTGTTTGTTCATCAAATGGTATCTTCACTATAGTGGCTGAAGGCAATGTAGACTCGTAACCAAGAATACCAGAGAAGGTGAATTTCGGTTGTTTTGTCGCGGGGAACTTCTTCACCCATCTTCTTAATTCATTCAGAGTCAGGCCCTTGCCCATATTGTAATACCACTTGCGCAATCCTTCTTCTTTATTGCTGGCATATTGAAGTGCTATACAATAAATATCCGGCATGGTATCCTGCATTATCTGAAAGGCTCGGGCATCATTTATAAACTCTTTACAATATTTAGGACGACTTTCCAATGCTTCTTTATATGGACCTTGTTTTGCTTTCGCTGCGTTTCGAGTTGATTCGAAATCTGTCAATGCGGCTTTATATGCAGCTTCGGCAGGATCAATCATCTTGGTTTTGCCAAAATAACCAAGGCAGCCCATCATGATCACAAACAGCGGCAATAAATGCCACCAACGCAACCATTTCATAACTTATTTACCTCGTTATTTATTTTATACATCATATTAAGGAGTCTTTACCGGTGGTCCGCCAGGACTTGCCGGAGGCTTTGTTCCACCTGGTGCTGCAGCACCACCCGGTGGTGTTGTTGCTCCAGGAGCAGTTGCTCCACCTGGTGCCGTGGGTCCGCCTGGTGCTGTGGGTCCGCCTGCGGCTGGTGCTCCAGTGGCTCCACCTGCTGCCGGCGCGGCGCCGCCTCCACCGCCGCCGCCAACGTTAGGCGGTGCTGGTGCAGTGCTGCCGTTAGGTACATACAAAGTTCCGTATTCTTCAGCAGTAAAGCTGAAGGCCGGTTGAGATGGCATGGGCTTTTTCAAAGTTCCCGCAACGTTAACCGCAATTACCTGTTTATCCATTGACTCAGGATATGGTTCCGCCATCGGCTCTAATTTTAAATCGTTTTTAGATAATTTAAAGTAATAATTGACGAAATTCATCAATCCCTTAATCTTACCAGTCATTTTTACATTACTGTCCTGCAATGTCATATCATCGAAATATGCGCCGCCGCCGCCAACCCTGGACGCCACATCTACCAATGACTCAACCACTGCGTTATTATATTTCTGGGTTTCATCGCGTGAAAAAGCTGTTAAAAATTTCTTGTATGTATCGGCATCTGTTTTCCATTTTTCCGTTACGGCAATTTCATCATCCGCTGACTTAACATACTCCGCATAAAAAGGAGCCTTTTCTGCTGTATACCAGTCTGTCCACAACTTATAATCTCCCGGCATTTTTAATACCGGAATAGCCTCGATAATAAGGACAACCACGCTAACGATAATGGTGATTAATATCCTTTTGCCTTCGCCGTAATATTTAGGTAGTAGGTTTACTTTAATCATTGTTGTGCTTACTCAACCATATTTCTCAGACCCAGACCAATACATACCGGCAAAGCTGGCGCTAATTCGCGCACATATTGCTCCGGCACCTTGCAGGATGACATGTCGATTCCGTCTAACGGATCAGCCAACCTGACATCAACCCCGACTTCAGAATGAATGAAGTCTACCATATTTGGCAACAAACTTGTACCACCGGACAGTATGATGGTATCGACGTGAATATCCGGTTCTTTATTTGCGAAAAACTCTAACGAGCGCCTGATTTCTGTAACTATTTCTACCAAAGTCGGCTGCATCGCTTCAAATATTCTGCGCTGGAAAATCTCATCCTGCGACATATCCGGACGTTCAAATGCGGTGATGTCTTCAATTGATTCAGAAGATTCAAATGGAGAACCGGATAACGAGAACTCCTGGGCCAGCGACTCGCCAAATCCCTTGTCTTTTTCATCTTCGCCAAACGAAAACATGCTGGCATCAAAAAATGAAGACGCCGGTTTTGGCTTTGCCGGTTCCGCGTTTAATTGGTTTGCCAATTCATCGCCAAAACTGAACGCTGGTTTGTTTAATTCTTCTTCGGTAACTTCAAGTGAAGGAATACCGGTAGTTAATTCCAACTCATCAAACGGAAATTTCTTTTCAATATCAGCCATGTCCGCCGGCGAAAACGTCTGTGCTGCGGGTACTTCTGCTTCTTTAGTAAGGTCAACATGCGTATCTTCAACGGCTTGCGCTGTTCCGGCAGTTGGTTCCGGTTCATTTATTTTTATCGACCCCAAGTCGTTAAAATCATCATCCAGGGAAAATATATGCTGCGGCAGCGGAGCGTCATCTGTATTTGTTTCTGCGGGTATGCTGCCGGGAGCGATGATAAAATCATCCAGTCCGGCACCGAACATACTGTTCTGGCCGCCAGGATTATCGCTGTCTAATGATGAAAAAAAGTCTTCTTCCGGCGGCGGCAACTCGCCTGCGGTCGCCTCGACAAATATTTTACCAAACTGCTTCTTCAGCTCTTCCGCTTCTTCCTGGGTGCGGCCGGTCTGTTCTGCTATCACATTAGTCAGGGTATCGCCTGCTACTGGCACGGTGCGGTTAAATGCCAACTGCCCTTTTGTAACAATGCATATTTCCATTGCCCGCGCGCCAATCTCAACCAGGGCGATATTATCCGGCAGTTTCGGTTTTTCTTCTTTCGGCTCTTCAACGCTCATGATGTCGTCATCTTCATCCTCTGACGTCAATGCGCGGATAGCGGAAAGATTCAATACGTCCATGGCCACCGCGTTTAATCCGGCGCAATCGAGAACCTTGATATATTTCTGTACTAATTCCTCATGAGCAACCGCCAGCAGCACTTTCATATTCACTTCTTCCGGCGGCAGGTCATTGGGGTCGATAAGCGGGGAAAAGTCCATGATAACTTCGGTGACAGCAAATGGAATATGCCGTTCCACCTCAAATTTCATGTTGTCTTTCAGTTCTTTCAGCGACATGCGGGGCATTTCTATGGGACGAACGATAACGGTGGACTGCCCGCTGATGCCGGCAACGACTGACTTTGTCTTTATTTTATTTATATTGAGGAACTTTTTAATTGACTTGCCCAGCATTGCTGGCTCAAGTATCTGGCTGTTATCCATCACGCCCATGGGGGTTGGCATGATGGCGACGTTAAGCAGCGAAATCACGCCTTTTTGCAGGCGCAGTTCCACTATTTTAACAAATCGTGAACCAATATCCAACGCGAGTACGGTCTGATCCTTTGCCCGCGCGCCGGCTTTTACAGCCATTATGTATGGGTACCTCGCCCGATATACTACCACAGAGATAGAAGAATATTCAACTACAAACCATCAATATTTGAAAAAATAAAGTTATTTATTGCATTTTCAACCGAAATAACCAATAAAGCACGATTTATGGCAATCTTATATTTTTTTATTTTAGCAGAATTATGTGGGTAGAGTGGCGAAGAAATACTATGAAAAATTGACATTCTATAGTTGTAAGATATATTGTTTGGGTTAGAGAATTAGTTCCTGGCATTTTTATAAGAATAAACTATTTATTTGTTTAATGCCTGAGAGAGTATTCATTACAACAAATCTTAGTTTTAAAATATACCTAAAATTATGAAAGAGAAAAATTATAAATGAATCGACAATATTATTGTGAATCAATTGATACTTTTTTATCCACTGATTCTGATGCGATTATAGGTAAAATGGCAATAAATAATGATTTTAGCTTGGAACAATCTCAGCGTTATGCCTGGTTAGAAGAAATAAGTCTTTTAAAAACCATACTGAAATTATACCATGGAACTATTTTATTCGAATATTCGATTCCTCGAATGGGAAAAAGAATAGATGTTGTATTAATTATAGGCCCAGTAATTTTCGTTCTTGAATTTAAAGTTGGATCTACAGAATTTAATGCTTCAGCTATTGATCAAGTTATGGACTACGCTTTAGATTTAAAAAATTTCCATGAAATCAGTCATGAACATTATATTGCACCAATATTAATATCTACACATGCACAAAATAAAGATGTAATTATAGCTACAACACCACACAATGATAAATTAATATCACCTATCATTAGTAATTCTAAATCGCTCGAACTTGTTATTGAAAAAGTTTTACAATTCACTGATGGAAATGACATTAATTCTGATGATTGGATTAATGGACGATATCATCCAACACCTACAATTATTGAGGCAGCAATGGCTTTATATAATGGTCATTCTGTCCAAGATATCTCTCGTAATGATGCAAGCGCTATAAACTTAAGTCAAACTTCAGATGCAATCTCTGATATTATTCAATTATCAAGAGACACCTCAAAAAAAGCCATTTGTTTTGTAACAGGTGTTCCTGGGGCAGGTAAAACATTAGTTGGACTTAATATTGCTACATCACATATTGATAAAAATAATGATCTGTATAGTGTTTTTCTTTCTGGTAATGGTCCTCTTGTTGCAATACTTCGCGAAGCATTGGCTCGAGATAAAGTTATACGGGAAAAAGAACGTGGGATTAAGGTTAAGAAAAATGAGGCTATGAGTGAAGTTAAGGCTTTTATTCAAAATGTTCATCATTTTCGTGATGAATGTCTCATTGATCCTAAATCACCCCCTATAGAACATGTTGCACTTTTTGATGAAGCGCAGCGAGCATGGAATATTGAACAAACTACTAATTTCATGCAACAAAAAAAAGGTATCTCTAATTTTAATCAATCTGAGCCGGAATTTTTAATATCTTGCCTCAATCGCCATTCCGATTGGGCAGTAATTGTATGTCTTGTAGGTGGTGGGCAGGAAATTAATACTGGAGAAGCAGGCATAAGTGAATGGATCGAATCATTACAAAAGTCGTTTCAACATTGGAATATTTATATCTCATCTAAACTTATGGACAGTGAATATGGCGCCGGATCTGTGTTAAAAGAACTTAAATCTCGTGATAATGTTAAATATAAAGATGAGCTTCATCTATCAGTATCAATGCGTTCATTCAGAGCAGAAGATGTTTCATTATTATTTAAACACCTACTCGATTTAAATATCGACCAAGCAAAAAAAACACTTGATAAAGTTAAAATAAATTATCCAATTGTACTAACTCGTGATTTAAAAAAAGCAAAACAATGGCTAAAAAATCAAGCGCGTGGTTCAGAACGTTATGGTATTGTTGTATCTTCTCAAGCAGAACGATTAAAACCCCACGCTATAGATGTAAAATCTCCAATAGATCCAATACATTGGTTTCTTGATGGTAAAGATGATGTACGATCATCATACTATCTTGAAGATGTTGCAACGGAATTTGATGTGCAAGGGTTAGAACTTGATTGGGCATGTGTAACTTGGGATGCTGATTTTAGATATTCACATAACGGTTGGGAAAACTGGTCTTTTTGTGGAAATAGATGGATGCACATAAAAAAAGAAGAGCGTAAAATTTATCAGAAGAATGCTTATCGAGTTCTTTTAACTCGTGCACGACAAGGAATGGTGATTGTTGTTCCATATGGTGATGTCGAAGATCCAACACGAAATCCAACTTTTTACGATCCAATCTATGATTATTTAAGTAATATTGGGTTTACAATAATTTAATATACATAATTCATATACTTAAACAATATAGAATCCAATCCACTAAAATAATTCTCAGACACTATTGCAAAATTTTGTTGCAACCCGATGGGACAGACACCGTCATGGCTTTGCCACTCGGTGTCAGTCCCTGAACACACAAATTACAATTTGAAACAATTAAAATTTAGATTTTGCAAGAACCTGCGTTAATTCTCAATTGTCAATTGTCAATTAACCCCTTCCCCCATCTCTATTAAAATCCCAATAAATTTGCTATAATACCTCGGGGCAAATTGTGCCTGATTATTTACTATCAACGCTGCGAGGCGTTAAAGTTACTTTTAAAGGGGAAATCCAGTGATTATTGAACAAGTTTTGGCGCGCGAGATTCTTGACTCCCGCGGCAACCCGACTGTTGAAGTCGACGTGGTATTAGAAGACGGCACCCTTGGCCGTGCTGCTGTTCCGTCCGGTGCATCCACCGGTCAATACGAAGCTGTAGAGTTGCGCGATGGCGACAAAGAGCGTTACCGCGGCCTCGGCGTTTCCAAAGCTGTTAATAACATCAACGAAGTATTAGCATTGGAAATAGAAGGTATGGAAGCTTGCGAACAGGTAGAAATCGACGAATTAATGATTGAACTCGATGGAACCCATAACAAGGGCAACCTGGGCGCAAACGCTATCCTCGGCGTATCAATGGCTGTTTCAAAAGCCGCTGCCGCTTCATTGGGCATGCCCCTGTACAAATATATCGGCGGCGTATCAGCCCGCACATTGCCAGTACCGATGATGAACATCATCAACGGCGGTAAGCACGCTGACAACTCCGTTGACCTGCAGGAATTCATGATTATGCCGGTTGGCGCTGAATCATTCTCCGAATGCCTGCGCTGGGGCGCTGAAATCTTCCATACCCTGAAGGGCGTGCTGAAATCAAAAGGCTACAGCACTTCAGTTGGCGACGAAGGCGGATATGCACCGAACCTGAAGAGCAACCAGGAAGCCCTGGACGTAATCATGGAAGCCATCAACAAGGCTGGCTACATACCTGGCGACCAGATTCGCATCGCTATGGACCCTGCCACCACCGAACTTTATGAAGAAGGCAAAAAAGCCGGCAAAGAAGGCCAGTATTATTTCTGGAAATCAAACATGTTCAAAACCAGCGAACAGATGGTAGAGTTCTGGGCCGACCTGGCAGCTAACTATCCCATCATCAGCCTGGAAGACGGCATGAGCGAAGATGACTTTGACGGTTGGAAAATGCTGACTGACGTACTGGGCAAGAAAATCCAGTTAGTCGGCGACGACCTGTTTGTTACCAACACCGACCGCCTGAACATGGGCATCGAAAAAGGCCTGGGCAACTCCATCCTGATTAAAGTTAACCAGATTGGCAGCATGACCGAAACCCTGGCAGCAATCGAAATGGCAAAGCGCGCGAACTTCACCGCTATCTCTTCACACCGCTCTGGCGAAACTGAAGATGCCACCATTGCCGACCTGGCCGTTGCCACCAATTGTGGTCAAATCAAGACCGGCGCACCAAGCCGCACCGACCGCGTAGCAAAATACAACCAGTTGCTCCGCATCGAAGAAGAGTTAGGTTCATCCGCTCTCTTCGCCGGCATGAGCGCATTCTATAACTTGAAATAGGCGAAATAACCCAAAAACCAATGGCGGGGCATCTTTTTTACGAAATGCCCCGCCTATTTGCTTATTTTATGATAAAATAAGTTCAACAGGAGCTAAGAAAAGAAATCATGGCAAGCGACGAACCCCCGCAACGCACTTTCGAGATAGGCGACCGCCTGTCTGTAACTATCGATTCTATTGCCGCAGGCGGCGATGGTGTCGCCCACCCCGACGGATTCACGCTGTTTATCCCCTACACCGCCACCGGTGAAGAAGCAGAAGTGGAAGTAACCCGCATCAGCCGCAGCTATGGCAAGGCGAAGGTCATCAACCTGACCAAACCGTCACCGGATAGAGTAGCACCCCCGTGCCCGCATTATGGAAAATGCGCCGGATGCCAACTGCAGCATATCAACTACGCCGCCCAGTTAGAAGCGAAGAAAAGTTTCATTGCCGACAGCCTGCAGCGTATTGGCCGCATCAGCGATTTTACCATCAATGACCCCATCGGCATGGAAAATCCATGGAATTACCGTAACAAGGCTGAGTTTATCGCCGGCACCATCGACGGAAAAATTCGCCTGGGTTACCACATTGATGAAGATAACGGATTTTTGCCCGTTGATGATTGTCCCATTCAGCATCCGCTGAGCAACGAAATATTGCGCGCGGTGGAGAATGCGACGGAAAAATTCAACCTGCCGCTGGCACAACTCATCATCCGGGTTGCTCCCCACAACAACGAAGCCATGATTATCCTGGTTTGCTGGGAGAAAAGCGAAGATATGGTCGAAGCCGCGAAATATCTGCGCGCGGAACTCCCCAATATCGCCGGAATATTATGGTCGCAGGTACGCGGAAAATCAGTAGTTCGCCGCACCTTTGCCCTGCCGGTGGAAGGCCAGTTGAAATTCACCCAGCAATTAGGCACTGAGAACTTCCTCGTCTCTGCGGAATCGTTTTTCCAGGTAAACAGCGAACAGGCTGTGAAAATGCTGGAAGTTGCCCGCGAGTTTACCGGCGACATGAAAGAAAAGCTGTTTGCCGACCTGTATTGCGGCGTTGGCACCTTCCTGCTGCCGCTTGCCCGCGGCGCCAACCGCTCATTCGGCATCGAGGAACACCCCGGCGCCATCCGCGACGCCGACAACAACCTCGCCCGCTCCGCCATCCATAACGTCACCATTTACGAAGGAAAGGTTGAGGTAATCCTTCAGCGCATGCTGCGCAAAGGCCGCGAACTGGACGTAGCGATAGTCGACCCGCCCCGCAAGGGAGTAGGCCGCCAGGCGCTGAGCATAATAAAAGAACTCGGTACTGAAACCATAATCATGATATCCTGCGACCCCGCCACCCTGGCCCGCGACCTCGGCGACCTGGAAGCACTCGGTTACAAAATAACCGCCATCCAGCCAATAGACATGTTCCCGCAAACATGGCACGTGGAAACGATAGTGAAGTTGGAGTATGTGGGTGGGGTAGAGTAGAAGGAGACTTATAGATGTCAAGTATCGGAAATCTAAAAAAAATAGTTGATTTAAGGACATTATGGGCTCATGAAGAAAAAGATTTTTCTAAATGGGTATCAGAAAATTTATCAATGCTTGGTGATGCTATTGAACTCGATATTGATACCGAATCTGCAATATGCGAATCAGCAGTAGGTAACTTTAGCATTGATATTTTTGCTGAAGAAGAAGGTACACGTCGTAAAATAATTATTGAAAACCAATTATCAAGTACAGACCATGACCATTTAGGCAAAATAATAACTTATGCGGCTGGTAAAAATGCTGATGTTATTATATGGATTGTAAAACAAGCTCGTGATGAGCATAGGCAAGCTGTCGAATGGCTTAATGAACATACTGATGAGGAAATAGGTGTATTTTTAATAGAGATTGAACTTTGGCAAATTGATAATTCTCTACCAGCACCAAAATTTAACATTGTTTCTAAACCTAATAATTGGCAGAAAACCATAAAAAATACAGGTGACTTTACACTAACAAAACAATTGCAGTTAAAATTCTGGCAAAATTTTATTGATTATGCAAAAAATAAAAATTTTCCAATAAATTTAGGAAAAGCTCAACCTCAACATTGGTATAATTTATATGTAGGTATTTCTGATGCTCATATAGAACTAACAATAAACTCCAAAACAAATGGCAATAGAAAAGGAATAGGTATTGAAGTTTATATACCAGACGATAAGGTATTATTTACTCATTTTATGAATAATAAAGATAAAATTGAAAAAGATTTAGGTTTTACTATGAATTGGCAAGAATTACCTGATAAAAAAGCAAGCAGGATAATATGCAATACTAATGGAGATTTAAAAAACGAACAACAATGGCAATCAATTTTTGACTGGTATATTGAAAAATCCGTTAAAATGAAAGAAATCTTTAACAAATACAAATAACAGAATTAACACACCTTGCAAATATATGCAAATATTGATATAATATGCATATATTACTTCAAAAGGTGAAAATTATGCCAAAGATTATGCCCAGTTCTGATTTGAGAAATAAGTACAATGAAATTTCGGAGTTTTGCCATAAATATTCTGAACCTGTTTATATTACTAAAAATGGACAGGGTGATTTGGCGGTGATGAGTATCGAAACCTATGAAAAGTTGATTGGTATGTTTGAACTGCATGGTTTGCTGAATGAAGGGATGAATGCTATGAAGAAGCGTAAGGTATCAGCAGCTGCCGATGTGTTTGAAAAAATTGAAAGCAACTTAACGAAATGAAACGATACCATATCTTAATCACTGAACCGGCAGCAGAAGATTTACATAAAATCGCAGACTACATTGCAAAAGAACTACTCGAACCAGACACAGCGATAAAACTAATTACAAAAATCAAAGATGCAGTAATGAGTTTGGTTGAAATGCCAACGCGAAATATGACAGTATCAGATGAATTGCTTGCGGCACAGGGAATACGAAGGTTGATAGTTGATAACTACATCGTATTTTATGTTGTCACCGAGAATGATAATACTGTGACAATAATCAGAGTTCTTTATGGAAAACGGCAATGGAACTCCCTGCTGTAAACAATATCTTTCATTTTTCTGGTATAAAACAGCTCCTTCTATTTACTTTTATGCTAAATATATTTATAATGTTAGCATAAAAGTAAAATGCAGGTGAAGCAATTGAGTTTCTATGTTAATTTAGAAAATAGAATTAAGGATAGTAATGGGGTGATTTTCACGAAAGATATTGTCGCAGAAGGTATCCCCAAAATCTATCTAACGCAAATGGTTAAAACTGGAGTTCTTGTAAGAATTGACCAGGGTGTATACATGTCTCCAGATTCTTTGGCAGACAAAATGTATTATTTGCAACATAGAAAACCTGCAATTGTATATTCTCATGATACAGCATTATTTTTACATGACCTTTCAGATAGAGATCCATTAACCTATAGTGTAACAGTTCCAATCGGTTATAATACTAAAAACTTAAAGAATGAGGGGTTGATTGTTTATTCGATCAACAAAAAATATCATGGAATTGGTCTATTTACTGCAGCTTCGCCTTTTGGCAATGATATTGTAACTTATGATATGGAAAGAACAATTTGCGATATTACAAGAAGCAGGAATAAAATTGATATTGCTGTCTTATCAGATGCTTTAAAAAGATATGCTAAACGTAGCGACAAAGACATCTCAAAATTAATGGAATATGCTAAATTATTTCGGGTAACTAAATTGATTAGAACTTATTTAGAGGTATTGTTATGAAAACTGCAATCCAGTTAAAAGCACTCATTAATAATATGGCAAGAAATAAAAACATTGATCCACAAATACTTTTAAGGAATTATATGCTTGAAAGATTGCTTGAGCGTATAGCTATGTCTGAATATCACAATAATTTCATATTAAAAGGTGGTATGCTTGTAGCCGCAATAGTAGGAGTTGATAACAGGTCAACTATCGATATGGACGCTACCATTAAAAGTTGGCCAGTTTCATCAGATAATATCAGAAAGATGTTTGATGAAATATTATCAATTCAACTTAATGATTCTGTAGAAATGAAATTATTAAATATTATTGAAATTCGAGAAGAAGATGAATATGAAGGTATCCGATTATCAATTGAATCTGTTTTTGACAAAATAAAACTTAACATTAAAGTAGATATTACAACAGGAGAAGAAATTACACCCAAGGAAATTAAATATCATTTCAAATTAATGTTTGAAAACAGATACATCAACGTAATCGCATATAACATTGAAACTATACTTGCTGAAAAACTGGAAACTGTTATATCAAGAAGTGTTACAAACACAAGAATGAGAGATTTCTATGATATCTACCTTCTGTCAAGCATGAACTATGATGCCAGTATATTAAATATTGCTCTTTGTGCTACGACTAAAAAGCGTGGTACTTATGATTTATTAGATAAATTTGAGAAAATCCTTAGCGAAATCGAAAATAGCACTTCTATGACAAACTATTGGAATCGTTACAAAAACAGTTACAGCTACGTCAAAGATATAAAATGGTCAGAAATTATGTCTGCTGTAAAATTAATATTTTCAAAAACTCTGATAGACGAATAAAAAGGAACCCTTCCCTTGCAAACAATTCCCGCCAAAACGATAATATCCTCCTATAACACTGGTTGTTCCTGGTTTGGGCATAATTACACCATGAACATCTATAAGGGGTGCTGTCACGGATGTATTTATTGTGACAGTCGCAGCGAATGTTATCATGTTGAGAACTTTGACGAGGTGCGGATAAAAGAGGATGCGCTGGCTATTATTGAGCGCGAATTGATATCAAAGCGTAAAAAAGGAGTTATCGGCACCGGGGCAATGAGCGACCCGTATAATCTGTTTGAGAAAGAGCTTTGCTTAACGCGGGGTGCGTTGAAATTGATTAACGCTCACCGGTTTGGAATTGCGATTGCCACCAAGAGCGAACTGGTTACCCGTGATATTGATATTTTGCGGGAGATACAAATCCATTCGCCGGTACTGATAAAGTTAACCATTACCGCGTCGGATGACGGATTATGTCAAAAAATTGAACCGCATGTTAACCTGTCATCACGACGTTTCGCGGCGGTAAAAAGCCTTACCGATAACGGGATATTTGCCGGTATTCTGCTAATGCCGGTGCTGCCATTCATAACGGATAGTAATGACAACATTCGCGAAATAGTGCGGCGCGGATATGAGAGCGGCGCAAAATTCATCTATCCGGGTTTTGGCGTTACGCTGCGAATGAATCAATCTCAGTGGTACTACGACAAACTCGACGCACTTTTTTCCGGCATGAAAGATAAATATATCCGGCAATTCGGCAACGCCTACGAATGCCCGTCGCCGCGCGCAAAAGAACTGCAGCAAATATTCCAGCAAGAATGTGAAAGCCGGGGAATACTATACAATATGAAGGATATCATACAAGCATATAAGCAGGGATACGAAGAGAAACAGCTTTCTTTGTTTTAAATTATATCTATTTTACATCGATTAACAGGATAAAAAGGATATTAGTACCTTAATTCACCTTTTAATTAATTCGGATTTTAACTACAAAACAATATAAAAATATCCTATCTATCCATGTTAATTTTTTACTATCTGTTAATTACCCTTGAAAATATCACTACTTACCTTTACAATTAATTAATAATTCACATCAGGGAGAAAAGTATGAAACATCTGTTATTAATCGCGGTTATCTTATCAGCTTTGTTGTGCGGTTATCCGCAACAGGCGATTGATAAGGAAACGCTCTACCAGGGATCCACCATTGAAGCGCTGCTGGCGGGGAATTACGACAGTGTGGATATCGTTAAGAATATCAAGACAAAAGGCAATATTGGATTAGGGACATTTGAAAGATTGGATGGTGAGATGATTATTATTGACGGCAAAATATACAGGGTGGCAAAAACCGGAGCCGTTACCGAAGAAGCCGACAATG
Source organism: uncultured bacterium (assembly GCA_964638715.1). GTDB lineage: Bacteria > Armatimonadota > Hebobacteria > CAIYQO01 > CAIYQO01 > JBAXQQ01. Next base: position 1,596 of record CAZWZF010000037.1, on the reverse strand, counting down.
CTGGCAGTCCATTTTATGCCATTACAACCTTTGACTCCGACGTAAAGGGAAGTCTGAATATTGATACAACTATCATTGACTTGAAAAAATATATTGATGGCTTGCGTCCGCGCAGCGACCTGCCTTATGCCATCCGCATTAAATGCAAGGCTAAAAGCATTAAAGTGCGCAGCGTTGGCCCATACAAAAAACCATATCCACTGTTATCCGACGCGATAAAAGAGCAGGCGACATTTGATTACACAGACGTCAATGGCACAATGGTCGGTTTCTGGATGCCAGATTTCCTGGGCAACGCCAACGCCGCCAATTACCACCTGCACTTCATATCCGACGACCGCACCAAAGGCGGCCACGTTCTGGACGTAGTGCTAACCAGCGCAGAGGTGGAACTCGACGAAACTCCCGGATACAACATAACTTTTGCACCATACAAGACAATGCCGCTGTTGGTAAAAGATACTTATAAATAGGTGTTAAGTTTTCGGTTTTCAGTTTTCAGCATCGGTAGGATGGAAGTTGGGTCAACTTCCATCCCATTCTATTTTTCCTGAATATTAGTCAGTTAGCAACCAAATCCGAACAAAAAAGTCATTATTTATATCATCATAGTGACCCAATCTGAAAACTGAAAACTGAAAACCGAAAACTTAACAATTTTCCAATTTATTTGGGTTAGGGATTAGGTTTAGATTAGAATGATAAAAGTTATTATTTTAACAGGCTCTTGTAAAACCTTATGATAACTAATGCATTCTCCCCAACAAAATTACAACTTTGATTTTATTGCAAAACTCTATTCCGCATTAATTCCATAGCCCACGGCAACGCTGCTGGGAGAATAGATAACTAAATATTTTACGCTCTGTAAGAGCATAATTCCTCAATCAAAAAAATGCTTTTCATCAAATTCGACACCAGCCATTCGAAATAATTCTCGCACTTCATCTGCAAATGATATAGTTTGATGATGTTCTTTTTGGTTTTCTATATATTTAACAACATTATCTACTCCTTTTTGCCCGACTGAAAATGCGGCATATCCAAATTGCCAATAGAAATCAGTAAACTCAGTTCCTTTTGCTTTTATCCATTTTGATGAACTTTTCTTGAGTTCCTCTATTACAAAATCTACAGCATGTTTTTTCGAAAGCAGAAAAAGAATATGTGCATGATCTGATGTTGAATTTATGCGGATAGATGGACTGTTAAGATGTCGAAGAATTCCAATCATATAAGCGTGTAATTCTTCTCGAATATCATCTGTAATTAATGAACAGCGATTTTTTGTACTAAATACAAGATGAATAACAATCCGACAATATGAATGGGCCATTGTAGTTACCTTTTTTAAGGAATTATGCTCTTACAGAGCGAATAAATATAAAAAAACAAACTCACCCAGCGGCGTTGCCCTCACCCTTATACACATTTTTCTAATTGAATGATAAATTTTATAATGAATGCAATAATAATTAAGTAATCAGCATGATTTGACAATATTTATATCAATTATTTATAATCCAACCCCTTTAGGGGTGACATGTTAATAGCATTTCATCAACAAATAAGAGCCAGAACCCCATTTAGGGGTGA